>NZ_LMCI01000035.1:28404-181676 GCF_001623145.1 Pseudovibrio sp. W64 | reverse complement strand
CTTTGCTATGAGCGGGAGGGCGGTGAATACAACACCTCCTTCGGGAGGGAATAAACTCGCCTGTCTTTTCCAGGTTTCTAACCTCCCGCTCGCCAGTGGGTCGTAGAAAACTCCTTGTCGTGCGGATCTTCAACAGCCAGAAAAGAAGGCTTTGAATATGGACGACACTGCATGCGCCTGTGGCGCCACAAATACTCTCCAAAATGAAATTGACGAAGTGAACGTTGCTGTTTCTGATCTTCAGAACCTTGCATACATCCAGCATATGGTGCTGAGCGAGCGGATGAAGAACAGCTGCGAGCGTGATGCTTTGTTCACTCTGCACCATGCATTATCTGACCGCCTAGAGGCACTCAACAAGACCTGCGGAATTTTAACTGATGCGTTGTCCGGCGGCTCCTTCCCTAAAGGATTTTCCGGTCACGCGACACGCAGCGTCGCCTCTCCAACATTGGTCAATACGAAAACTGTGTCTCTTGATTAGATCACTGTGAACGGCACTCCAAGGGCTGCCTCAACTACCCTTGCACAGCCCTTCATGAGTGTCCTGCTGGTCTGCGGCCGGGCGAATTGTGCCCGCAGGCCAGCGTTTTTGTGTGTGGGTTTGTATGGATGTGTCGTGCTTTCCCGTGAGCTTTAGGGGGTATGGATCCCGGCTCGGAGGCCGGGAAGACACCGAGGGGTATGCCAGCATGAGGCCTAGATCTCGCGAGTTCCCAAAGACTGGCAGAAGCGGAGCAAGTAACCGTCTGGATCAGCGACGACGAACTGGCGGTTGCCGACTTCACTGCTGTTTTTGCGGTACCACTTGTCCTCGGGCTCCAGAAAGAGCGAGACCTGCGCTTGCTTCAGTGCATGGAGCATAGGCTCTATGGTTTCCACCTCAATCTGCACGTTCAATCCCCTGCCGAATGGATAGGATTGTGGGGCGTGGCCATTGTCGAACGTTCGGCCTACTCCAATCTGGTCGATCATGATCTCCGCAAGGCCAAGGCGCAGATAACAAAACCCTTCTTCTGGCCGCTCGTAGATGCATTCAAAGCCGAGCACCTCGCAATAAAAGCGCTTGGATGCAAGCCAATCGGAGACGGCGAATTCAGGGACCAGCGGGCTGCTCATGCCGGAACGAGGCCGAGCAGGTTTGGTAGGGTGGTCATGGATTGGAACGGGTGGGCGCCGAAGAGGTTTTGGGGTGCTGGGATGTTTTCCGGCGTGTAGGCGAAGCAGCGCATGCCCGCGCTGGCGGCGGCTTTCATGCCGGTGGCGCTGTCCTCAATGACGACGCAGTGCTCCGGATTGATACCTGCCCTCTTCGCGGCGTGCAGGAACAGGTCTGGCGCGGGTTTGCTGGCGCCGACATCCGTTGCGGTGAAGACGTTGCCGTCAAACCATGGCAGCAGGCCGGTGATTTCCAGCGTCATGCGGACCGTGAACGGATGTCCGTTGGAGCCAACGCAGATGGGGATTTTTGCGTTGGCGAGCTGTTTAATCACCTGCTGAATGCCGGTAACGGGCTGGACTTCCTTTTCCAGCAGCGCGTTTGACTGCTCGTGGAAGTCCTTGTTCCAATGGCTGGGCGCGTTCAGGCCTTGCTCTTTAAGGTAGGCGTCAACCTCGCGGCTGGTTTTGCCGACGAACATCTCCCAGCATTGCTGAAAGGTGAGCGGCGCGCCGTAGGACTGCAGCAAACGGTGCAGAGTGCGGATGTAGAGCGGCTCGGAGTCGACGAGCACGCCGTCACAATCAAAAATCACAAGTTTGGGTGGGGCCGATAAAAAAGACACTGCAATATTCCCGAGAGTAAAACCGGAGCCTAGCTTTTGGAGGCGGGCGTGGCAAGCGTGGTTTGGTTGGTGGTTCTTGTGAAGACTAGCCTGCCACTTTGCGCATGAGGGCTTCGATTGGGCCGCGTTTGAAGTATCGGCTCCAGATGAGGGCGTAGATGACTGCTGTAACGCAGAAAATGGCTGAGGCGAGGAAGGCTGCCTGCGGGGTTTGACCGCCGAGCAGGCCCAGCTCCTCCATCACGCCCATGCCGAGCAGGATGTGGGCGAGGTAGAGTGTGAGTGTCTGGCGACCTGCGGGGTTGAGGACGGTCAACACGCCGAAGCTTTTCAGCATTGGAGCTGCGCGCAGGCATACTCCGACGACCATGGAGGCGACGGACATGCCAGCCATCAGGTAAAACGGCATTGGCGGCACCGGGCTTGTGCCCACCAGATCGGCCAGTTCCGGCTCTACCATCGCGATGAGTGGTTGCAGGTAAGCACTGACAGCGTTGACGAACAGGAAGACCAGAAGGCCACCGAACATGAGCGCATCTTGCGTTTTGGTGGAGGAGAGGTTTGAGCGGCTGAGCATCACGCCAAACAGCAGGAACCCGAGCCACGGGATAACCGGATGCCAGCCGTTGAAGAACAGATTGCGGATGAAGCCGACGGGTGTCCAGAACTCGGGATAGGTCAGGTCGGTCCAGTTCCAACCAGCGTCATAATCCAACAGGATGACCATGAGCACAGAGGTGGTGGCCAGACCCGCAATGAGCCAGCCCAGAGTGCGGGTGCTCAATGGCAGCAGCAGAACGCCGAAGAGGAAGTAGAACGCGTAGTAGTGCAGGATGTCAGCATCAAAAATGAGCATGTTGAGCAGGCCGAGCACGAGCAGGAAGGCAGCGCGTTTGAAACTGGTGAAGATGGTGAGATTGAGCTCCCCTTTCATCCCAGCTAGACCAAGGCCGATGCCAGCTAAAACGACAAAAGTGGCTGCCGCGCGCCCTTCCAGTGCGTAGATGATATTACTGAGCATACCCTCAGTGCCTTCTGCGCCCATCACGATGGAGAAGTTGACGATCACCATGCCCACGAAGGCGATGAACCTGGCCAGGTCCAGCCCCTCCAGTCGCCCGATTTTTGTTGCTGCAGCCATCACGTTCCTATCTGACCGGATGTGGCCTTTACTGTTCTTTCTGCCTCCTAGAGCACGCCGCGTTCATTTACATTCACGCACCGCACTCTCACATCTTTGTCGGAGCGAATTCTTTTCGTTCGCTTGAATCCAATCAAACGGAACACGCTCTAAACCCCAACGGGTTGTATGCCCTTTACCTTCTTTGTAATGCCGCCAAACAAGGTTTGGATTGCAAGTGCGCTGGCGTCGTTGGTTGCGATGTTTCCGGCCTGCGATGTGCTGGCTGCTGCGTATAAAACAGCGTCCAGTGAGGCGATGATCCAGCTGTTTGGAATGAAGGAGAGAATGTCGCCCTCTTCCTTTGCGCGATCAATTAAATCACAGAGTTCCTTGTCGTGGCGCTTGATTTCTCTAGCAATTTCGGGATCATCCCACACGTCGGGATTCTTCCAGAGGAAGTGACAGGAATCTGCATAAGGCACCAGAGCGCCTACAATGGCTTTGAGCTGTTCAAACGCTTTGCGCTTGCCTTTGATGGCTGCATAAGACGCTTCGTCCATCTGTTCTAAAGCGCGCAAGGCCACGTCACGCAGTAATTCCTCACGTGTGCCAATAACACGGTGAAGAGTTACGCGCTTTACGCCTGCGGCCTCTGCAATATCTGCGAGAGACGCCCGTGGCTGATTGTTGAGCACACGTACGGCTGCTTCCAGCAGTTTGTCTTTTGTGGTGTTGTTCAATGGTATCGACATGATACTTATATGTATCATTAGATACACAACTGTCAATAAAGGTCCTGTAATTTTCAGCAGGAAATAAGAAGGTTAGAAGCCCATGTTTTTTCTCAATACAACGGATTTTTTATGAATATTATCAAAAGAATGCGCCAAGCTTGCTTTGTGGCACCGGCTCTCTTCATGAGCGTGATTATTAGCCCGCCAGCCTTAGCTGACCATTGGGTGCCCTGGGCGTTCTCATGGGATAAGAATGGCGCAACACAGCAGCATATCAGCCCACAACAGGGTTTGAGTAAAATAAAGACAACCTCTCTGTGGAGCCCGGATGGGGAACTGCTGGTGGTTCAGCTGGTTTCTTCCAAGAGCTTCAAAGAGACAGTTGAGTTGCTGGACAAGGACATTTCCTCCAACAGCAATCCGGAACTGATTGCCCGGTATGGCACGCTTCTGACGTATGGGGCCTATATGTCGGAGGACGAAGGCGAGATGGCTGAGTTGGCAGCCCGTGCTGATGTTTATTTTGATCAGGCACTGAGTAAAGATAAGGCCAGCTGGGGCGCATGGCTTGGGAAAGCGACACTCTATGGCTTCTCTCATAAGCGGGATCAGGAGGCCTCCTCCATCAAAATCCTGAAGTCCATGATTGAGGCGCAGCAGAAAACCAAGTCCAACTGGCATCATGTGTACCCGTATCTGGTGCTTGGGGCGATTTATGAGCAGAAGCGGGACTTTCTGACTGCCAAAGAAATCTGGACAGAAGGCCTGCAGCACTTCCCCAATAACGAAGCACTGCATGCAAAAATGATCGACTGATCTGATGAGCTGGCGAGATAACCTCTTGCCAGCCCCTCTCCTGCTACTTTTTCTTCAATGCTTTGATGAAGGAATGCGCTGTTAGTCCGTGCAGGATAACACTGAGGCCGATGGTGGTTACAGCTGTTGATGCGATGACGGAACTGCCCGGCAAGTTCGCATCCAGCACGATAATAGCGAAGACGATGCTTGCCAGACCTCGTGGGCCAAACCAACCAATAAAGAGCTTTTCTTTTGTGCTCAACGGCTCGCCGCGCAAGACGAAAAGGACAGGCAGAATTCTGACGACCGTCAAGCTCAGGATGGAGTAGGCCAGGATTTCCCAAGTGAACTCATGCAGGACTGAGCCGATGATAGCTGCGCCAAAAATGAGCCATGTCATGAGGGAGAGCGAGTCTCCTATTCCTTCTGCTGAATCCAGGAGTTGCTCTTTGTAGGGCTTCTCCAGCCAACCGAAAACAATACCGCCCACAAAGGCCGCGATGAACCCGCTGCCACCTGCCAGTTGCGCGACTGAGAAGCAGCAGATCGCCAGAGCGACGACAGTCACCTGCTCCCACGTTTTGGATTGCTCCTTGGTCTGGAAAGAGTAATCAATGATCTGCCCAGCGAGAATGGCAATGCCAATCCCCACAAGAACACCCAGGCCGATCTGCTCAGCAAGCAATTGCGCGGCCATTTTGTTCAGGTGGCTTATCAGGGATGGATCAGCTGCAATTGAGAGGAGAGAAAACACAATTGGAACACAGATGCCGTCGTTTAACCCGCTTTCGGCATTCAAAGTTCCTCTGATCTTGGCCGGTACAGAGGGATCTGTCACCACGGCCTTGCCAAGCGCGGCATCCGTTGGAGCAAGTAAAGCGGCCAGAATTGCAATCTCGATGACAGGGAGTTGTGGCAACAACGCCATCCCGGCTCCGATGCCAAATATGATTGTGAGCGGCAAGCCAACCAAGAGGAGGCGCCGTGGCAAGTCAATATTGGTGGCAAGGACCTTGAGATTTGCTTTGGCCGCATCCGTAAACAAAACAATGGCAAGAGCCAACTCGGCCAATGTCTTGATGGATTCATTGGTGAGCTTGACCTGAAACCACCCCAAACCGTCATTGCCAAGCAAAAAACCAATAATGCAAAACAGCAATGCTCCATTGATTGGCTTTTGCTCCAGCCGTCGGCTCATCACGCTGTACAAAAAAACCACTGCAAAGATGACGGTCAGATTTTGATAGGACATTTGGCCATTTTAATCCCGGCGGTGTCCACTATCCGTGTTCAGTGGATTGCCTTTAAGTTGCGCATTCCCGATACTCTAAGAAGATAGTCTTTGCATTGGTTTAAGCTGCACAAGCCGATTTGCCTGAGCATCGCAACAGTCTCATTTATGCCCAGCGAAGACCTGCGTCGAATAATCAATCACGATTTGCTCGTCCTCCCCCCAATGTTCTTGCAGGATCTGATCAAGCTCCATCTGGAAAACGCCATTGCTTGCTTTGATCGCAGCTTGAACTTTTGAGGAGGATTTGGCCATTTCAATAAAGTCTTGACGTGACATTGAACGGGACCAGGGGAACCGCCGAACGTTTGCCTGAGCAAAGCCTGCCTTTTGCATCTCCTGCGCATAGTCGAACCTGCGGTAATCTCTGGAGTAACTGGTGTTGTGCGTTTCGATTAAGGTTTCATAGGCTTGCATGAAAGCGCAGGCTTCCAGCTGCCGGTTGTTCTCAATAATCACCAGACACCCCTGCGAGGTGAGAACACGCTGTACTTCCCGGTAGAACTTCGGTCGATCAAACCATTGTGCGGCCTGTGCGACGGTGATGAGATGAAAGGCACTGTCTTCGAACGGAAGCTTTTCAGCAGCGGCTTGATGCCAAGACACTTCACCTGCCTTATCCCTTGCTTTTGCTTGAGACAGCATGTCTTCGTTGACGTCGCATCCTGTAAACTCGCTGCCTGGTGACAGCCCTTGAAGTTGGCGCGTCAAAATTCCGGTGCCGCAGCCAACATCCAATAGATGCCCCTGCTCTGCACCTTTGGGCATCTCCAACAGATCCACGATGTGATCCAGCGCATCCTGTGGGTAGCGCGGGCGAGCTTGGTCATAGATTTTTTGCAGGCCGGAAAATGCGTGATCACTTGCGATATTCATGAAGCACCTCAATTTTGCATACATAAGTATACAAAAATCAAACCTGGCTCAAGTTGTTATTGGCAGATCATGCATCAGACACCCGAAGGCGGGATGTTCAGTTTCAGATACTCAGGCTAATCAACATTGTGATGTTTGATGTAAACTCACTTGTTCCATCTGTGTCGAGCACGGTAGGTTTCTTCCATGAAAACAACAAATGATATCATTGATGGTGTACCCGTCATCGAGAAGCTCAGTGTTGATGAGCTTGCTGCTGGGAAGCACCGTTTCTTTTTTAAAGCCTCCACGGACTCCTTGGGAAACTACCACCGTATTCCGGTGATCGTGATCAAGGGTGCTGAGCCGGGAACAAAGCTGTTCATTCAGTCAACGCTGCATGGGGATGAGGTTCAGGGGGTGGATGTGATCCATCAAGTCCTGCCACACCTGGACTCTGATACGCTGAAGGGGACTGTTGTATTGGTACCGGGCGCAAACCCTCCGGGCATGCAGCTGGCCTCACGCTATTACCCTTCGCAGAATGAGACGCAGACCTTCACAAACCTCAATCGCATGATGCCGGGGGATGCGAAGAGCTCAAATGCTGGAAGCCGGTATGCTTATGCGCTTTGGCATAATCTTTACATGGGCAATGCAGACATCTTTCTGGACCTGCATACACAGTCAACCGGCACTGCATTTCCGTTGTTTCTCTTTGCTGATTTTCGCAGTGCAGATGTGTGCCGTCTGGCAGCACTTCAGCCAGCAGATCAGATCCTAGAAGATGATGGTATTGACGGTTCAGTTGAGACTGAGTTGGTTCAGGCCGGTATTCCATCGCTCACGGTTGAGCTTGGCTGTGCCAATGTGTTTGACCCGGATATGACCCAACGCGGTGTTCAGGGCATTTTGAACACCTTGATCGACTACGGGATGATTGCGGGTAAAGTGAATCTGCTTGGGATTAAAAGCTATGTGGGGAACGACGATGTGTCGATCACTGCAGACACTGGCGGGTTTGCGCGTGTGATGGTGCAGCTTAATCAGGAGGTGACCAAAGGCCAGTTGGTTGCCACCATGACAAACGCTTTCGGCGATGTGGTTGCAAAGTACACAGCCCCTTGTGACGGGCGCGTGCTTTCCGTTTGCACCACTCCATTACGGGAACCGGGCGCGACCATCGTGCAGATACTGCGACGGGTATAGATCTCACAGTGAGAGCAGGCCGCTGCTGGTTGGCCTGCTCTCGTCTTTTATTTATGCATATCGTTTGGCACCGACCACACAGCCAACCACAACGACTGTTGCTGCAATCATCATTGACGAAATCGTCTCTTGGAGCAGCAACGCTGCGAGCATGAGGCCGAAGAATGGCTGCAGGAGCATGAGCTGCCCAACCCCCGCTGCACCGCCCAAAGCCAGTCCGCGATACCAGAACACAAAGCCAACTAGCATTGAGAAGACAGATACGTACATGAGGCCATACCACGCGGTGGACTGACTGTCTGGCAGCTCCGCAGGCACACTTAGGATTGCGGCCACCAGCATGACTGGAAGAGCCAGCACAAGTGCCCATGAAATGACCTGCCAGCCTCCAAGCTTTCTTGAAAGTGTTGCTCCTTCTGCATATCCAAGGCCACACACAATAATTGCGCCGAACATGTAAAGTGAGCCGAGCAGTGAGCCTTCTGCGTTTTGTGAGAGCGCGAACACCGCCACAGCCAGACTGCCTACACCGGAGAACACCCAAAAGAATGGTTTTGGTCTTTCCCCTCCTCTCAAAACAGCGAAGATGGCTGTCGAGAATGGTAAAATACCCATCAGAACCAGCGACTGCGCAGCTGTCATCTGTGCGAGGGCTAATGCAGACAGCAGCGGGAAGCCTATCACGACACCAAGTGCAACGACTGCCAATGACAAGATATCCTGCCGTTTTGGGAGAGGCTGTCTTAGCACGCTCAGCAACGCAATGCCGAGCAATGCGGCAATCACTGCGCGTATGCTTGTCAGAAAGAATGGATCAAATCCGGCGACAGCTGTGCGTGTTGCGGGCAAAGAGCCGCTGAAAATTATGACACCGAGCAGACCGTTTCCCCAGCCTGCTGAGCCTCTTTGTGCCAGTGATGCTTGCATCATTCACCTCCGTTTTCCGTTTTTTAGCGAGGTGGGGCTAGGCACAACAGCCACAAAACAATACAATTGCGAGAAACTGTACTGCTACAATCGTCAATACAGCAGGTGAGATGTAAAATGGCTTATGGGCAACAAACACAACGTGTGATGCAGGCGGTGCGCAGCAAGATCAGCAGCCGCGCGTTGGAACCGGGTGAGAAACTGCCGAGCATCCGGGGGTTTGCCTCTACAATGAATGTTTCCGTTTCGACAGTGGTTGAGGCTTATGACCGGCTTGCTGCCGAAGGGATTATCTTTGCCCGCAAAGGGGCCGGGTTTTATGTCTCCCCGAAAACGCAGCCCTTTACGGTTTCAGAGATTGGGCCGCATCTGGACAGGGAGATCGATCCGTTCTGGGTCTCTCGTCAATCGCTGGACACAGGACGGGATATGCTCAAACCCGGATGTGGCTGGATGCCTGCGGACTGGATGCCGAACGCATCCCTGCGCAAAGCCATTCGTAATTTGAGCAAGGCAGATGATCACTTGCTATCAGATTATGCCAGCACACGAGGGGCCAGCAATCTGAGACGATTGCAGGCACGGCAGTTTGCGGCAGAAGGGATTGAGGTTGATCCGAACCAGATTTTGCTGACTGGCTCTGCGACCCAATCCATTGACCTGTTGTGCCGGTTTTTGCTGCGCCCCGGAGACAAGGTTCTTGTCAGTGACCCGTGTTACTTCAACTTTCAGGCAATCCTGAAAGCGCATCAGGTTGAGATTGTGAGCGTGCCGTACACCAGGACAGGCATGGATTGTGAGCAGTTTGAGCAGGCTGTGGTGGAGCATAAGCCACGTTTTTATATCTCCAACACCTCCTTGCATAACCCCACGGGGGTCACCCTCTCTCCTCAAGGTGCTCATAAGATCCTGAGTATTGCAGCCCGGCATGATCTCATCCTGATTGAGGATGATGTATTTTCTGAGTTTCTGCCAGAAATAACGCCGCGCCTGACGGCCTTGGGCGGGTTTGATCGTGTGATCCGTCTTGGCAGCTTTTCAAAGACATTGTCGGCTTCCGCACGCTGCGGATACATCGCTGCCAAACCAGAATGGATTGAAGCTCTGGTTGATCTTCAGGTGGCCACGACCTTCGGTGGCCCTAGCCCGATCACCACCGAGCTGATTTATGCTTGCCTGAGTGATGGTTCCTATCGAAAGCATATGGAGGCCTTACGTATTCGCCTTGCCAAAACACGGCGTGAGGTTTCCGCCAATCTGGTTGAGCTGGGCATCCAGACCTGGTTGATGCCAGAGGGCGGATTTTACCTCTGGTGCTCCCTGCCCGAAGGCATTGATTCAGCTGAACTCGCCCGTGCAGCCCTGCAGCAAAATATGGTTCTTGCCCCGGGTGATGTTTTCAGCCCAACCCAATCCATGGGCCAGTTCATGCGCTTCAACGTCAGCCAGATGGGGAACCCGATGACCTACGAGATTCTGGCGGACGTGATGTGTAATCTTTAGTGGCTTATTGCCGACCTCAATTCAGTAGGAACAAGCCCCCAAGTCTTTGTTCTGGGGGCTTGTGGTTGATGTCACGCCTCTACAAATTCATCTGCGAGTAAGGCTGAGTGCACTTGTGTTCTCAGGTTAGTATGATCAGCAAGTTGAAGGCGCACGACTGCGCCGTGTTTGGGAGGTTTCTTCAATTGAAGAGGCTCGTCGTTTCCATCAAGAAGCCCTCCTTGACTGGCGAGTAGTTTCAGGGCGTTTCGTGACACTCCCAGCTGCTGAGCGAGCAACCTGTCCAATCTCAGATTGACGGGCACTGCTGCGTTCAGTGTGATTTCGAGAACCGTCCAGTCCCGTGCCGTGCCCTCCACGATTTGCTTATGAATGGTGATCATTGTTTCACCTTCCCTTAACGCAGCGATGGCGGGTAAGCCCGTTTTGTCGAAGGCGTACTTTTTCACTTGCTCCGGGCAATTGATTTGCAGTGCTTCGAGTAGGCTCGGGGTGATCTGCTTGCGGTTGCGACGCTCAAAAATCGGGCGGTTCCACGTGGCATCGCAGGTCATGCATTTGTAAATGAGCCATGCGTCCAGTCTGGTGCCATTTGCATTGAGGCGGAACTTCCCTGATGGTTTGAAGGGTTTAAGAACACCGCAGTTCTTGCAGGGAATAATCGGGTGTGGTGGGTTTTCTGGTTGAAGCGTCCAGACGCATTTAAGCGATTTCGACATGCTTTTGGATTTCCACTTGTCAAAAAGCGGATGCGCAGCATGACGCCGTTACAGCACACGGTAAGGCTAAGGATTTTATAGAAAGCAGCGCGCAAAAATGCGCAAGGATAGTGCCAGAAATCACGAGGCCAAACCGGTCTCATGCCACCATCCGCGCAACAGAAAGCGCGCCGCAAAAGAGTATTTTTTGCAGAACAATGATTGACTAAAAGAGACCGGTGATTACATAGGCAAAATTGATTTCTCACGTTGTTTAACTAGACAGTCAGCTCTAGCAAAACACGCCAATCAGCGAAAGAGACTTTGAACGCTACGGAACTTTCCGAGAACTTGCTGTAGCTTTGCTGCCACATTTACTTAGGTGTAAAGGCTATTTATGGGCACTAAGTCTCTGGTTCGAGGTAACCTTTATAGGAAACGATGTGCCCTACCACTGGAGCTGAAATCTGGACATCAAACGAAAACCGCCCATCCGTCTCTTGCTCAAAGCTCTCTCCGTGAGGTAGCAAAATTCGTGGCATGGGTATTGAGAATATAGACCATCTCCGAGGAATAAAGCGCAGCTTTCCCTCATCTAAGACGAGTGCCAGAGCAACCTTCACGGGTCCAAATTGTTCACTCAGAAGGTAACTGTCTTTTCCTCTACCCACTTTCAGAAAAGATTTAAATTCTTTTCCATCAAACGACCGGGTCCAGCTTAGACCATTTTCATTTGGAATCTGGGTGACACGCACATTCGCCGCGTCGTTCGTTTTGGGAAAACCGAACACACGACCTATCATTTTCGAAAGTAGCCCGGAGCCTCGTTGAACTACTGCCTGACCTTGCCATATCTGTTTCTGGCCTGAGCCATGAAAGTCCTGTAACGCAGTTGGAAGAAGATTGAATGCGCTACCAAGCACTTGCTTGAACGGGTTGAGCTCGTCCCTTTGATCCTGCCGGAAGCCCATGCTAATCGGTCTTGTGGCAAAGAGCTTGCTATAGTCTTCCAACTCCAGTTCCCGGGTCGCAGATCTTGCACCTGCTTTGGGCATTTCTCCTGCAGCAATTTTGCGAATAATTGCTTCGATTGCCATGGACGGAATATAGGGGCCATCGTCACCTTCGGCCAACATATGCCATGACTGTTCGATGGGCTTATTATTCGCTGCACCGCTTACATGAACAAACATACCGCCTCTATGCTCGCCAAACTTAAAGAGATTCAATACCCGATAGAAAAGTGGAGATAGCGGTTCAAAGGATGGAAGCCTGAGTGTTGACCGCATCCGAGCCATCCAGTTTAATATCTTATGCAAAACCTCCGGAATAGGTCCCGCCCCCATCCAGATCGATTGCATTGTAGGATGCTCAGGTGGCAGGACTTGCAGGTCAGGCACGTCGACTAGCGAAAAATGGGTATTTCTCATGGGCAATTTGCCCGGTACAGAGATCGTGTAGCGTCGTGTTTCAGCAAGACCAATTGCTTGTGCACGTTTGCCTTCACGAAACAGCGTGATTGGCGAACCAGCATAACCAACAATCGCGCGCATTACGTTGAGCCCAACTCCAGCAAATGGAGATGGCGCAATACCTCCAGTGACGTGGTGTATCTCCATCGTCTTAGAGATCTCCCGAAGGACACTTGCTGTCAGAACCGGAAAACTACTTACGCCAGAGATTACAAAAATTCCGGCGGTCTTTGCCTGCTGGTCAAACTGTGAAACACCGAAGACAAAATCTGCGGCATCTGCAAAGTCAAAATAGTTCACTTTAGCTGCAATACAGGCTTCAACGGTGACATATCTATTTTGACCGTAGGCCTGAAACGGGCCTGAGGCATCAATTACAATATCAGGCTTTATTTCCGGTAGCTGGAGAGCAATATCCGTGCGATCTAAAGCTAAAGGGGTGAGTGTTGCATCACCACTGTGTTTTTTACAGAAATCTTCAGCCTTATTACGATCACGTCCAGAAACGACAATCTCGAGACTCTCAATATTCAAAAGAAGTTCGATCAGTCGTCCACCAAAGACCCCGTAGCCGCCAAGTACCAATATTTTCAAAGTAATAGCCTTTTTCTGACTTCAGAATTTTGCACTGAACACAAATCAGCCCTACCGAAAAACTTATAGCGATTGCGGGCAACAACTCCGTACATCGCATCCTGCACAGATCGTGGTAAAATTCGCAATACAACCAAAATGTTCCATACTCCCCCCAAGCGTATCCCAACACGGATCAATGCATCCAGTGAGGTATATGCAACTCCATTTTCGAGATATAGCCAGCTCAATGGATTAGATGGATCGAGCCCATAATGGGCTGCTAATGCTTCTCCCAGTTCGGACTGCAGCGGTACTATCCTGAACTCTTCTTCCTGATCATTCCTTGCTATCCATGCAGCTCCTTTTGCGCAAAGTCCGCAGTGGGCATCCATGACTGAAATGGGGCCATCATCTGGGAACGTTGGGATGCTGCTATCATCCCGATAGGAGAACTTGAGTTGCTTCGTTTCCATATGCAAGAGTTATCACTTTATGTTGGTCACTGTAACGCAAAAACCCCGGAGCAAGTGCCCCGGGGTCTTTTTTCGAGCCGCAATGTTTAGCTTGCAGGAATGGCGTTGGGCTTAAGCTTTCGCTTTAGAGGCCTTTTTCGCTTTTTCCTGCGCAAGATCTACAACATCCTCCGCGCGGCCCTCTACGTAGACGCGACCGTAGTAACCATCGAGAAGGAGCTGTTTGATCTCATCGATCAGTGGGTACCGTGGGTTAGCACCGGTGCACTGGTCATCGAATGCTTCCACTGCGACTTCGTCGAGTTTCGCCATGAACTGCTCTTCAGTGATACCTAGGTCTTTAAAGCCTGCAGGGATCTCAAGAGCCTTCTTGACGCTTTCTACCCAAGCAACCAGTTTCTCAACCTTTGCTTCACGGCTGTCTCCAGCTGTTGTGAGGCCCAGATGGTCAGCAATATCGCCGTACCGGCATTTTGCCTGAGGACGCGCATACTGAGAGAATGCGGTCTGCTTGGTTGGGTTGTCATTTGAGTTGTAGCGGATCACGTTAGAGATCAGCATGGCATTGGCCAAACCGTGCGGTACGTGGAACGCTGCACCTACTTTGTGTGCGATAGAGTGGCAAACACCGAGGAAGGAGTTCGCAAATGCGATACCTGCGATGGTTGCACCGTTGTGCACTTTCTCACGTGCATTCGGGGATTCGGCACCCATTTCGTAGGATTCTACGAGGTTCTCTTTAAGCAGTTTGAGAGCCTGCAGAGCCTGACCATCAGAGTACTCGTTTGCCAGAACAGAGACGTAAGCTTCTGTTGCGTGAGTGATGGCATCAATGCCGCCAAACGCTGTCAGAGACTTCGGCATGTTCATGACAAGGTTCGCATCCACGATAGCCATGTTTGGTGTGAGTTCGTAATCCGCAATTGGGTACTTCATGCCGGTTTCGTCATCAGTCACCACCGCAAACGGGGTTACTTCAGAGCCGGTGCCAGAGGTGGTTGGGATCGCAACCATCTTGGCTTTTTCGCCCATTTTAGGGAACTTGTAGATACGTTTACGAATGTCCATGAAGCGCAATGCCAAATCAGCAAAGTCGACTTCCGGATGTTCGTACATGACCCACATGATCTTTGCTGCATCCATTGGAGAACCACCACCAATTGCAACAATCACATCTGGCTTGAATGCTTTACAAAGGTCGGCACCTTTGCGAACGATGGACAGTGTTGGATCTGCCTCTACTTCGTAGAAGACATCTGTTTCCATGCCCAGGCCTTTGAGAACACGAACAGTCTCATCAGCGTAGCCATTCTTGAACAAGAACCCATCGGTTACGATCAGTGCGCGCTTTTTACCTTCCAGATCACCCAGAGCGATTGGCAGACAGCCGCGACGGAAGTAAATGGATTCAGGCAATTTGTGCCACAGCATGTTTTCAGCTCGCTTCGCAACGGTCTTTTTGTTGATCAGGTGCTTTGGACCTACGTTCTCACTGATGGAGTTACCACCCCAAGAGCCGCAGCCCAGTGTGAGGCTTGGTGCGAGGGAGAAGTTGTAAAGGTCACCAATACCGCCGTGGGATGCAGGAGAGTTGATGAGAATACGGGCAGTCTTCATCCGACGGCCAAATTCTTTCACACGGTCTGCGCAGCGGTCTTGATCTGTATAGAATACTGAGGTGTGACCGATGCCGCCCATGGTGACGAGCTTTTCAGCGGTGTCACATGCGTCTTCAAAGCTTTTTGCCTTGTACATGGCAAGCGTTGGAGACAGCTTTTCGTGTGCGAAAGCTTCGGCTTCACTGGCTTCGGTGACTTCACCAATCAGGATCTTGGTGCCTGCAGGAACTTTTACGCCGGCCATTTCAGCAATTTTTGGTGCTGGCTGACCTACGATCGCTGCGTTGAGTCCACCATTTTTCAGCAGTACATCTTTAACAGCCTGAAGCTCTTTGCCTTTCAGCACGTAGCCCTGGTGGCTGGAGAAGCGCTCTTTAACCTGCTCGTAGATTTCCTCGACAACAATAACAGACTGCTCAGATGCGCAGATCACGCCGTTATCGAATGTTTTGGACATGAGGACAGAAGCAACAAGGCGCTTCACGTCTGCAAACTCATCAACCACAACCGGGGTGTTACCTGCGCCCACGCCGATGGCTGGTTTACCAGAAGAGTAAGCTGCCTTCACCATGCCCGGACCACCGGTTGCGAGGATCAGGTTGATCTCATCGTGTGTCATCAATGCGTTGGAGAGTTCCACTGTTGGAACGTCAATCCAGCCGATGATGTCTTTTGGCGCACCAGCTTTGATTGCTGCGTCCAGAACGATGCGAGCAGCTTCATTGGTTGCCAGCTTTGCACGAGGGTGCGGGCTGAAGATGATACCATTACGGGTCTTCAAAGAAATCAGTGCTTTAAAGATCGCAGTAGAGGTCGGGTTTGTGGTTGGGACAATGCCGCAGATGATGCCTGTTGGTTCTGCGATGGTGATGGTACCAAAGGTGTCATCTTCATCGAGGATACCGCAGGTCTTTTCATCCTTGTATTTGTTGTAGATGTATTCGGAAGCAAACTGGTTTTTGATAACCTTGTCTTCCATTACGCCCATTCCAGTCTCTTCAACCGCCATGCGGGAGAGTGGGATGCGAGCATCCGCAGCAGCCAAAGCCGCTGCACGGAAAATCTTATCTACCTGCTCTTGTGTGTATGTAGCATAAGTCCGTTGCGCTTTTTTAACCCGAGCAACCAGGGCGTCTAATTCTTCGCGATTAGTGACAGGCATTCTCTTCTCCGTAGGCAAAATCCGAAGCAGAAACGTGACAAACTATCCGTACATGTCACAAAACAGCTCTAGGGAGGAAACCGCTCTTCTGTTCGACACAGGTATTATTGGGTCACATTGTACTTTAGGCGCATGACTTAAGTCAAAAATCAGAGATATATGAATAGGATGTCATAAAACTGGCAATCTGAAGGCTACTCTCAGAGACCTGAATTGCCATAATAATCAAACTTGTCATTTATTGCATAGCATTGCATACAGTTTTCACTCGTAAAATCAGTGATATTACACTTTATATTCAATGAGTTAATGCGGAGTGAGATCGCGGTTTTAACCGGGAGATAGCCAGCGATTTGCTTATAGGACAACTGCACTGTCTTATACTGTGTGAAAGTTCTTTTCCTGCAATAATTTGCTGGTAGTTTCACCTAGTACTTGTGAATAGTGCGCTCTGGCTGCACAAAATACGATATTACCCGTATTTAATGTGACTCATTTTTACAAATTCCATGAGTCTGGCAGGTATTGGCGACTTACAGATCCCAAAACGGGCAGGCAGCTGTAAAGGTATTGTATTCGCCACCGATGGGATGACGCAGCTCAAGCGTTTGCGCGTGGAGGTGCAATCGCTCTGAGAACACCAGCGCCTCTCCGTCTGCGTAGAAGCGGTCTCCCACAATGACATGACCAAGCGCGAGCATATGTACGCGAAGCTGGTGAGAGCGGCCTGTGACTGGCATCAGCTTTACAAGGGTTGTCACTTCCTCGCGGTGGACCACCTCCCAACGCGTGAGTGCTGAACGGCCCTGCTCATGGTCAACCATCTGTTTTGGGCGATTGGGCCAGTCACATCGTAGAGGAAGATCAACCTCTCCCTGATCCTCAGAGACGTGCCCCCATACGCGGGCAATGTAAGTTTTTCTCGTCATGCGCTTTTCGAACTGAAGCCCGACATGACGGTGCGCGTCTTTATTCATGGCCATCACAAGCAGGCCAGAGGTATCCATATCCAACCGATGGATGGTTGTTGCTGTTGGGTAGATGGATTGAGCGCGGCTTTCCAAACAGTCCCTATGCTCTTCTGCGCGACCAGGAACACTCAACAAACCACTCGGCTTGTTGAGGACCAGAAGCTGCTCATCCTGATGGACAACATCAAGGAAGGGCTCCATGGGTGGTGCGTAGATAAAGGATGGGCTCGGAGTGTTCATGGAGGGGCTTATAACGGCTTGTAAGCAAACGTCAACGGATGAGCCTGTCTGTGTTGTACGAGACTGCAACAGCCCCATATAACCGTCAGTATCCTGTTTTTATGAGGTTCCTATGATTGGCAATTTTAATTCTGAATTTGAAAAGATCACTGACTACTGGTCCCCTCGCGTCGTCGCTCAAGTGAACGACCAGTATGTTAAGGTTGCCAAGGTCAAAGGAGATCTCGCCTGGCACAAGCATGATGACGAAGATGAACTCTTCTATGTTGTGAAAGGCAGTGTCATTATTGAGTACGAGGGGGAAGCTGTTACCCTAAATGAGGGTGACTTTCATGTTGTCCCCAAAGGTAAAATGCATAACCCGGTTGCTCAAGAGGAATGCTGGATCGTGCTCATTGAGCCGGTAGCGACAAAGCACACTGGCGATGTTGTGACTGAGAAGACGAAGTCTTTGGCGGATCAGCTGGCATAACGCCCTACTAAGGCAGCAGGGCTAATCCCGAATAAGCGGAATCTGGTGTCTTTACATTCAACGCATGCTGAATTACGCTTACGTTAACACGATGCCTGATGCGTAATACGTAGTGCGCTACTTAGAACATCTTAGGCATCTGCCCGGATTTTTCAAACACTGTAATTTAACAGATGGAGGGAACAAATATGAGCATGGACGCACTTTTGAATGACCTGAAAGGCCGCGTAGAATCCAGCGACTTTGACAGCTCAATCAAGTTTGACTGTGGTGACGAAGGTGTTTTGGTGATTGATGGCAATTCCATCTCCACCGACAACAAAGACGTTGATTGCACAATCGGCGTTACCTTTGAAGACCTTCAGTCTCTGATTGCTGGCGATCTGGACCCAACAGCGGCATTCATGCAGGGCAAGTTCACTATTGATGGTGACATGAGCGTTGCAATGAAACTTAGCCAGCTGATGTAATCTCGGCTGCTAAAAGATCGTGCATTCGGGCCACGTGCCCGGATGCCACATAGACTAAAGTCTACGCAGATTCCTGCATTCTATGCTCGATAAGTTGCTGCAAAAACATCGCCCAGTGCTCGATGTAGGCCTGCTTATCTTCTTCCTTCATAAACAAACCATCTGAGCTGATCAGGCCTGTCATCATCTGACGCGAGGCTGTGATGAGCGTACGTGCGATTGTCTGACTTATTTTATTGCTATCAAAAATTGCCAGAATTCGATCGTCAGTCACTTTTGCGAAGTTGTCGAAGGTGGGTTTGATGCGGCGACGCAGCGAGTCTTCCGTTCGCGCTGCAACAAGAATTTCCACCATGGTGAGGTACTCAGGAGAGTTCGCCTGATTCGTCCACCATTTGATAGTCAGCTCAGAAATTCTGCTTTTATCCTCACCGATTTCGTTCAACCACTCCAAAGTCAACCTAACGGATTTCGCGAGCAACCTTTCCAGAACAAAGACCATCAGATCTTCTTTAGTCGAGAAATGATGCTGCAGCGCACCCTGCGAAAATCTGGTCTTTTCGGTAATTTTCTTAATAGATGCACGGTGATAGCCAAATTCGTGCAAACAGCTGATAGCCGCAAGGAGGATCTCCTTACGCATGCGGTCACTCTTCTCTGCCTGAGTAGATTTTCGCGTTTCGCCGGTATCTTGAAAATTATTTTTCATGGAGCCTCACATCAACGCTTGTAAAAAAACCATATGCATGTATTTTTTTCAAGAGATAAGACGAAACACGTAGTGCATAGTTTAGGGAGGAGAAATTATGTATCGGGAGCGTCAGTCCACTGTTGGAACCCTAAGGGAGAAGGTTTCCATGCACACTGTTATTATTGGTGATCCACATCCGGCATTTTCCAGAGCACTTGCGAGTATCTACTCCAATGAGTGTCATGGCGTGAATGTACTTGTGACGAAAAGCTTTTCCGAGTTGCAGACTTGGGTAGAACTTCACCCTTCCGCAGTGGTACTTGTGAACCCTCGTATGAAGGGGGCACCAGGACTCGGCACGGCATCCGCACTGCTGGAGACCTATGAGATTTCCAGCCTTGTCATGCTGCTTGAGCAAGACAATCCGGGCCTTGCAGATTACTTCATTGCCCGTGGTGCAAGTGCAGCTGTTCCAAAGACTGCTGATTTTTCTGTCTTCAAAGCGATTTTGACCGGCGGCACTGTTGAGGTGACCACAGAATCCGAAGATGCACAGAACGCATTTGGTATCGACTTTTATGAAGGTCTGGCCAATCTGACACGCCGTCAGGCAACCATTTTGACTTACTTGAAAGAAGGTAAGTTGAACAAACAGATCGCTCATGAGCTCGGAATTTCCGAAGCGACCGTGAAGCATCATGTTTCTGCACTGCTGAGCACCCTGGGCTTCTATTCCCGCTCTCAGCTGGTCGCAATGATCAATGAGCTGGGCATCAACGTGGATTATCGTGGCGGTAACCGCAAAGCAGCGCGAGCCAAGACCAATGCACGCCGCGGAGCCAATGGCTACAAAATCTCAGGCGCGGGCGCTGGTGTGACACCGTCCTCCACATTGCAGCCAACGTATGTTGCAGCTCCTTAAACGGAACTGACACACCTGTGGCGAGAATACCGCTCCCTCGCCGCAGTTTATTCTCCTTCCTTTTACGGGTGATACAGCAACGACCAGTCCAACAGGTGGCATTGCTGTAGCGCTCTTGCCACAGCAAGCAATTTGTTTTTCCAGTTTGACTATTTGCGCCTTACACGCACTTGCCGTAGCGTCAACTTTTCCTCATTATTGATTTTGTAGGCTCCCAAGGCCCGGCTTCAATCTTTCAGAGGACTAGAAAACTGTGCAGCCAAGCGATTTTGCCAGTTTGAGCGACCTTGAGGTCATTTGGAGCGATCATGGCGGTATATGTCCGATCCCCACGCGCACCCTTGTTGCTTCTGATTTACTCTTAAGCATCGGTCCCTCACCCGACAGAGAGTTTGACCAGACGTTTCAACGTATTTCTGGTGCACTTGTGCTTGCCTATGGAGATCCGCTCTATAATGGTGGGCTCCGCATTATAGACGAAGCTGTCGCGCCTGAGCAGAGCCAGTTGAACCTTGTGTTTTCGTCCAAACATCAAGGCCACTTCAACACGGTTAGCCATGAAGCCTTCTACAACAACGAAAATGCGCTATATGTTCCGTTTCGAAATTGGAGCGAAGTACACCCGGAGGACGACATTGAAGGTCTGTTCGGGGATTACTCACCCGGCATTTTCCTGAGGTATGTGGTGAGTGAACGTACACGCTCGTTCCCGGATATCCTTGCAAGACTTGCAGAACGAGCTACTGGGTTACAGGTGTGTAGTAAGAATCGATCCCTGCTGTTTTCCAGCCTCTCCGAACTTCGACGAAAACTTCCAAGTGATCTTATTCTTGTCGATGGCAGCGGGTTTGGCGGCCAACCAACGTCGCGCCAACAGAAGAAGCCTTTGCTTTACACGACAAACTGGATTTCGCGAGAACTGATCGAACCTTCAGAACTGCACCACACAGAGAGTGATGTACCCAGCCTCTTTGATCTACGGCGCAGATTTTCACTCAGTTCCTGAAGAGTTTTCCAACTTTCCTTGGCAGGATGCACAGGTGCCTTTAATCTCGATGGAGGTTGATTTGGCATCAAAGCCATTCGCGCTGGCCCAACCGCTCAGAATTTCCGCGACATCATTGTCAGCAAATTCCAGCGCCTTGCCACAAGCTTCACAAATCGCAAAGCCAACCATCTCTACAGAATGACATGAGGGATGTGCACACGCGACAAAAGCGTTCATACTTTCGAGACGATGGATCAGGCCCAGCCCGATGAGCTTGTCCAGAGCACGGTAGACCTGCAATGGTGCGCGAAGTCCCTCAGAGCGAAGTTGATCCAAAATGGAGTACGCACTCATAGGTGCATCTGAAGCGCACAGCAAATCCAGAACCAGACGCTGATTTTTAGTGAGCTTCACTTCTGCAGTTGCCATTGCCACTTCTTTCACTCCAAAGCTTGTTGCGTTCCTATGCATTCACGCATCAAGCCAGAACACTTTGTTCTCAAGCGTCTTCTTATCCAAAAACTGGAACCACTTTTGGGGAATACGCTCTACTGCCCTCGCTCCTTTCCCAATACTCTGTTTATCAGCCGGGATGCAAACAATGAAAGCAAAAATAAGCACAGGCTGGCCACAACGATGGATGGACCGGATGCGCTGTCAAACTGCAGTGAGCCTTCCAGACCAAGGATAACACTCGCCACACCGATGATAGATGAGGCAACGGCCATTTGCTCCGGTGTTCTGGCAAACCAGCGCGCTGTCGCTGCTGGGATAATCAGAAGCGCAGTGATCAGCAAAACGCCGACAATCTTCATGGCAATAGCAATGATTGCTGCCATCATGACCATAAAAACGAGCTGTGTCAGGTCTGGATTGAAACCTTCAGCTTCCGCCAGTTCCCGATTGACCGTGGACGCCAGCAATGGGCGCCAGAGAAAGTACATCAAACCGAGAATAACTGCGGCGCAGGCGTAAATTGCAATGACGTCCTCATTGCCAACAGCGAGGATATCCCCAAACAGCAAAGAGAGCAGATCAAAACGCACTGAGCTCATGAACGCAATCAGGACCATGCCGAGCGCAAGAGCCGAATGCGACAATAACCCCAGCAAAGCATCCGTTGAGAGCGCCCCCCGTTTTTGCAAGATGAGCAAACACAAGGAGACCGTTACTGTCACACCCAGTACGCCTACCATGAGATTGATGTTCAACAGGAAGGCAAGCGCAACGCCAAGAAGCGCTGAGTGGGACATGGTATCGCCGAAATAGGCCATCCGACGCCAGACGACGAAGCAGCCGAGTGGTCCGCTGACGAGAGCAAGTCCAATCCCCGCCAACATGGCTCTTAGAATAAAATCATCCATGATTGCAGCAGTCTCCAGAATCCCCTTTGGATGGAACAATTGTTCCGTCGGCCTTGTGGCTGTGGTCGTGATGATGGTGGTAGATCGCCAGAGACTGTGAGGCAGCATCCCCGAAGAGCTGCTTGTAGGCATCAGAAGCTGCCACATGTTCCGGTGCGCCGCTGCAGCACACATGGCCGTTAAGGCAGACCACTGTATCTGTCTGCGCCATCACCACGTGCAAGTCGTGCGAAATGAGCAGGATACCGCAGTTCAGTTCCTCACGAATTTGGAGGATCAGATTGTAAAGAGCTATCTCACCGGAATAGTCGACACCCTGTACCGGCTCATCCAGAACGAGAAGGTCTGGTGTGCGCAGGATCGCTCTTGCCAACAGTGCTCTTTGATATTCACCACCCGAAAGCTGCTGCACATTGGCATTGATGAGATGCGAGATGCCCGTTTTCTCCAGCACCTTATCAATCTCAGCCCTAGACGGTTTGGCGGTCAGGCTCATCAAGCGGCCGACAGTCAAAGGCATTGTCCAGTCCACGGCAAGCTTTTGAGGGACATAGCCGACTTTGAGATTGGGTTTGCGCTTGATCTTTCCGGCATCTGCTTTCAACACGCCTAATGCGGTTTTCGCGGTCGTGCTTTTGCCAGCTCCATTCGGCCCGATGAGCGTTACAATCTCACCAGCTTTCACACTCAGAGTCACATTCTGGATCAACCAACGGCCTTGCCGTTTGATCCCAACTCCATCCATCTCAATCAATTGCACAATAGGCACCTCAACTCACCGTGGGCAGCACCACGAAGGGGATGGCTTTTATATGTTATGTAATAATATTACACAAATAAAATATTCGTTGATTTCACAGTGAGTACAAAAAAGCCGGAGCAATGCCCCGGCTTATCGATGTTTGTTTTCTGAATTTAGCTTATGCAGGTTCGCGCATCGCTCGTATTGCTGTTTCAACACCGCGTAACTCTGCAAGGCCACGCAAACGGCCCACTGCTGGATAACCCGGCGCAGATTTCATTTGCAGGTCTGAGAGCATGGCATGGCCGTGGTCTGGGCGGAACGGTATCAGATCATCAGAGCCAGATGCTTTCCTACGCTCTTCTTCATCCACCAAGGCTGAGATCACACCAACCATATCAACATCACCAGTCAGATGGTCCGCCTCGTGGAAGGACAGCGGATTGTCTTCGCGTTTGGTGGCCCGCAGGTGGACGAAATGGATGCGCTTGGCATAGCGTTGCACAATGCCTACAAGATCATTATCAGCCCGAACACCCAGAGAGCCAGTGCAGAATGTAAAGCCGTTTTCAGGTACATCGACTGCCTTCGAAATATATTCATAATCGGATTCAGTTGAGCATACCCGCGGTAAGCCCAGCAGCGGGCGCGGAGGATCATCCGGATGGATTGCCATCACCGCTCCAGTTTCTGCACACACTGGAATGACCTCTTTGAGGAACAGCGCCAGATGCTCTCTTAGCTTATCCGCATCAATGCCGTTGTAGCGCTCCAGGTGGGCGCGAATATCTGCAACCGTGTAGGATTCTTCCGACCCAGGAAGGCCGGCCAGGATCGTTCTAACCAATCCATCTTTATCTTCCTGAGACATCGCCTCGAAGACAGCGGTTGCGCGCGCAACTTCTTCTGCAGAGTATTCTTCTTTAGCGTTCGGGCGCTCGAGCATGAAGATATCGAAGGCTGTGAAGACATCTGCATCAAAGCGAAGACAGGTCGCGCCTGTTTCTAGTTCGTAGGTCAGATCTGTACGTGTCCAGTCAAGTACAGGCATGAAGTTGTAGCAGATCTTGGTGATGCCGCAGGCCACTAGATTGCGGATAGATTGCTTATAGGTCTCGATATACTTTTCGAAATCCCCAGTGCGCGTTTTTATATGCTCATGGACCGGAACACTTTCGACAACAGACCAGACAAGACCGGCAGCTTCGATCTCGTCTTTGCGCTTTTGAATTTCTTCAACTGGCCACACTACGCCATTCGGGATGTGATGGAGAGCGGTGACAATGCCCGTTGCCCCTGCCTGCCGAACATCTTTGAGAGTGACCGGATCATGTGGGCCATACCAGCGCCAAGTCTGTTCCATGTTTAGCTCTTTGCTTTTCAAATTTTGGGGCCAAAGCCCGGTTTAACATTTCACTTCGGTTATTTTTTGAGATCGCTCACCGCTGCCAGCGGATCGGTATCAAACAGGTATGCGTCAAATGCAGGATCATCGACATCTGAAAGCTCCAACAGTGTCATGCGCACATTCTCCAGATGCTGCCACATGGCTTGTCGGGCCATTTGCGGATCCCGGCATTGCAGCGCCGACAGGATTGCCTGGTGATCATCCAACCACTTAATCTGATAGCCTTGGTCAAAGATGCGCTGATGCAGTTGCTCCCACATGCGAGAACGCTTGCGCAGGGTCCAAAGATGCTCAACAGACTCAGTCAGGACAGAGTTCTGGCTTGCCTGAGCGACCAGACGGTGGAATTCCTCGTCAGCTTTGTGACTTCCCGAACCAGATTCAATTTCAACCCGTTCCTTTGCCAGCGTCTCGCGCATCTGCATCACATCAGCTTTGGTCGCCATTGTTGCGGCAAAAGCTGCAATGTTGCTTTCCAGCAGCTGGCGAGCCTGCAGCAGTTCAAATGGGCCAATGTCCTGCTCTAGTGAACTGTCTGGTGTCACATCGCCCGGAAGACGGAGGACATAAGTACCTGAGCCTTTGCGGACGTCGACAAGTCCCTGCACTTCCAACATGATCATCGCGTCTCTGACCAGCGACCGACTAACGCCCAGATCCTCAGAAATCTTGCGCTCTGTAGGGAGCTTGTCACCAATTGCAAAAGCACCGTTCGCCAAATCGCGAACCAGCTCTTCTGCCACATCCTGATAACGTCTTCTGTTCGAGTCTAATGTCATGGTGCAATCCAGATCAGTTTTTCGCTTTCAGCTCTGCATAAAAATCTGCAAGAAGTTTGAAGGCTGTTTTCTTTGTTTTCTTGTCTGAGGCGATCAAGCCTTTGCGGTTCCAGCCTTGCTGGAACATATTCTGTCGACGTTCGACACGGAAATCATAGAGGATCCATGGTGAGATGCCCTTTACGAATTCTCGCTGGCGTAAGGTGGCAATCTGCTTGCGGTAAACCTCAGCCATGTAACTCTCACTGAAGAAGCCCTTCTCCAGTTTCCCCTCACCGATGTAACCATCTGCACCAGTTTCGGAGATGACCACAGGTTTGCCCGGCTCGGAGTTGTCCAGGAAGTCGATCAGGTCGTCGAAATTCTCCTCATACCAACCATAGTACTCGTTAATGCCGATCACATTGATATGCTGGATCAGGCGATCCTCGATACGGTTCTTGGTGTGGTTCACGAGACAGGCAGCAGAAGTCAGACGTGTCGGGTCCATCTCTTTTGCAGTATCAACCAGATGCTTCATGAACGAGAGGCGCTCGTCAGTGTCTGGGTTCTCGTTTCCAACAGACCAGATGACGACAGATGCTCTGTTGCGATCACGCTTGATCAGCTCCTGAAGCTGGTTGCGGGCGTCTTTGAGGGTATCCGGGTTCTTGAAGTCGATTGCCCAGTAAACCGGAATTTCCTCCCAAAGAAGAATGCCTTCGCGGTCTGCCATTTTTGCCGCGCGTTCATCGTGCGGGTAATGGGCGAACCGCATGAAATTGCAGTTCAGCTCTTTAGCATGTCGGAACCGTTGCTCCAGATCCTCATCACGCAAGACTTTACCGGTAAACTCGTCATCCTCGTGCACGGAGATGCCTCGAAAAAAGATTGGCTTGCCATTGAGCTGAACGTCCGTTCCGACTTGATCTATCTGACGGAACCCGATCATGTCTTCGACACGATCTTCTCCAACAGAGGCTGTTGCCTGATAGAGGCGCGGGTGTTCTGGTGACCACAGCTCTGGTTTTGATGGGATAACCAGTTTTCCGAACCCGTCTTTGTCAACGGGAACCTCAGACTTGATGCCCAACTCTTTGAATTCGACTGTGACGGACGCTCTGTCTGGGCCGTTGACCTGCAGCTCAATCACGATTTTATCGTAGGAGCTGTCAGGGATCAGGTAAGCGAAGAAATCTGAGATGAATGTTTTCGGGGTTCTATAGAGCTCTACGTCCCGATAAATGCCACCGTAGTTGAACCAATCGGTATTTCGCATCGGGACACGATCCAGCGTGCGGGTGTTGTTTACGCACAGCATCAACCAGTTGCGACCCGATTTTGCGTGATCGGTTAGCTCTACATTGAATGGTGTGGACCCGCCGTAGTGGTTGCCGAGAAACTCGCCATTCAGGAACACCTTACAATCGTACTGCGCTGCTCCAACTCTCAGGAACAAGCGCTCGTCTTCCGACAGTTCATCCAGATCCAGCGAGCGGGTGTACCACGCACTGCCTTCAAAGAAGTACCATTTGTCCTTGAGCATGGACCAGCACGAAGGGACTGGAACCGTTTCGCCTGCATAAGGGTCGTAATCGTAAGGCTCAGTCTTATCTTCCCGCGCTTCTGGAGTGAAAGAGAACCATTTCTGACGCAGGCCGGTATCTAGCAGGTCGACGCAGAAGTTCCACTCTCCGTTTAGCGACTCAGCCTTACGGCCGCCGGTGAAAATCAGCGTGCTGCTGTTCAGATTCTGCTTATTGAAAGGAACGTCATAGTCCTCATCATGCAAGCAAGCCAGGCCGTTATCGGCACCTTCCATCCGCTCAAGCATCACTGATCCTCGTTGACCAATATTGGTTTCGTCGTTGTTGGGACATCCGTCCAAGTTGGTCGACCTATTTGTGTGTATTTGAGAAAATCAGGCGAATGTGCCATTGATCTGAAAATCATCACACCGGGACCTCTGTACACTCAAAGAGTGTCATCATTCCGAAATGTATGTATCAAACCAATAGTCCAAACTCTCAAGCTACTGTTATAAATAGTTTAAATAGCTGACTGAGAGCTTGTTCCCCTTCCCTTTGCCTCAGAATACATCTTTCAGCACGCTACCATTGGTTGGCGTTGCTCCCGTCTCTACATCTTCCTTGAAAAACAAGAGGTCAGAGCAATTCCGCTGATACCGTTGAATTGTGGAGAAAGGAGATCAACCAAACCTCTCTCCACACATGTCACATTTGTACAAAACTGCGACATTGTCAAACCATTTTATCATATTGGTTGACCAATAATCAAAAATCAGCAATTAATTGGAGGAGAGGTAATTTAATTGGATTCATTGGATATCCGTAGATTTGCAGATCTCCAACTGAAACCCTCTCACGAATTCAAGATCTCCTGAACAACCCCTCAGGAGAAATTGGTCGCCCACTGTAGATTCTTTCTGCATACTGAGCCCGCGCCTTCACCTGGATTAGGGAAATAAAATGCAAGCGCTGACCAAAATAGTTAACACGATCCTCAAGGCCGTCACGGTGTCGGTTTTTGTCGTGCTCGTGGTGTGTGTGGTTTGGCAGGTTTTTTCGAGATACGTTCTTGGCACGCCAAGCACCGTGACCGATGAACTTGCTCGTTTCATGTTTATGTGGATCGGCCTGATTGGTGCGGCCTATACGCTTGGAATGCGAAGACACCTGGCAATTGATCTTTTAACCGGCTCGCTGGTCGGCAATCGGAAATTGTTTTCAGATTACTTCATCATTCTGGCGATCGCCTTCTTCTCAGGTGTTGTCATGCTTTACGGCGGCGGACAACTGGTCCTGAAGACACTCGCGAACGGGCAAGTCTCGCCCGCTCTTCGCGTTCCAATGGGCTACATCTACGCAGCTATTCCGTTCTCTGGCGGCATCATGCTGTTCTACTGCATTGAGTTCTTCATTGGTCTCGTCAATGGCACGGGTACAGGTCCAAACGACCAGATGCCTGATGCCGCTGATCCTGCTGCAAAATAAGAGTAAGTCTGATGGAATTTTTAAGTAGTGAGCTTCAAAGCGGTCTTATTCTGTTTGGTGTGTTTGGCATTCTCGTTACACTCGGCGTGCCGATCTCCTTTGCAATCGGGCTGGCGGCAACAGCAACAATCACCTTTCTGATCTCGTTTGATCAGGCCCTTTTTGTTGTTTCACAGAAGATGGCGAGTGGTCTGGACAGCTTCACACTGTTGGCGATCCCGTTCTTCATTCTCGCTGGCAACATCATGAACTCTGGCGGTATCGCACGCCGCTTGATTGAGCTGGCCAAGATTGTTGGCGGACGTTTGCCGGGGGCTTTGGCACACGTCAACGTGCTGGCAAATATGTTGTTTGGCTCCATTTCGGGCTCTGCTGTAGCCTCTGCTGCTGCAATCGGTGGCATCATGTCTCCGCTACAGCGCAAAGAAGGCTATGACCCTGCCTTTTCTGCTGCGGTGAATGCAGCCTCCTGCCCAACTGGCATGCTGATCCCACCTTCCTCAACGCTGATCGTTTACTCTCTGATCTCTGGCGGCACATCCGTGGCAACGCTGTTCGTTGCCGGATACTTGCCAGGTATCCTGATGGGTCTTGGTGTGATGGTTGTGGCTGGTATCGTTGCTGCGAAACGTGGCTATCCACTGATCCCGCTGCCAAGTTTCAAAGAGATCCTCTTCAAAATCGCTGATGCTTTCCTGCCGTTGTTGCTCATCTTCATCATCATGGGTGGAATCATTGGTGGTGTCTTTACTGCCACAGAAGCTTCTGCTGTGGCAGTGGTTTACACCTTGCTACTGGCGGTTGGCATTTACCGCGAAGTGAAGGTCACTGATCTACCCACCATCATTCTTGAGAGTGCCATTACCAGTTCCATCGTGCTGCTTCTGATTGGTTGTTCTATCGGCATGTCCTGGGCCATGACATTCTCTGACATTCCATACGCAATTGGTGAAGCACTGGCGAATGTCTCAGAAAACCCATTCATCATCATGCTGGTGATCAACATCTGCCTGCTGGTAATTGGCACCTTTATGGACATGACCCCTGCGCTGCTGATCTTCACACCAATCTTCCTGCCTGTCGCGACTGAGCTTGGCATGGATCCTGTGCACTTCGGTATTATGATGACCTACAACCTGTGCATCGGCATCATTACGCCGCCAGTGGGCAGTGCGTTGTTCATCAGTTGCTCTGTAGGCAAAGTTGCTATTCAGGATCTGATCAAACCAATGCTGCCATTCTATGCAGCGGTGATTTCCATCCTGATGCTGGTGACTTTCATTCCAGAAATCAGCCTGTTCCTGCCGCGCGTCATTCTTGGTTACGGCGGATAACAGACAGACACTTTGCAACCATAACAACACCCAACAAAACTGGTTGAAGCATAATGAAAACGCTAGGTAAGTGGTCCTACATCGAGACCGAACAGAACCGGGTTGACCTGCTTGTAGATAACAAGCATCTGCTTTCTCTGTTCGTTCTTGAAGACAAGCTTGTTCGGGTTCTTTTGCGCAAGAATAGTGAGTTCCGGCAAGGACGAACATGGTCCATCACTCCGGCAGAAACACCGGTACCGCTTGAAGGCCGGTCTCGTCTTTCTGTCGAAGGCTTTTCGCTGCCAGAGTTTAAGCAAGAGCTTGCAGAGGACACACTTACACTGGAGACGCGGGCTTTACGCGTCTGCGTGAAAACGCCGCTTCAGATAATCTGGGAGGCAAAAAGCGAAGACGGGTCATACCAGGTTATCGCCAGCGAACGGCCTACAGGCGCTTATATGCTAGGCGTCAAAGACCACAAGAACTCGCATTTCTTCAGCCAATCTGCAGATGACCGGATTTATGGCCTCGGTGAAAAAGCTGGCAATCTGCTGCGCAATGGTCGCCGCTACGAAATGCGTAATCTGGATGCGATGGGGTATGATGCAGAGACCACCGACCCACTTTACAAGCATCTGCCGTTTACGCTGACACGCACCGGTTCTGGCGTCTCTTATGGGGTGTTCTACGACAATCTTGCGAGCTGCTGGTTTGATCTTGGCAATGAGATCGACAACTATCATCAGCCTTACAGATCATACCGTGCTGAAGACGGAGATCTGGACTATTATTTTATGCTCGGCCCTTCCCTACTGGAGGTGACCAAGACGCAGGTTTGGCTGACTGGCAAGCATATCTTCCCGCCGAAATGGAGCCTCGGGTATTCCGGCTCGACCATGTATTACACCGATGCGGAGAATGCGCAGGAACAGTTGGAAGGCTTTGTTGATCTGATCAAAGAGCACGCCATTCCTTGCGATAGTTTCCAGCTCTCCTCCGGTTACACATCGATTGGCTCCAAACGCTATGTGTTCAACTGGAACTACGAGAAATGTCCTGATCCAAAGGCCATGACCTCAAAGTTTCTGGATGCTGGCGTTCATCTCGCTGCGAACATCAAGCCATGTCTACTACAGGACCATCCTATGTATGGTGATGTGGCAGCGAAAGGCCTGTTCATTCAAGACAGTGAGGTTGATCAGCCAGAGCGGTCTCTGTTCTGGGATGATGAAGGTTCTCACCTCGACTTCACCAATCCGGATACTGTGAGTTGGTGGAAAGCCAACGTCACCGAGCAGTTGCTTGAGCGCGGTATCGGTTCTACCTGGAACGACAACAACGAGTATGAGATCTGGGATTTCTCTGCTCGCTGTCAGGGGTTTGGTGAAGAGATTGACGTCGGGCTCATTCGTCCGCTTCATTCTTTCCTGATGATGCGTGCCTCTTATGAAGCACAGGTGGAGTATGCATCGGAAGAGCGCCCTTATCTTATCTCTCGCAGTGGCTGTCCCGGCTTGCAACGCTATGTACAGACGTGGACTGGTGATAACCGAACTGACTGGAACAACCTGAAATACAACATCAAGATGGGTCTCGGGCTGTCGATGTCAGGTATCTACAATGTCGGCCACGATGTGGGCGGCTTCTCTGGTGCTCGTCCTGATCCTGAGTTGTTTGTACGCTGGGTTCAAAATGGCGTCATGCATCCGCGTTTCACGATCCATTCGTGGAATGATGATGCAACGGTCAATGAAGCCTGGATGTATCCGGAAGTTACGCCCCTCATCCGCAATGCCATCCAACTGCGTCAGCATCTGATGCCGTATTTCTACACCATGCTGCACGACATGCATGTGATGGATGAGCCGCTTTTGCGCCCAACATTCCTTGATCACGAAGGAGACGCGCGCACCTTTGCGGAGACGGATGATTATCTGCTCGGCAAGGACCTGTTGGTTGCTTCTGTGGTTGAGCAAGGAGCGACAATACGTGAGGTTTATCTGCCAGATAATGGCGATGGCTGGTACGAATTCGATACAGGCGCGTATCACAAGAGCGGACAGACCATCGTTGTTGATGCACCTTTGGAACGCCTCCCCCTGTTCGTGCGTGCTGGTACCGTCATTCCGCTTGCTAACCCAACAGCTAAAAACACCACTGAGTGCCATCTTGAAGCCCTGGCGATCTTCCCGTTCCAAAGCGCCGGAAAGCGAGAGCTTGCTGTTTTTGAAGATGATGGCATCAGCCATAAATGGCTCGATGGCACGCACAGCACCTTGCATATGATTCTTTCCTGCAGTTCCAACGAGCAAATTTTAACTTTGTGCCGCAGCGGTTCACTTGAGATTGATGGACGAGAACTTTCCGTTTTCATCAAAGGCCGCTCACCGAATGGTCTTGTTCCGACTGTGGTCGTGAACGGACAAAAGGTTTCGGATGACACTCACACTTTCTCACTCAATGAGCTTTGATAAGGTCCACCTCCTATGACTTTTGAATTTCAGAAACTCGATCTCAATACGCTTCCAGGTGATGTGTCTGTCCCATCTTATGATCGTACATCATTAAAGCCGCGTATTGCTCATATTGGTTTTGGTGCCTTTGCCCGTGCTCACGTTGCAATGCATCTGCACGAAACACTTGCTGCCGGTGGCGGTGATTGGGGCTTGCGGGTGATTGAGTTGTTTGGAACGCCAGATCTGTTCGATAAACTTGCAGAGAATGGTCACCTCTACACGTTGGTTGAGACTGCTGATGAGGGCACCAATACCCGGCTCCTCGGTGCTGTTTGCGAGACACAGCACGTAGCACGCGATGGCGTATCAACACTGATCGACGGACTAGCCGAAGAGCAGCTGAAGGTCATTTCTCTCACCATTACCGAGAAAGGCTACTGCGTTACAAACGGGAAGCTGGATCTGGACAATCCAATGATCCAGCAGGATCTTAAAGCACCAGAGGCTCCCCAAACCGCTATCGGGTTGATCGTCGCCGGCCTTGCGAAACGTCGGGCGCTTGGCAACGGCCCTATCACGGTGATGTCTTGCGATAACTTACCTCATAATGGCGTGCTCTGCGGAGTTGCCGTTCGTGAGTTTGCGGCCAAGCAGAATGCAGAGTTAGCTGCATGGATCGAGGAAAATGTCTCTTTTCCATCCACCATGGTGGACCGCATCGTGCCTGCGCTGACTGACGAGTCCCGAGACCTCATCCGCAAGAGCCTTGGCGGACAAATTGATCTGAATGGCATCGTATGCGAGCCGTTCCGTCAGTGGGTGATTGAAGACAACTTCAAAGCTGGACGACCACAGTGGGAGCTTGCTGGCGCGCAACTTGTTACGGATGTTGAGCCGTTTGAAGAGATGAAGCTTCGCACTCTGAACGGCTCTCATTCCTTCCTTGCCTACCTTGGCTTCCTTGCTGGCAAGGAGACCATTGCGGATTGCGCTGCCGATCCTGTATTTTACGCAGAAGCACGCAAGCTGATGGTGGATGAACAGCTTCCTACATTGGATGTTCCGGGTGATGTGGATCTGGTGGCCTACGCTGACTCATTGCTCAAACGCTACTCCAACTCCAAGCTGAAACACCGTACCTGGCAGATTGCTGCTGATGGAACACAGAAGATGCCGCAGCGCTGGTTAAACTCTGTGAAGTTTCATCTGGCCAATGGCGGCGACTATCGTCATCTGGTGCTCGGTATTGGTGGCTGGATGAACTACATCCGCGCGGATCGCAATGGCGAAAGCTACGAAGTGGTTGATCCGATGAAAGAGAAGCTTGCCGAAATTGTCGCCAAAGACGGCGGCGCCGCAACAACCTATGTCGATACTCTGCTTGCCTTGGATTCTGTGTTCCCATCTGAACTTGTTGCTAACGATGAGTTCAAGAAAGCGGTTCACAAGGCCTACCAAGCAGTGGCAGAAAAAGGTGCCGCGCAGGCTGTCGCTGATTTGGCTGACTAGGTTTTATGGAAATCCTTGCTCGGCCACAGGCTGAGCAAACGCTCATACTCAGGGATTGGTCACAGGATCAATCCCCCTACCTTCAGGGCAAAAACGATGCAGCCATTTCTTGGACAAGACTTCCTCCTCGAGACAGAAGCAGCACAGCGGCTTTACCACGACTATGCAGCAGAAATGCCAATCGTGGACTACCACAACCACTTATGTCCGCGGACCATTGCTGAAGACCATCGCTTTGATGACATTGGCCGCGTCTGGCTTGAGGGCGATCACTACAAATGGCGTGCTATGCGGTGGGCCGGGATTGATGAAAGCCTGATCACCGGCAAGGACACCAGCTTCAAAGAGAAGTTCCTCGCCTACGCTTCTGTTATGCCGAAGTTTCTTGGGAACCCGCTGTACCATTGGACGCATCTGGAGATGTATCGCTACTTCGGGCTGGAAGGTGTGATCCTCTCAGAGAAGTCCGCTGAGACTGTCTGGGAAGTTTGTAACGGAAAGCTTACGACCAAACCATTTTCCGCTCGTGGCCTGTTGCAGATGCAGCACGTGAAGATGCTGGGAACGACTGATGACCCTTGCGATGACCTGCACTGGCATAAGATGATCGCGCAGGATCCAACCTCTACAATCGTTGTTCGGCCAACTTTTCGGCCTGACCCGGCCTTTAAGATCGATAAGCCGACGTTTCCTGATTACATCATGAAACTCAGCAGAACCGTTGGTTTCCATATCGACAAGTATGAGCGTTTGCTTGAGGCGCTATCCATACGACTGGATCACTTTGGACGACATGGTTGCCGTGCGGCGGACCATGGTCTGGACTCCATGCTGTTCTGCCCGGTTCCGTCCGGTACTGAGCTGAACCGTATCTTCAAAGAGGGACAAAGCGGAGCAACTCTAAGTCTTGATGATGTGACTGCATTTCAATCAGCTGTTCAGGTGTTCCTAGGAAAGGAATACGCAAAACGTGGCTGGGTGATGCAGATGCACATTGGTGCGACACGGAATAACCGCAGCCGCATGTTCAAAGCGCTGGGGCCAGATGTCGGCTGTGATGGCATTGATGATCGTGAGCTTGCTAATCCACTCAACCAGTTCCTCGACACTTTGGATCGTGAGAAAGCATTGCCCAGAACTGTGCTGTATTCTCTTGATCCAACCAAGAACGAAGTTGTCGTAACAACAGCTGGAAATTTCCAGGACGGTTCCTTCGGCGGCAAAATTCAAGCAGGAACAGGCTGGTGGCACAATGACCAGTTGGACGGCATGGAACGCCAGATGACACAACTTGCGCAGATGGGATTGCTTTCGCAGTTCCTCGGCATGTTGACAGACAGCAGATCGTTCCTATCTTTCCCTCGACACGAGTATTTCCGTCGCTTGCTTTGCAGGATCGTTGGGGAATGGATGGATAAGGGCCACATTCCGGGTGATTTTGAGCTTGCGGGAGGCATGATCAGGGACATTTGCTACAACAATGCAGCAAACTGGTTCCTTGATGAAAAGTAGGTAAGCTTTGGCCCCTGCTTTATCCCTTGGAAGCCCCTTGGACCATGCCTCTGGACCAAGGGGCTTCTGACATCAGGGACCTGCTTTAATCGTCGTGCTTGTAGATTGCTTCCAGAGCATCAGCATGGTTATTGAGTATTTTCGCGCGTCTGATCTTCAATGTTGGCGTCAGTTCACCCGTCTGGATCGAGAAGCCAGCCGGTAAAATCTCAAACTTGCGAATACGCTCAACCCGTGAATGACGTGCATTCACTTTTTTGATGCTGGCCTGAATTACACTCCGCAACTGATCTGATTTCAAAACATCTTCCGGCTCGATGTTGTTCTCAGTTGCAAATCGCTGTGCCATCGCACCATCAATGGTGATCAGAGCGCTTAAAAAATTCTGATTGTTGCCTGCAACAACTGCATATTCGACAAAAGGAATTTCCATAAGGTCTTGCTCAAGCAACGCAGGCGAGATGTTCTTACCTCCAGACGTGATGATAAGCTCTTTTTTACGGCCTGTGATAAAGAGATAGCCTTCCTTGTCGAAGTAGCCGATATCGCCGCTGTAGAGCCAACCATCGCGCAGAGATTCATCTGTTGCGGCAGGATCATGCGCATAACTAGAGAAGTTGGTGTCTGCCTTACAGAGGATCTCACCATCTGCGGCGATCTTGATCGTGACACCATCCATAGGCTTTCCGACAGAACCCAGACGGGTTGCTCCAATGATGTTGATGGTCGCACCACCACAGTTTTCTGACTGGCCATAGACTTCGCGGATGACGATATCCAGTCCTGTAAAGGCCTCCAGAACGCGTTTGGATACGGGCGCACCACCGCTCACGAACATGCGCATTTTGTCGAGGCCGATCTTGTGCTTGATCTTATCGAGTACGAGGCGGTTTGCGATCTTCTTTTTGGTGTTCAGCACCAAACCAGCAGACTTGCCGTTGATGCTTTCTTTGTACCAGTCCTTGCTCGTTTGAAGAGACCATTGAATAAGCTTGCCCTTGAAGCCTTTCTCTTTGCTGAGCTGCTTTTCGACTTTCTCATTGATCTTCTCAAAAATCCGCGGAACCCCAAAGGTTACAGTCGGCCTCACCTCTGGCAAGTGCTCCCCCAGACTGGTTACGGACTTGGCGTAGTAAACTGGGTAGCCAGTGTCACAGGCCTGAATAATGGTGCCACACTGCTCTGCGATATGAGCCATTGGCAGATAGGAAATATAGCGGTCAGCTGGTGTCGGCTTAAAGGCCAGATTCAGTGCATCCGATTCTGCACGGATTGCGCGATGGCTGATCTGCACGGCTTTTGGCAACCCTGTCGTCCCTGAGGTGTAAATCTGGAGCGCAATGTCTTCTGCTGCGATATCATTGAGGCGTTGGTCAAGTTCTGCATCCAGTCCCGGGCTGTTCTCCCCTAAGGACATAAAGCTGGCCCATGTATATTGATCTGGATTTTCTACGCGGCCATCCAAGCGAATGGTTTTACGCAGATGGCGCATGTTTTCCGCCTGCTCACCAATACCTTTAAGCTGGGCTTTGGTTTCAGCAAGCAGAATGCGGCCTTGAGAGTGGCGCAGAATGTAGTTGATCTCGGGTGCAGCTGCTGTCCAGTAAATGCCTGTTGGCACAGCCCCAATCATCATGGCAGCCACGTCCATGATGGTCCATTCAGGACGGTTGTAACTTAGAATGCAAACAGCATCACCAGGATTGACGCCCAGTGCGAGCAGTGCTTTTGCAGCGTTACGTACCTGCTCGCCATATTCGGTCCAGCTCGTTGCTTCCCATCCATCTTTCCCACGAACAAAGTATGCTGGTTTGTCGGCAAGGCGTTCGACAGATTCCATGAATGCTTGGGGAATGGACTTAAACGTGTTTTGAGCTTGTGCTTGAGCAACGGGCCGGGCCTGCGAACTCATGTTATTCTCTCTATTTTTATTATTTCCAGAGCTTTACATCCTCTGAATTTGTCGGTGTCAAATACAGATACCAAGAATACCCATCAAACCCACAAGAACTACAGGTATTTTCTCTTATTTTCATCTCTCTGGTTCATGAGCAACGAATATTCATTTTTGATTTGACAGAGTTTTTACTGAATTCCTGATATATCTAATTGGAAATTTACTTTAATGCTTCTTAGAGGCATTAAAGATTAATCATTATCGCTAGAGTTCTTTGGGGATGCTGCTTATTTAGTTGAGTGGTTTCTGCAATTTAGCGGTAAACCAGAGGAATAGATCTCCTATGGTAACAGGGATCGAAAATCACTCAGTCGGGCAAGTTCATTTATGCAGCAGTTCAGTGTTACGCGCGGTCTAAACCTACCAGATCCTGTTCGCATCAGTCGCTACAAGCGTCTGCCAGAACTTGGCCCTGCCCTCTTGTTCTTCAGCGGAGGAAGCGCGCTTAATCCAACAGCCCGCGCTTTGAAGCAGTACACTCACAACTCCATTCACCTGATGACACCGTTTGATAGCGGTGGAAGTTCTGCTGTTTTACGTCATGCCTTTGGTATGCCCGCAATTGGAGATCTGCGCTCACGCTTGATCGCACTGGCAGATGAAAGTGTTCTTGGGCAGTCCGAGATCTACCGTCTTTTCACACATCGGTTTCCAAAAACGGCTTCTCTTGAGGACTTGCACGGTGAACTGGTGGATTTGATGGAAGGGCATGATCAACTGATCGCACGAGTTCCCAATCCAATGCGCCGCCTGATCCGGCATCAGCTAGCATTTTTTCATGATGCGATGCCATCAGACTTCGATCTGAGAGGCGCCAGCATTGGAAATCTGATCCTTGCCGGGGGGTATCTGAACAACAATCAGAAGCTTGATCCGATTATCTTCCTGTTCTCAAAACTGGTGAACACACTCGGCACGGTTCTGGCGACTGTTGATGCACGTTTGCATCTGGCTGTTGAATTGGATTCTGGTGAAATCATTGTGGGCCAGCATAATATGACTGGCAAAGAAACCTCGCCCATTGCAAGCCGGATTCAACGGACCTATCTGACCCGTTCTTTGGCTGGAGGTGATCCGGTGGAGATTGAGGTCTCTCCTAAAAAGCAGCATCTTATCGAGACTGCGGACATGGTCTGCTATCCTCCAGGAAGCTTTCACAGCAGCCTGATTGCAAACCTTCTGCCAAAGGGCGTGGGCAAGTCTATTGCACGTAGCCCAAACCCGAAAGTGTATGTCCCCAACCTCGGCAATGATCCTGAGCAATTCGGGATGGGCCCGAATGAGACGGTGGATGCACTCCTGAAACATCTGCGCGCTGATGCGGGGGAAGATACGCCAACAGACAAGCTACTCAATTTTGTCGTCACAGATGAAAAACATGCTGCTGAATTTGATTGGGCTGAGCTGGAAGCACAGGGCATTTCCCTGATTGGTGCTGACTTGACAAGCACGCATTCGGTTCCTTATTACGACCCGGAAAAACTAGTTTGCATGTTATTGAGTTTTCTCTGAAGTCCTTTTCGTTCAGTTAACTCACTGTAATTTCGTGATTTATGTCTTTCGCATGCAACATCTGACAGAAGCAGATGATTTGCAATAGTTTGCCTTACGCTATCGTAGGTTGTTTGTTGCAACTTAGTTAGATCACCTCGAACATCATCTTCAACTTTACTTAAAAACTCCCCAACACTTCACAATATTTTATTTGCAATGACGCTTAATCAAGAAACACAAGACATGTTGACGCAAGTATACGCATAGATATTAGGTAGCAGGAGCATGTTTACATTCGACACATAACCAAGCGGAAAAGCAAATGTCGAAGTTCAAGTTTCCTACCGCGTTTACAATTCTATTTGCCCTCATCATTCTCGTTGCGATTGCAACCTGGTTCGTTCCTGCTGGTAAATATGATCGGGTGATCAACCCAATCCTCGACAAGGAAGTGCCGGTCCCCGGCACCTATCATCTGGTAGAGGCTAATCCTCAAGGCCCTGTTGAAGTCTTTATGGCTCCAATTGCAGGTCTTTATGACCCGATCTCCTACACGGCAAATGCAATCGATGTTGCGGTCTTTGTTCTTGTGATTGGTGGCTTCCTGATGGTTGTGACCCGAACAGGTGCAATTGATGCAGGGATCGCCAAGATTATGACGGGATTGAAGGGGCGAGAGAACTTGATGATCCCCATACTGATGGCCTTCTTTGCAGCCGGGGGCACGATCTATGGGATGGCGGAGGAAAGCCTTGCGTTTTACGCGCTCATCATTCCCGTGATGATCCGCGCTGGTTATGACTCTATGACGGGTGTTGCCGTTATTCTTTTGGGTGCAGGCATCGGAACGCTTGGCTCAACGATCAACCCGTTTGCAACCGTCATCGCCTCTAATGCAGCTGGTGTGCCTTTTACAGACGGCATCGGTCTTCGCTTCCTTATCTTGATTGTTGGTTGGCTAGTCTGTGTGGCTTGGGTCATGCGTTACGCTGCAAAGGTGAAGGCTGATCACACTTCTTCCCTTGTTTCCGAAATGAAGGATGAAAACGAAAAACACTTCCTGCAAGGTGTCTCAACGGACGACATTCCCGATTTCACGGCGAAGCACGGTTGGATCATGACGATCTTCGTCGTCACATTCGGCCTGTTGATCTACGGCGTTGCTGTTCTTGGCTGGTGGATGGGCGAAATGGCTGCCCTCTTCCTTGCTGCCTCTATTCTCGTGGGGATCGTTGCCCGACAAGGTGAACACGAGTTCGTCGACAACTTCCTGGATGGTGCACGTGATCTGCTTGGTGTCGCGCTGATCATCGGGGTTGCACGCGGTATCGTTGTGGTGATGGATGCTGGTTCAATTACCGATACGATCCTTTACTGGTCCGAGCAGGCCGTCAGTGGGCTGAGCAAAGTTGCCTTTATCAATGTGATGTTCTGGCTGGAACTGGTGCTGTCATTCTTCGTGCCCTCTTCCTCAGGCCTTGCTGTGTTGTCCATGCCGATTATGGCCCCGCTGGCAGGGTTCTCCAATGTAGGGGCAGAATATGTGGTCACAGCCTTCCAGTCCGCCAGTGGGCTGTTGAACCTGTTCAACCCTACCTTTGCCGTTGTGATGGGCGGGCTTGCGATTGGGCGGGTGCCTTATGACAAGTGGCTTCGGTTTGCCATCCCGCTCGTGATCATTCTGTTCGTTTTGATCTCACTCGCGCTGTCGCTCAGCGTTTAGAGGCGGTTTCTCCAATCTTCGCAGAGGCAAGCATGCCTCTGCGCCGCACAAATCAAACCTCTGAACCAAACATAGAGACGCTGATCTCTCACAAACAAGAATTCTGGAATGGAGTCTGCAACATGACTGAATTTGGTGTTCATTCGGAAGTTGGCAAACTGAAAGAAGTGATGGTTTGCCGTCCCGGGCTTGCGCATATGCGCCTTACGCCCGGCAACTGTCAGGAGTTGCTGTTTGATGATGTGATCTGGGTTCGAGAAGCACAAAAACACCACTATGATTTCTGCCTCAGAATGGAAGAGCGCGGTGTGAATGTGCTGGAGATGCATAATCTGCTGAAAGAGACGCTGGAGGATCAGGAAGCTCGTAAGTGGGTACTGGAACGGCGTATTACACACAATCGCGTTGGCTATGGCATGGCCGAGGACCTGCGGGCCTGGCTTTACGAGCAGCCCGAGAAGTTCCTCGCGGATCATCTGATTGGCGGCATTGCGCGGTGTGAGTTGGGGTTCAAACCAACAGGTGTGTTTGGCAGTTATTTGGACCCGAACGACTTTGTCATTCCGCCCTTACCGAATACCTTGTTCACCCGCGATACGACCTGCTGGATCTATAACGGCGTTACGCTTAATCCGATGTTCTGGCAGGCGCGCCAGAACGAGACGCTCCTCACCACTGCAATCTACAAATTCCACCCTCACTTCAAGGGCAAGGTCAATTTCTGGTGGGGTGATCCGGATGAAGACTTCCATGAATCTACTGTCGAAGGCGGCGACGTCATGCCAATCGGCAATGGGGTTGTTTTAATTGGGATGGGGGAACGCACCACACCTCAAGCTGTCGGCCAGGTGGCGCGTGCCCTCTTCCGCAATAAGGCGGCAACTCGGGTCATTGCCTGCCAGATGCCAAAGAGCCGTGCAGCGATGCACTTGGACACTGTTTTCACCCTTCTTGATCGCGACAAAGCAACGGCGTTCTCAGGCGTTTGCGATGAGATTATTTGCTTCTCGATCCGTCCTGGAGACAAACCGGAAAGCGTCGATTACAGGCAGGATGAGGGACATCTGTTCGATGTCATCGCCAATGCACTTGGTATGCAGAAGTTGCATGTGGTGACCACAGGCGGCAATGCTTATGATCAGGAACGCGAGCAATGGGATGATGGCAACAACGTTGTCTGCCTCGAACCTGGTGTCGTGGTTGGGTATCGCCGAAACACCTACACAAACTCAAAACTCCAACGAGCCGGTGTGGAAGTCATCGCCATTGACGGGTCTGAACTGGGTCGTGGTCGCGGTGGTGGACACTGCATGACCTGTCCAACAGTGCGTGACGCTGTGGAGTTCTAGTGTTTTCAAACTCCGTTGAACAATAAAAACATCCAAGAGATGGAGAGTAAGGAAAAATGGCTTTCAATCTGAAAGGTCGCAGTTACCTCAAGCTCAAAGACTTCAGCCAACGCGAAGTGCTTTACATGCTGGATCTGGCCCGTGATCTCAAGCGAGCCAAATACTCTGGAACAGAACGGCAGACACTTGTCGATAAGAACATCTGCCTGATCTTCGAAAAAACCTCTACCCGTACCCGTTGTGCCTTCGAGGTTGCCGCTCACGATCAGGGAGCACATGTCACCTACTTGGATCCATCCGGCTCTCAGATCGGCCACAAGGAATCCATGAAGGATACCGCACGTGTGCTGGGTCGGATGTTCGATGCCATTGAGTTTCGCGGTTCCGGGCAAAAGGCCGTTGAAACCCTCGCCGAGTACTCTGGCGTCCCGGTCTATAACGGTTTGACTGATGACTGGCATCCAACCCAGATGCTCGCTGACATGTTGACAATGACCGAACACAGCCCCAAGCCGTTGCATGAGATTTCGTTTGCCTATCTGGGCGATGCTCGCAACAACATGGGCAACTCTTTGCTGATGCTGGGCGCTCTATGTGGCTGTGATGTTCGCATTATCGGCCCGCAAGAGCTGCACCCTGAACCGCATGTGTTGAAAGCAGCCGAACTCAATGCAAAGCGGTATGGTGCGCGCATCACAATTACAGATGATGCCAAAGAAGGTACTGAGGGTGTTGACTTCATCCATACAGATGTCTGGGTCTCCATGGGTGAGCCGCCGGATGTCTGGGACAGCCGGATCAAGTTGCTACGTGACTATCAGGTCAACAAGGCCTTGATTGAAGGCACCGGCAACCCGAACACATTCTTCATGCATTGTCTGCCAGCCTTCCATAACCGGGAAACTAAGGTGGGCGAAGAGATCTTCCAGAAGTTCGGGATCTCCGAGATGGAAGTGACTGAAGATGTCTTTGAGTCAGATCGTAATCTGGCATTTGAGCAAGCTGAAAACCGGCTCCACACAATTAAAGCTATCATGGTTGCGACGATTGGAGGCCGATAATGCGTGTTGTCGTCGCTCTTGGCGGAAATGCCCTTCTCCGGCGTGGGGAGGCAATGACTGCCGAAAACCAACGAAAGAATGCGCGGATCGCCGCAGAAGCGCTGGCGCCACTTTATGATGATGGTCATGAGGTGGTCATCACGCACGGGAATGGCCCTCAGGTCGGCTTGCTGGCTCTGCAAGGTGCTGCTTACGAGCAGGTTGAGGCCTACCCTCTGGATGTGTTGGGTGCTGAAACAGTTGGCATGATTGGCTACATGATCGAGCAGGAACTTGGGAACCTCCTGCCCTTTGAAAAGCCATTTGCCACGATCCTCACGCAGGTTGAAGTCGATCCGAACGATCCGGCTTTCAAAGATCCAACAAAGCCCATCGGTCCGCTTTACTCCAAAGAAGAAGCGGAGAGACTTGCCGATGAGAAAGGCTGGTCCATTCGAGAAGATGGAGATAAGTGGCGGCGTGTTGTGCCAAGCCCATTACCCAAACACATCTTTGAGATCCGGCCTATCAAGTGGCTTCTGGACCATGATGTACTTGTCATCGCAGCAGGTGGAGGCGGCATTCCAACTATGTACAACGAAGAAAAGAAGCTCGTTGGTGTGGAATGTGTGATCGATAAAGACCGGTGTTCAGGCCTTCTTGCCAAAGAGATTGATGCTGACGTCTATATTATGGCGACAGATGCGGATGCCGTTTATCTGGATTGGGGTACACCGAGCCAACGCGCGATCAAATCGGCCTCTCCAGATGCACTGGATGCATACGGTTTTGCTGCAGGCTCTATGGGACCAAAGGTAGAAGCAGCACAAACTTTTGCACGGCAAACCGGCAAGAAATCCGTCATATGCACGCTCTCTGAAGTTCCTCAAGCAATTTTAGGAGAGAAAGGGACTTCGATTACCACAGCGGCTGGTGCCACCACGTTTTACTGAGATGGACGCCCCGAAGCTGAGTGAGCTTTGGGGCGTTCCTGTTTCAAATGCATTTGATTGTCCTTGGGCTTCATTTTGCCCATCAAAAACAACAGGAACACAAAGGACGAATTGCATATGGCCAAAGTGCCAGCCCCATATTCTCAAAAAATGTCGCTTGCCGGAGCGATCATTCCCGTTGCCTCGCTTGTCATTCTGCTTGCGCTTTCCTACTATCTGTTTGGAGACGAAGCCTCCTCAGGACCAAACCAGATTGCGCTCTTGTTTTGTGCTCTGATCGCCAGCTTTGTGGCTCTGTTCCATGGTTTTCACTTTGATGAACTGAAGGATGCTGTCGTTGATAGCGTGAGCACCGGACTTCATGCGATCTTCATTCTGTTTGCAGTGGGCTCGCTGATCGGCACATGGGCTATGTCCGGCACCATCATGGCGATGGTTTATTATGGATTACAACTCCTTAGCCCAAATTACTTCTACTTCACGACCGTCATCATTTGCGCTTTAGTTTCGGTCAGTATTGGTAGTTCGTGGACTGTTGCAGGGACCATTGGCATCGGATTGATGGGGATCTCAACAAAGATGGGTCTCGATCCCGCTATCACTGCTGGCGCAATCCTGTCGGGCGCCTATTTCGGAGATAAGTCCTCCCCACTTTCTGATGCAACTAATCTGGCAACTGCGGCGGCGGGATCTAATCTTTACACGCACATCAAAGAAAATCTCTGGACGTCCATACCTGCTCTCATCATTTCGCTAGCCCTCTTCTGGTGGCTTGGAGAACCCGGAGACTTTGTCGCACAAGGCACGTTGACCAGCATTGAGCAGCACTACGACATTACATTGCTCAATTTCCTTCCGCTCTTGCTGGTTTTGGGACTGGCAATTGTCCGCTACCCGCCGTTTACGACCATCTTTATTGGTGCGTTGGCGGGCGGTCTTTATGCAGTCATCATGGATCCAGACAAAGTGGTTGGCCTTGCTGCCTCTCCGGCGCTGCCCTACTCACTGGAGGTGATCAAAGGCGTCTGGATCGCCATGTCTAACGGTTATGTGAGCGTGACAGGAGACCCTTCTATTGATGCACTGCTGAGCCGTGGTGGCATGGGCAATATGCTGACGACCATCTGGTTGATCATGACAGCTTTGGCGTTTGGTGGTGTGGTTGAGAAAGCCGGTATTCTGGACCGGATTATCGGCCCGATCCTACACGCAGCCAAGACCACTGGTGCGCTGGTGTTGTCGCTGGTTTCAACCGCAATCGCGACTAACATTCTAGCGGCCGACCAGTACATTGCGATTGTTATTCCGGGCCGGATGTACCGCAAGTCTTTCCGTCAACGCCGATTGCGGCCTGAGGTTCTGTCCCGTGCGGTTGGGGATAGCGCAACAGTGACCTCCGCTCTCATTCCATGGAACAGCTGTGGCGCTTATATGGCGGCTACACTTGGTGTTCCAACACTGGCATTTGCTGGATTTGCCTTCTTCAACATCGTCAGCCCCCTCCTGACAATTCTGTTTGCTGTGATGGGATGGCGAATGTTGACGATGACAGATCACAAGCCTGAGCGTATTGTGCTGCCGGATGATGAGCAAGAAGCCTGATTAGTGAGAAATGCAGCACCGCCATGGAGAATTTTAGCTGGCACCAGATGCAAGAAGACGACCTGCAAGAGATCGACCAGATCATGCAGCAGACCTATCCGCATTTGCCGGAGGATATCGACTGTATTCGGGAACGTGTGCGACTGTTTCCTCATGGTTGTCAGGTGCTGCGACAAAACGATAGAGACGCCATCCTCGGCTACATCATCTCTCATCCATGGGAAAATCGCAGTATCCCGCCGCTTTCAAGCTTACTGGGCTCCCTGCCCTTTAAGGCCGAAGTCTATTACATTCACGACATAGCCCTGCTGCCGGAGGTACAAGGCATTGGCGCAGCCCGCGCTGTTCTTGAACAACTGAGTCAAGTTGCGCGCAGTCTGTACATCAACAAGTTTGCGCTGGTTGCTCTGGACACCGCCAATGAGTTCTGGCGGGCACGTGGCTTTCGAGCAGTGCACGAACAACTACTCAAGGATAAACTCCGGACGTATGGGGCGAACGCACACTACATGCAGCGTGGTGTCGACTAGAACGGCCTGTCTTTGACCTGCTCCATGCAAACGAATGTGGATGTCTGGGCAACGTAAGGCATCTCAGAGAGCTTCTCCCCGAGTACGCGACGATAACTCCCGATGTCTCTAGTTCGCACTTTCAGCAAATAGTCAAATCCGCTTGCAATCATGTGGCATTCTTCGATCTCTGGAATCTCCCGCGCAGCTGCGTTGAAAGCTTCCAAGGACCGTGAGCGCGTGTCATTGAGTTTGACCTGCACAAACGCGATGTGACCTGCCCCTAACTTGGTGTGATCTACTTCTGCCCGATAACCAAGAATGTATCCCGCATCCTCCAACTTCTTCATGCGAATTTGGCAGGGCGTTTTGGAAAGACCTACCTTTTTAGCAAGGTCAGTGACGGTGATACGCCCGCATTTTTGCAGTTCTTCCACTATCTTACGATCAAAATCGTCCAATTTCTCCATGATATGCCATTTTATTATTCATAACGACCATTTCGACTGAATATCAAAGTCGAATAGTCTTTACCATCAAAAAATACAGGAAACATCCCTATGGGTATTTTGCTAATGTCAGCTCAACAATAGGTATTTAACAGTAGGGAGCACGGCATGGGATCAGAGGCTACGCCGGAGATCATTCGCAACAAAATCAGAGATAACTACCTTCCTGACGAAAATCAGGTGGTTCAGGAGCTCATTTCATCCCTGCAAATGGATGAGCCTTCGCGTAAGCGGGCATCTGATAAAGCGGCAGATTTGATCTCAGATTTGCGGGCAAACACCTCTCCAACAATCATGGAGAGTTTTCTCGGCGAATACGGCCTCTCAACTCAGGAAGGCATTGCGTTGATGTGCCTTGCGGAAGCTTTGCTTCGCGTGCCTGATGCCCAGACAATTGATGCGTTGATTGCGGATAAGATTACTCCAAGTGCCTGGGGAGAGCACCTGGGTCAGTCTTCTTCCACACTGATCAACGCGTCCACATGGGCACTGCTGCTGACTGGTAAGGTTCTGGCGCAGGATGATCAGGGCCTCGTCGGCACCATTCGCGGTGTTGTGAAGCGCCTTGGTGAGCCTGTGGTTCGTACCGCTGTTGCGCAGGCGATGAAAGAATTGGGTCGCCAGTTCGTTCTTGGCCGTACCATCCGCGAAGCAATGCGCAATGCACGTGCGGAAGAAGGTAACGGCTTCACCTACTCCTACGACATGCTTGGCGAAGCTGCCCGGACCGAGGCTGATGCGAAGCACTATCATCTGTCCTACTCCAAAGCGATTACCGCGCTTTCCAGCAATTGCACGAAAGCAAGCATTCGCGAAAATCCAGGTATTTCAGTCAAGCTTTCTGCTCTGCACCCACGCTATGAGTTTGCCAAGCGCGAACGTGTCATGAAAGAGCTGGTGCCTCGCACCCTCTCCCTTATCATGCTGGCGAAGTCCTCCAATATGGGCTTCAACATCGACGCGGAAGAAGCGGATCGCCTCGACATTTCCCTTGATGTGATTGAAGCGTTGCTGGCGGATCCTGCAACTGAGGGCTGGGACGGTTTCGGTATTGTTGTACAGGCGTTTGGACCACGTGCAACTCACGTGATCGACTGGCTTTATGCAGTTGCTGAGAAGTATGATCGCAAGATCATGGTGCGTCTGGTGAAAGGTGCTTACTGGGACAGCGAAATCAAGCGTGCACAGACCCTCGGTATTGATGGATATCCGGTCTTCACCCGTAAGGTGTCCACTGACATCTCCTACACTGCTTGTGCTGAAAAACTGCTGGATATGACGGATCGCATCTATCCGCAGTTCGCAACTCACAATGCGCACAGTGTTGCAACCATTCTGGAACTGGGAAAAAATCTCCCGCTGAGCTCCTACGAGTTCCAACGTCTGCATGGCATGGGCGAAGCGCTTCACGAGCGCACCATGAAGAAACACGGCTCCAACTGCCGCATCTACGCTCCGGTTGGTGCACATAAAGATCTGCTGGCTTATTTGGTTCGCCGCCTGTTGGAAAATGGCGCGAACAGTTCCTTCGTTCACCAGATCCGCGATGAAAACGTGACTCCAGAGGCGATTGCACAGGATCCGCTGGCGCATATCGAGAAGTATGGCGAGCATATTGCCAACTCCAAGATCCCTCTCCCACCAGCGCTTTACGGTGCGGGACGTAAAAACGCAAAGGGCTGGGATCTGAGTGATACACGCCAGGAAGCTGAGTATGTTGAGAACCTGAAATCCTTCTCAGCAACCAAGTGGAACGGCCATCCTGTCATTGCAGCTTCCGTCAAGAACGCTGAAGCGGTGAGCGTGAAAAACCCTGCGGATCTGCGGGATGTTGTTGGCAGCGTAGCGACCGCGACGCCTGAGCAGATTGAAGCGGCTTTGACTACCGCACATAACGGCTGCGCTGAGTGGGCAGACAAAAGTGCTGAAGACCGTGCTGTCATCCTGCGCAAAGCGGCAGACCTGTTTGAAGAGAATGCTCCTGAAATCTTTGCTCTGCTCACCCGTGAAGCTGGCAAGACCTACATGGATGCCATCAACGAACTGCGTGAAGCGGTTGACTTTGCACGCTACTACGCGAACGAAGCGATCCGTCTTGATGAGCGTGATGGTAAAGGCGGCCTTCGTGGTCCAATTACCTGTATCTCTCCCTGGAACTTCCCGCTTGCGATTTTCTCAGGACAGATATTTGCAGCTCTGGCAGCTGGCAACCCAGTGCTTGCCAAGCCTGCGCCACAGACACCACTGATCGCAACGTTTGCTGTTGGCCTGATGCACAAGGCTGGCATTCCTGTTGAGACTCTGCAGTTGCTGCCAGGTGCTGGTGAAGTTGGTGCTGCGTTGACATCTGACAGCCGTGTGGCTGGTGTTTGCTTTACCGGATCTACCGGAACTGCGCAGCACATCAACCGTGCTATGGCAAAAGCGCTTGCTCCATCTGCACCGCTGATCGCGGAAACAGGTGGGCTTAACGCTATGATCGTGGATTCCACGGCTCTGCCTGAGCAGGCTGTTCGTGATGTGATTGCTTCCAGTTTCCAAAGTGCGGGTCAGCGTTGTTCTGCACTGCGCATGCTTTATGTTCAGGAAGATATCTTTGAAGATTTCAAAGCGATGCTTCTAGGTGCCATGAGTGAGTTGGAACTGGGTGATCCATCAGCCCTGTCAACGGATGTTGGTCCGGTGATTGATGCATCTGCGCAGAAGAAGATTGCTGCACATTGTGAGAAGTGGGCTGAAAAAGGTCGCGTTATCAAACAGATGAAGGCACCAACCAAAGGTCACTTCATTGCTCCGACACTGATCAAACTGGACGGTATCGAAGAGCTGGACGAAGAAATTTTTGGTCCTGTTCTGCACATTGCAACCTTCAAGGCAGAAGAGATCGACCAGACGATTGACGCGATCAATACAAAAGAGTTCGGTCTGACATTTGGTCTGCATACCCGTGTAGATAGCCGTGTTCAGCACATTGTAGAGCGCGTGAAGGTGGGCAACCTTTATGTGAACCGAAACCAGATTGGCGCGATAGTTGGATCCCAGCCATTTGGTGGCGAAGGCCTGTCTGGTACTGGCCCGAAAGCAGGTGGTCCTCACTATGTGGCCCGTTTCCGTCTTGCAGACACGTCAGCGGCGACCAGTGTGGAGCTGAGCAAAACCGTCTCCGCCGAGGATATCTTCAAAGCGCGAGGGGCATTACGCACCAGCACTTGGGAAGGTAATTTCGGTCGCTTCACCGAACTTGCAACCCTGTTTGAGAAGGAAACAGGTCTGCTGAACCGTGTTGCGGCTGATCACGCACACAACATGCCTGGACCAACCGGTGAATCCAACCGCCTTTATGCTGCGCCACGTGGCACCGTGCTTTGCCTTGGCCCGGATACAGAAAGCCTGAAGCATCAGGTGGTTCTGGCTTTGGCAGCTGGCAACGGCGTCATTGCAGTTGGGCAAGCCGCTGAGAAGCTTGCTGTGAAGTTGCGTGCCCTTTCCGCTCCAATCGTCGCATTGGAAGGCAATCTGGCCGTTGGTGCGCTGAAAGAGCTTCAAGGTGTTGATGCCATTGCAGCGAACCACGCTGAGCAAGAGCTGAAGGAAATGAAGGCTGAACTTGCCGAACGCGAAGGTGCTTTGATGCAGCTGATTATGGAGCGTAACCAGCCTGAGCGTTATCAGCTGGAACGTCACCTCTGCATTGACACAACAGCGTCTGGTGGCAACGCGAGCCTGCTGGCTGCGACAGAAGACTAAGCTGTTCTTAAACAACAAAAAAGCCGCCTCAAACTGAGGCGGCTTTTTTCGTTTTGAACCACAATCAATGACTATGACGCGGTAGACCTTTTTGCGCGATACGCTGGTATTTGACGGCTGGCTTCAGCACCATGCCTTCATCAAACTGATCTACGATACCGCGCTGGATTTCCTGCCACGGCGTTTGATGCTCAGGGAATTCATAGCCACCGCTTTCCGCCAACTCCTGCTTTCGCTTCGCCAGCTCCTCCTCAGAGATCAGCACATTCGCTTCCCCCTTGTTCAGATCAAGGCGAACGATATCTCCGTTACGCAACAGAGCTAAGCCACCCATGACGGCGGCTTCCGGGGATGCGTTGAGGATAGAGGGAGAGCCGGAGGTGCCTGACTGGCGCCCATCACCGATACATGGCAGTGCATCAATACCTTGCTTCAAGAGCTCATCCGGCGGCTGCATGTTAACAACCTCAGCACCGCCCGGATAGCCGATCGGGCCAGTTCCGCGAATGACGAGGATTGTGTTGGCGTCAATGCCAAGAGCCTCGTTGTTGATGTTGTGGTGGTACTCTTCAGGACCATCAAACACCACAACTTTGCCTTCAAAAGCGTCCAAGTCATCTGGATTAGACAGATAACGCTCTCTGAAATCCTTTGAAATCACAGAGGTTTTCATGATTGCGGATTTGAAGAGGTTGCCTTTGAGGTTGAGGAACCCGGCGTCTTTCATCATCGGCTTATCATAGGGATAGATCACGTCGTAGTCGGCGACTGTGCTCTCTCTATAGATTTCACCTGTGGTCTTTCCTGAAACAGTGACAGCATCTTTATGGATGTGGTCGTGTTTCATCAGCTCTGAGAAGATGCCCGGTATACCGCCTGCACGATGGAACTCTTCTGAAAGGTAAGCTCCAGCCGGTTGAACGTTGGCAAGCAGTGGGATTTTATGGCCTAGGTTCTGCCAATCATCGTTGTGCAGCTCAACGCCGATATGTCGTGCAATAGCGTTGATATGTATTGGCGCATTGGTTGAACCGCCGATGGCCGAGTTCACTGCAATTGCGTTTTCAAACGCCTTGCGTGTGAGGACATCTGACGGCTTTTGATCGTCATGCACCATCTGCACGATCCGCTTACCGGTCTCATAGGAGATCTGACCGCGTTCGCGATATGGTGCGGGGATAGATGCGCAACCGGGCAGACTCATGCCCAGAGCTTCCGCCAGCGAATTCATGGTAGACGCCGTACCCATGGTGTTGCAGTAACCAACGGATGGCGCAGAATCTGCGGCCATTTCCATGAACTCTTTGTAGTCGATCTCTCCGGTGGCCAACATCTTGCGGGCTTTCCAGATAACCGTGCCGGAGCCAACACGCTCCCCCTTGTGATAGCCATTGAGCATAGGCCCAACAGTCAGGCAGATGGCGGGAATGTTGACAGTTGCGGCGGCCATGAGCAGCGCTGGCGTGGTCTTGTCACAGCCGATGGTCAGAACAACACCATCGAGCGGATAACCGTAGAGCGTTTCGACAAGCCCAAGATAAGCAAGGTTGCGATCAAGCGCTGCAGTCGGGCGTTTGCCGGTTTCCTGAATAGGATGAACAGGAAACTCGAAGCAGATGCCACCCATTTCGCGGATGCCTTCTCGCACGCGCTCTGCCAGCACCAGATGGTGACGGTTGCACGGGGATAGGTCGGACCCCGTCTGGGCAATACCGATAATCGGTCGGCCTGACTGAAGCTCTTCACGCGTAATGCCGTAATTCAGGTAGCGCTCCAGGTATAGTGCGGTCATGCCCGGATCGTCTGGCGAGTCAAACCACTCTTGTGAGCGGAGTTTTGTTTTTGGAGCTTCAGTCATAGCTCTTCAGTTCCTTCCCGAACCAGAGCAACCCCTGCTGGAGGCAGCTCCAATCCATCCAATTCCGCTGCATCAGCAAGACGCAGCGCTTTCAAATTCATCTTATTTTTCGAATAGTTATAGTAGAAAGTGCCGACAGATGTTTTGCTTCTTCTCAATCCGCTCGGCAATTCCACCTTATCAATTTTTGCAGGCTTGAAGACCTCGTCCAAAATGGCGCCCATGAGTGTTGGGTCGGCCCAGGCGGAGACGTAGTAGATGTTGTTTTCGCCCATGAAGATCGGTTGGCCGCTCTCGTCTTCGAACAGGATTGGCAGGCTGGTGGCGACCTCTTCTTGCCAGACGTAGGCTTTGCCGCGTTCCTGATCCGCAAGGTCGGAGACTGGTGTCGCAAACTTTATCGGGCTGGTACTGACGCGCAGAACCTCAACGCCTTCAAAGGGTTCAGGAAGATGTAAGGTCTTTTGAGAGATCTGGTAGTTCTTGTCTTTTTGCGCAAGACGAGGACCACCGAGGACGACACCACCGAACTCGATGTAGGCTTTGAGGTTTTCTGAGAGTTCCTCGTTCATTGCATAAAGGGCGGGGACAATGACCAGCTTGTAGGGGGATAAGTCCTGGGAGGCTGGTCTGATGACTTCTACATCGACGCCCTTTTGTCTCAGCGCACGGTAGTAGGAGAGGACAAGACGGAAGTAGCTAAAGTCTTGACCCTGCTGCTGAGTTTCGTGTGCCCAGTGACTTTCGTAGTCAACAATGAGTGCAACAGGAGCTTCTGACGGGGTGAAGGCGCCCAGCTCCTCAATTTCGCGGGCAACCTGAGCGGCTTCGACATACGCCTGCGCAGGCTTATTATCTGTCTGCTTGAGCCCTGCATGCATTTGCTCCTGTGCAAACGGAGCCTGTCGCCAGCGGAAATAGCTTGTGGTTTCAGCACCATGGGCGAAAGCTTCCCAGCTCCACAGACGCACCATTCCTTTCAGTGGGATCGGGTTATACGGCGCCCAATTCACGGGGCCGGGTTGCAGCTCCATGATCCAGAGGCGGCCATGACCCGCTTGTCTGTAAAGGTCGTGGTGGAAGGCCTGATAATCGGGATCGCCTTGCTGGAAATAGTCTTCCCAGTAGCCATCCGGTGTGCCCAGCGAGTTCTCCATCTGATATTGGCTATGGAACCCAAGGGGATAGCAATCCCAGCTGGAGATATCGAGCTGGTCTCCGACCTTGTAGTGGTCGAAGGAAAACGTGTTACCCATGAAGTTATGGAGGATTGCGCGACCCGGAGAGAGCTTGCGCAGGATATCGACTTGCTCACCATTGAATTCAGCAACTTGATCTGATGAAAACCGTTTGAAATCAAGCCTATGAGACGGGTTACTCTCTGTCACCGTCAGGTTTGGCAGATCGACCTGCTCAAAGCTGTTGTATTCCATTGACCAGAACACATTGCCCCAAGCCTCGTTTAAGGCTTTGATATTGCCGTACTTTTGCGCCAGCCAGAGTTGGAAGGCCTTGTGGGAGGAGCCAGACCAAGAGCGGACAGTCTCATGACAGCCGTACTCATTATCGGTTTGCCAAGCTGCGACGGAGGGGTGATTACCGTATCGTTCAGCGAGGATTTCTGTGATCCGGCGGGATTCCCAGCGGTAACCTTCGTGGGAGAAGCAGTAGTGGCGGCGGCTACCGAATTTTCGGGGGTGGCCGTTCTCGTCAACTGCGAGCATGTCCGGGTGTTTATCCACCATCCAGCGCGGCGGGGTGGCGGTTGGGGTGCACATCACGATCTGGAGCCCCGCACTTGCGAGAGTCTCAATTGCGCTGTCCAGCCAATCCCATGAGAAACGCCCAGGTTCAGGCTCAATGCGCGACCAGGCGAACTCAGCGATGCGCACATAGGTAATGCCCAGCTCGGCCATTTCTTTGGCGTCTTGCTGCCATAAGTCCTCTGACCAATGTTCTGGGTAGTAACAGATACCTAAGTGTTTCTTATCGCTCATGAGATCACATTTGTAGTTCAGGGTCCGGCAGACCTGGAGTATCAATAGGGACTGCAAAAACCGATCCAGCGAGAGGCTCTTTCGCCAATTGCTCCTCACTCAGGTTTTCGCGAGCCGTGGTAATGAACAGCGTTTTGTAGTCGGCCCCACCAAACGCAGGACAAGATGCCTGACTTGCGTCAATCTCAATAATGCGATCCACCATTCCATCAGGTTTATAGCGAACGACTCTGTATCCGCCCCATTGAGCGTTCCAGAGATATCCCTCAGCATCAACCACGGAACCGTCGGGGCCAAATCCTGTCCCGGAGATATCAGCAAATATCTCCGCGGGCCCTTCTGGCAGGCCAGTTTGCGCATTTAGTGACCATTTGATGATCTGAGATGTCACCGTGTCTGAAAAGTACGCAGTGTCCCCATCTGGCGAGAAACAAAGGGAATTCGGGATTGTGATGTCGCTGGCAACCTTCGCTAATTCCCCCTTGAAAAAGCGATAAAGGCTGCCTGCGCCTTTTTCTGCTTTGTGGCCCATGGAGGAAATCCAGAACCCGCCGGTACGGTCGGTGCGGGCGTCGTTGGAGCGGGTGACGGGGTTTTGGTCCTCGACAGGGAGGATAAGGTTGCGGGTGTGCGTTCCCGGGGACCAGCGATACAGACCTGTTGCAGAGGATAGCATGAAGTCGTCGCTGCTTGGGATCTGCGCAAAGGCGGAGACCGGCTCATCGAACTTCCATGTTTCGAGGTCACCGGTTATGCCCTTTTTCAGCACCAGATGGTTGTTGATGTCCACCCAAAACAGCGCGTCATGGCGGGCGCTCCAAAGAGGGCCCTCCCCTAAGCTGCATTCTGTTTTGGCGAAAACATAGGGCTCGCTCATGCGCTCTCTCCGAGTTTGAGCGCATCGTATGCTGCAACCATTTCTTTTGCGTTTTCAGAAACCTGCGTCGCCGTAAAGCCCGGCTTGTACAGGTTGCTTGCCATGCCGAAGCCCTGACAGCCAGCTTCCACATACTGCGCAAATTCCGCAGGGCCGACACCGCCAACGGCGTAGACCAGAGTTTCTTTTGGCAGGACTGCACGTACTGCCTGAATGCCTTTTACTCCCACCTGAAAGGCCGGGAAGATCTTGAGTGCATCAGCCCCTGCCTTCAGCGCTGCAAAGCATTCCGTCGGGGTGAGAACGCCTGGATAAGATGCCATGCCTTCTGCTTTGGTGGTGCGGATAACGTCTTCATCGTAGTTGGGAGAAACGATGAAGGTTCCGCCTGCTGCGCGGACCTGTTTGACTTGCTCTGCGGTGAGAACTGTCCCCGCGCCGATGGCGGATAACTTGCCGAACTTGTTTTGTGCCATGGTGATAGACTTGAGGGCCTCTGGCGAATTGAGTGGCACCTCGATCTGTGAAAAGCCTGCTTCTATAAGCACTTCCACAATATCTAGAATTTCGGTTGGCTTTACTCCACGGAGGATAGCCATGAGGTTGCGCTCTGGTGTTTGTTTAACTGTTGTCATTGAGTGCCCCTTGTCTGACGGCGGATAGTCCAGTGAGTGCGGCTTTGTCTGCATCATGCACGATCGACGTTAAGCCGAGATGTTGCAGGGCGAGCGCGTAATTTTGAGCGAGTTTGCTGCCACCGACGAGGTGGACTTGCTTGGGTGGGTTGTCCCCGCACTTTGCAAGCATGTCGAGAAGCTCTGTTCCGATAACAAGTGCAGAGAGTTTGGAAGCGCCAGCCTGTGTGCTGGTGTTGTTGAGCAGCTGTCCGGCACGCAGGCCAAACAGGTTGCCAAGCAGTGTAGCTTCCTGATTTTTCAGCTGATCCAGCGTGGTGAGGAAAACATCCTTGTCCAGCTCTGCCTCTGTGTCCAGTGAATGGCGCAGGATAGATTGTTTGGCGATCAGCGCGAATAACTCACCACTCAGAAAGGTAGAGGTGCGCGTCACTGTCCCCTCTTCCATCTCCACCCATTTGCTGTGGGTGCCAGGCAGGCAGAAGACGCCGGATTTGTTGGATAACTCATCCAGAATACCGAGTAGGAGTGTCTCTTCACCGCGCATAACATCCGGCTGCTGCTCTGATTTTTGGCAGAGACCGGGCACTATGAACGGTTGGATGCGGGCATTACTTGTTTTGGGTGCAACCAGATGCTGGTGCAGTTCTGTCAGTTTGGTTGGCACAGGCACATATTCCGCCTCTTGCCAGCCCTGACGGCTGCCAGCCATGCCGCAAATGAACACTTGCGTTGGTTTTGCGTTGCTATGTAACCAGTCTCCGATCAGACCCAGCAAAACTCCTTCAAATTCAGAAGGTTGCAATGTCCCCGCACCTTGCGTTGATTTTGCGTTGTTTTGCGTTACACCGTTTTCGTCAATCAGCCATGCACGAAGACTGGAGGTCCCCCAGTCCACGGCGACCCAGCTGCTTGCAGTTGTGATCTGACGGAGGTCGTTATCTGGCGATGCCATATGGTTCACTTATGCCCCCTGTTCCCTTTTATGTTTATTATTAGCTTCAGGCACATTTTCAGGCGCCTTTGGCATTGATGGATTTTGAGAAGCAGGATTGCTTGGGGCATTCCTGCTTCCGGTATTCTGTCAGCCCTTGGTCGCCCCCAGCGTTAGCCCTGCAATGAAGTGCTTTTGCATGAGGAAGAACATGATGACCGGCGGCATGGCTGCAACGACGGACCCGGCTGATACCAGATGCCATTGAGCAACCCACTGACCGTTGAGCGAGATGATGCCACCTGTGACCGGCATGGCGTGCGTGCCCTGCACCAGAACGGTGGCCCAGAAGAAGTCATTCCAGATGAAGGTGAAGATGAGCACCGACAAAGCTGCAATGGCAGGCCGCATGAGTGGTAGCACAACGAACCAGAAGATACGCAGTTCCGAGACGCCTTCCACGCGGGCGGCTTCGATCAGTTCGCTTGGCAGTGCCTTGATGAAGTTGCGCATGAAGAGCGTGCAGAAGCCCGTCTGGAAGGCCACATGGAAGAGCACCAGACCTGTCACCGTGTCGTAAAGGCCCATCTTGAGCGTGAGGTCACGAACCGGCACCATGAGGATCTGGAAGGGTACGAAGTTGCCAGCCACGAACATGAAGAACAGCCAGAGATTGGTTTTGAACTTGTAGGTCGCCAGCGCGTATCCGGTCAGGCACGACAAAGCTATGGCACCAATCACGGTTGGAATAGTGACCTTGAACGAGTTCATGATGAACAGGCCCATGGGCGTGTTTTGGAAAACGGTCAGGTAGTTGCCTAGCTCAAACGAGGATGGCACACCGAAGTAGTTGCCCATGGCAAGGTCTGAGCCTGGGCGGATGGAGGTGACCATGACGCCGATCAGCGGTAAGAGCCAGACCACTAAGGAGATTGGCAGGGCCACCTTGTAGGCGACACGGGTTGGTGCGGATGCATTTGCAACGGGAGTTGGAAACATCTTAGTAGCCCTCCCTCTCATCTTTGAGCATGCGCACAATGAAGAGCGTGATGAACACCATCATGATGGCGAAGAGCACAACCGCGATGGAGGCGCCGTAGCCCATGCGGAAGCCATATTCGGACAGCGCTTGCTCGTACATGTAATAGGAGAGCACACGACTGGACCCGTAGGGGCCACCGCTGGTCATGATGGAGACCAAATCAAACGAGCGCAGCGCGCCGATGATTGTGACGACAACCGCGATGAAGGTGGCTGGACGCAGCTGCGGGATGATGACGTACCAAAGCATCTTCCAGCCTTTTGCCCCATCCAGCCGCGCCGCTTCAATCTGGTCTGGCGAGACGTTGTTGAGGCCCGTCAGGTACAGTATCATGCAATATGCGATCTGCGGCCAAAGGCCAGCAACAATGATGCCATAGGTGACAAAGCGCTCATCAGCAAGGATGGCAATGCCTTCCACGCCCATAAACTCCAGCAGCTTGGTGAACAAACCGAAGTTGGGGGCATAAAACCACGAGAAGATGAGGCCGACAACAATCTGACTGATGACAAACGGGAAGAAAAACAGAGACTTATAGATACGGATGCCCGTCACAGTCTGATTGAGGAAAATCGCAATCAGCAGTCCGGCAGGCACCGCCAGCATGTACAGCACGAGCCACAACACGTTGTTGTACAGCGCGGTGTAAAACGCCTCGTCATCTATAAGCTCAATATAGTTTGCAATGCCGATGAAGGTTTTGACGCCGATGCCATCCCACTCATACAAGCTGATCCAGAGTGACTGGCCGATTGGCGCGATCACATAGACCAGAAACATCACAACACCCGGCGCTAAAAACAGCCAGGGTGCAAGTTTGCGCTGGTTGGCAATCCACTTTGCCGATCTGGTTTTGCTGGCGCCTGATGTGGCAGGTCCTCCAGAAAACTTTGGTGAGTTTCCGGAAGATACAGGAGCCAAGGCCTGCTCGCTCATCTATGTCCTCCTGCAGAAGATCATGCTTCTGCGCTGTTTATTCCTAGAGCATAGGGCGGCGAAATCTTCCGCCACCCTACTTAAGAATTCCGCCTATCTACTACTTGTAGACACGGGTCCGGATCTTCTCGAGACGGTCCAAAATGGCGTCAGCCCGCTCTGGCTTCACCATGAATTCCTGGAAGCCTTCCATGCCAGCCTTTGCCATTGCTGCCGGAGCATCACGGTCGTAGAACTGCGCCAGCGCGTACGCATTGGAGAGCATGTCGAAGCCCTGCTGCAGGATGCGCTCTTCAGGGCGCTCTGCACCGGAGTTTACTGGCAACTGACCGAGTGTGACGTTTGTTGCTGTCTGCACATCTGCACGCGCCATGTAAGCAAGGAACTTCTTCGCATCTTCCTTGTTTTTGGCGTTTGCCGGAATGTGAATGGTGTCGGTCGGAGCATCTTCAGCCATTGGAATGCCCGGTGTGATTTCCGGGAACTGCATGAAGCCGATCTGCTCTTCCTTCAGGCCACCGTTCTTGAACACGTCAACCGCGAAGTTGCCCATCAGGTACATTGCCGCTTTGCCCTGCACGAGTGCTGGCACAGCTTCCTGCCAGTCCAAAGCTGCATGGTTTGCGTTGTAGTAGCCTGGCTTGACCAACTCGGCCCACTTGTCGAAGGTCGCTTTCACACGCGGGTCGGTGTAAGGCACCTTGCCTACGGTGAGGTCCATGTGGAACTCGTAGCCGTTGACGCGCAGGTTCATGTAATCAAACCAGCCGCCTGTTGGCCAAAGTGCTTTTGTGCCGATTGTGAACGGGTCAATGCCAGCTGCTTTAAGCTTTGCGGACGCTGCAACCAGCTCGTCCCAGCTGGTTGGAACAGCAATGCCCTTCTCTTCGAAGATATCTTTGCGGTAGTAGATGCCCCACTGGTAGTAGGTGTAGGGCACACCCCATTTTTTGCCATCAATGGTCATGGATGCCGCTGCTGATTTCAGCTGCTCGTTAAGGCCATTTTCTTCCCAGACATCCGAGACGTCTTCAAACAGGCCAGCATTGACGAAGGGTGCCATGCGGTTGCCCGCGTACCATGTTGCCAGATCTGGTGCGTCTGCTGTGAGGAAGTTGCGGATGGAGGTTTTATAGCCCTCCTTATGCATCGTGTTGACGATGACGTTCACATCCGGGTTCTCTTTGGAGAAGCCAGCCACGATGTCTTCAAATGCTTTTTTTGGAGCCGGGTCCGTCTGGTCGAGATTGATAACCAAATCACCTGCTGCATACGCTGAACTTGTAATCATAAATGCCGCTGCGAACCCGCCCGCAGCTGTTTTGCTAAAATTAAACACCCTAAACCTCCCAGTTAAAGCAATCAAAATAGTTCCATTCAATGAAACTATGTTTTGACCATTGAAATTGTCGCGTGGTAATGCATAATTGTCAACCGAAGGAACTAGGAAGGGATCTGTATGAAAATTGCAGATTTCCGGAACGGGTAAGGAAACAACAGGAAATGGGCGCACAAACCCTGAGTATCTCTGAGGAAACCGAGCAAGACCTCACAAGCCCCATTTCCAAGGCACTGGTGGTGCTGGACGCGGTTGCAATGGCAGAATCACCCCCTCGGTTCGTAGAGCTTTTGAATGCTTTGCCGCTGAGCCGGGCGACGTTGCATCGTCAGCTACGGCAATTGGTGAAGGAAGGCATGCTGGTGCATGACGAGGTGCATCAGACCTACAGCATTGGCATGCGGGTGCTGCGGCTGGCCCATTCTGCCTGGAGCCGTGCCAGCCTTGCCAGTGTGGCGCGGGATACGCTGGACATGCTGAGCACGCAGATTCCTGAGACCATTCATCTGGCTGTGCTGGACAACAATCAGGTGCTTTACGTGGACAAGCGCCTGCCGCCGCGCAGCGTTTCCATGTTCTCCAGCCCTGGCAAGATTGGTCCGGCCTACTGCACGGGTGTTGGCAAAGCGATGCTCTCTGCTCTTCCTGAGGCACGGCTTGCTGAGGCGATCAAGGCGCAATCATTCCAGCGCCATACCGATAAGACGCTGGTGAACGAGACAATGCTGCGTGATGAGCTGGCTCGTATTCGCACGCGCGGACATGCCTATGACGATGAGGAGCATGAAGGCACCATCATTTGTGTGGCCTTGCCGATCCTGAACAAGCGCGGGGAGCCGATTGGCGCGCTTTCAGTGACCAGCACGACCTATGTGACCTCACTCGACACCATGGTCAAAACCTATTTGCCAGCCATGAAGGCGGCGACCAATGAGATTTCAGAGAACGCTCAGATTGCACTGGGTGTTTGATTTGCGGGGCTTTGGGAGGCCCTTGCTCAGATATTGAAGATATTTTTCGGGAGGGGAACAAATGACCGCAGTTGTGTTGCGCGATCTAAAGAAGAGTTATGGCGACACGCAGGTGATCCACGGTGTGGACCTGGACATTGAGGAGGGCGAGTTTGTTGTTTTCGTTGGACCCTCTGGCTGCGGAAAATCCACCTTGTTGCGGACCATCGCCGGATTGGAGACCAGCAACAGTGGAACCATCCATATTGCGGATGAGGATGTGACGGACATCGACCCATCCCAGCGCGGCATTGCCATGGTGTTCCAGAGCTACGCGCTCTACCCGCACATGACGGTTGCGGAGAACATGGGCTTTGGCCTGAAGATGACCGGACACCCCAAAGCCGAGATCAAGCGACAAGTGGATGAAGCTGCGCGCATTCTGAAGCTGGAAGAGTATCTGGACCGTCACCCCAAAGCGCTTTCCGGTGGTCAGCGGCAGCGCGTGGCAATTGGGCGGGCGATTGTGCGCAACCCGAAGGTGTTCCTGTTTGACGAACCGCTTTCCAACCTTGATGCAGAGCTGCGCGTGCAAATGCGCATTGAGCTTGCCAAGCTGCACAAGGACGTGGCGGCCACGATGATCTACGTGACCCACGATCAGGTGGAAGCTATGACACTGGCTGACAAGATTGTGGTGCTGGAAGGTGGTTACATCCGGCAGGTGGGCAAGCCGCTGGAGCTTTACGATAATCCGGCAAACCAGTTCGTGGCGGGCTTTATCGGCTCTCCCAAGATGAACTTCCTGAGTGGTAAGGCATTACGCTCAACTGATGCAGGACTGGAGATTTCCGTATCCGGTTTTGACGGGCAGACGTTGGTAGTGCCGGGGGTCACCTCCTCCGTGGTGGAGGGCGCTATGATGAGCGTTGGCATTCGCCCTGAACACTTTGTGGTTGGCTCGGGTGAAGGTGGTGTCGGCGCAGATGTGAGCGTGTCGCTTGTCGAGAACCTCGGCGAAACCAGCTATGCCTATTGCACGTTGCCGGACGGTGTTCAGGTTATCGCAGAAAGCCGCGGCAACCGCCTTGAGCAGGGATCAGAGACGCTACGACTAATGCTGCCCACTTCACGGGCCTTGCTGTTCAAGCCCGATGGCGAGCGACTGCGGTAACTGTCCAGGTGGTTGCTTTTACAGCTGGAGTGGGGACGCCACCGCTAACCCGTAATCAGCGATAAACCTCCAAATGCAGCGACACCAAGACACATCGTTGCAATGACGTGGTTTGTTGTGATTGCTACGGCCAAAGCGACTGCAGCTGCCACCCACATTTGCGCAGATTGCCCGGAAAGGGACGTCGCAATGAGGCTGACGACAATCAGGCCCGGCAACTCCTCCAGCACCCAGGAGTGCTTTGACGCTCTAACTTTGCTCCCAGCAAAAAGTCCGATTATCCGGATGGAAAGGGCAGCCACGGCCAGTGTGAGAATGATAAGCCAATGAGAGCTGGTCATTGTGAAGCGCTCCTGATTTGGCGGATCATATGCGACGCAATTAGCCCACAGAGGGCACTGGCGACAATTGCATAGGCTTTGGGAAGCCCCAGGTAAACCATCGCGATTGCTAATCCAAACGCGACCGCCCATGGCAGGATACTTGATCGTCCCTGCCATAATCCCCTTGCCATTGCGATAAAGGCTGCTGTGAAGGCAAAGCCGAGTCCGAACCTTTCAAGGTCAGGCAGGACCGTCCCAACCAAAGCACCGGATGCAGTAGAGACCGTCCATACGCAGATCATGACCAGGCCTGATCCGATCAGGAATGAGGCTCCGATGTCTTTGGATTTCGCCCGTTCCGACATCGTGAGCGCCCAGTTCTCATCTCCGGTTATATGAATTGCGACCAGCTTTGCCCGCAAAGATAAGCCTGCAAGAACATCAGACAGGGAGGCGACGATCCCGATGTATCTTAAATTGAGGGCAGCGCCTGCAAATGCGGCCCCAAGAACTGTTGAGGCATTGGCAAATTGCTCGACAGCAACGATTTGAGATGAACCCGCATGAACAGCTGCGCTCATAAGGCCGACACTCCACCACGGGAAGCCGGTCTGCGCTGCCAGAAGACCAAATGCGAAGCCGTATAGGGCCGCCCCGGCAGCAAGGGGAAGGATTGATATAGCACCATGTTTCATGAGGTTGAGCATAGATGCAGCCAGTGATGTAATTAAGTGATTTATTGGTGATAATATGATATGAACAAATCAAATTATCAGCATTTATCGGACAATTCTATCATGGACGCTATCGATGTAACTCTACTTCGTGCTTTGCAGGAAAACGCCAAGACTTCGATTCAGGAGTTGTCCGAACATTCTGGAACGTCAACAGCATCTGTGCAGCGTCGGCTGAAAGCTCTACGTGATACCGGAGTAATCCAGAAAGAGGTTGCCGTTCTTGATCCCAAGAAAGTTGGTTTGGGAATAACCGCAGTGGTTGCTGTTGAGCTGGAACGAGATCGACTAGATCAGATCGACGCCTTTAAGCGCAAAGCCCGTGAGGATCGGCAAGTTACGCACTTCTATTGTATTGCTGGTGATGCGGATTTCATGATGATTGTTATGGCCAAAGACATTGAAGACTACGAGGCCTTCACCCACAGGTTCTTCTTTGCAGATAAAAATGTCCGCAAATTCAGAACATCCATTGTCGTCTCAACAGAGAAGGCCACGCTTGAGTTACCTATCTGATGGGCGTGTTTCATAGTTTCCCAAGCTAAAGAAGGCATGCCTGAGGGAAGACCTCAGGCGATTTCTTCTGCGTAGAATGGGAGATGTTTGCGGAGGCGGATGTAGGTGATTTCGCATTTGAGGTCTTCGTCGAACTTGGTGGCCTCGCGCACATCCTCGTATCTCATGTGGTGATAGAGGCCCAGAGCGCGTTCGTTCTGGATGAGGACCGAGATTTCTGCGGTGTGGTAGCCACGGGCGGCGATGCGGCGTTCCGCTTCTTCTGCCAATGCGGTGCCCAGTCCGCTGCTCTCGTAGTCCGGGTCAATCCAGAGATCGGTGATGAAGTTGTCGGCATGTTCTGTTGCAGCAAAGCCGAGCACGCGATCTTCTTTGACCGCCACCACAATCTGATCCAGACAGGCGCTTGCAAAATCAGTGAAGGAGGCCTTGCTCATGGTATCGTGAGCAATCTGTGGCACGTGGGGGCCGATGCCCCGTTTCCATGAGGCGAGACCGACCTCTCCGATCTGCGGGATATCTTTTGAGCGAGCACTACGAATTTCAAAGGTCTTCATCAGACTGATCCACCTCTCTGCGGGCCTTTCAACATCTCTCGCAAGTCTCGCTTAAGGATCTTGCCGTAGTTGTTCTTGGGCAACTGATCCATGGCAACGTACTGCTTTGGACGCTTGAAACGCGCGATGTTATCAATGCACAGCTGATCCAGCTCTGCAAAATCGACGGTCTTTCCCTTCTCTGGCGAGATGATTGCTACCACCTCTTCGCCCCACTCCTCATGGAACCGACCGACTACAGCGACTTCAGATACATCCGGATGCATCAGCAGAATTTCTTCCACTTCGCGAGGATAGATATTGGATCCGCCCGAGATGATCATATCTTTCGAGCGGTCGTGCAAGGTGAGGAACCCCTCCTCATCCAGCGCACCCATGTCGCCTGTTTTCAACCAACCATCGACAATCGTGGAAGCGGTTGCTTCCTCATTGTGCCAGTAACCCAGCATGACCGCCGAACCTGACACGACAATCTCGCCAATCTCACCGACGGGCAGGTCTTTCATGTCTTCTCCTACCACACGGACGTTCGAGACGACTTGAGCTACCCCAACTGATTTCAATCTTTCTTCCCAACGGGCATGTTTTCTGTCGCAGACCTGCTCACGACTGAGAACCGTGATCCCCATTGGGCACTCACCCTGACCATAGATCTGCGCAAAGCGTGGGCCGAGAACGTCAACGGCCTCAACGATATCAGCGAAATACATAGGCCCACCGGCGTAGATGATGGTGTCCAGCCCCTCACCTGTTGCGCCTGTGGCTTTGGCAACTTCCACCAGTCTGTGCACCATTGTGGGTGCTGCAAACATGGCGATCCTGCCAATCTGCGGGGCGATCTCCAGAATCTCTGCAGCGTCAAACCCGCCAGAGACCGGACAAACGTGGCGACCACCGGCCACAACGTGCATGAAACTGTAGATTCCCGCACCGTGGGACATGGGAGCGGCGTAAAGCGTGGCGTCTTCGTGCGTTGGTGTGCCGATGCCTGCATAATAGCCGAGCATCATGCTCTGGATATTTTGCGAGGACATCATCACCCCTTTAGGGCGGCCTGTGGTGCCCGAGGTGTAAAACAACCAGACCATGTCCTGCGCGTCAATGGGCACAGGCTGCCCCAGAGGCTCTGCGGTGAGCATCTGTTTGTAGCTGTCCTGATCTACCGAGATAACCTTGGTTTTGGACTGGTCAATCTCCCTGATCAGATCCTCACCCACATCATCAGAGATGAAGACGGCGGTGGCCTCAGCGTTCTCAATAATCCATGCGGCTTCTTTCGGGTGCAGCTTGGCATTGATCGGAATTGCAGCGGCGCCGGACCACCAGATGCCATAGCTGGCTTCCAGATACTCCGTGCGGTTTTTCATGAAGATGGCAACACGGTCGCCCTTGGCTACACCGTAGTTGTTTTGCAATGCCCCTGCGATGGCAGCGGAGCGCGCGCCAAACTGACCGTAGGTTGCCACAAGCTGCGTTCCGTGAAAGAGCGCAGGTGCGTCGGGTGTTATTCTTGCTGTACGGGCCAGCCATTCTGCCAGGTTCATTCGGTCTCCCCCTCAAATCAGATTGCTTTCCCTCAAAAGCAATCTGGCCGCTGCCGTCTCATCGTCCGTTTTTCTTCTGGCGATCACGCACTGTTCACTCGTCTCTTATTATTGGTCTGAGAGCGTCGTGGTGACGAATTATGGTCGACTGCTTCAACACAAACTTTCAAGCTGCGAATACTATAGTTTTTTGCAAGTCTGGGTATACGCCTCTTGTTTAACGCAATTTGCAAGTTTACGCTGCGGCTTTCTGCACTTTACATTTCTTTGTTGCTCAGAGCATCCCATGTTCTGCCTGAGTTCAATTATGAATATTAAGAGGGACCCCTGCCATGAACCTTCAAAAAACTGGAGGAATAGCCTCTCTTATTGAAGCGGCCACATACATTATTGGCTTTGCTCTTTTAACCACTTTGCTCGCGGATGCCGGCTTTGGCGAAGACGGCAGTGATGCGAACCTGCTGGCATTCGTCGTGTCCAATCAGAGCCTTATGTATCTCTGGAATTTCATCATCTACATCGTCAATGCAGTGTTTCTGGTGGTGTTGGTGATTGCGCTGCATGACCGGCTGAAAGCTGCAACGCCGGGTCTCTCTCAGGTTGCCGCTGCTTTCGGGTTGATCTGGGCGGGTCTGATTTTGGCCAGTGGCATGCTGGCCAACATTTCTCTGGCAGAAGTTTCAGCCCTTTACGCACTTGACCATGACGAAGCACTGGTGATGTGGGCAACCCTAAACAATGTGCAGGAAGGCATTGGCGGGGGCAACGAGATCACCGGTGGCCTGTGGGTGCTGCTGCTGTGCTGGGCCGGCTTGCGTGGTTCCAGTCTTTCCAAAGGCCTGAGCCTGCTTGGCATTATCATCGGTCTGGCAGGGATCGCCACAGTCATTCCAGGCATGAGCGATCCGGGCGGTATCATCTTCGGCCTTGGCTTCATTCTCTGGTTCATCTGGGCAGGTATCTACCTGCTCAGACACGGTGAAACCTCTGGTTAGAAAGCTGATCTCCAACAGCCTGAAGCAATGATCTGCGAATAGCTCTTAGTTGCATTTGTAACGGGTAACACTTACCTGTGATGAATATTCATTTGATTATTGCAGAGGCATTTATGGGAAAAATAAGTAGAAGAGCATTTCTTCTTGGCAGCGCAGCGTTTGCAGGTGCTGCCGGGTATCATTTCCTTTCCCCCTCCCCACGGTCCTATGGCGGTATTTTCCCTGCAGAACCGCAAAACGAAGCAACTGGAACTATTTTGAGCGACGCCGGTGAGCTCACTCAGGTCGCTGTCAAAAAGCACGAGACCTTTTCCGGCTTTTCCAGCGATGCTCTTCGTAAAGAACTTTCAGCGCAGTTGAAGCAGGCAGCTGATGAAAACCATCCCGTTATGGCCAGTGTTGCGCGACATTCGATGGGTGGGCAATCTCTGCCAACCAATGGTGCTGCGCTTTCGTTGCATGGTGGAACTATCGAGCTTCACCCGGAACGCAAGAGTTACACCGTTTCAGGCGGAGTGCGGTGGCATGAGGTCATCTCCAAACTGGATGAAAACGGCTTTTCACCCGCTGTGATGCAATCCAACAATGACTTTGGCGTCGCCAGCACATTTTCCGTCAATGCTCATGGCTGGCCGGTGCCGTTTTCCGGATGTGGGTCAACCATTCGGTCTTTGGAGATGATGCTGGCTGATGGTCAGGTTCAGCGTTGCAGTCCATCCCAGAACAGTGAGCTTTTCAACGCGGCCATGGGTGGCTACGGGCTCTTTGGCATCATCACCGAACTGGAACTGGATATGGTTCCCAACAGTCGGTTGCTGCCGGAGTATATTGAGCTGCCCTCCGCAAACTATGGTTTGCGCATGCAAGAAGTGCTTGCTGAAGATCCGTCGATACAGATGGCTTATGGCCGGATGAACGTTGATATTGATCGGTTCTTTGAAGATTCATTGCTGATTGTCTATCGTCCGGATGAAGACCAGACAGACTTGCCAGCAGCCAGTGGTTCAGGTTTCATCAGCAAAGCATCCCGGCATATTTTCCGCGGTCAGCTGAACTCTGAGGGCATCAAGAAAACACGCTGGAACATTGAGACCGGGGTTGGTGCTTCTTTGAACAGCGGCCCAGTCACCCGCAACAGCTTGCTCAACGAGCCCGTTGTTACGCTGGATGACAAGGACCCTGACAGAACTGATATTTTGCACGAGTACTTTGTAGAACCTGCGCGGTTTGCTGAGTTTGTGCAGGCTTGTCAGGATGTCATCCCCTCCTCTTATCAGGAGTTACTCAACATCACACTGCGCTACGTTCACAAAGACACGCAGAGTGTGTTGCCATTTGCGCCCACAGATCGAATTGCAGCTGTGATGCTGTTTTCTCAGGAGAAGTCCAAGCGCGGCGAAGCAGATATGGCGCGAATGACTCGTGACCTGATTGAGCGCACGCTCACCATTGGTGGGACCTACTACCTGCCTTACCGCCTGCACGCGACACAGGACCAGTTTGAGCGGGCTTATCCAAACCACCAGACGTTTATTCAGTTGAAGCATAAATATGATCCGCAGATGCGGTTCTCCAATCAGCTTTGGGAGACTTACATGTCAGCAAAGGAGCCTTTGAATGTTTAGAAAAATCGCCTTTGCTTATGCTGTGATCCTTTTTGCTGTCACCTCACTCAACTACATCCCCGGCATTCCTGATGAGAACGGGTATGTCTTTGGGATTTTTGCGCTGGATTTGTTTGACGATAGTCTTCATGCCGCTAGTGCTTTGTGGGCTCTGGTTGCAGCTCTAGTCTCACAGAATGCATCGCGGATTTTCCTGCGCTATTTCGGGGCGCTGTATCTGGGTGATGCGGTGCTGGGACTACTGACCGGATCTGGGTATCTGGATTTTGCGATCTTTACGATTGGCTTCCAGTCCTTCCCACTCGGCCTAAAAATTCTTGCGAACCTTCCGCATTTCGCACTTGGCAGCTTTGCCCTGGCGGCAAGCTTTTGGGGGCGTGATGCGTTTGTTGGGGAGAGCCAACATGAAGCTTCTTAAGCGCTTATTCATCGGCCTTTTGTCCTTGCTGCTGGTGGTTGGCATTGGTGCCGCCACGCCTATTCTTTACGTAGAACAGGTCTGCACTTCCGCGCAGGTGGTCGATAACTTTCAAAGCCAATTGGACCAAGCTCAGGCACGAGAGGAAGCACGCACGTTTCTGACTTATCCTGAATGGCATATCGTTTATGCCTATGAGGATTATGCCAGTACGCTTGAAAACGGAATGCCGCATGAGTTTAACTATCTGAACGCAATTAACAGCTTCTGGTCTAGCCTGTGCGCCCTAAAGAGCGAGGCTGATACGCGTGGTGTCGCAGAATTTGATACCAAAGCAACCATCTACACCATTGGGATCAGCTTCTCCTTTGAAATGCTCATGAAGGCAACTTACGAAGAGACTTTGGGCCGACTGGCAGCAGTGACCAGCACGAATAATACCTCTTCACAGGATCAACTTGAGTACAGCGTTTCAGTGGAGTACGCTAAATTCCTCCACCAGACACCGTGGTACAAGTTCGACTTTGACGGTGTGCGCCAAGAGCTCAACGCGGCAACACTCAATGATGGCCTGCGAAGTTGGGAACGATGGATGGCACTGAATCTAGAGTGGTGGGCAAAAGCACAGTATGCAAAAGCCATTGCAACAGCAGTGGATACGATTGGTCATGATGAGCTGACTATGCAATCCGTCATCAGTACCCCAGCTGGCTCAAATGTTCTTTCAGAGTATGATCTCGAGGTGGTTCAAGAGCTTGACGATAAACTCATCATCCAGACACCTCGGTATCGCAAGTTCACCGACTTGGTGCTTCGCCTTTCGAAAGATGGCATCATGTTCCACGAGATTGCTGGCAACGATGATATCTTAATCTCTGCATTGACGTCGCATACCGCAGTTAAACCTGCCTTGTCCGCCGCTTCAACTATATCTGAGACCGAGAGGAACACAGGCAATCAGCAACGATTACTGATAGAGACGAAAGTTCCCGCACTATCGCGAACGCTTCAGGAATTGCAGCAGCAAGGCGTTGTTATTGAACATATTTACGATTATTAGCGGAGCTTTGATTTGGGCAAGCCAAAGCATGTAGCTGTTATTCTCGTTCTCATCGGCTTGGCGTGGGGGGCCATCGGACTCGCCGTGCCACTCCTCGGCCAAGTTGATGAGGTGGCGGTGCCTTTTCCAAATAACTTACAGATAGAACTGCTTCCGGATTCAGTCAGAATCCTGAGTTACGACGATAAGATTGCCGTGTTTGCAAGTGAAGAACCAGAACTAGCCTCCCAGCTTTACAAAGCTGGCGCATGGGCAGTGCTGCCCACATCAAACGGCAGCTGTCTCAAGTTCTCAGAAACTTCCAAACCACAACGCAAGCGTCTAAATCCTGACAACACAGGGCTATCAGGCAGTTGATTAGGCTATTGAGAGATTAGTCAGCACAGCTCCGTCCATATTGCAAATGTAAGTCACGTTGCAAATTATCGGATTAAATTTTCAGGAGAAAATGGCTGGGGTGGTAGGATTCGAACCTACGGTACACGATACCAAAAACCGTTGCCTTACCACTTGGCTACACCCCATCGCTGTGTGTGGGGCGGGTTATAGCTTTATGATTTGGAATAGGCAACCACTCAATTTCTTTTTGCTGTGAGAAACTTACAAGTGTTCCACAGGTGAGCATAAAAGCGGATTGCGGGAGTGCTGGAACTGGCTTGTTGCTCTGGGCTTTTGCCTTTGTAATTTTTTATCTGAAAACCGCTTCTCTCATTTCCCAGAAGGTTTGAAACCTCAAGGAATTCTGCCGTTTTGAGAGTTCGTCCTGTTCCACTGCTCTATGAGGTTGGGTCTGGCTCACCGTTTCCCTTTGGCAATTCCTCCGCTTTATCATCGGGTTGTGCCAGTTTGGAGCGATCTTGTGCAATGAGCATGTAGACATTTGGGACGACGAACAAAGTGAAGAGTGTTCCGATGGACAAGCCAGTCGCAATCACCAGTCCCATGTTGAAACGAGAAGCTGCGCCTGCTCCGCTTGCCAGCACTAGCGGGATCACGCCAAGCACCATGGCGGCGGTTGTCATCAGGATAGCGCGCAGGCGGATTTGCAAGGCGCCAATCACGGCTTCACGTTTGGTTGCGCCCTGATTTTCCTGGAGTTCGCGGGCAACTTCCACGATCAGAATGCCGTGCTTCGAGATCAGGCCCATGAGCGTGATGATCCCAACCTGCGTATAAATGTTAATGCTCGCTCCGCCCAATCCGATATTGATGAAGAACAGCGCCCCTGCGATGGACATTGGAACCGAGACGAGAATTATGATCGGGTCACGGAAGCTTTCGAACTGGGCTGCAAGTGCCAAAAAGATAATAAGCAGCGCAAACACGAATGTGACGACAAAGCCGCTGCTTTCTTGCTCGAACTGGCGCGACTGTTGGGCGTAATCAACATCATAACCTTCTGGCAGTTCTTCTGCCGCTATTTGCTGCAGGACTTGCAAGGCCTCCGCCAGAGGTACCCCAAAGCTGGGTACGCCGGAGAGCGTCATGGAGTTTTGTTGCTGGAAGTGCGGAATGAATTCTGGCGTGACCTGCATATCCAACGTTGCAACGCTGGAGAGCGGCACGATTGTACTGCGCGGAGCATTGCTGCTTGTGTTCGTTCCTGACGCACCTGCTGCCGATGAACTGGCAGCGGAGCTGGGTGACGAGCTTCCGCTTTGCGCCGCACTGCTTGGAGTTGCCGAGCTGTTCGGCACCCGGATATAGGTGTCCAACAGCTGTTCCGGATTTAGGCGGTCATACTGAATGATTTGCGGGATGACCCGGTAAGAGCGGCCATCAAAATCGAAGTAGTTGATGTAACCGCCACTCATGAGCGCTGTGAGGGATTGCCCCACATCCTGCAGAGTGAGCCCGAGCTCGGCGACTCGATCCCGATCGATGTTGATTTTGCCCTGCGGCTTATCGATCTTCAAGTCCTTATCAATAAAGATGAACTTACCCGTGGCCTGCGCTTTTTCCAGCACTTGTGACCCAACAGCGTTGAGTTTATCGACGGGTTGGGTGGTTTTGATGACGAATTGCACGGGCAAGCCGCTGCTGCCCGGTAAGGGCGGGTTTTGGAACATCACGGTTTTGAAACCTGCCACGCCTTCCATCGGGGGCTGCATGGCGTATTGCAGTTCGGTGGCCGTTTTGTCGCGCTCATCCCACGGTGTCAGCAGAACGCCAGACAGCACGCTAGAGGACAGTACCAGCTGGAACACGCCTTCAACCTCAGAATACTTTCGGGCGATGCGATAGATTTCTTCTGTGTAGAGCATTTTTTGTTGCAGGGTGGCCGAAGGTGCTGGCGTTGACTGCGCCAGAACAAGGCCCTGATCTTCCTGAGGTGCAAGCTCTTGCTGGGAGGTGGAATAGAGTGTGGGAATACTGGCGAGGATCAGAAAGGCAAAGGTGAGAACGACCAGTCTGTTGTCCAGTGAGGCTTCCAAGGCGCGCAAGTAGCGTTTGCGGAACCGGTCGTAGATATCATCAACCGTGCGGGTCATGGCATCATCCCAGCCTGAGGTCTCCTGTGATCTCGCTTTCAGGATCTTGGAGCTCATCATGGGTGTCAAAGTGAGCGCTACAATGGCTGAAATGGTCACCGAACCAACCACTGTGAAGGCGAATTCTGTAAACAGGGCTCCCGTCAAACCGCCCTGAAAGCCAATGGGGGCATACACTGCTACAAGCACGACCGTCATCGCGAGAATGGGTCTGCCGAGATCTTGTCCGGCCTGAATAGCAGCCTGAAACGGGGTACTGCCTTCCGAGATGTGTCGTTCCACGTCCTCCACCACGATAATTGCATCATCCACCACGAGGCCGATGGCGAGCACCAGGGCCAAGAGTGTGAGCAGATTGATGGAGTAGCCCAAAACCAGCATGATGAAGAAGGTGCCTATGAGCGATAGCGGGATCGCGATGATGGGAATGGCCACCGTGCGCAGGGAGCCGATGAAGAGGAAGACCACGAAGGTTACGATCACTAATGCTTCAAGAAGGGCGCTGATTACCTCATCAATTGCGGCGTTGATAAAGAGACCGGAGTCGTAGACAATCCGTGCTTCCAGTCCCGGGGGCATTCCATTTTGGATTTTGGGCACGACCTGACGTACTTGGTCCAACATGGCAAGCACGTTTGCGGCTGGCGCGGCCTGCACCCCAATATACACGGCCACCTTGCCGGAATAGAGCACAGCCAGATTATAATCTTCTGACCCCAGCTCCACTCTGCCCACATCACGCAGGCGAATGATCGCACCATCACTTTCTGCCACAGCAAGCTGACGGAAATCTTCAACATCTGTCAGATTGGTGTTGGCAGTGAGTTCCACCTGCACCATCTGGCCCTTGGTGTTGCCTACGCCGGAGATAAAGTCATTGCGGGCCAGAGCATTTGCGATGTCTGTGCCAGTGAGGCCATAGGCAGCCAGTTTATCCGGATACAGCCAGGCGCGGATTGCAAAGCGTTTTTCGCCAATAAGTTCGGCGGTTTGAACTCCGTTGATCGCCTGTATTTGAGGCTGAACAACACGGACGATGTAGTCCGTGAGCTGGTTACGGTCGATCACGTCGGATGTGAAACCGATGTACATAGCATCGATGGTCTCACCGATTTGAATTGTGAGTACCGGGTTCTGCGTTTCCTGCGGCAGCTGGTCCAGCACCGAACTGATGTGAGTGTTGATCTCCGTAAGGGCTTTGTCCGCGTCGTAATTGAGCACCAGATTGACTGTGATGGTACTGACCGTGCTGGCACTGGTCGAGGTCATGTAGTCGATGCCGTTGGCCTGCGCGATTGCTTCTTCCAGCGGGGTGGTGATGAAGCCCGCGACAGTCTCAGCGCTGGCGCCGAACAAGGTGGTTGAAATGGTGATGACAGCGTTTTCCGTCTTTGGATACTCCAACACCGGTAGTAAGAAGATTGCGCGCAAGCCCAGCGCCAAAATCATCAGGCTGATGGTGGAAGCCAGAACGGGGCGACGAACATAAATTTCTGTGAAACTGTTCATGGCCCACCTATTGCTCTACGGGTTTCGGGTCAGGGTCATTGAGTGGCAGCACTGAGTTGTCGATGACGACCTTGGAGCCATTGCGGAGCTTGAGCTGCCCTGCACTCACCACCAGTTCATCCACCTTAAGGCCTTTTGAAATCACGATCTGATCGCCTCGTTTTGCACCGACCTCGATGAAGCGCTGCTTGGCAGTGTAGACAGGTTTATCCATGTGCTTTTCGTCGGTCTTAGTCAGCACATAAACGTTGACCCCATAGGAGTTGTAGGTGATTGCCGTTTGCGGCACTGTGACCTGCTCTTTTGGCGCAGATATCACTGTTTGCACATCGACGAACATGCCCGGGATCAGTTCTTTATTCGGATTTGCAAAGCGACCACGTACTCTGGCGTTACCGTTGTTGATGTCAACCTGCGCATCTATGGCAACCACTTTGCCTTTGATGGACTTTCCCGGATAGGTATCAGCCGAGACCTCAATTTCCTGAGCGCGCTTGATGGTGCCCAGAAAGCGCTGGGGGATGTAAAAATCAACGAAGAGATCATCAAGCTGCTGAAGGTTGACGTAGGGCTGGGCCACATTGAGATACTGGCCAACGCTAACCTGGCGGATGCCCAAACGGCCTGAGAATGGAGCACGGATGTTTTTCTTGGCAATGATCGCAAGCTGGTCTTGCACTTGTCCCTGAAAGTCTCTCAGGCTCGACCAGTCGGAATCGATCTGCTGTTTGCTGACGGCGTTGACTTTGTATTGCTTCAGGTCTCTGTCCAGCGTTTGACGCGCCAGAGTTTCCTGAGCCTGTAAGGACTTTAGTTGCGCAATCTCCTGTGTGGTATCCAACTCAATCAGCAGCGCGCCTTTCTGGACGTCCTCACCAGATGCGAAGTTGATATGGGTCACCGTACCGGGAAGTTCAGGCGACAAATCAGTACCCATGATTGCTACAAGCGTGCCAACTGCCGAGACTTTTTCGGTCCAGAGTTGTTTGGTGGATTTGTAGGAGGAGACGGTCTCGATCTTGTTTTGCAGACCTGACACGACCTTCCCAAGTATTCTGGATTTGTAGAGCTGAAATCCGTAGAGCCCACCAAACGCTATACCGACGCAAATCAGCATAATGATCATGTGTTTTTTGGTGTTGGGCTTTTTGCGTTCATTCATGGCTGGTTCACCGGCTGAATCTGTTTGCGATTGAACGGCGGGACAGCCGAGATGATGGTCAGAGGTCTTCCATCCCTTATTGGTGCGGCATTGGGACGGTTCCACCACCCTCCGCCGAGCGCAAAGAACAGTGCGACAGTGTCTGTGAAACGTGCGGCTTGTGCCTGCACCAGATTTATCTTCGCTTGCTGATAGGTTTGGACTGCAAGCAGCAGTGTTGTGAGATCGATAGCGCCTAAATTGTACTGTTGCTGGGTCAGGCGCAGGCTCTTTCTGGCAGAGCGTTCGGCTGCAAGACTGGCCTTCAGGGCGCGGGCATCATTCTTCAAAGCGCTGACCGCATTGGAGGTGTCGCCAAATGCGGTCAGCACAACCTCGCGATAATTAGCGGCAGAGGACTCGAACGCTGCAACCGCAGCTTTACGCTGACTGTTGAGCGCTCCAGCATCAAACACGGTTTGAGCTACGGATGTTGTTATTTGCCAGGCACCCGTTCCGGAGAAGAACAGACGGTTGAACACGTCGGAGTCGTTGCCCACGTTGCCGGTAATCTGGAAGCTTGGGAGCTGGTTGGCTAATGCAACACCGATGTTGGCACTGGCTTGCCAGAGTTGCGCCTCAGCAGAGCGGATGTCTGGCCTTCGCGCGACCAGCTCTGAAGGCAGGCTTAACGGTAGTTTTCTTGGCAATTTCAGATCAGAAAGATCAAACTCCTTTACGATATCCTGAGTGGGGTAGAAGCCACCCAGCGTTTTGATCTGATTTTTCTGCACCACCAATTGTTGTTGGAGTGGTGGCAAAGTTGCTTTGGTTTGCTCCAGCGTTGCCAGCTGTTGCAGGACCTGACTTTCATCCACACCACCTAACCTGAACTGCGCTTGCAGGATGGAGAGTTGCCGCTGTTGTACCTTGATGATTTCTTCAGTCGCACGAATCTGCCCTCTGAGGGAGGCTTCCAGAATTACTGCATTCAACAGATTGGATGTGAGCGTCAGATGCGCTGCCTCAACCTGAAACTGCGAGTACTGAATGTTGGCGACTTGTGACTCGATGTTCCGGCGTGTGCCGCCCCAGACATCAAGCGTATAGGAGATGGCCAATGACAAGCTGTAGGTCGTGAAGAAGGGGTTCAGGTTCGCAACAATTTCACTCGCCCCGCCGCCACCAATAGGGAACTTCTGCCTGTTACGGCTTGCATTGCCGGTGACGGTTGGGTAGAGCCCAGCGCCAGCCACGTAGGCATTTTCCTGTGCCTGTCTGAGATTGGCTTCAGCTTGAGCAATTGTGGGGCTGTTGGCGACTGCAAGGCTGACATACGTGTTAAGAGCTTTCGACTCGAACAGCTCCCACCACTCTCCCGGCAGGTCTCTTTGAGTAGAGAAGTTCTGTGAGGCTCCACCCTGAATGTCAGCGGACACAGTCGCACCGGGATCATTGCGGGTAAACTTGGCTTCTGGTGAGAGCTCTGGCCTTTTGAAATCCGGGCCTACCATGCAGGCTGACAGCAGGAAAAACAGCATAAGAGAGGAACGCCGACACACCGTAGGCGCAGGAGAACTCCTCATCTTGCTGCAAAACCCGAACCAGACACTCAACAGTGATGCTCCAATGACCTGTATCTTTTATTGGCGGAGAACGAAGCTGTACGCACACTCAAACACTGGCCAAGAACACGGCTGACCTCAGGGTACTTGATGCTGATTTTGCAGGTCAAACACGCTTGTGGTGTGTGCCGGGTTATCCCACGCTAATGGCGTGAAGCATCCTATTTTACCTAATTATATTAACTAGTTAGGCTTCATATTCCATGGAGATCACTCTTAGTGCAGGTCCGTGACACGCTCAGAAATCATGGAGAGGAGCAGTTTCTCATAGGCATCAATTGCACGTTCCTGAGAGAAATCACGTGCTCTGGTCGCCAAAGTGTCGTCAGATCTGTCGCACTTCACTGCGGCGAGGATCGCTTCTGATAGTTTGTCTGCGTCACCTGATGGAACAAGCCAGCCATTGCGGACATCGCTCAACACTTCACGGGCACCTGCGCCGCTGTCGAGCGCAATGATGGGTGTTCCCAAGGCCATTGCCCGCACCAGTTCTCCGGACACGCTGTCTTGCTGAGATGTTGAGACGTACACGTTGGCCGCTCTCAGGAACCTCTCCGGTTTGGTGACTTCACCCGGCATGGTGACGATATCATCGAGCGCCAGATTGGAAGCCAGCAGCTGGAGCTCTTCCTGCTCCTCTCCCTTGCCCAACAGATACGCCCGCAGATTATCCTTGTAACGGCTGAGCGCCATGGCGCGGAGGAGTTGGTGATGGGCATGGCGACTGGACGGGGCCCCGACGCTTATTACCTTGCTGGTGCCGTGGGTTTCGAACCACTCCTCTTCAATCGGCTCTGCTGCCGTTTCAAACACATTCATTTCAACAAGAGGATTGTAGATGACGCTGATCTTTTCTTTGGGCACCTGCTCGCAAAGATCAACGACATGCTCGATAGACTTGAGTGTACAAATCACCCGCTCTGCTTCGCGGTAAATCAGCGGTACTGCTATGGTGGCTGCGCTCTTTTGGGTTTTCAGTGCAAGACGATCTGAAATGGTAACCGATGAATGGAGCGTGATCGCCACAGGCACCTTCAAACGCGAGCGTGTTTTGACGGCGGACAAGCAGGCTATGTTGCTGCCTGTGCCGTGAGAGAGAATGATATCCGGCTTTTCCTTTTCGACCAGTCTGGCAACGCCTGCTGCAGCTGCGGCGGCTCTGGCCTTTTCCAGAAAGACCGGTGTAATTCGTGGTGAGTAGTGGGAAAGGTCTCTTGGTTTGCCCGTCAGGGTGATCAGAATGATGTTGTGTTGACGCGCAGCAAGGCCGTTGGAGACCACCTCGGTGATCTCAGTAATGTCTTCATCAAGGAAGCTTTCCTGTACTATAAAGAGCTTCATGACGCGCCCCCGGCCCACCGGTCGAACAGATGCGCCTCCAGACACTCGAAAATCTGGTTTTAAGAGCACGCACCGAAGCTCAATCTAGAAATCTACGGTGTTGTTCTCAATCTGGTTGATTTGATACCCGATTATCTCCCAATGCATTTATCAGGGTAATTCCTTACTTGGCACCCTATCTCCTGCGTATCTGGATCTGTCTGCACAAGCTTAGTGGTTTTAGTGGTTTCTACCGTGAGTATGAAAAAGAATCACATTGCTGCAGCACAATGCTTTTTTCTGCATCCCAGTGTTGATTTACCCTTTAAAAATTAGGAGCTCCCGCCTATTGTGCGCGGCAGCAAATTCAGTTCAAACGTGTAGATTAAGCCTCCTATGAACACCAAGGCCAACTATGTGCTCACCCTTTCCTGCGGAGACAGAAAAGGGATCGTGGCAGCGGTTGCAAATTCAATCGCTTCTCAAAACTGTAACATCTGTGAAAGCGCTCAGTACGGCGATGCAGAGACCGACCGCTTCTTTATGCGCATCTCTTTCAATGCTCCGGACGGGATGACTAAAGAACAGTTTGAAGAGGGTTTTGGCCCTGTTGCAACGGGCTATGGTTTTGACTGGAAGGTCCATGACCTTTCCAAGAAGCCTCGTGTTCTGGTGCTGGTCTCTCAGATGGGCCACTGTCTGAACGACCTGCTCTACCGTAATTCCACTGGCCAGCTGCCGATGGATCTTGTGGCGGTTGCATCCAATCACACCAAGTACCAGTCCCGCGTTGAGCATGAGCAGATTGCATTTCATTATCTGCCTGTGACCAAAGAGACCAAAGCGGAACAGGAAGCCCAGATTGTTGATCTGGTGGAGCGCGAAAACATCGATCTGGTGGTGCTGGCGCGTTACATGCAGATTCTTTCCAATGAGCTCTGTGAAAAGCTTGCAGGCAAAGTGATCAATATCCACCACTCTTTCCTGCCAAGCTTTATAGGTGCAAAACCGTATCACCGGGCCCATGCACGCGGCGTCAAGATGGTTGGTGCCACCGCGCACTATGTGACCGCAGACCTTGACGAAGGACCAATCATCGAGCAAGACGTGAGCCGGGTTGAACACTTCCATTCGGTGAACGAACTCATCGCCCAGGGGCGTGATACGGAAAGTCAGGTTCTTGCTCGCGCTGTCCGCTATCATCTGGAGCACCGAATTCTCCTTAACGGTGACCGTACCGTGATCTTTAAATAGGACTTGCCATGAGTGAGGCTCTTATTATCGACGGCAAAGCCATTGCTGCATCTGTCACCGACGAGATTGCTGCACGTGCTGCACGCCTTGAATCTGAGACAGGTATTAAGCCGGGTTTGGCTGTTGTGATTGTGGGTGAAGACCCTGCCAGTCAGGTTTATGTACGCAACAAGGGCCGAACTGCAAAAGCATGTGGTTTCAACTCCGTCACACACACGCTATCAGCTGATGTGAATGAGGAAGAGCTTCTGACTCTTGTGACATCACTGAACGAAGATGACACCATTCACGGTATTCTGGTTCAGTTGCCTTTGCCAAAGCACATCAGTGAAAATAAGGTCCTCGATCTCATTAAGCCTGAGAAAGACGTCGACGGTTTCCACCCGATCAATGTTGGCCTGCTGGGCAGCGGCAATACAGACCGTGCGCTTGTGCCATGCACCCCTGCTGGCAGCGTGTTGCTGGCAAAGAAAGCACTTGGCGATAATCTTTCCGGCAAAACCGCTGTGATCGTTGGGCGCTCCAACATTGTTGGCAAGCCGATTGCTCAGCTGCTGTTGCAAGAGCACTGCACGGTGACAATTGCTCACTCCCGCACCAAAGATCTTCCTGATGTGGTTCGTTCTGCAGATATTGTTATTGCTGCCGTGGGACGTCCGCAGATGATCAAGGGCGACTGGTTGAAGCCGGGCGCGACTGTCATTGACGTGGGCATCAACCGCATTCCAGCGCCTGAAAAAGGCGAAGGCAAAACCCGTTTAGTGGGCGATGTGGCGTTTGATGAAGCACTCGGTCACACAGCTGCTATCACCCCGGTTCCACGTGGTGTCGGGCCTATGACCATTGCAATGTTGATGAGCAATACCCTGACTGCTGCACGCCGTTTGATGGGGCTGGACGAAGAACCGCCGCTCTTTGAAGCCCTGAACAGCTAAGCCATTCCGCCAGACAGGCAAACATTCCTTGTTTTCAAGTTCGCCTGCTCAGTTGAAATAGATCTATAGATAAGGCTCCGAAGCACCTTCGGGGCCTTTGTTATTTGTAATGGTGTTCAAGTTCAGATCACGTCTGCAGTTTGTTTTATTTGCATTCCCCTACCCTAATGTTCCTTTCAGCACATCTCAGATGTTGACGACTCGCTAGCTTCCTCTCAAGCAACGTAATTGAGGGGATGCACGATGCATCATGTGGACCGTATCGTCCCAGTTATTCGCGAGACGCTTGGTCTGCCGGAGTTGAAGTTTGACGAAGCCGGGCATGTAGCACTGCTTTTTGAGGACAGCTTTTCTGGTGTTTTGAGCCGTATTGACGGCAACAATCTGGAATTCAGTTTCTATCTGCCGGATCTCGACATCAACCAGCCCCACATCCTGAAAGCAATGCTTGCAGCGAACTGTCTTGGCACATCGACTGCAGCCGGACGTCTGGCCATTGATGAAGAGAAGATGCAGGCACTTTACTGCGAGCGCTGGTGCCTCTCTGACGTGCAGGAGGACACAGTTCCTGAGCGTCTGATCGATGCCGTTTCAACGGCTGCCTTCTGGCTTGCTGAGGGCACAAACACCTTACTTCAGAATGACTTCGTATAAACGCGTAGCAACACATTTGAGTGCTGAAAAGAACAGAGTAGCTGCAAGAGGAATACTAGTCTGATCTTAACAGCAGGAAATATTTAAGCAGAAAGATTCGTCTGCTTCAGAAAAGTCGAGATAGCAATGCGTCAACTACTGGATGAACTCTTCAACGAGATCGGGCGAAGGATTGGCCTTGATGGACTGTGTTTGGATGAAGACAACACGCTCTTGCTTGGACTGGAGCAAGAACTCTTCATGACTGCGCAGTGGCGCAATGAGACGCAGACACTCTTGTTCAATGCAGTGTTGTGTACGCAGCCTTGCGATGATCAGGAGAAGATGAAGGCCCTTATGCAGACGAACTGTGTTCTCACACACGGACACGGCATGAGCTTCAACCTTGATCCGGCTACAGACCATATCAACCTGTCTCAGGTGGTTAGCATTACCGACAAATCTTCCTTCACGCTGCAAGAAAAGCTGGATCTGTTCATTAGCACCTCTGCTGCCTGGCATGAGCGATTGAACAGCACTGCCCCTCTTCAAATGGACTGGCAACATTCTGCCAGTGTTGCAGCCGAGTCTTCTTTTGAAACTTTGGGTATGAGAGTATGACCAATATTAGCCTTTCACATTTTCAAAGCGCAGCCGAAAGCGCTGCTATTAGCGGTAACCTGAACCAGAAGCTGACTGTTACAGACGGCGGCGATCTGCAAACCCGTGGGGCCAGCTCCACACTTGCTGGGAAGCTGGTTTCCTGGCACAAGCTGAGCTCTTCTGAAGGCACTGCCAAAGCTCAGGATCAGGGCGCATTCCGCACTGCTTTGCAAGATAAGTTTGGCAAGGAGCTTGGTGAGCAGGCTTACAAACACGCCTGCACAGCTTGCGGTTACACCGATGGCAAAGCCCACAGCCTAACGGCCGAGCAGATTACAACTGGCATTGATTTCGCTGTAAGGCATAAGCATGAAGCCGAAGCACAGAACAAGAGTATTATTGAATATTTTGAACAGAACCCAGAGCAGTTGTTGACCGTTGGTCTAACCCGCGTAAATGGCAGCAAAAACGAGATCAACAAGCTGATTGCGAACAGGACGTCCCAGGACTTTGATAACAACGTGCATGGCAAAGTAGAGTACGAGCTGGCGGGTGCGTTTAAGCAGAACCTCAGAGATAACATGAGTGACACTGAGTTAGCGAAGGTGTTGGACTTCGTGAAAAGTTATGATCCAGTCCTCGAAAATCTGCCTGCGCTGAATGAGTTACCAGAAATGGTGCAAGACACAGTAAAGTTTTCTGCGATGATCGCGAACAAAGCAGATGTTAACAAAATGCAACCCTCAAACCTTTCCATCGTATTTGGCCCTAATGTCGTAAAAGATGATAGCTTAGCCCCTATGGAGCAAATTGGTCTCATTGAGGTTGGAAACAAATTCTTTGCTGCGTTGGTTGAATGCGAGCTGCCTGACGATTACTATTTACGTATACCGAAAAACGATTAAGCAAAAAAGGCCGCTGAGAGGAGAACTCAGCGGCCTTTTTTCTATTTCTCTGGCTGGATTACTTGCTTAGTTTTTCAGCCATGATCTGGATTGTTTTGACATATACGCCAGCGCGGTTCCAGGAGCGGATCACCTCATAGTTAGGTGTGCCCGGTCCCCAAGGTTGACCCGGCCGCCAGCCGTAAGACATGAGGAAGTGCGCGGTGGAAGCCAAAGTATCTGAGGTGTTGTACAGCAGATCCCGTTTGCCATCGCCGCTGTAATCAATCGCGAACTTGATGTAGGAGGAAGCAAGGAACTGGGTCTGGCCCAACTCGCCTGCCCAAGCGCCCTTCATTTCGCTCGGCTTCAAGTCGCCCTTCTGGACGATGAGCAGCGCATGATAGAGCTCGTTGCGGAAGAAATCAGCACGGCGGCAATCATAAGCCAACGTTGCCAAAGAGCGTATGGTGCTCATGTTGCCTATGCCGCGACCATAACCGGTCTCAAGCCCCCAGATGGCGGTGATGATCTCACGCGGAACGCCAAATTCGTTCTCGATGCGATTGAAAAGCCGGTCGTGCTTTTTCATCAACTTGCGGCCCTTATTAATGAGCGCATTGTTGACGCGGAGCTTGTAAAACTCGTCGAAGCTGAGTTTGAAAGATTTCTGGTTCCGGTCATACCCAATCACCTTGCGGTTATAGGTTATGCCATTCAAGGATCTGTTCAAAGTTGCCTTTGAAATGCCCTGAGACTGGAGGGTCTTTTTATAGGACGCCAACCAGCGGTCAAAGCCTGCCCCTGTATCGCCACAGGTTGCAGCTTGAGCAGAAGACACGCCTAGCAACACCAGACCAGCGCCAAGTAATAGCCCGGCTTTTCTGGTTTTGAACTTAACCTTGTCAATAAATGATTCGAACACCCCAAACTCCTGCATGTTCACTAAGCAATTTTGATCGTTCTAACGAATAAAAGTAGCCAAATTGGCGGATAACTGAAAATTTTTGCAGTCCTAATATATTTATTCGCATTTTAACCTTGATCCTAACACCGGCATGTGCCCAACTAAAGGCCGTACACATAACTGTTTTCAACATGCCTGATCGTTTTGGACAACCTATAGGCGCATAATTAAGGACAAGCTAACACTTAGCTGGACTTACGCAGGGGAAGTTATGCATTTAGACGTTCACCTCAATGAGGTGAGTCTCCAGGTTGGGATTTAGTGGTGAAGACGGACTTGGGGACAGGGCAACGTAAAGGTTTCCCATTGGGATATAACGGAGGAATGGGTATGAAATCCATCAAAACCATCGCTGCAACTGCAGTATTGGCAGCAGCAATGAGCACAACTGCTATGGCAGCGGACTTTAAGCCTGCAGTTATCTTTGACATGGGCGGCAAGTTCGACAAGTCATTCAACGAAGCTGCCTATAATGGTGCTGAGGCTTTCAAGGCTGAGACCGGTATCGAGTATCGCGAATTTGAGATCTCCAACGCTTCCCAGCGTGAGCAGGCTCTTCGCAACTTCGCTCGTCGTGGCATGAACCCAATCGTAGCGATGGGCTTTGCGCAGGCTGCTCCAGTTGAAAAAGTTGCTAAAGAATTCCCAGATGTCAGCTTTGCTATCATCGACTCTGTTGTAGATCTGCCAAACGTACGTTCTGTTGTCTTTAAAGAGCAGGAAGGTTCTTACCTTGTTGGTATGATGGCAATGCTCGCATCCGAGACCGGCAAGGTTGGCTTTGTGGGCGGCATGGACATTCCGCTGATCTCCAAGTTCTCCTGTGGTTACAAGCAGGGCGCACTGACCACCAACAAAGACGGGGAAGTCTTCGCAAACATGACTGGTACTACTCCAGCTGCATGGAACGATCCGGTTAAAGGCGGTGAGCTTGCTAAGTCTCACTTCGCACGTGGCGCAGACGTAATCTTTGCTGCTGCTGGCGGTACCGGCCTTGGTGTTCTTCAGGCAGCTGTTGATGAAGACAAGAAGTTCATCGGCGTTGACTCCAACCAGAACCACTTGGCTCCAGGCAAAGTGCTGACCTCCATGGTTAAGCGCGTTGACGTAGCTGTTGCAAATGCATTCATGGATGCAAAAGAAGGCAACTTCACAACCGGCATCCAGTCTCTTGGCCTTGCTGAAGACGGTGTTGGCTATGCAATGGACGAAAACAACGCTCCACTGGTTAGCGAAGAAATGAAAGCAGCTGTTGAAGCAGCTCGCGCAGACATCATTTCCGGCAAAATCACCGTTCATGACTACATGAGCGACATGGCTTGCCCATACTAAGATTTGCTTAGTATGCTGGCTTAGGTCAGATATTAGCCCCTGCCTGAACACAGGCAGGGGCTTTTTTATGCTCTATCCCACCATTGGTCTTGGGGCTTGTATCTCTTCCAGATGTTCGATTGATGCTTTCAGAAGAGATATCGCTTCTTCAAAGTGCTTATGATGCGCAATCGTTGACAGGCTGACCCGCAATGCGTTGATGTCCGTGCGCGGCATAGCCTGAAAATTGCGATGTGACAGCACTTCCACGCCTCTCAAAAGAGCCGCTTGCGCCACCAGCTCCGCACTTTGCTGCTGGGGGAGTTGCAGCCATGTGAAGAGTTTCTCCTCGCCGCCTTGCAGTGCGTTCTCCGGAAACACCTCTTTTATGTACTGATAGCGTTGTCTGAGAACTTCTCGTTTTCTTTGCAGAGTTTCTTGCAGTTCCCCACCTGCAATCCATCTGGACACGATCTCTACATTGAGCGGAGCCGCCATCCATGTGCTTTCGCCGATGGCGTTGGCAAAAGCCGTTTTGACATTGCCCGGAACATGAATATAGCCGGTGCGCAACCCGGCTGACATGACTTTGGACGGGGAGCCAACCAGGACAGTGTTCTCGGGCACCAGCTCCAGAAAGCTCTTCTGCTTGCTGGAAATGAAGGGCGTATAGGGATCGTCCTCAATGACAGTGAGGTTGTGCTTTTCAATCACAGTTGCCAGTCGCTGGCGCTCGCCGTTACTCAATGTATGAGTTGTCGGATTTTGTGCGTTCGGTATCAGAAAGACGCCGCGGATATCATGTTTGGTGCAAGCATCCTCCAGCGCCTCACCAGACATAGACCCCATATGCCCGTTCTCATCCCGTTCAGCTTCGATAGGTACAATTTGCAGGCCCAGAGCCGGGAGAACAGACAGAATGGGCGGATAGATCATCTCGTCTACTGCAATGGCATCGCCTCGGTTGAACATAGCCAACATGGCGATCTGAATGCCGTGTTGCGCCCCGCATGTAACCAGTGTCTGGCTGGCATTTGCCGGAGCGCCATAAAACTCTGAGAGAAACTGAGCGCCTATCTCCCTATGATAGAACGTTCCCTCAGACGGGCCATATTCGTTCAGGGAGTTGACCAGAGGATCATCGCTCAATTCCCTGAGCATTTGCCCCAGATCTGGGTTCAGGTGAGCGAGGCCTAAATTGCGAGCTAAATCATAGCTCTGAATGCCTTCGGTGTTGGGCATCAGCATCAGCGGTGAATGCACATTGGCGGTCTTGGCAACGAATGTACCCCTGCCCGTTTCTCCCCGCACCAGCTTTCTGCGCTCAGCCTCGGCATAAGCCCGCGTGATTGTACCAAGCGTTACGCCGAGCTGATAGGCAAGCTCGCGTTGAGGCGGAAGCTTGTCACCTTCCACAAGGCGGCCAGTTTGAATGTCTTGCTCCAAAGCCATTGCAATACTTAGGTATTTTGGACTTGTGAGTTTGTTTGGGTCAGGCTTCCACATTGTATTCATAACAATAAAGAGGTTGATAGATACGATCGATACAATAATTTAGCACATCGTGTAGATTGTATCAATTGACTGGAATAACAATATGGATTGGGCAACACTCAGCGCATTCGCGATTTTTGTAGCCATTATGACCGGCACTCCGGGGCCGGGAAACCTCACCTTCATGGCGATTGGTGCCAGCGCGGGTTATCGCACTGCTTTTCCGGTTATCATTGCGGCAGAGCTGGGCAGCCTTCTGCTCAACCTCTGTGTGGCTTTCGGACTGGGACAGTTGATGGCTCGTGGGGGACTGATGGTCAACGCATTCAAGTTTGCCTCCATGGCCTACATGACCTATCTGGCCTGGCGCATTGTGCAGTTGAACATCAAGCCAAAAGGCGAAGTTAGCTTGCCGACATTTTGGGAAGGTTTGCTCATTCACCCACTTAGCCCCAAAACTTGGGCAATGAGCCTGGTGGCATTTACCAGCTTCTTCGCGGCCAATGGTATGGGGCTTTATGAGAATGCTGCCATCCTGACAGCTGGTTTCTTGATCGGCGGAATGATCTCTCACAGTGTGTGGGCAATGGTTGGGGTTTCAATTCTTAAGGTGATTGGCGAAGGCGTTTTGATGCGCGGCATTACAATAGCTATGGCTATCGCGATGCTTGCAGCAACTGCATGGTCCTTGCTTCTCTAATTGTTTTCACTGGTGGCGCGAGGCAAGCGCTGCCAGTGTTCCTTCCAATATACGTTCCACTTTAGGGCGGTCTGCCCGCTCCATGATGCCGATAATAGGTGCCTGCGTTTTACCCTCGTGATCCAGAATAGTCGCACCGCGGGCAAACTCTCCACCTGTTTCAACGAGTACGCCGCAAACAATGGTTCGGGCTATGACCTCAGAGTCCAACAGGGCAGCAGCGGCCAATGGATCAGGCAGGATGAGAAGGTCTTCGTGGTACCACGTCTTGCCACGCTCTCGCATAAACGTACACATATGCTCTGCAAACTTGGCTGGTATCGTGTCCCCCAAACGTTCAAATATACCATCAACCACATCCCCCGGAAGGGCATCATGGAGGCTTGGTTCCCATGGAATGAGCGTTGTGTTGATCGCCTGTGAAAACACTGCCTTTGCCGCTTCCGGATCGCAAAGGATGTTGAACTCAGCTGCGGGCGTAACGTTGCCGCGTCCGTGGCAGGTTCCACCCATAGACCAGATGCGATCAACTCCTTCGACCAGATCCGGCTCCTCGCGCAAGACTTCTGCCAGATTTGTGAGTGGTCCAATGGTCAAGATCTGAAGCTTTGGCCCACCCAGCGCAGCTTTGCGCAGAACATCCCGGAGAGCATTGTGTGCTGTCTCACCTGAATGCCTCAGGAGGTGCTGAGGGCGTTCCACACCGCCTAACCCGTCTGGTCCATGAACATAAACAGCATCAATACGCTCGCCGGAAATTGGATCAGAAGCGCCTTTATGGACGGGAATGTCTGCATTGCAGATGGCGAGCGTGTCCAGAATGTTCTTTGTTGCCTGCTCCAGATCGACATTGCCGAATGTAGTCGTGATGAAGTCTATCTTCTTGCCCGAGCCGATGAGCATCATGAGTGCGATGGCGTCGTCAACACCGCCATCCGTGTCCACTGCAAAAACAAAATTATCCGGCACGTCATTCTCCTGGCACGCCTTGTTGGCAGTGCATATCCATCAATCAAGCTCAGTTTCAGCATTCTGCGTTGGTGAGCAAGCCCTCGTTTCCTCAGGTCTTCAGGCCACCCTGCTGTCATCCGTTTGTCGCGGACGATACCACGAAGGGTTATTCAAATGATTTAACTGCACATTTGTTAAACTCAGTCGGCTTGCAATATCCCCCTAGGGGGGATAATAGTGAGACATGACTGAAAAGCACACACACCAGTCCCATCCGGGAATTGTTAATCGCCTAAAACGCGCTGACGGGCACCTCAAATCCATAATTGGGATGATTGAAGATGGTCGCCCATGTGTAGAAATAGCTCAGCAACTTCATGCGGTTGAGAAAGCTGTCATGCAGGCAAAGAAGACCCTGATCTACGATCATCTCGATCATTGCCTTGATGACACTGTCAACAATCCGGATGCAAATTCCGAGCAAACGATTGAAGAGTTCAAAGCAATCTCCCGTTACCTCTAGGGGGATATAGTCAACTCAAGAAAACAAGAAGCCAGAGGAGTTTCCGCGTGCTGTCCGTACTCGCGAACCGAACCTATCGCCACCTGTTTCTTGCTCAAGTCATTGCCTTGTTTGGTACTGGTCTTGCCACTGTCGCCCTGAGTCTTCTGGCGTTTAACATCGCCGGAGAAGACGCTGGTTCAGTGCTTGGAACTGCCTTTGCGATCAAGATGATTGCCTATGTTGGGCTGGCCCCGATTGCAGCAGCGTTTGTTGAACGGTTGCCGCGACGTGCTGTGCTGGTGGGGCTGGATCTCATCCGTGCAGCGGTTGCACTTGCACTGCCGTTTGTGACTGAGATCTGGCAAATCTATCTGCTTATCTTTGTGCTGCAGTCCGCTTCCGCAGCTTTCACGCCCGCATTTCAAGCGGTTATTCCTGACGTGTTGCCAGAAGAGAAAGACTACACCAACGCTTTGTCATTGAGCCGCCTTGCTTATGACCTTGAAAACCTGCTCAGCCCGACGATTGCGGCTGGCTTGCTGCTGGTGATCAATTTCCATGGGTTATTTGGTGGCACGGTGATCGGTTTCCTCGCCTCTGCAGCACTTGTCGTCTCTGTGACTTTGCCAAAGCTCAAACCTGTTGAGAACCAGCGCACAGTCAAACGCATGACGCAAGGCACTCGTATTTATCTCAGCACCCCTCGCCTGCGCGGAATGCTTGCTGTTTATCTGGCTGTCGCAGCTGGCGGGTCCATGGTGATCGTGAATACGGTGGTGATTGTACAAGGCACGTTTGGCCTGCAAGCTGATGATGTTGCCATTGCTCTAGCTTGTTTTGGCGCAGGCTCCATGATTACAGCGCTCAGCCTTCCTAAAGTTCTGGAGCGTTTTAAAGACAGAAGCGTGATGATCCTTGGCGCCAGTATCATGGCCGTTTGCCTCAGCTTCGGGTTTATGTTGAGCAGCTTTACCCAGTTATTACCTCTCTGGTTCCTGATGGGCCTTGGCTATTCTGCTGCACAAACACCCTCAGGCCGGGTTTTACGACGCTCTGCAAGCGGTGGAGATCTTCCGTCAGTGTTTGCAAGCCAGTTTGCGCTCAGCCATGTATGCTGGCTGATTGGTTATCCAATGGCTGGCTGGGTTGGTGCTCGTTTGGGCATTCCGGTCAGTTTTCTCTTCATGGCAGTATTGGCGTGGATCAGTGTTTTCGCAGCAATGCTGCTGTGGCCGAGCAAGGATGCAAAGAAGTTGCGACATTCCCACGAGGACCTGCCAGACAATGATCCACATTGGTCAAAGGGCGTCGACAAAGTAGGCAAGAGCCACGTGCACGAGTTCAAGATTGACGACCTACACACACGATGGCCTAGCAGCCTATAAAGCAGCTGTTGCACAAAGACGGCCCAGTCGCATTACGATGGGCCAACTGATCTTGCGGGGTTGCTGAGGATCTCCCCAAAGGCTGGTGAGCTCTTTTGCGAAGCTTTCCATCAGGCTTTGCTTGCCAGCCTTTGCCGCTGCTTTGACAGAGGACCACGTGCGCACGTAACCGAGGAACTGCTCCAGCGCCCATTCCCGCTCAATAGACATCTCCGGATACTCCAGCTCCTGAAACGGAAAATCAAAACTGGCGTATCCGCTATCGACGTGCTGGCGCTCTGGTGGCCAATAAGAGCCGATTTCATCGTAATAGAACTGGCGAAAACGGGCGTTGCATTCATTATGATTGATGGAGAGAACGCCATAACTGACGAGTGCGAGCACACACTCCGGTGCTGCAACACGCCTGACTTCCTCATAAAAACTTGTCAGATCAAACCAATGTGCAGCCTGTGCAGCGACAATCAGATTAAGGGTCGCCTCTTCAGCTGAGCAGTGTTCAGCTGACTCTACTGCAAAGCGAATGTTTGGAACGGGTGCTGCGTTTTCGATTTGAGAGGCGCTGACATCTGTGGCAAGCACCTTCCTGAAATGTTTGGCGATCATGCCACTGAGTTGACCATTCCCGCAGCCAACATCCAAAGCCAGATTGTGCTGCTGGCATTGTGAGGCCAGAAACTCAACAAGCTCGGTAGGATAGGTTGGACGATACTTTGCGTAGCTCTCTCCAGCAGTCTGGAAATGTGATGCAGCCAGATTTTCCTGTGTCATGTGCAAGCCCCCCCCTATTGCCGGAGGGAGACTAACAAAAAACGCGGCCCCAGTAAGGGACCGCGTTCTAAAACTTTTGCCTGTCTGAAAGATTAGTTCAGAGGAGACAGGATGATCTCTACACGGCGGTTCTGCGCGCGGCCAGCTTCGGTTGCGTTGGACGCGATCGGGCTGGTCAGGCCGTAACCTGCTGCGGAGATGCGTGCACCGTTTACACCCTGATTATACAGGTAGTTGCTGACGGAGTCTGCGCGGCGCTGAGAAAGCTGCAGGTTGAACTGAGCGGACCCAGTGTTGTCGGTGTGGCCGTAAACGTTCAGACGTGTCTGCGGGAATTCTTTCGCAACAAGAGAAACACTGTTGAGGACCTGCATTGCGCGGGAGGACAGAGTTGCCTGACCAACAGCGAAGGTCACATCGTTTGGCATGTTCAGTACGATCTGGTTGCCGTTACGAGTTACGGAAACGCCAGAGGACTGGAGCTGCTGACGAAGCTGTGCTTCCTGACGGTCCATGTAGTTACCGATACCACCACCGATCAGGCCACCAGCAGCAGCACCAACGAGCGCGCCTTCAACGCGAGCGCTTTTACCGCCAGCGATTGCGCCGATGATTGCGCCAGTGGCTGCACCAAGGCCTGCACCGCCTGCAGTTTTGGAAACGCGGGACTCACCCGTGTATGGATTGGTTGTTGTACATGCTGCAACGGAAAGGCCGAGAACAATAGCAAACGCGGCGTGCATCAGTTTTTTCATTTAAAATTCTCACATCGTAATTTTTGAGGGTCAGATGAATCACAATGAATCTGCCCCCTATCGAACATTAACCCTATCAAAAGCCACTGGGCGCCTAATACAAGTGCCCAATGAGACAGTGTCCTTGAATTCCACCGGATTTGTCGCTGAAAACAGCCATTTTTATCGGTTTGTGATAGCAGTCACACAAATCATCACTGAATTAAACAAAGCCTTTTGACACACAAAAATTTGCCACAATTTCCGCAAGGCAATTTAAAGCATGCTGTTTAACGCCGTTTTTTCCTAAAAGATGAAGACTAAGGGAAGTCCAAAAACAAACAAGAAGGTGGGGTTCCATGAAAACGGTGCTTGTCCTTGCATTCAGCATTCTCAGCATGACGTGGTCATTTGCTCAAAGCCCAAATGCAGATGACCAGCTGCTTTTTGCCCCTGACCAGCCAGCACCGCCTGAGCAGCCCTGCATCACTCTCAGCAACAAGAAGATTCTTTGCGGGAAGGCTGATGATGCTGGAAGCCAGCTTCTCAGCGTGTTCAAGGGCGTGCAGTATGGGCAAGCGACGCGGTGGCAACCCTCCAGTGTGTTTGATAAGTATGAGCCCAACGGCTACGAGGCATTGCAATACAGCGCGCGTTGCCCGCAGCCGATCTGGAATCCAAAAGATCAGCTACGCGGTGAAGAAGACTGCCTCTATATGAATATCTGGGCACCAGCTGATGCTATCAAGAACCTCAGCAAACTGCCTGTCATGGTGTTTTTCCATGGTGGTGGTTTTATGGCTGGAGGAGCAGACAAGGCCTATCACGCTGCCAATAAAGAGATCATTGAGCTTTATTCCGGCAAGTCGTTTGCTGCTGATCAGAACATTGTGCTCGTGACAGTTAACTTCCGCCTTGGCATTCTCGGTACGCTGGCGACTGACGGGATCACCGGACAAGAGCCTTCCAACGGTGGCAATTACGGCTTGCAGGATCAGCAGACTGCACTGAAATGGGTACAGAAGCATATTTCATCATTTGGCGGAGATCCTGAGCAGGTCACGATCTTTGGTGTGAGTTCCGGAGCGATGGCTGTTGGCCTGCATATGTTCAGCGCTGATAGCTCTAAGGATCTGTTCCGCGCTGGCATCATGCAAAGCAGCGCATCTGCCTATAAGTATCGCAATAAAGAGGAAGGGCGTGACCTCTTCTACTTCTATCTAAAATGCCTGAGAGCTGTCATTCGCAATCCAGACTCGGATGAATGTGCGTTAACAGCACAGCTTGATGATCTGGAAAAAGCGAATACGCGACAAATTCTTCTGGCTCAGGCTTTGCTGCAGGATACGCTCTTCAAAAAAGGCGTGTTCCTGAGTGCCCTGCCTGGCAGCATAGCCTTTTCTCCCATCATTGATGGCAGTTTCCTAAAAGAGCAGCCCAATGTGCAGATGGAAAAGGGTAATGAAAAGCCTCTGATGTTGGGGTTTAACAAGAACGAAGGCGTTCTGTTCGCGAACTTTATTGACGCGACCGGGAAGCTAAACGCTGTAACTTTCAACGGGATTTTGGGTCGGGATTACGAAAACCCGATGCTGATTGTGGGCCGCGCTGGGTATGGCGCACAAACTCCTGCTGCATATGGCTTGCGCCCGAAGACACCGGCCACGGCTCTTTCCAACCTGATTGGGAATTCAGTGCTCACCTGCCCTACTATGTCCGCCAACATCGAGCGGGAAAAGCCGAGCGATAACACGTGGCTTTATTTCTTTGCGCAGACATCTGTCGAGAACATGGAAAAGCCACCTACAAACCCGAAGGTGAATAATGCTTGCGGCCCACACAACCAGTGGGACAACGCCTGTCACGCTTCGGAATTGCCATTCGTGTTCAACACTATGCCGCCGGATGCGACACAAGAAGACAAAGACCTTGCTGTGAAGATGAACGCGCTTTGGGCGCAATTTGCAAAGACACCCACAGAGGGACCATCCAAAGACTGGAAATTGTGGAGCTGGCCGAAAATCGGCAACCCATCAAACTTCAATGTCCTGCAGGGTGCGAACATCGAGGCAACCTATGAGGATCTCTTTGAGCAATCCGATTGCGCATTCTGGCTTGGGGAAGTTATTGAAAGGAATGCAAACGCCATTCTTATTCCCAAGCAGATACCTGAGGAATAATCCCGTCTTTTCAAGGAAATAAGGAAAAGAACTGGCGAAGCAGATGATCTCAACTATCTCACTAAGGAGCCTTAAGAAGAGATGGTACAGACGAGTGGATTCGAACCACCGACCTTCGGAGCCACAATCCGACGCTCTAACCAACTGAGCTACGTCTGCTTGCCAGTGGCGCGGAACATAGGTAGAATTTTTAAGGTTGGCAAGTCCCTTGAAACATCAAAATGAAAAAAGTCCACAACACTGATAAAAAATCGCCAGTTACACACTGCAACTAGGTGGTTTCACTCTGTTTTTCAGAGGCTTAAACGCAAAATCCTCCCGCATGAGTTGCAAATTGCTATGCAATCCAATCGGGAGGATATGTACGTTCTTGAAAAAATTTAGCCGGAATTATGCCAGCTTCATATCTTTCATAGATTTGTCGAAAGCTTCTTTTGCAGGCTGAGACATCGTGGTCGCAAGTTTCGTTGCAGTTTCCTGCATCTCTCTCACCTGTTGGCTCATCGCATCATACTGTTTGCGGCTGTAAGAAGACTGAAGCTCGATTGCTTCAGACAAGCTCTTCACACCGAACATGTCGCGAATGTGAGAGAACGCAGCTTCGGAATTGTCTTTCGCTGCATCGACAGCTTTCAGATTGATTTCCATGAAGCTGTCACGTGTCACTTCCATGGTCTCTTCAAGCATTGCAGATGCTTCTTCAGAAGCAGACTTCACTTTGGCATAACCTTCACGCGCCTGATCAACGCTCTTTTCGGTCATTTCCTGGATAAATGCAGGCACTTCCATCTTGTTCATTGCAAACACCTCATTCTCTACAGATTTGGCAGCTTTTGGAGCAGCCTGTTCAGTTTTCTTCTCGGATTTAGCAGTATCAATTTTCGCAGTAGTCATTTGGATTGCTCCTTATCGTCTTGGGAGAAACATAAAGGATCAAGGGGGAGAGAACCGTCTCCCCTTAGGTCAACTTGAGATTAATATAGGAGCTATTTTGTGCATTGCAACATTATTTTGCAGCGCAACAATATCGATTGCGCTTAAGCTGCTGAAACGAAGAAGAAAACTTTTTTATTCTAGTGGTGCAAATCGCGAGTTTGCAGCGGTGGGTTTTAATGGCATACCTCGAACGAGGCGCTGATACGCCTCATTCCGCCATTGTTTGGGCAGGAATCAGCCCCCTTAAAACCAAGGCTCCTCAGAAGTCTCCTGCTTTTTTTGCTGCGTCCTTTACAGCGCGGGAGGCTTTCTCACCCATCTCTCGCATTTGCGCTCCACTTTGCTCCATCTGCTTGTGCAAGTACTCTTGCTGCAAGCCCACAAGCTCTTCCATGTCGCGCGCCTGAAACATGCGCTGCGCTAATTCAAAAGCGGAATTCACATTTTGCTCGGCAAATGAAAGGGCCTGACGGTGCATGTCTGAGGAATCGACATGCATTGTGCTTGATGCATCTTCCATGCTGCTCACCGCATTTTCGGTTGCATCCATGAAATTATCAAAAGCCTTGCGTGCCTGATCAATGCTTCGATCAGCAAATTCACGCATTTGATCCGAAACTTCAAAAGGAACTTTTGTATCTGCCATGCTCAAGCCTCCACCATTGTTGATTAAGGTTTCATTCGCATTGTGGAAAGGGCCTATTCCCTCCCCTATTTGCAACTCGTTTACTCTGATGTGGCAATGCTATACTTAACCATAGGGAAAGAAAATAGGAGCTTAGACGAGCACTGCAGTTTACGGTACTTTAAGTATACAGGAATTGTGGGGTGAATAATTGGGCGGCTTGTATCTATTGGAATTGACAGATGCGAAGTTCGGCGCTCATTTGTTAAACTCTAAGCCTTTATCAGGATTTAGCTTTTGAAATTGCCGGTGGGTGGGTTGCCATAAATGGCAGGCTCTGGTTTTTCAAAGCTTACAGATAAAGTAGGGTGGGGCTATAATTGGAAAAATGTACCCCTGATAAATTGAGGCAGGTTTCTTTAGTAAGCTTACAGCAAAACCGCTGAAGTCGCTTACATGCCCGTTTCAAACCGGATATCATTTGATAGCACCGCAAATTTTGCGTCTTGGTGCCTGTGAAAGAGAGTAGATTGCGTTTCTCAACCAACCCCTTCTTGGGAAACCTTCAGAGTAGGGACCGAGCTCGTGGCTGACTTTGTCTTCAAACGCCGACAACGGCCGATCCGCTTCACTTGGGAGCTGGACCGAAACGGCTGCTTTCGTAGCTTCTCGAAGGAGTTCGCCGAGCTATTAGGCCCACAGGATGCCGCTTTGATCGGCCTCCCCTTCGATGCTGTCCGCAAAAAGCTGAGGATTGGTAAGGTCCCGGCGATTTCAAAGGCGATCAAAAAACAGCGTGCCGTCAGCGGTGCGACACTGCTTTGGCCTGCCTGCAATTCCAACAAGGTTGTTCCTCTCGATTTATCTGCTCAACCGGTAGAAACAAAATCAGGCGAGTATGACGGCTTGCGCGGATTTGGGGTTATCCGCAGCGTCGATGCAAAGAAATCCGATGAACCTGTTGATCCGCTTACAGTTCTGACCAAGTTGCGTGCCGCGCTAAAAGAGGAAAGCGAAGACACTGAAGCTACCTTTGAGCCGGCAAAGACAGAAACTCCTGTCAGTGAGCCTGATGTTGGACTGACACTTGAGCACGATCAGCCAGAACGATTTGTGCAGGGAGACGTCGCACCAATCGAAGCACTTTCCGAGACTGAGACACATCAGGTAACGGAAATTGTTGAGACACCACTGGTTGATGGCATTACGGCGCCAGGTTTCTTACAGAGTGAACCTGAGATTCCAGAGTTGATCGTTGATTTCAGCGAGGATGCAGAGGAAGAAGAGCAGGAAGTAGTTGAGAGTGCCGAACATCCTGAGCCGGAAACCTCTCCTGAGGCTGCTCCGGTTGAAGAGGTGACAGTCGCGGTGGCTCTTGAGCCTGAAGCAGACGACGCTGCTGATGCTGAAATCAACCTCCCACCAGAACCTGATCTACCTGCATCAGACACACAGCCAGATGAAAATGGATTGCACTTTCTTCATGACGAAGAAGCAATTGCTGTTGAGGAGAATGAGGGGTTCCTTCAGCTGACGGATGCTGACGTCCTTCGCGATCCGACAGACCCTCTTGAAATTGCAGCTCCCGTTGAGGTCGAAGCGCAACCTGAGGAAGTTTCTGAGCCTGAAATAGCTGATCAGACTGTTTCTGCTTCGGAAGCTCCTGAGCAAGTGACGGCTGAAACTGATTTGCAGGCTTTTGAAGAGGATCTTACTGAGGCTGAGGAAGCTCCTCCAGAGACTGCAGAACAGGTGAGCGCTGCTCCGTCAGTTCCCGAGCCAACCAGTAAAGACGACTTTGAGCGTGCTATCGCAAACTTGCCGGACGCGCCGCAAAAGAAAGTCAGAACTGGTCCACGCAGCCTTGCGGAATTGACCAACAGCATTGTTCGGCTGGTAGATAAACATCCTGTTCCAAGAGAGAATGTTGGACTTTCCAAACCGGAGCGAGATGCCTTCGACAAGATTGCGCGGGCATTGGGTGCTGAGAAGAAAGATGAGCAAGCTGCTGTTCCGGCACAAGCTGAAACCGCAAAAACAGTTCCTGCTACACCCGAAGAGACAGCAGCTCTCGCCGTAGCTGAAACTGATGTGGTGGAGACTGAGTTCCACGAAGAACCAAAGCCTGCAACAGCGACGAAAACTGACAACATTATTCCGTTGCCTGCAGAACCAGCGGCACGTGATGAAACCGTTGCGGCTGAGCCAAAGCAGGATAATGTAACCCATGTAGTTCTGCCACGCGTTCCACCGGATATTGAAGAAGCTGCAGAACGCGCTCGCGAAAAGACTGGACGTATTCCAGACAAGCCGATTGTAGCGCCAATCGATCCCCGCTTACTGGATCGCCTTCCGATTGGGGTCGCCGTTGTTCGCGACCGCGATGTTGTTTATGCAAACGACACTCTGCTTGAGCTGCTTGGTTACGAGCGCTTTGAAGGATTGAATGAAGCAGGAGGCCTTGAGGCAATCTTCGCAGAACCTGAAGAGTGCCCTACTCCAAGCTCTCAAACTGTAGACCGTATCGTACACGTACGGCTCGCAGAAGGTGGTGTGCTTTCCGTTGATGCGCGTATGCATGCTGTGCCTTGGAATGGTGCGCAAGCGCTCATGATCTCTGTGGTGGAGAAGATACAGGGTGAAGCAGATGCCCCTGCAGCTTCGGCTCACGTTCAGGCTGCAACTGGCTCCGAAACTCAAATCAAACATCTGCACACGCGCATTGAAGAGCTGGAATCCGTTCTCGCAACTGCGACAGACGGCGTGCTGGTGATGGATCAGCGCGGCATCATCCGCATTGCAAATCACTCTGCAGAAGCCCTGTTTAATGCCGGCGAAGATGACCTTCTAGGTGCTCCATTTACGACATTCCTTGCGGATGAGAGCCACATTGCAGCGCTGGATTATCTGGATGGATTGGTCGCTAATGGCGTTTCCAGTGTGCTCAATGACGGACGTGAGGTCATTTGCCAAACACTGGATGGTGACATCTTCCCAACGTTCCTAAGCATGGGACGTGTCAGCCACGCAAACGAGCAGCTTTTCTGTGCTGTGTTGCGCGATATTACCCAGTTCAAGCGAGCCGAAGAAGAGTTGGTGAGTGCCCGGTACAAGGCGGAGAAAGCCAACACTCACAAGTCTGAGTATCTGACTAAAATCAGCCATGAAATCCGCACGCCGCTCAATGCGGTGATCGGGTTCTCAGAAGTGATGCAGGAAGAGCGCTTTGGTGAGCTTGGGAATGTGCGTTACAAAGAGTATGCCCGCGATATCCATCGCTCCTGCTCCCATATGCTGACGTTGATCAACGACCTGCTTGATCTGGCCAGGATTGAGGCTGGCAAGATGGATCTGGCGTTTGAAGCTGTTTCTGCAGCCGATGTAATCAATGAGTGCGTTGCACTGCTGCAGCCTCAGGCGAATGATCAACGCGTTATTATTCGCGCCAGTACACCTCTGTCTGTTCCTAAGATTGTGGCGGATCCAAAAACACTGCGCCAGATCACATTGAACCTGCTGTCTAACGCCATCAAGTTCAATCGGTCCGGCGGTCAGGTGATCATCTCGCTTGTACTTGATCCGAGTGGTGAAGTGCACTTGCGCGTTCGGGATACTGGCCACGGCATGTCGAAGGCTGATCTGGAAGCTGCGCTTCAACCGTTCCGTCGCCTTAATGCCTCTTCTTCAACAGAAGGGTCTGGTCTTGGTCTTCCATTAACCAAAGCCCTTGTGGAAGCGAACCGTGCTTCGTTTTCAATAAATTCTGAAGAGGATGAAGGTACGCTGGCTGAAGTCACTTTCCCACCTCAGCGAGTTCTCGCCGAATAACGCGCTCCTGTGGTGGCCTGACCATCGCAGGAGATTCGCATGCTCACACTGGCTGCTTTGGAAGATGCTTCGCAGGAACTGCGGCGCCATATGGCCCCGACAGTGCTTTACAGCTGGCCCTTGCTCAATGACGCCTTGGGCTGCGAGGTCTTCATCAAGCACGAGAACCATGCGCCCACCGGATCGTTTAAGGCCCGGTGCGCTTTGCTTTATCTCCTACGCCAATCACAACGGCATGTCAGCTCTACAAGCTTTGTTGCCGCCACACGCGGTAACTTTGGACTGGGCATGGCGTGGGCAGCCAAAATGCTGCACCAGCGTGCAGCAATTGTTGTTCCTCAAGGCACTTCCAAAGAAACGACAGCGGCTATCCAAAGCTACGGCGCATTTTTGATTGAGCACGGCAAAGACTTTGAGGAAGCCCATACATTCGCCTGCCAAATGGCCGAGGATTCTAAGCAGGTGCTCTCCCCCGGCTTTGATTATGATCTTGTTCTTGGAGCCGCGACTTACGCGCTTGAGATCTTCCGCGCGATTAAGGACCTGGATGCCATCTATGTGCCTGTTGGTTTGGGCACTGGCATATGCGGACTAATTTCTGTGCGCGACCTCTTTGGCCTGAAGACAAAGATCATCGGCGTGGTCGCAGAAAAGGCGGATGGGTGCGCGCGCTCCATTGAAGTTGGTGAATATACACTCACGTCTTCAGCCAATACCTTTGCTGAAGGGATTTGTGTGCGAGGGCCTGCCCGGGAAGCTTTTGCCTTAATCAGATCAGGTGCTGAGCGCATTATCCGTGTCAGCGAGGATGAGATTGCAGAAGCAATCCGTCTGCTTTATCGCACAACACACAATGCGTGCGAAGGTGCTGCTGCTGCTGGTCTGGCAGGTCTTTCAAAAGAGCGTGCCAACCTGCAAGACAAAAAGGCTTCTTTCATCCTTTGCGGGCAAAACATGAACCGCATCTGGATGGCACGAGTGCTGCAAGGAGACACTCCGACTCCTTAAAATTGGAATCGTTTCTGCGTATGAACACCGGTACTGCACTCTCCCCAGACCCGTTTGTTTTCAACAACTCTGAGTTTTTCAGTAAACTTTTCCTTGAGGCTGACATGAGCCGCAATTGAAAATCATTCGCAATTGCAGATGGATAGCACCTTAAAAGCTGAATTTCACAGTTTAGAATAGTTCTATCTCATTGTTTTCACGAAGTTTATTAGTTGACAGAGAAAGTCAAGTTTCCGATATAACGGCAAATGATAAGCGTTTGCAGACGCGTACAAGATCACTCAGGAGATGTTCCGATGAAGTCGTTGTTTAAGGGAATTGGGCTGACAGCAGCTGGTTTTGCACTTGGTACAACCGGTATGGTCGCATCAGCTCAGGCAGAAGGCGAAGTGAATATCTATTCTTACCGCCAGCCAGAATTGATCAAACCGCTTCTCGATGCATTCACTGCTGAGACCGGCGTCAAAGCAAACGTTGTTTTCGCTAAGAAAGGTCTTGGCGAACGTATGAAGGCTGAGGGTAAGAACTCTCCAGCTGACGTTCTTCTTTCCGTAGACATTGGCCGCCTACAGGGTGCAAAAGACCTCGGTGTTACTCAGCCAGTTGTTAGCAATGCAATCAACGGCAACATCCCAGCCAACTTGCGTGACTCTGAAGGCCACTGGTTTGGTCTGACAACGCGCGCTCGTGTCATCTATGCTTCCAAAGACCGTGTTGCCCAAGACAGCATCACCTATGAAGAGCTTGCTGATCCAAAATGGAAAGGCCGCCTTTGCACCCGTTCTGGTCAACACGTTTATTCCATCGGTCTGATTGCTTCCATGATTGCTCACAAGGGCGAAGCTGAGACACAGAAGTGGCTGGAAGCTGTTCGTGACAACCTGGCACGTAAGCCAACCGGCAATGACCGTGCGCAGGTTAAGTCCATCTTCGCAGGTGAATGCGACATCTCATTGGGCAACACCTATTACATGGGCAAAATGCAAACCAACGAGAAAGATCCTGAGCAGAAGGATTGGGCAGCGTCAGTTCGCATTCTCTTCCCGAACACCGAAGGTCGTGGCACTCACGTGAACATCTCCGGCATGGTTCTGGCGAAAAATGCTCCGAACAAAGACAACGCTGTAAAGCTGATGGAATTCCTTGCTTCCGATGAAGCGCAGGCTATCTATGCTGCACAGAACTTCGAGTATCCAGTAGAGCCAGGCATCGCACCATCTGAACTGGTTGCCTCCTGGGGTTCCTTCAAAGCTGATGAAGTTTCTCTCAACGAGATTGCTGCTCAACGCGCAAAAGCGAGTGAGCTAGTTGATATCGTTGGCTTTGATAACGGTCCATCCAGCTAAGTTCCAACAGGTAAATTGAGTTGAAGCCATTCCATGACATCCAGACACGGACATAGTGGATCGCCACAATACAGAACCGCCGCCCCCTCTTCTCGAGGGGAGCGGCTTCTTGCGTTTGGGACCTACTTTCTAACCGGCCTCGTTGTGATGCCGGTTCTTGCAATTGTTATTATGGCTATGGGCTCTTCGGGCAATCTATGGCCGCACCTTGTCTCAACAATTCTACCGCGTTCGATTGCCACCACATTCCAGCTGATGGTCGGTGTTGGTGTGATCGTGTTTGTTGTCGGGGTCAGCACAGCATGGTTAGTCACCATGTGCCGTTTTCCCGGGCGGCGCTGGTTTGATCTGGCGCTGCTGTTGCCCTTTGCAGTCCCGACCTACATTATCGCGTTTTCGTATGTTGAACTGCTGGATTACACTGGTCCGGTGCAAGGACTGATACGCGATATCTTTGGTTTCAAGACCTCTCGTGACTACTGGTTCCCTGAGATCCGCTCTCTTGGTGGTGCTATGTTTGTTATGGGGTTTGTGCTCTACCCTTATGTTTATCTGAGTGCACGCGCCTCGTTCCTTATTCAGTCAGCTTGCGCGCTGGATGTGTCCCGTACCCTAGGCGCAGGTCCATTTCGCTTGTTCTGGAAGGTCGCGTTGCCGCTTGCACGTCCTGCTATTGTGGTTGGTGTAACCCTTGCTCTGATGGAGTGCCTGAACGACATTGGTGCAGTGTCCTTTTTCGGCGTGCAGACGCTTACATTCTCTGTTTATGACACATGGCTCAATCGCTCTAATCTGACGGGTGCAGCTCAGATCGCAACAATCATGCTGGTGTTTGTGCTGGCGCTGATGTTCATTGAATATTATGGCCGCCGTAAACAGCGTTTTCATCAGACAACGGGTACTTATCGTGCTTTGCCGAGCTACGAGCTGAAGGGCTGGCGTGGCTGGGTTGCTGTGGCTGTCTGTGCGCTGCCTATCATTCTGGGCTTTGTCTTTCCGTCATTGTTGCTCCTGAGCCGTGCAAGTCGCCGTGTGGAAGATCTGTTTGAACCAGCCCTTTGGGCTGCTGCCGGCAACACTCTTTGGCTGGCTGCTTTGGCCGCTGCTGTTTCTATCGGCATCAGCCTGACCCTTGCCTATCGCCGCCGCCTGTTTCCAAGCAGAGTTACCACGACACTGGGCCGGGTAGCCTCGATTGGTTATGCCGTACCTGGCACCATTCTAGCCGTAGGCATTCTGTTCCCAGTTGCAGCATTGGACAACATGATCTCAGAGGGTTTTGAAGCCCTGTTTGGGTTTGGCACTGGGTTGCTTCTGATTGGATCAGGTACAGCGCTCATCTACGCTTATGTCGTCCGTTTTCTGGCTATGTCATACGGACAGATAGATGGCGGATTTGGCAAGATTACCCCGCACTATGATATGGCGTCTCGTAGCCTGGGACAGACTGCGTGGGGCACCCTTGGCCGCGTTCACATGCCGTTGATGAAGCCAGTCATTCTCTCCGCGACACTGCTTTCCTTTGTGGAGTGCATGAAAGAGCTGCCTGCAACGTTGCTTCTGCGTCCGTTTAATTTCGAGACACTCGCAACAACGGTTTACAACGCAGCTTCTCGTGAAGCGTTTGAAGATGCTGCTCTGCCAGCCCTCTGCATCGTGCTGGTGGGCATCATTCCGGTGATTATGCTGGCAAAGACAAGTGCCGATACATTCCGCGAGAAACGCGGCAATAAGCGCTTTTCCAGAGACACCTCAATGGTGCCTGCCGAATAAGAACAGAAAGAATTTGCAATAAAAAAGCCGCTGAAAATGTTCAGCGGCTTTTTTGGTATCTAATGCATCTGTATCCGATGTTATCTGGTCGCAGCTGCCAGTTTCAGCGCCATTCCGACAAAGACGACAGAAGCAATCCGGTTCATAACTTTCTGAGCTGTTATAGACTTGCTCAAACGATCGCCGATGGCACCTGCTGCGAAGGCGACTGAACCAAAGACCAGAATTGCAGAGAGCATAAATACCGCCCCCAATTGCAAGAACTGCGGCATAACAGGACCGTAGGCAGGATCAACAAACTGCGGAAAGAACGAAAGGAAGAAGATCGCGACTTTTGGATTGGTGATGTTCATGATCACACCGCGACGATACAGAGGGATCAAAGCAGAATGATCGACTTTATTCTGTTGTACCGGCTCAGGCTTCGCTTTGAAGGCTCCCCATGCGAGATAAAGCAGATACCCTACACCTAGCACCTTGACGAAGGTAAACGCCAACTCGGACGCCTGAAAAATCGCAGATACACCGAGCGCCACAGCCGTCGTGTGAAAAATCAGACCAGTGCAAAGACCAAGCGTCACCGCAATACCCGCCATACGACCACACACTGCAGATTGTGTCAGCACGAAAATATTATCAGGGCCTGGTGCCAATGCCAGCAAAACAGTGACAGTGAAAAAACCAGCCAGTACATCTATTGGGATCACGCGGTGCTCCAATACTTTACCAAAAACCTCTATTTTCATAGTTCATTAAGGCAAAGGAAACAAGCAGCATCACCTTTCCCCTGATTGCACGTCAGGCTTGGTAGTTCTTAACTGCTATGGAAAGCATCATGAAGAAACTCATGTTTGGAAGCCTCATGCTTCTGAGTCTGATTGCCGGTAACACTCTTGCTCAAGACTCCAATCTGTATGACTGGCTGATTGGGCTGGATGGTAAAAATCAATCCCTTGTGCTTGAGCAAGCTACGTTTTTGGAAGAAGGCAACTTCACAACCGCTTTTCGAATGAGGGAGCCTGATGAAGAGGTGGTTCTTAAGACCTGTCGAAATGATGAAAGGGGGACAGATAGCTGCATGTTGGAAATGCAGAGCCAGATAGAGGATTATGTGACGTTGCAACGGGACTTCAGGGATCAACTGGTGCTGTTTTATCCAGAAGATCCGGATCATATCGGTCCCTTTGTCTGTACTGACGATGATGTTGCTTCAGAAGACAAAAACTGCGCTGTTATTTTGGAGAGTTTTCTTGATGGCACTTGGCAGCGGCTCGACGCAGACTTCCGAGGTCTGAAAGACGTCTGTTTATGGGACCAAGGCGTTGAGCTGAAAGCTTTTCAGCAACAACTCTATAAAGATCTGCAAGAACCATTTGACAAGGCTGGCTTTGGTGGCTTGAATACTGAGCAAAACGCCAACTCTCTGGCAGACATTTCTTCAAGCTTGCTCCGGGTAAAGTACTCTCTCGAAGATCTTCAGGGTGCTTTTACAGAGCAAGGTTTTTTTATGAGTGACACCGGTGTCGGCCAGGTTGAAGAGAACTTTAAAACACGCAACTGTCAGGTTAACTGGCTATGCGCTATTGCTAAACATATGTTCTCTGAAGCCCGCTGCGAGTTTGTGCAGCAAGAGGATTGAGGTGCCTAGTTAAAAGGTCGGCTCGCATTTTGGTAACGGGCTTTTGCTATCAGCAGGACCGACGTTATGGGCGAACTAGTTTAAGATGGTATTGGTCGCAGAGACTATCGTCGAGAAGAAAAGTATTTGATAACTACTCTTATTACATACAAATAAAAAGAGAGGACAAATTGCCCTCTCTTGTCTTGTCAAAGTGAAGTTTGGTTACTCTACCAAATTCGCTTCAGTTTTCTCTTTGATCTCTTCCAACGTTACACCCTCAGCCATTTCTGCGACTTTCAGGCCGCCGTCTACTACGTCGAAGACGCCGAGGTTGGTGATGATGCGGTCGACGCATTTTACACCGGTGAGCGGTAGGGCGCACTTATGGAGGAGTTTTTTGTCGCCGCGTTTGTTGGTGTGATCCATAATGACCACAACGCGTTTAACGCCTGCCACCAGATCCATTGCACCGCCCATGCCCTTGACCATTTTGCCAGGGATCATCCAGTTTGCGAGATCTCCATCTTCGGAGACTTCCATCGCACCGAGGATGGAGAGGTCAATGTGACCGCCACGGATCATCGCAAAGCTGTCGGATGAAGAGAAGTAACTGGTACGATCCAGTTCAGTGATGGTCTGCTTACCTGCATTGATCAGGTCTGCATCTACTTCGCCTTCAGTCGGGAACGGGCCCATGCCAAGCATGCCATTTTCTGACTGCAGCGCTACATTCATTCCGTCTGGAATGTAGTTTGCAACCAGTGTCGGGATGCCGATGCCGAGGTTAACGTAGAAACCATCTTGCAGTTCTTTTGCCGCACGGGCGGCCATTTCGTCACGATTCCAAGCCATGATTACTGCCCTCCCTTAAGCTTCGCGTGTGGTGCGCTGCTCGATGCGCTTTTCGAATGTGCCAACAACGATGCGGTCAACAAAGATACCTGGAGTATGGATATGATCTGCATCCAACTCACCGATCTCCACGAGCTCTTCAACTTCAACAACAGTGGTTTTACCAGCGGTTGCCATCATTGGGTTGAAGTTACGTGCTGTCTTGCGGAAGATCAGGTTGCCTTCTTTATCGGCTTTCCATGCTTTCACGAGAGACACGTCTGAAATCAGACCTGTTTCCATGATGTAGGTTTCACCGTTAAAGTCTTTGTGCTCTTTGCCTTCAGCAATCAGGGTGCCAACACCGGTTTTGGTGTAGAAGCCTGGGATGCCTGCACCACCAGCACGGATGCGTTCAGCAAGGGTACCTTGAGGGTTGAATTCCAGCTCAAGATCACCATCCAGATACTGACGCTCGAAAGTTGCGTTTTCGCCAACGTAAGACGACACCATCTTCTTGATCTGGCGCGTCTGCAACAGCAGGCCCAGACCGAAGTCATCAACGCCTGCGTTGTTAGAGATGGCGGTCAGGTCTTTCGCACCAGAATCTCGCAGCGCAATAATCAGGTTTTCAGGAATGCCACAGAGACCAAACCCACCTGCCATGACGGTCATGCCATCAAAGGTAAGTCCTTCCAGAGCAGCGGCAGCACTTGGATAAACTTTATTCATTATAAACTCCCAATACATGAGTTGGTAGAACTCACGCTTCTCATTCTCCAGAACGCAAGCAATACCGCCTTTTCATGCTGGCAATGGGACCTGACCCTCCATCCGGATCAGCATCCTGCCGTTCCCTCCTAGGGAAAATAGGTATAGCGACAGCAATGTTGATAGCTGTGTTTTATGTCCTCGCCAAGTGCTCTTTGTACAGAGAGCGACTATTTATTGAGGTGAAAACCACAAAGCTGGGAGGAATGGGTGTTTGCGGTGCACAATTTTTTAGAATGTAACACTCAGACCCATGAAAATTCTTAAAGATGAGCTGCTGCGAGTCGCTCTTCTTCCATGCGTTTGAACCTCTGCCTTTTGGTGAGGAGAGATGCCAAGATGACGCCAATCGTCACGATTACGACCAGTATCGTGCAAATAGCATTGATTTCTGGCGTCACACCTAACCTCACCTGAGAATAAATCTTCATAGGCAAAGTGGTTGATCCGGGTCCGGAATTAAAGCTCGCGATCACCAAGTCATCCAGTGACAATGTGAATGCCAGCATCCAACCTGCGAGCACACCTGGCAGGATCTGAGGGAGGGTGATGCGGAAGAATGTTCTGACAGGAGGACAACCCAGATCCATTGCAGCCTCCTCTAAGGAGCGGTCAAATCCAGAAAGGCGGGATTGCACAACGATCGCGACGTAACACATGGAGAATGTAGTGTGGGCAATCATGATTGTCCAGAAACCGCGATTTTGATCAATAGCCACGAACAAAAGCAGCAATGACAACCCGAGGATGACTTCTGGCATCACGAGTGGTGCGTAGATCATCCCCGAGAACAGAGTACGCCCGAAAAAGCGCCCTTGCCGGGCTAAGACCAGCGCAGCTAACGTACCAAGAACCGTCGCTAGCGTTGCAGATGTGAGACCAATGCGGAATGTAACCCATGCAGCTTCCAACAGCTGTTCGTTCTGTAGCAGAGCTGCATACCACTTGGTGGAGAAACCGGCCCAAACCGTGACTAATCGAGATTCATTGAAAGAAAAAACAATCAGAATGACGATGGGCAAGTAGAGGAAGCTGAACCCCAAAACCAGTGATGTAAGATTAAACCAGCTCGGTTTTGACGGCATTACATGTCCCCTTCATTGCGTCGGGTCTCGTGCCGCTGAAACAGCAAGATTGGGATCACGAGCAATACCAGAAGAACAATTGCCACCGCAGAGGCAACTGGCCAGTCTCTGTTGGAGAAGAACTCAACCCATAGAGTTTTCCCGATCATCAGTGTTGATGAGCCCCCCAACAAGTCAGGAATAACGAACTCTCCTACGGCTGGAATGAAGACGAGGAAACACCCTGCAATCACGCCGGGCATGGCAAGAGGGACTGTTACCCGCCAGAAGGTCTTCCAGGGTGGACAACCCAGATCCTCTGCAGCTTCTATCAGGGTCGTGTCCAGTTTCTCTAAGGAAGAATAGAGCGGGAGGACCATGAAAGGCAGGTAAGAATAGATAATGCCAATGTAGACGGCGATGCCGGTGTTGAGGATAACCAGAGGCTCATTAATGACACCGATTGTGATCAGTGCCTGATTGAGCAGGCCATCGGTTTTCAAGATGCCGATCCACGCATAGACCCGTATCAAAAAACTGGTCCAAAACGGCAGGATGACCATCATAACCAACGTTGGTTGCCAATTTCTTGGTGCCCGTGCCATGCCGTAAGCAAGCGGGAAGCCAACAAGCAAGGTCAGTAATGTGGATATGAAAGCTATTTGCAAGCTGGAGACATACGCGCGCCAGTAGAGGTCATCCTCTGTTAGCCAGATGTAATTATCTAGCGACCAGCGCTGCGCAGCTTCCCAAAGTCCAAGCAGCCCCCTTCCCCAATCGATTACCGGCAAGTAAGGCGGAATTGAAACGGCGGCTTCAGACAACGAGATCTTTGCAACAATCACAAACGGAACAAGAAAGAAGAGCAGTAGCCAGACGTATGGCACACAGATGAGTGCGAAGCGGCCCCATTTTCCGGTTGGATTGGTCGGTGAGTTTTCCGGTGCCTGAAGTTCATGACGTGGCGGTGGGATCGTTTCTGATCTCATGAGGTCGGTTGATGAGAGGTTGGGGTCAGTCATTTGGCACCTCTCATCGTGTCAAGATCACGCCGGCGTCGCTGTCCCATGACAGCCAGACCTGATCTTCCCAAGTGATCGGTCTTTCAACCAGCCGTGCTGTGTTGGCGACAATCGCCCGCAGCGTCTCTGTCTCAGCCACTTTGATATGATAGATGGACACGTCGCCCATGTAGGCGATATCCCAGACTTCTCCTTGTATGGCATTGGTACCCAAGCGTTCTGGTTTATCGAAGGAGATACGCATCTTTTCCGGACGGATGGCTAGCGCAGCATGATCGCCCACGTTTGCAGAGGTTGGATAGCAAACATCCAAATGGCTACCCAGAACGGATGAGAACATCTTGACGTCCTCAAGTTCCTTATTGGTGACTTGCCCGTCCAGAACATTGATGTCACCAATGAACTCCGCCACAAATCGGGAATTGGGTTGCTCGTAGATTTCTCCCGGTGTCGCATTCTGAAGGATCTTGCCCTTATCCATAACCGAGATGCGATCTGCCACGGTCATCGCTTCTTCCTGATCATGTGTCACGATCAGGAACGTCATCCGCAGTTGCTCTTGCAGGTTGATCAGTTCCAGTTGGGTTTCTTCACGAAGCTTCTTATCGAGTGCAGCAAGAGGTTCATCGAGGAGGAGCACTTTCGGGCGTTTGGCGAGAGATCTCGCGAGTGCAACACGTTGGCGCTGACCACCGGACAACTGATGCGGCTTGCGTTTGGCAAATCCTTCCAGCTTGACCAGACTAAGCATCCCCATGACCCTGCTTTTGATCTCCCTGGAAGGCAATCCGTCCATTTCCAAGCCAAAGGCGATGTTCTTTTCGACGTTCATGTGCGGGAAGAGTGCGTAGGACTGGAACATCATATTGACCGGGCGCTTATACGGCGGCACACCGGCGAGGTCTCGCCCTTCCAGAAAGATCTGACCTTCAGATGGAGCTTCAAACCCTGCAAGCATTCTCATCAAAGTGGTTTTACCGCACCCAGACCCGCCCAGCAGGGCATGGAACTCACGCTTGTAGATTTTGAGAGAAAGATTATCAACGGCAACAAAATTGCCAAAACGCTTGGTGATATTCCGAAATTCAATAAAAGGCTGCTCGCTCGGGTCGTCCCAAGGTGAAAATGCACGACGTACGGGGCCAAGCGGTTTCTTCGCCAATACTCCAATCCTTTTCAATGGCCTGCCTGGTCAGTGGTTCAAGGTAGGATTGCATCTCACGGTGCAACCCTACGCTTGCAGGCCTATAGTTTTTAGTGACCGGTTTTGACAGTTGTGAAGGTGCGGTTCATCAAGCGCTGTGCTTTGAGCGGCTTGGCACCGATGGTGTAGAGGCGTTGCTTCACCTCATCTGTCGGGTAGATGTTCGGATTTGACGTCACTTCTTCATCCACCAGAACTGTCGCATCTTTGTTGCCGTTGGCGTAGTAGACATAGTCCGACATTTTGGCGATCACTTCCGGGCGCATCAGGTAGTTGATGAACTCATGCGCTTCTTCAACGTGCTCTGCATCAGCGGGAACTGCGATCTGGTCAAACCACATCTGAGCGCCTTCGTTCGGCAGGATGTAGGTAACCTCAACACCCTTGTCAGCCTCTGCAGCGCGATCTGCAGCCTGCAATACATCACCAGACCAGCCATAAGCCAAGCAGATGTCGCCGTTGGCAAGGCCGTTTACGAATTCAGAATTGTGGAATTTGCGAATGTAAGGACGGATCGTTTCCAGAAGTTCGCCAGCCGCTCGAATGTCTTTCGGATTGTTGGAATCTGGGTTTAGACCCAGGTAATGCAGCGCAGCAGGGAACATTTCATCCGGCTCATCCATCACATATACACCACACCCTGCGATTTTTGAGAGCTCTTCAACGTCAAACAACAAATCCCAACTGCCGATCGGAGCGTCAGGATTGAGTGCACGCACCTTTTCCTTATTTACCCCATAGCCAGAGGTGCCCCACATGTAGTTGACGGAGAACTCATTGCCTGGATCGAACACTTCAGTACGCTCTTGCAGAAGTGGATCCATGTGCTTGAGATTTGGAAGTTTGTCCTTGTCGAGCTTCTGATAGACGCCTGCCTGAATCTGACGCTGAAGGAAGGTTGCACTTGGGACAACCACGTCATAGCCAGTCTTGCCAGTCAGCAGCTTCGTTTCCAAAACCTCATTGGAATCAAAGGTATCGTAGTTCACAGTGATACCGGTCTCGTTCTCGAAGTCTTTGAGAACCTGCGCATCAACGTAGTCGGACCAATTGTAGACATTTACAATACGATCCTTAGCATTGGCGGCAGACAAAGAGAGAGCCAGCGCTGCTGCTCCCGATAGCAAAATTACGGTTTTCATTCTCAAATACTCCAATCTCAAACACAGGGGCTCAAAGCACCTTGGCGAAGCGAGCCTCTGCATATAGCCGCCATGGTATATCCTTCTGATGGCAGATTAATTTCGGCCTACATTCCAACCCAATATTTTACAGGAATGCCGTAGGTTCGTTGGGTGTCTCAGGCACCCAGCTCTCAGGTTCTCTCAACACTATCAGGGTTTCTAGTGTGCAGCCTTAACCCGTGTCCAGAAGCTGTTGGCTAGAGTCAAAGGTTTTATTGAGAACAATGATTCCGACTTTAATCTCAGAAGCACTAGAAACTTCTTCATCACTGCCGTCTGGTCAACGGTCCGTTATCTGAAGTGTCTTCAACTGTCCTGGGAACCTGAAAGAAGCCACAGAGTGTCATCAGACATTGTTGGCTCTTGTTCATCATCCAAAATTCAAGAAAACAACCAGTTCTCAATGCTGTAGACTGACTTAGATGACCACACTATCACCTTAAGTAAGTATTGTAATTTTGTTAGAATGAGGCGTAATTACACACTCGGAATGATTAAAGAGAAGGTACAATTAAACTTCCACAAAACAACATAGTTTCCGACTTGAGCTGACCTCTGCTAGACTACTACCCCAACCAGAAGCAAGCTGGATCTTATAGCAGCCGCAAAGAGCTGAATTACTTTTCATGAGTGAAACGCTGCCACGAACATTTGGTAGCAAACCCAATTGGAAGTCCTATGAGTTCTGAAATTAATCCGGATGATGAAGCGGCGCTTAATATGCGCGGTGTGAGCGACCTTGAAGAAGCCCGCACCTGGCTGCAAGCCCGGAACATTGGAGATATTGAGTGTGTTGTACCTGATGTTGCCGGGGTACCACGCGGCAAGATGATGCCGACAAACAAGTTTTTCAGCAGCAACACGCTGACAATGCCCTCTTCTATTTTCGCCCAGACTATTTCTGGCGATTACCCTGAGGATGATGATCGGTTTCAATATAATCCGACGGATGGCGATCTTTATTTCAAGCCCGATTATTCAACGCTGACCATTGTCCCTTGGGAGACTGACCCAACAGCTCAGCTCCTGCATGATGCATTCACCAAGGATGGGAAGCCCTTCCCGATTGCTCCGCGCAATGTCCTAAAGCGCGTTCTTGAGCTTTATGATGCTGAGGGCTGGCAACCAATTATCGCCCCTGAGGTGGAATTCTATCTGGTTAAGCCCAATACCGATCCCGATTATCCACTGGAGCCTCCAGTTGGCCGCTCTGGTCGTCCTGAAGTTGGCAGGCAATCTTATTCAATCTCCGCTCTCAATGAGTTCGACGAGTTGATTGACGACATCTATGATCTTTCTGAGGCTCAGGGTCTGGAGATCGACACCCTTATTCATGAAGAGGGTGCTGCTCAGATGGAAATCAACTTAAGACACGGCCACCCTCTGGAGCTAGCGGATCAGGCGTTTATGTTCAAACGCACCATTCGCGAGGCAGCACTACGCCATAACATTTACGCCACCTTCATGGCCAAGGCGATGTCCTCTCAGCCAGGGTCATCTATGCATATTCATCAGTCTATCCTTGACCGGGAGACAGGACAGAACATCTTCAACAGTGCAGAGAACGAGGCAACGCCTGCCTTCTATCATTTTATTGGTGGGCATCAGCGTTACATGCCCGCTTTGATGCCGATTATGGCGCCTTATGTGAACTCCTACCGCCGTTTCGCGCGTGATAGCGGGTCTCCAACCAACCTATTCTGGGGCTATGACAACCGCACTGTGGGGCTTCGTGTTCCTAGTTCATCTCCGGATGCGCGACGGTTAGAAAATCGGGTGCCGGGGTCTGATGCCAATCCGTATCTCGTTATCGCTTCCAGCCTAGCCGCCGGATACCTGGGTATCAAGAAAAGGATTGAGCCTGATAAGCCGAGAGATACCGACAACAGTGAGGTTATGAGCAAACTTCCGCGTACATTACTTCATGCCGTTGATGAGTTTGAAGCAGACGATGATTTGCTGGAGATTTTCGGCGAACAGTTTGTTGCCACATATCGGGCCATCAAACTTGAAGAGTACGAGACCTTTATGTCCGTTATCAGCGCCTGGGAACGAGAATACCTGCTGATGAACGTCTGATTCCCACTGGATGGGGTGTGACTTTCACGCGAAATTGTGGATACCACACCCCTTAGTTGAGTGTATTATGTCCAGCAATTTTAACTTTCATAATATTCACTAGAGCCAGTCACAGCATAGTTCTTAAGAGATACTTCCAGGAAACTTAATTTAAACCGATTTATATTTCGAATTTAACTAATTACAAATACATATGCGGATCGAATTTTCGTCAAAACATCACAAAAATGTGAGATTATACGAAATTATACTTACATATTTTTGAATTCACTGGGTATTTAATTTCAGAATTCCTAATCTATCATGCAATTTTTGATTTTATTTAATTTTATCACAACTTTATGTCTAATTTTAAATACATTTCAAATGTTGTTTATTACAAACCATATTCGAGGCTATTGATGGCGGTTAATAGGTTGCAAACGCAATTTAAATCGCATTTGCTGGTTTTTGAGGACATCACATGCCAGATCAGAAAAAGAGCATTCTTCTCGTTGAAGATGCCAATTTCTTTGCTCGCGTAACTGAAAGCGAGATTGAGCGTGCGGGGCATTATCATGTCACGACAGCGAAAACGTATGCTCAGGCAAAAACTATTTTAGAAGAAGGTAAGGTAAAGCCATTCCTTGCTCTTGTTGATCTGACGCTTCCAGATGCGCCGGATGGTGAGGTTGTAGATCTCACTATCGACGCCGGACTACCGACAATCGTGTTCTCGGGGCGTTTTGATCAGGGTACCCGACGATCAATTCTGAAGAAGGGGATTGTAGATTACGTCCTCAAGGATTCTCCTGCGAGCCTTGGTTACCTTGGTGAGTTGGTCAATCGCGTCGATAGGAACCTCAGCACCAAAGTATTGATCGTGGACGATTCCTCGCATGCACTGGCGTTGTTAAAGAAGCGGCTTCAGCTCTATTGCCTTCAGGTGATCACGGCTACTTCCGGCGAAGAAGCGTTGGAAACACTCAAGCAAAACCCTGATATCAAGCTGCTGATCATTGATCATTTACTGCCGGGAGCGACTGGTTTTGAAGTCATGACGCAGATCCGGCGGAGGCATAGCTTCAGTACTTTGGCAGTCATCGGAATCTCAGCAACAGATGACCCAGCCCTTACTGCGAAGTTTCTGAAATCCGGTGCTAACGACTTCCTGAACAAGGCGTGCACACCTGAGGAGCTGATGCTACGCGTTTCGCAGAACCTCAATCAGTTGGACCGCATAAGTGAACTGACCGAGATGGCTCATCGTGATCCGATGACAGGCCTGTTTAACCGTCGCCACCTCTACAACGTCGTCGATAAGCTTCATAAAGACCAGATGCTTGCTGGCAAGGAGATGCGATATGCCATGATCGACATTGATCGCTTTAAGCAGATCAATGACAAGTTTGGCCATGAAACCGGAGACAACCTGATTATCTCTGTCGCGCATCGCATTTCGGATCTCCTGCCGCCACGAAGCGTCGCCATTCGAATTGGCGGAGACGAGTTTTGCGTTGCACTGCCTGATATCGATGAACCGACATCCAAGCAGTTTCTCTCTGAGCTCAGAAGTTCCATGCCAGTCACAGATCCCGGTAATGACGAACATACATTTGCGCCGACGATCAGCGTCGGCCTTTCAGCGGGCACTGAGAACTCACTGGCGAGCGCTCTCAGGGTTGCTGACCGTTGCCTGTACAGAGCCAAGAAATCCGGCCGTAACCGCATTGTAACGTCTTCTGCAACCACTCTTGATGCCATGTAGTCTGACGGCACCCTGCCGTCAGATTGTCCTACCTCCGTCGACTTCCAAAGCTACACCGGTGATAAACTGAGCTTCATCTGAAGCAAGCCAGAGTGCTGCGTTTGCAATGTCTTCTGGTTTGGAGAAGCGCCCCAGAGGGATGCTGTCACGAAACTGCTGGCGCTTTTCTGGGGTGTCTTCTCCCATGAAGAGTTCCAGCATGCCGGTTTCTCCGGCCACTGGACATAAGGCATTGACGCGAATGTTTTGAGGAGCAAGCTCTACCGCCATGGATTTGGTCGCTGTGATGACCCAGCCCTTGGAGGCGTTGTACCAGGTGAGCCCGGGACGGGGACGGATGCCCGCCGTGGACGCGGTGTTGATGATGACACCACCGCCCTGTCTTTCCAGCTCAGGCAAAGCTTCAAGCGTTGTCAGATAGATGGCTTTGGCATTCACCTCGAGAATACGGTCAAAGTTGTTTTCATCTACCTGTGCTAAAGGGCAGTTACGGTGGGTGTAGCCAGCGTTGTTAACGACGACATCCAGCCGCCCAGTTTTCTCAATTGCATAAGCAACCATCGCTTTCACATCGGAGCGCACGGTCACGTCTGTCTCGATGGCATACGCTGTGTCACCGATTACGTCTGCAAGATTTCTTGCTGCAACTCCATCGAGATCAGCGATGATGACCGCTGCCCCTTCTTGCGCATATTTTTGAGCGATGCCTTCCCCAAAACCAGCAGCACCACCCGTGATTATCGCGGTTTTTCCTTCCAATCGTCCTGACACGCTTTTCCTCCCCGCGTGTGAAAGTCCGCCTTAAGCGTGACTGACAACAATGGTCTTCAGAACAGAGAACTCTTTAAGTGCTTCAAAGCCTTTTTCCCTACCGTGACCAGATTTCTTGACCCCACCAAATGGCAGTTCAACCCCTCCACCTGCGCCGTAGGTGTTTACGAAGACCTGGCCGGACCGGATGGCTTTGGCAACACGCGTTGCTCTTGCGATGTCCTTGGTCCAAATGCCAGCTACGAGCCCGTAGGGAGTTCCATTGGCAATGCGAATTGCTTCTTCTTCCGTCCGAAACGGAATGAGTGAAAGAACCGGGCCAAAAACTTCATCCAGAGCAAGTGAGTGATCTGTTGGAACCGGACCATAGACTTTTGCTGTGGTGTAATAGCCTTCTGTCGGCGCATCCGGAGCGATTGTACCCTCCCCAATCAGCGGAATGCCGTCTGTTTCCGCCTGCTCACAGAAAGCGTTTACACGGCGGAGTTGGCTGGCGTTAATCAATGGTCCGAGATCTAGATTATCTTTGTATTGGCCTGAGACAGTGTTTCTAAAGGCGGTTCTGAGTGTATCAACTGTCTCTTCCCAACGACTTTGATGCACCAGAACACGCGATCCAGCAGAACAGGTTTGACCACCATTCTTCAAAATGCAGTCCTGAATGACAGGTAGCGCTTTGTTCAGATCAGCATCTTCGAAGATAATTTGCGGAGATTTACCGCCAAGTTCCAATGTACACCCGATATGATTGCGCGCGGCTGCGGATTGGATCAGAGTCCCCACATCCGGCGATCCTGTAAAGGTGATGAAATCCACTTCAGGATTGTAGGAGAGCGCAGCTCCAGCCTCTTCTCCTAAACCCGTCAAAACGTTGAGTGTTCCAGCTGGGAAACCAGCTTCAACTGCAAGATTGGCTGTTTCAATAATGGATAAGCAGGCATCTTCAGAGGGTTTGACGACCAGTGTATTGCCCATGGCTAACGCTGCTCCTGCAACGCGCGCGAAAATTTGCATGGGGTAATTCCATGGCACGATGGAGGCAACGACGCCATGCGGCTCGCGAACTGTCATTGCGAGGTAATCAACCGCAATCGGTAGCGTCTCACCCGTAATTTTGTCAGCCGCCCCACCATAAAATTGGAAGTACTGGGCGGCAGCATCGATGTCCCCGTAGCCCTGGCTTAAGGGTTTACCGGTGTCACGTGCCTCAAGCTCTGCCAGATGATCCCGGTTTTGCGAAATCAACTCCGCGAGCCTTAATAAACGCTCTCCGCGTTGCCCAGCAGATAGTGAGGCCCATTCCTTTGAGATGAGCGCTGTTCTTGCAGAAGAAACCGCTTTCCCGACATCAGATGCAGTACACCGAGGAATCGTTGCATATGGCAAGCCCGTACTTGGACAGATCATATCAATGGTTTCTCCAGAGGATGCATCACACTGTAAGCCATTGATAATTGATCTGTATTTTTTCAAATTCTGAGAATTAAGTGTCGCGCTAAACTCTGTCATACCGCCCCCCTCGGATGATAAGCTTTGTGCTGGTCATCCAAACGCTAGTTCATGTAAGAGGGCGGCGCAATTCTCTTCTTGGGGGAGTTTTACTGGGTTTCTATTGGTGTCAAATCTGTTGCCGAGCTCTTTACTCCATAAAACTGATTGTGCCACAGCTCTGCATATATCCCGTCTTTCGCCAGTAATTCCGCATGCGTTCCTGCTTCAACAATCTGCCCTTTGTCCATCACAATCAGACGGTCCATTCTGGCAACAGTCGTCAGGCGATGGGCAATAGCGAGGGTGGTTTTGTCCTTCATCACATCGTTCAGGATCTCCTGAATGTCCGCATCCAGCTTGGTGTCTAGCGCCGAGGTTGCTTCATCCAGGATCAGGATTGGCGGATTTTTCAGGAACACACGGGCCAATGCAATCCGTTGACGCTGCCCACCGGAAAGTTTGATGCCACGCTCACCTACGAATGCCTCAAAGCCTTTTCGGCCTTTGTTGTCTTCCAGTGCCTCGATGAACTCCAACGCATGCGCTCGGCGGGCAGCTTCGCGAACATCTTTCATCTCGACATCATCTTTTCCAAGCGAGATGTTGTCGAAAATAGACCTATGAAACAACGAGGTGTCCTGTGTCACCAACCCAATTTCTACACGCAGAGATTCCTGCGTGACGCTTCGCAGATCCTGATGATCAATGGTGATCGCTCCACCTTCAACGTCGTACATGCGCAGCAGCAGATTCACGACGGTTGATTTGCCAGCACCTGAGTGACCAACGATACCTACCTTCTCACCGGGTTGGATGATGAAATTCAGATCTTTCACAATCGCGGTTTGCTGGCCGTAGGCAAAGTCGACATTGTTGAACTCAATGAGGCCCTTCTCATAGTGAAAGTTCTTGGCCTCAGAATCCTCAACAAGGCCAAGCGAGTGTTCCATGGTTCTGGCCGTGGATTTAAACGAGCCATAAGAGCGGAAAAGACCGGTTAACTGAGCAAATATTTCCAGCAGTTTGCCTTCCAGGCGAATGGCAAAACCAAGGACAATTGCAACTTCACCTGTTGTGATTGCCTGTTGATGCCACAACGCAAGACTTAGGCCTGTAAATGCAGCAAGACCACATGCTCCGACGAGTGCAACAAGCATCCGCGATGTAACCACTGTGGAGCGGAACCTAACTATTGCCTCTTTGAAACCTCTGAGCTGATTTGTGAAATGGCCAAGCGCACGATCATTACCCTGAAAGAGCTTCACAGTCTGAATGTTGGAGTAAACGTCAACAACAGAACCATTCACTGCATGCGCGATATCTGCTCCTTCTTTTGAAGCATCACGAATGATTGGCACGCGGATATACGCGAGGACAGCAAACAATCCAATCCAGACGAGCATGACTGCCCCAAGATACCAATGCAGCCATGACAATGCGATCAGGAGCGACCCTGCAAAGAAAAAGTTTGGGATGACAATCCCAATCCCCGCCCAGAACAGTTCTGCAACTTCTCGCCCACCTCCAAAGGTTTTGCTGGCGAGGTTTCCCGCAAACTCCTTTTGAAAGAACGTCATGTCCTGATTGAGCAGTCGATCAAAGAACGTGACACGCGATGAAGTGAGAATATTAACGTGAAGTGTCAGTGAAATCAGAACTTCATAAGCAATTGAAAATACTGGCTTTGCAATAAGAAATGCGACCGCAGCAGTCACAATCAGCCACATGTTCTGCTGCCAGAACAGCTCTGGTCCACTCGCTTCCATCTGATCAATCAGGAAGCCAACAAATGACAGCAGGAAGACAGTCAGAATGGTTTCGACCAGCACTACCAGCAATAGAACCAGAGTGTGCTTTGGAAAGATAAACACGAGAGAACGCAGTTGTTGCAAATGCGTTTTGCTCTCCCATTCCATATGATTTTTGGCAAATGGGTCAACATGATTGGTTGCCCACTGATAAAGCGCATTCAGCACGATCTGCTCCGGGAGACAAAAAGAGAACACTTAGACTATCGCGCGACTCGGCTTGTGAAAACCCAGAAGAATTCATCTACTCAAATTTGAACTCGAGACTGTGTCATTTTGCGCAAGTTCGAACACAGTGCTTATTTTACCTTATTAAATTCAATGCATTATCTCTATATTAGATTTTTCTAATTTTATGTATTGTTATTTTAGTATTTTCTAATATATTAATTTCAACTTCAAAAAAGGATTAGCCCAATGCGTTATCTTTCTAATTTAGGTGAGCGGTATTCTCCTCTGTACTTTTTGTCCGCCGTTGGTGCAGGTGGCTTGGCAATTAGCTTCTTTATGTACCTGATGTGGATGACACCACATAAGGGATCTCCTATCGCCAACTTTGCCTCTTTGACTGAGGCCTTCAACAACGGTTCCATCGCTATGCAGGCGCTGATTGTTGTGGCCGCGGTTGGTATTATCTTCTTCTCAGTTTTGCACTTTCGCTTGCTGTTCTGGAATTTCTCCGAATACGGAAAGTGGAAACAAACCAAAGTTTTTGAAGGCTTTAAAAACTCCAATGCGGAAAGTCAGCTGATGACTATTCCGCTGGCTTTTGCCATGACAGTCAATGTCAGCTTCATCGCGGGTGCGGTGTTTGTGCCAGGCCTTTGGAGCATCCGCGAAATCCTGTTCCCCTTCTCCCTGCTGGCATTTGCAGCTATCGGAGTGTTGGGCTTCCGCATCTATCTGGACTTCATCTCCCGTGTCCTGACAGAGGGTGGATATGAGTGCGCAAAGAACAACAGCCTCGGTCAGATGATCTCCGTGTTCGCATTTGCCATGATTGGCGTTGGCTTCTCTGCTCCGGCAGCTATGAGTCAAACCAAGGTGATTGCGGCAATCGGCATTGCTGGTAGCGCTCTGTTCATCGGCGCAGCGATTGTGATGGGGACAATCAAACTGATCCTTGGCTTCCGTTCCATGATGGAGCACAAGGCAGCTGGTGAAACCACACCAACACTCTGGATCATCATCCCATTCCTGACCGTTGTTGGCATTGCAATCTACCGCATCAAAATGAGCCTTGCGCATAACTTCGATGCACCGGTAACTGCTGGTGGTATCTATGTTTTCCTGATCAGCCTGTTCGCAATCCAGATCCTGTTTGGCCTGATCGGCTGGGCAGTCATGAAGCGGGTTGGCTACTATGACCGCTGGATCGCGGGTCCGGACAAATCTCCAGGTTCTTACGCGCTGGTCTGCCCTGGTGTTGCACTGTTCGTCTTCGGTAATTTCGTGATCAATGCGGGTCTTGTGAAACTCGGTGTTCTTGGCTCCATGTCCATCGCCTACTTCGCGCTGTACGCCCCACTGATTGTAATCCAGATCGCAACAGTCTGGCTGTTCCTGAAGCTCAACGGAAAGATGCTTTCAGCGTCCAACCAGCTACAGGCTCAACCAGCAGAATAAGAAAAAGGCGGGCGTTTGACCCGCCTTTTCTCATTAAATTTGAGTATCTTGCTCTAAAATCAAATCGGACGTCGTGCCCATGGTCTCGTACCAGCGGGCGCTTCTTTTCGCGCAAAGACTGGCTGCGTGTAGGCAGTAACTTCATTGAGGTTGCCGGACTCCAGATCAGCTCGTAGACGTGGGTTGTCCAGCGCGAAACTGTTGATGCCGACGCGGAGCATGAAGCCGATCTGATCGAGAATGAACGGACCAACCGCACGGATCTCGCCACCGTAGCGCAGTCCATCCCTCAGAATGCGGGCAGCAGAGAAACCTCGGCCATCTGCAAAGCTTGGGAAGTCCACTGCGATGAGTTCCAGCGCCTCAAGGTGATCAGCCAGCTTTTCCGCTTTTTCACCTGCACGAAGTACAACACCCAAAGTCAGATTTGTCTGCTTAAGCTGTTGTTCTTCTGCCAGAAAACGCTCCAGAGAGAAGATAAACTTCCCCTCGGCTGGCAGGGCTTCATCCTCTGCAATATAGGCCCAGTCATCAGCAACGATCTCGTCGTTCTTGAAGATCTCAGTGGTCTTTTTGAGTTCTGTTGTCATTTGAACCTCAGATGCTTTGGGCTGCGCCGCCCTTGGACGCACTTGAGAAATGAATTCCACATTCAGTTTTGTCCTGACCGCGCCAACGGCCTGAGCGTGGGTCTTCACCCGGAGCAACCTTGTCTGTGCAAGGCATACACCCGATGGAAGGATACCCTTCTGCGACCAGCGGATGTGGTGGCAGGCCATTATCCTTTGCGTATTGAAGGACTTCGGCAGCGGTCCAGTTGGCCAGCGGGTTCACTTTGATGCGTCCTTCTTCGACCTCAAAATGCTCCAGACTGGCTCGAGTGTCAGCCTGATGGCGTTTGCGACCAGAGATCCAAGCTTCGAAGCCACCAAGCGCTTTTGCGAGTGGAACCACTTTGCGGATGTGACAGCACGCATCAGTATCAGACGCCCAGAGAGCACCTTTTGGATCTTTCTCAGCAAGATCTTCTGGTTCAGGCGTGATGACACGTACGTCCAAAAGTCCAAGTTGCTCAACCAGTTCGTCACGATAGCGCTTTGTTTCGCCAAACAGTTTGCCGGTGTCGACAAACAGGACTGGCGTACGCACGTCGATCTGAGAGACCATGTGCAGCAGCACGGAGCTGTCCGCGCCGAAAGACGACACTATAGCAATCTTACCGGCAAATTGGCCTTTGAGCGAGTGCTCCAGAACCCCCCGGGCATAATGCTCGGCATACATCCGATTCAGCAGTTTCGCCTGCGCTTCAAGTAAAGACTTATATGTTTGATCACGAACCATAAAGTGCCTCTTTGAAGGGTTGATCACCCAGGCGGCGATAGGCGTCGATGAAGCTTTCTTCCTCATCCAGGCGGTTCGCCAAATAGGTATCGACAACAGTCTCAACGGCATCGGTGATCTCTGCTTCCGGGAAGCCGCGACCGATGATTTTGCCGATAGATGTGTTCTGATCCGCAGAACCACCCAGTGTAATCTGATAGAGCTCTTCGCCTTTGCGGTCTACGCCCAAAATGCCGATGTGGCCGACGTGGTGGTGACCACAGGCGTTGATGCAGCCGGAGATTTTCAGTTTCAAGTCACCAATTTCGTTCTGACGCTTAACCTCTTCAAACCGCTTGGAAATTTCCTGAGCGATTGGGATAGAGCGAGCATTTGCCAGAGCACAATAGTCCAGGCCTGGGCAAGCGATCATGTCGGTGATCAGGCCAGCGTTTGAATCTGCGAGCTCGTTTGCCTTCAGGATCTTGTAGACAGTGGGGACATCTTGCAGCTTTACGTGTGGCAGAACGAGGTTCTGTTCATGTGTAACGCGCAATTCATCATGCCCAAACCGTTGTGCTACATCAGCAATTACGTCCATCTGATCGGCTGTTGCATCCCCCGGCGCACCACCAATTGGCTTGAGTGAGATGGTGACAGATGTGTAACCCTCAGCTTTGTGCGCATGCAGGTTGCGGCTGGAGAACAAGGCCAGATCGCGGTCTTCGCGCTTGGCTGCTTCCAGCTCTGTGCTGATCTTCGGCAGGGCTTCAAAAGATGGTGGGGCGAAGTATTCGTTGATGCGAACGACTTCTTCATTTGGCAGATCGAGGATACCGTTTTTGGTTGCCTCGAACTCAGTCTCAATGTCCTGCTTCAGCTCTTCCAGACCGGTTTCGTGAACCAGGATCTTGATGCGAGCCTTGTACTTATTATCGCGGCGACCATAGCGATTGTAGACACGCAGGATCGCCTCGCTGTATGCCAGCAAGTCATTTTCTGGTAGGAAATCCCGTACCTTACGGCCAACCATCGGCGTACGACCCAAGCCACCACCCACGAAGACCACAAAGCCGATTTCCCCGTTTTCGTTACGGGTCAGCTGCAGGCCGATGTCATGGACCTGTACGGCTGCACGGTCATGTTCAGCACCTGTGATCGCAATCTTGAACTTGCGTGGCAGGAACAGGAATTCCGGATGCAGAGAGGACCATTGACGCAGGATTTCGGCGTAAACGCGTGGGTCTGCGAACTCGTCCGCGGCTGCGCCTGCGAACTGGTCTGAGGTGACATTGCGGATACAGTTGCCGGAGGTCTGGATGGCGTGCATCTCGACGTCGGCAAGTTCATGTAGAATCTGCGGTGTATCAGAGAGCTTTGGCCAGTTAAACTGGATGTTCTGGCGCGTTGTGAAGTGGCCGTAACCTCTGTCGTAAGTCCTTGCGATATGGGCAAGTTTACGCATCTGGTTTGCATTGAGCGTGCCGTATGGAATTGCGACACGCAGCATGTAAGCGTGCAGCTGCAGGTAAAGACCATTCATCAGGCGGAGCGGCTTAAACTCGTCTTCGGTCAGCTCGCCAGACATACGGCGGCGGACCTGATCTTCGAACTGGCTCACGCGCTGATTAACAAAGTCGCGATCAAATTCATCGTAGCGGTACATGGAAACTCCTGAATCTAAAAGGACTTAGGCCGAACGCAGATGGCGTTCGGCTTGTTTGCCGAGGTCGAGACGAGTGGTTGGCCCTTGTGCGCGAATGCGCTCTTTCAGGCTCTTTGGCTGCAAATGGCCGTCTTTCAGTTCCAGATCAATCGCGTAGGTGCCGAGAACGTACTGTTTATCTTCACCGGCTTTCGCGAAATCCAGAGCTGAGGCCATGTCTTCGTCGGTGTTAAGGATCCAGGCGGCCTCAACAAACTCGACCCACTCTCCGTTGTGGCCGAGCCAGACGACATCACCATCGACCAGTCTGTTGGCGGTAATAGTTTTCATCGGGTCTCTCCCTAGGCTGCGACAACAGCCGGTAACTTCTCGAATTTAATTGGACTTAGAGGGAGCGAGCGCGACTGATCTGCGTGGGCCACTGCCTTACCAATGATGATAAGTGTGGGTCCGGTGACACTGTCGTGCTGCTCAAAATTACAAAGGTCTTGCAGGGTGCCTGCAAAATTGCGTTCTTTTGTCTGGGCTGCGTTCTCAATCGCCATGACGGGCGTGGATAAGTCCAACCCGGATTTTGCCAGCAAGTTGGCAACTTTTCCTGCAACGGTGCGCCCCATGTAGACAGCGGTTGTCGCTCCATTCAGAGCAAGGTCCGCCCAGTCCGGGAGGACATCACCATGCTGGTTATGCCCTGTAGCAAACACCAGTGAGGAGGCAACACCCCGTAATGTCAAAGGAATTTGCGCACTGGCGGCGGCAGCAAACGCTGCGGTGACACCGGGTACAATCTCAAAGTCCACATCATGCTCACGCAGCGCGGCGATCTCTTCTCCAGCGCGGCCAAACACCATTGGGTCCCCTGCTTTCAGGCGGACAACCCGTTTGCCGGACTTGGCAGCGGAGACCAATAACTGGTTGATTTGCGTTTGCGTTGAACTGTGCGTTCCTTTGCGTTTTCCTACGCTGATGCGTGTTGCGTCGCGGCGGCCCATGGAAACCACGGCATCCGGTACCAATGCATCATAGAAAATAACATCTGCTTCCTGCAGGACACGCTGTGCGCGCAGGGTCAGCAGGTCTTCTGCTCCTGGGCCAGCACCCACAAGCCAGACATATCCCCGCTGATCCTGCTCACTGTTCAGCAAGCGATGCGCTTCGGTCAGAGCCTTTTGTGTCTCACCAGCAAAAATGTTCGCAGCTATAGTCCCTGAAAAAAATTCAGCCCAAAAGCGACGACGCGCACTTCCCGAAGGCATCAGCTTACCAACTGTAGCACGGAAGCTGTCTGCCAACCTTGCGAGTTGACCGGCTTCACGTGGTAACAGAGCTTCAACCTGTGCGCGGATGTGGCGGGCATAAACAGGGCCAACGCCTGTTGAGGTGATCGCCACGGCAACAGGTGCACGATTGACCATCGCACCGGTGTAAAAATCACAAAGCTCAGGACGGTCCACTGCGTTGACCGGGATGCCTTTCTCACGAGCAGCTTCTACGATCTCACGGTCCAGCTCTTCTTCATCAGTGGCAGCAAACACCAGGGCTGCGCCATCCAGATAAGCCGGGTTGAACACGCTAAGCATGAAGACGCCGTCCGCGTCTGCCACCGCTTCGGCCAAAGCTGCACTAGGGCGCTCATGGCTGACAACGCGGATGTGCGCTTTGGTTTGCGCCAGAAGTCTTACCTTTGCAGCAGCTTCATCACCACAGCCAACAACAACAACCATTTTGCCTTCAACCTTGTGAAAGGTTGGAAAGACAGCGAGTTTATTGCTCTCGTCCTGCTGTGTGTTGAAGCTCTCTACCAAAGCCATTGCGCTCTCCAAGCGTTTTGGGATCATTGGGAGCGAGTTTACAGAGTAGAGTTCCTCTAAGCTCGGTATGGCATTCCAAAGCTGGATGACTGCGTAGAAAAGATTTTTTCTCAAACAGAAAATGCAGAAAAGTGCGAGCGCATAAATGCGGGAAACATGCCATTCCCCATGAGAAAATTATTCTACAAAAACTCTCGGTAATTCGATTCTATCTTCACTTACATCACAGATACTGACCAAGTTTAGTACGTTTTGCTTCAGTAGCGGCCGGGATGTTCTCAACTGAGAAAAGGCCAATCTCACTACATCTCCGGGTCACGTGAGAGAGGTCCCCAACTTCTGTGGCCAAGAGCTTTGCTCAATCATCTGAAAATGTATACGCCCCGCATATTATCCTTTAGTTTCCAATAGTTAGTGGTGGGAACTCTGATATTTGGGAATTATTTCCCGGGCTTTCGTCAGGTTAAAGTCAGTTGAGCTTATGATTGACTAACAGACGACTTTACGGACCATTCGCTCATTTAGCACTTAGCCTTCTTATCAGATTTCATAGAGCAGGTGATTGCATGCAAGTTGCCCTTCCAAACCACATTGGCATGTTCAAAGTCATCAAGGCACTTTTCTTTAATCTACTCATAATTACGGGCCTTCAACTCACTGGAGGCTTTTTAACTGTGAGCCATGCTCAAACGGTTACCTGCCCAGATGATGGCCGTATTACTTTTAGTTTGGAAACCGAGGTATGCAACGATGTCTACTCCACGTATTCCAATTCTCAAAATGGGTTTGTATTGGAGTACTCAGGCCCGGGAACATTCATAATTCAACTACGGAAAAACGGTGCTTTAGCAGCAGATTCCGCTTTTACTATTAGCTCTGGGAATTGGACTAACTATGGCAGTGGACACTCCAAGACATGTAACAACTCCACCAGTGATTGTAATTTTTCATTTTCGGATGAAACAGAGAATGGAGATCGATACACTTTCTCTGCGAGCCTACCCGTTGGATCATTCATTGCTGTAAACTCGAGTGTCATAATCACCCGTGCGAGTGTTCAAGGAAATGCTTCTCCTTCCGCAACTGCTGCGGCCAATCTTTCTGTTGCTCGCACGACGCTCATTCTTGGTAATCAACCCAGTTTTTCCAGCCTAATGCAGCAGCCTCCCTCAAGGTCAGCCAACCCGATGGGGTATCTTGCGCTTAATGGATCGGAGACTGGGCAAAATGTTTTCTTCATGACCAGTTTGAATCGGATACGCATTGGCATGGCGGCAGGAGAGCGAAAACCAGCTGATCACCAGAGGTCCAACCAAGCTAATCCATCACTTGCTTTTGCTCCTCTTTCTCAGAAATCACTCAGCACAGGTGCATTTGCCCCACTTCTGACAATGGCTCCCAGAGCACAAGATACCAAACAAGCCGCTATTGAGAATGCGATAGGCGAATCGGATAGTCCCAGCCCTTCAGGACAGATACAGCCTGAACCTGAACCATTCACTGCAGTGCCTTATGGTGCTGATTATGATGTCTGGATCCGCCTTTCAGGAAACCGAGGAAAGAACGGAGATGCCTCATCCAACTTCTGGATTGGGCATGTAGGTGGCCATGTATTTTTAAATCCAGACTTTATTGTAGGTGGCCTTCTACAACTGGATTGGGTGAGCACCAGCGATAGTTCAATTGGTCAACAAGGACGTGGCGGCGGGTGGATGATCGGCCCGTATGCTGCTGCCCGTTTCTTTGACCAGCGCCTCTATCTGGACTTCAACGCCTCATGGGGGCGGGGAAGTAATGATGTTGGTGCGATTGGAACGAATGAAGAAAGCAACTTTGATAGTTATCGTTGGCTGATCGCAGGCAAGCTATCCGGGCCTATAGATTATCAGAATTGGCGTTTCACTCCAGAAGTAGGTGTCAGCTACTTTCGTGAAGAAGCAGATGGATTCTTTGATAGTGCGGGCACTCATATCGCTGGCCAAACAGCAGCACAAGGCGAAGTCCTGTTTGGCCCTTATGTCAGATACACCTATCGTTTGGATGAAGACACTTTCCTCCTGCCCAGTATCGGGATTACCGGACGGTGGAACTTCGGCGTTGAAAATCCAAGTTCCATAGCCAGCCCTGTTTTGGAGTCTGGAGATATAAGAGCACGTGTTGATGGTGGCTTAACTGGTGTGTTCCGTCGTGGGGTGAGCCTTGGCGTCAAAGGCTACTATGACGGCTTTGGTATCGCTAACTTCTACAATTATGGAGGTGACTTACGTCTCAACGTTCCATTCTAGAATTGGTAAAGGAGTCCACCTCACCCACCATAGTGTGCGCTGACGATGACGCGGACTTCTACCAGGGCGCCTTCACGGCGGAGGCCGGCGGCCTCAATGGCGGTCCAGGCTGGGTAGGGTTTGGAGAAGAACTCGAGGCGGATGGTGTCGAACAGCTCGAAGTGATCGCGCAGGCCGATGTGGTAGCTGGTCATCTCAACAACGGCATCCATATCGACGTTGGCTTCACGCAGGATGCATTCGATCTTTTTGAAGGTGTTGCGGAACTGGGCTTCGGGGTCTTCCGGCATCTGGCCGCTCATATCCGCGCCTGTCATGCCACTCAGGAAGATGTGGTTTCCCGAGAAGATAGCTGGTGACATGTTGAGCTGTTCTGAAACGGATTGAAACTCGTGCGGGAGCACTAAACGCTTGACCATGAAATACCTTTCTTGCACGTGCCTTCGGGAGCTTCGAACGAACCGAAGACATGCAAACTATAAAACCGCCCGCAGAACCTAGCAGAGGGCGGTGAAAATCCAAATGATGTTGTCGTGAGACTGGCTTGCTTCTTTTACTTGAAGGCGGAAGGAATAAACTCCACGGCCTTGCAAGGGATGTATTTACCGCGCCGGATCAGATTTCGGGAAGCTGATTTGTAGACGACATCCTTGAGCACCAGATAGGCTGGTAGTTTGGCGTTGGAACCATAGACCTTCATAATCATATCTGCCCATTTTTTTGCCAGGTCGCTTGGTTTTTCGACGATAGGTACGCCGTTGTGCTTTTCGCCAGTGTATTTGAGGATCAGTTCTTTTTGAACTGCAGGCTTTGAGAGGGCTGCTAACGCACCTGTCAGTGAGGCTTCCTGGTCTTTTGTTCTACCGTCTGCTTCTGTCCGGCCCCCTTCCGGTGCTCCATCAGTCTCTTCTACTTCCTCCTCTTTTTCTTTAACGACGACGTTGTAATGGTTCTTCTTGCCACTTTCGTCAGGCTTGAACTCGATCTCGAACATCATTGCCCAAGGCTGTTTGCTGGCCCATTTCTTGATGTTCTTGAGACTGGTGCCCTTGCTCATTTTTGCGATCACCTGCTGGAGAATGTTTTCCTGCAGGGCGTTGAAGGCTTCATGGGCTTCGCCGAAGCTTTCCAGCATGCCCTCACCTTTGGAGCTGAGGAATTTTTCCAGCTCCTCTTTATGTGCTTTCAGCTTTTCAGCTTTGCGGGCCTGATCTGCCTTCAGGTCAGCAATGTTATCTGCAAGCTCTGCCAGATCTCCAGCCATGTTTTTGGGTGCTGCGCGAAGCTTTTGGGCCGCCTGAACAGACTCCGAGGTCTCCTTACACGCCACCACATGGACTTTCTTTTCAGGCTTGCCGCGTTTGAGTTTTCCTTTGAGGCCAGAGCGGTTTTCGCGGTACCAGACTTCCTTCACTTCCATATAGTCTGGCAGTTGATCCGATATGTCCTGTCCTTCTTTTTGAGCTGTCAGCAAAGTTTTGGCCCATGCCATGGAGGCCTCACTGGGAATGCCCACAAATGGTTTGCCGTCCGGTCCTGTTTCTCCAGTCTCGCGGTGAGACATGGAGGCCATCATCTGTCCTGAGCGCAGGCCGTTGAAGACCAGCTCCGGCGTGGTTGCGAGCTCGGTTTTGGTTACAGCTTTGTGGGGCATGTCCACATGGTTATCGACCATCGGGTCACCGGTACTTGCCGGTGTTTCCGGTGCTTTTCGTGTTTCTGATGTGATGGAAAAGTTGCGGCCTTCTTTTTTAATATTGACCTTCACCATCTGGGCCCATGGCTGCGTTTCCGCCCAGGCCAGGCTCTTCTTCATGTTGTTGCTTTTGTCCAGATGAGTCAGCACCATTTCTTCTGCCGTGCGCTGTAAACCAGAGGTGGCGAAAACGGCTTTGGGCCGCTCATCTGACAATTGCAGGACGGCTGCTTCGACTTCAGCTCCCCGATTGATTGCAGCTTCCACACAGTTGGTGCAATTGAGCGCGAAGGCCATTTGCTTGGAGGTGGCGGTGCCATAAGCGATGGCTTCTTCTTCCAGCTCGGCCAGTCGTTTCTTTTCACGCTCTGACACCGCATTAGCTTTGGCTTCATGCAGGGTCTTCATCATGGTGTCGCCAAAGGCTTTTTCGTGCATCAGCTCTTTGGTTGAGGCCACCAGCTCATTGCCCAACACCTTCATGTTCTGGCTGAAGAACATGATGGTTTCACGCTGTGCTGTGTCCATCTGGTTGGAGGGAGTATCGCTGGCCTGACGGAGATAGGCTCTGAACTCGGGCGCGGTTGACTGATCCTGAAACACTTCGCGGGTCAATTGACGGGATTGTTTTTTCAGCTCGATTTCGTGCTGCATCAGCACCATTTGCCGGGCTTTATTATCGCTCTCCCCCAGAGTGCCTTTGACCAGTCGATCCCATTTGACGGCCTCCGGGTCCGCATAGGCTGCACCCAACGGGTCTTCATCATAATGGGATTTTTGGGACTGGTAGGAGTTGAGGCGCTGGGTGAAGCCTTCGGTGGATTTGATGCCGGCGTCTTTCAAAGCTGCTGAGAGAGGGCGTTTCTTACGCTCCGCAGCCGGTGTGCCTTCAACGATGTAATCTGCGATATCAGGTTCTGTGGTCCACTCTGGTGTGTCTTCGTCCACTTGCGAGCCAATCGCCGCGCTTGCCTCAGAGGTTTTGCTGGTGACGCTTGCGGAGCGTTTCTTTCGGCCACCGCCAACGAGATCATGGAACTTCCAGTTCATCTCTGAATAGACTTTTTTCAGCCAATCATCGTACTTGGGGGCTGACTCTTGTCCTGGCATCGACACACCTCTCCTAACCTTGCGTCAGACAAAAGGTTTACCACGATCACATTGGTGTAATGATGCTGGTTTGAGGGCTTAGTTAGCGATTGGTGAGCTGCAAGGCCACAATGCAAAAGAAAAGCCCCGGCGGACCGGGGCTCTGATACTCATTTGTCTGGTTTTGCCGGGTTTACTTGAGGCGCTGCATCACAGACACATAGTTGGCAACGGCTGCGCCGCCCATGTTGAAGATACCGCCGAGCTCTGCGCCGTCAACCTGAATGCCGCCAGCTTCGCCTACCAGCTGCATGGATGTGAGGACGTGCATGGAAACGCCGGTTGCGCCAATCGGGTGGCCTTTTGCCTTCAGACCGCCAGATGGGTTGACCGGCAGTTTGCCGTCCTTCTGGGTCCAGCCTTCCAGGATCGCTTTCGCGCCCTGACCTTCTGGCACCAGCCCCATGGCTTCATATTCGATCAGCTCAGCGATGGTGAAGCAGTCGTGGGTTTCAACAAAGGACAGGTCTTCAACGGTGATGTTGGCCATGGAGAGCGCACGCTTCCAAGCTTCTGTACAGCCTTCAAACTTGAGGATGTCGCGCTTGGACATTGGCAGGAAGTCCTGCGCGTGCCCCATGCCGCGGAAGGCGACGGCCTTTTTGGCAGAGAGGGCTGTGGTGGTGTCGGTGAGGACGATGGCTGCTGCGCCGTCAGACACAAGTGAGCAGTCTGTCCGCTTCAGCGGGCCAGCTACGAACGGGTTCTTCTCGCTCTCGTTGAGGCAGAACTCGACGCCAAGATCCTTGCGCATCTGTGCGTATGGGTTCTCCACGCCGTTCTTGTGGTTCTTCGCAGCGATGTGGGCCAGCGCTTCGCTCTGGTCGCCGTGCTTTTGGAAATACATGCCTGCGATTTTGCCGAAGACACCAGCGAAACCAGCCGGGGTATCGCCATCTTCTGGCAGGTAAGAAGCTTTGAGCAGGTTTGCTCCGATTTCACGGCCCGGCGTGGTGGTCATCTGCTCAACACCAACGACGAGCACGAACTTGGCGTCGCCTGCCTTGATGGATTTGACGCCCTGATGCACGGCAGCTGAGCCCGTCGCACATGCGTTTTCTACGCGGGTGGTTGGCTTGAAGCGCAGCTTGTCATCTGCCTGAAGCACGAGGCTTGCTGTAAAATCCTGCTTGGAAAAACCTGCATTGAAGTGACCCAGAACGATCTCATCAATGTCTTCAGCGGCGAGACCGGCATCGGCAATCGCTTGCTTGGCAACCTTTGTGACGAGTGTCTCTACGGTTTCATCTGCCAGTTTGCCAAACGGTGTATGTGCCCAACCAATAATTGCGGCCATTTTCTTCTCCCAAAGAAATTAAAGTGGGTGCCGAAAGTCTCGCCTCAAACCCGGCTCTCAAATGCGCGCAAATCGTTTCACCCCTGCGCGCCAGATGCAATCATACGGAAGTTGTAGTGAACGGGGCTATCCGAGGGACTTTATGCTAGGTTTTGTCGATCTGACAGTCCTTTTCACCCAAGCCAAGCGATGGTTTCTGGTTTGCTCTCTCCGTATGAGCAGGGTTTGACTGGCGGTGCGCGACGACTTTCTCAGTCATCTCCCTTATTTGATATTGATGGGTTTCTATTGGGTGAAAACAGTCCTTCATATTGGACGAATTTCGGAATGTGTAGGGGGGAGTAAACTCTAGATTATTGCGGATAATCCAAGAGTTTGAGGCCCGATATCTCCACCCAGAGCAAAATCATCGACATTGCAGCAAAGCGGGCCCAGCAAGGAAAGCCAACCGCTGACGAGCGATCTGATGAGGCCCGCATTCCGATGTCTGTTTTCATCATCGCGAAGAATGAGGAAGACCGGATCGGGCAGACGATTGCCAGCTGCATTCACTGGGCTGATGAGGTCATTGTGATTGACAGTGGGTCGACGGACCAGACCGTCACCGTTGCCCAGCGCATGGGCGCCCGTGTGCTGCACAATGACTGGAATGGCTATGGCTTGCAAAAGCGGTTTGGTGAGGACCAGTGCCGGAATGACTGGATCCTGAACATTGATGCCGATGAGGTGGTCACACCTGCACTGCGCGATGAGATAGTGGGCTTGTTCCAAACCTCTGTTCTTGCGCAGAACGATTTTTGGGAGGTGGACATCTGCGATGTGTGGCCTCACGAAACGACCGCTGCAAAACACGCCTACTCTCATAAGCAAATCCGGCTTTACCGAAGGAGTGTAGGCCGTTTTTCTGCCAGCTCGGTGCATGACACGGTTCGTCCGCCCAGCGATGCCAAGATAGGCATGCTGAAGGGGCATATGGACCACCGCAGTATTCCCAGCGTTGCCTTCCACTTCGAGAAGATGAACCGCTATTCCACCATGCAAGTGCATGAGATGCGTGGACGGGGCCGCAGGATGCCGAAGTCACGGCTGCTCTATGAGTTTCCCGCAGCCTTTCTGAAGGGCTATCTGGTGCGCGGATACTGCCGATATGGCTGGTGGGGTTTGATTGCCTCCACCAACTATGCAGTTGGGCGATATCTGCGGGTCGCGAAATCCATTGAAGCAGATCTACTGGAACAGACCCATTCATCTCAGAAGGGGGCGACTGCTGCACGGCAGGATAAGACCTGACCCAGCTTCCGCCCGATATCCCTGATTTTTCAAAGAAACGACGCAACACAACAAACGCTTAGCTACCTTCGCAGCCTCAGCTGGAAGACAAAAAGCTTAAGCAGATAGGTGGCTTATTCAATGGCTGAAAAGCAACAGCAGGACCCCGCCCCTCTTGTCAGCGTGTTGATCCCTGCACGCAATGCCGCAAACACGCTTGGAGAGACGCTGAGCAGCCTGTTGGCACAAAGCTTCACAGACTTTGCTGTTGTGTTGGTGGATGATGCCTCCACCGATGAAACCCGGGAAATTGCGGAGCATTTTGCAAGCCATTTTCCGAAGGGCAGGTTTCAGATTCTTGAAGGGCTAGGTCAGGGAATCTCAAATGCGCTTAATACCGGGCTTGCGGTGATTGAGAGCCCATTGGTTGCCCGCCTTGATGCGGATGATTTGTCAGAGTCGCTTCGGCTGGAGCGGCAGGTTCGGATAATGAACCGGAACCCTGACTGGCAATTGTGCGGAACAGAAGTTTCCGTGATTGATGAGGCCGGGCAGATCATTGACCAGATGGAATGCCCGAAAAGCTCGGTTGAGATCCGCAAGCGCCTTTTTGAGAAGTGCTGTTTGTACCACCCGACCATTATGTTTCGCCGTGATGCTGTGTTGGCCCTTGACGGTTATCGACCGCATTTTGATGGAGCGGAGGATTACGACCTTTATCTGCGCTTGCTGGAGTATGGGAAAATTGGCGCCCTCAACGAGCGGCTTGTCCGGTATCGGCTGCATCCCGGTCAGGTGACAGCACGTAACGGTCGTCCTTACCGGATGGTAGCGGATATGGCTTTGCTCTGTGCTGTTGCGCGGTTGTACGATGAAGAGGAGCCGAGTTTCAGCAAGGACACGCTGGCGAATGATGTGGGCCAAGCACTGCGTGATGAACTACGGGAGCGCGGCTTCCTGCATATCTCGCCAAAGGTGGCACGGCACATGGTACAGCGTGTCAAAAAAGCAAAGGCGCGGTTGGAGTACCTGAAGGGATTGTTGTTTGTTGAGAACGCAAAGGCACGGAATTACAAGGAAGCGGCCAAGGCGTTGTTGGTGTGAGGCTGCGCTCACGATATTTGGGCGAGTTGTGCTTATGTGAACTCTAGGCGGTTTAGTTTTTAATCACTGTGGGCATTAATCCAGTCACGAACCATGCGCTGTCCTTCAGTGATTTGTTCAGGGGTAAGATGCTTCACGATTTCAGTGCGATTTCTTATCGCTAATTTATTACCCTGCTTTGCAGCAAGACTATGCCACATATAAGCCATTACATAATCTCTTGGTATCCCATCACCTAATTGATACATGACACCTAAATTGCTCTGGGCTTCACTATCACCAAGCTCTGCGCCCTTGCGAAACCAACTAAACGCTGTTGCATAGTCTTTATACACTCAGGCACCGTTTACATACATTAAACCTAAGCTATTCTGCGCCAAATGAGACCCATTTAGTACAGCTTTTCGAAACCAATCAAACGCTTCGGCGTAATCTTGCTGGCCTCCTTCACCCCTCACGTACATTAAGCCTAAGCTATTTTGCGCTTTCGGATGACCATTGGTGGCAGCCTTGCGATACCATTCACGGGCTTTGGCATAATCTTGCGGGACACCTTGGCCGTTAGAGTACATAAAACCTAAATAATTCTGTGCCCGACTTAGGCCATCAACTGATGCTTTGCGATACCATTCAAAGGCTTTAGCGTAATCCTGAGGCATCCCTTGGCCATAGTAATGCATAAAACCTATGTGATACTGCGCTTTCGAATGCCCCTGCGTAGCTGCTGCGCGAAACCACTCAAGCGCTTTTGCGTAGTCCTGCTGCACTCCTTGACCGTTGTGATACATGACACCTATATTGTATTGTGCACCAGAAGAGCCCTGTGCTGCTGGTTGGCGATACCATTCAAGTGCTTTAACATAATCCTGCTGCACCCCTTCACCATTGGCAAATATTACTCCAAGACGAAATTGAAGACGACCATCAACAGTTGCATTCGCCAGTTTGATGCAGGATGATAGATTTTCTCTATCCCCCCCACAGGATAACGTCGACATTCTTCAAGAGTTTGCGAACTTACTGCTGTATTCCAGCCAATAAAAGAAAACAGAGAAAGCAAGAATAGTAATTTGTTGTGAAACATAACTTCCCTTACCACTGACTTTAACTACCAAAGATTGCACCTTACTAATCAAATCTCTTGTTCGGTTAAGACGTTGCTGGTGGGACGTTGCGCTCACGGTGCTTGCGCAGTTTAGTGCCTGCAGCATAGCCTGTTTGGAACCGAGAAGGCTCTTCTTCGGGGCTGCGCTTTAGGTGGGCTTGGTCCACTGCGCTAATTCTATCGTGATCTTTTCTGGCCCGAATAGAAACACCAGTTTTCTGTCGTTGAACTCCATGACTTCGGAACGGGTCTTGAACCCGGCGGCTTGAAGCTTTGATAGTCTGTCTTCCAGATCATCGACCGCGAAACACAAGTGATTGTAGCCTGTTCGGCAGAGGTCTTCAGGGTAAGGCTCGCTGCGTGGCTCTGGATTGCTGTAGTGCAGCAGTTGGATTTCGAACCTGGGGCTATGACCTTTCAGAACCAAAGTGACGTGCTCTGCTTCCAGGTCCGAAATGCCCATGTACTTTGAAAACACTGGACCGGAGATAACGAGGGATTTTGCTTCTTCAAAGTCAAGCAGGTTGAAGAAAGCACGCGCCTCCTCCAGATTGCGGACAGCTACCGTCACATGATCAGGGTGCATTTTGCTGGTCTCCTGGGTTGCGGGCGATCTGATCTTCGCCCTGCTGTACCAGTCCCGGTCTTCATTCACCTCACTCTGACACGAGCATGTGGTCAATGAGGCCCTGTGTTTTATCGGAGCCGCTGACAAAGTCATCCCACAGGCTCATGAGCATGTCATCGTAGTTTTCTGCGATCTGGTGGATGTTAAAGAGACGAAGCACTCTCTCCCGTCCTGCTTCTGCCATCTCCTCACGCAAAGGGCGGTTGTCGGCCAGATCGAGCAGCGCTGATGCAATCTCTTTGGGGGATCTTGGGTTGATCACCTTACCGGTTTCTCCCACCGCCTCCCATAAGCCGCCAGAGTGCGTGGTGATCACCGCAGCGCCGCAGCTCATAGCTTCAATCGCAGTGCGGCCAAACCCTTCTGCCACGATGGAGGGCACCACCGCGATGGATGATCTTGCGAGGCGTTTTTGGACATCTGAGGCATTGAGGTTGGTCTCGATCGAGACACTGTCTGCGTGGCTTGAAAGCATCTGCCGGAGAGAGTTTGCCGTTGATTGCTCTCCCTCGTCGGTAACGGCCAGTACCAGGTTCAGCTTCCACCCCGTCCGATCCAAACGATCTGCACAGGCAAGCCACGCCTGCGCCAGGTCGAACACGCCTTTGTCTTCCCTTGCCCGCCCCACATAGATCACAGAGTTTTCTTTGGGGGCTGGGGACCAGAGCTCGCAATCTATGCCGTTGGGCACCACCACACTGCGGGCTTTTACACCCGTGAAATTTTCGCAGAAGTTATTGCGGGCATCTTCGCCAACCCAGATGATGCCGGCAAGGCGGTTCATTTTGCGGGTGTACTTCCAGCGTTTGAACGCGCTGTTGCGCTCGAACCTGCCATGCCTGTGCAAGATTACAGGGGTACCGGGAAAGTCCGTGATGATCTGAAACGCCGTTTCCAAATGCTGATGCACGACGATCAGTTGCGGTCCAAACTCTGACAGCGGATCATAGAACTTTGCGGGCGTTGGCTTTTTACCCGGTTCTGTCACTGCAAAAACATCAACATCTTCAAACAGATCCTCCTCGCCTCCTGCAAAAATACGCAGGTTGCCTTTGTTCTGGCTATGAAGCGCAAGATCATGAGCGCACAGATCTATTGATGTGGCTCGAGACTGGCAAAAATGCATATTACGCGGCATTACGATTGCAGTTCTCAATGCGGCCCCCACTTTACTGTTTGCATTCAGCAAAGCTTGAAGTGCGGGGACTGTACATTCCTTAGAAGTCTTCCTTCTAATATCAGGGGTGCTTCTTTAAGGAGGTGAAAATCCCTGATGTTCTCTGCGCTCCATCTGTGGGGTGAGGCGCTCTCCCGACTTGTAATTGGCGGAAAACAAAGGCATTAGAGCTGTAAATGTCATTGGCTGGAGCCTCAATGACCATAAGCGGACTGGATGGATCTTTGACAAAGCATGTTGCAATCATCGGAGCAGGCCCTGCCGGGCTGTTTGCTGCTCAACATCTGGCAGAAGCCGGAGTGCGTGTGAGCCTCTTTGATCAACGCCCGTCCCCTGCCCGCAAGTTTTTGATGGCTGGGCTTGGTGGTCTCAATCTAACTCACAGTGAGGATCTGGAGGTTTTTCTGAGCCGCTACCGTCCTGCACATGCGCAACTGTTGCAGTCAGTGCGGGATTTTCCTCCTTCTGCTCTGCGGGAATGGAGCGCAGAGTTGGGGCAGCCGACGTTTGAAGGTTCCAGCGGCAAGGTGTTTCCTAAAAGCTTCAAAGCCTCTCCGCTGCTGCGTAACTGGCTGAAATTGCTTGATCAGCAAGGCGTAACATTGCATGCGAACACCCGATGGCACGGATTTGATGAAGCCGGAAGTTTACTGCTTCAAAAAGGCAATGAACCCATTGAAGCGCAGGCGTTTGACGCTGTTTTGCTGGCACTTGGTGGCGGTTCCTGGGCGAAGCTTGGCTCTGATGGAGCGTGGGTTTCGACTTTGCGTGACAAGCAGATTGACGTGAACGCGCTGCTCCCTGCCAATTGCGGGTTTGAGATTGCGTTCTCGGATCACTTCAAGGACCGCCACAAAGGTACTCCTCTGAAGAAGATAGCTATCTCCCACGGAGATCGCCGTGTTGTTGGTGATGCCATGCTGGATGCCTGTGGGATTGAAGGCGGCGTGATCTATGCGCTCTCAGCTGATCTGCGGGATACAATCCTTACAACAGGGACGGCACAGATTGAGATTGATCTGAAGCCGGATGTCTCTGCTGACAAGCTCACGGCCAAGCTGGCGCGGCCACGTGGTAAGCAATCCATGAGCAACTTCCTGCGCAAAGCAACCGGTTTGCCTGCTGCCGCCATCGCTTTGATGCGGGAAGCAGGACCGCTGCCGGTTGAGGCTGATGAGCTAGCAGCGCGTATCAAAGCTCTGCCGTTGCAGTTGACTGCTCCGCGCCCCATTGACCGTGCGATCTCCAGCGCGGGCGGGATTTCGTTTGACGAAATCGACGAGCACTACATGCTCACCAAACTGCCGGGTGTGTTTGTGGCGGGCGAGATGCTGGACTGGGAAGCGCCAACGGGTGGCTATCTGCTGCAGGCGGTGTTTGCGACAGGTCGCTCTGCTGCGCATGGCATGAATGCGTACCTTCAGGCGTGACGGGTTTGAAACTGGCGCCTGTAAGCTGTTGGCGTGGTGCCATATTTGCTTCTGAAGTGATGACGCAAGGTTGCTGCTGAGCCAAACCCGCAAAGGTGGGAAAGGTTCTCCATGTCCATCGCCTCTTCCGCTTCCAATAGGTGCTTGGCTGTTTCCAGTTGCTTGGTGCGCCGCCACTCTGCGGGTGCAAGTCCGGTTACCTTTGAGAATTTGCGGATGAAGGTGCGTTGGCTCATACCCATCAGATCCGCCATTTCCGGCACGGACATGGTGTAGGCACGTTTTTTCTCCAGTTCCTCAAAAAGCGCTGCGAAGCGTTTGCTTTCTCGTTCTTCGGGTACAGGCTGTTCTGCAAACTGGGTTTGCGTTCCTTCTCTGAACGGAGGTGCAACCAGTCGTTTGGCAACGCTATTGGCGATCTGTGAGCCGTAATCCTGCCGGATGATGTGAAGCGCAAGGTCAATGCCTGCTGCGCTGCCTGCGGAGGTGAATACCCTGTCGGTCTCTGAATAGAGCCGGTCTTCTTTTACATTGATGGACGGGAATCCGGTTTGCAGCGCTTCGGCATAGCGCCAGTGCGTCGTGGCTGTGCGGCCATTGAGCAGGCCAGAGCGTGCCAGTACGAAAGCACCGGAGCAGATGGAGGCAACACGGGCTCCGCGATTGTAGGCCTTACAGAGCGCCTCAATCAGGTCCTCCGGCACCGGGGTATCAATGCCACGCCAGCCGGGGATGAGGATGATGTCGGCGTGATCCAGCGCATCCAGCTGTTTTTCGGCTTTGATCTCCAGACCACCCGCGGCACGGATAGGGCCGTCCTCGATGGCGACCGTCTCATACCTGTACCAGTTCGCGCCGAGCTCTGGTCTTGGCAGGCCGAACAGCTCGTAGGCCTGTCCAAACTCAAAGGTACACAAACCGTCATAGATGAGCGTTGCGACAAGCGGGCCCTTGGGGCTGCGGGGTGTGGGCTGGACCATCGGAAAATTCAACTCAAACAAGATTGGCGTATTTTTTACGAATATAGTCATTTGAGCCAGTTTTTCGCAACCGGGAAATTCTCCAGATTATGGGAGCAGGCGAAATTCCTGTCATCACCCAAGGCTGTTTGCGGAGGCATCTCTCCTGCAAACTGCTTTAAAATAAGTGTTTTTGGTGCTCCTCCCGCTAATCAGGAGCATCCTCATAGATTTGGAGACGTACATGTCCTCACGCGCGCTCGAATATTCCCCAGCCGACCCAAAGCTGGCGCTCTCACATTTCCGTTCAATCCTGCAGTTCGAGACAGATTGCTCTGATGTGCAGGCAGATTTGGCCGATGGTACTGCAGAATTCGTTTTGCTTGATGTTCGCGGTGCTACCCGCTTTGCAAAAGGACACGTGGATGGTGCGATCTGTTTGCATCACCGCGATCTGACCGAACAGAACCTTGCCAAGTGGCCAATGGACACAGTGTTTGTCGTCTATTGCGCTGGGCCGCATTGCAACGGGGCAGACAAGGCCGCCTATAACCTCTCCCGCTTGGGACGTCCGGTGAAGATTATGCTGGGCGGTATGACTGGCTGGATTGACGAAGGCTTTGAGCTGGTTGCGTCACCAGCTGAAGAAGTTGCTTAAGCCGAGCACCCACTCATAAAAAAGGCACCGAGGTGGGAGGATACCTCGGTGCCAAACAAAGCAGGCATAAAAAGGCCGATTGGGAGGGGGAGGTACGGCCTTTAAAATCGTCGGGGCAAGACAACCTGCCTTGAAACAAGGAGGACCCACCAAGCAATGGAAACGGGTCACCCTTCAGTTGTCCGCATAGTGATATGCAGATAATCCCTTTTCAGGACTTATTGTTATTTTGGTAATACTGACTGCTACGCACTCAGTACTTAATGACGCCCTGTTAAACCAGTGTTCTTATTGCTATTGAAGGTATCAGGGTCTTGTTATCATCAGGTTTTCAGAGATGGTGAACAAACACTTATCTGACACACCTGCAGAGAGACGCGGCCTAACGGCTAATTGAGGTGTAAACAGGGCGAAATACGGCTTTTCCATGGCGTATGGCCGTCAGCTTGTCGCAGTGAAAGCAGGAGTAGTCACAACGACTTACAGTAAGTCGCAAGAAGCATCTCTTTAAACTGAAGCTGCAAAGAGTAATTGCAAATATTGGACTGATGCCTCGATCATGAAAATCGATTTTTTGATATAAAATTCTGGACAGCTGAAATTTATTTTCCGGATAAGCAAATACAAGTGATCCGTTCAAATTTTAACAATTTGGCTCAATCTGGAATCATTGACTCCTTCCTGAATACATGCGTCAACTCTATTTACGTTGTTTGAGGGCAGGCTTACGAAGTCTTTTGAGACGGTGTTTGCGTTTACGGAGGCCCCTGGGCAACGTGGGAGGGGTTTCATTATGCATAAATTACTTAGGGCCGCGGCGGTTAGCCTAGCGGCCAGCGCGTTTGCGCTTTCTGTTTCATCAAATATTTCCTCTGCGGCAGAGCCGATCAAGATTGCCCACGTCTATGGTAAAACCGGTCCTTTTGAGGCCTATGCCAAGCAATCTCATGTGGGTTTGATGATGGGGCTGGAATACGCCACTGGCGGGACCATGGAGATTGATGGCCGAAAAATTGAGGTCATCGAAAAAGACAGTCAGCTCAAGCCCGATATAGGACGTGCCATGCTGGCCGAGGCTTACGGCGATGATGAGGTTGATCTGGCAATTGGGCCAGTCTCCTCTGGTGTTGCGTTGGCGATGCTCTCAATTGCTGAGGAATACGAGAAGCTGCTGATCGTGGAGCCTGCTGTCGCTGACAGCATCACGGGCGCCAACTTCAACCGCTACATCTTCCGCACGTCACGGAACTCCTCTCAGGATGCGATTGCGAATGCTGTTGCCCTTGGGCAGGACGGTGCGTCTATTGCCACGCTGGCGCAGGATTATGCGTTTGGGCGTGATGGCGTGGCTGCTTTCCGCAATGCGATTGAAAAGACTAATGCCAAGCTGGTGTTTGAGGAGTACGCACCGACGGACACCAAGGATTTCACCGCGAGTGCCCAGCGCATCTTTGAGGCTCTGAAGGGTCAGGAAGGACGCAAGTTCCTGTTTGTGATCTGGGCTGGTGGCGGAAACCCGCTGGCGAAGATCAACGCGATGAACCCTGAACGCCATGGGATTGAGATCGCAACAGGTGGCAACATTTTGGCGGCTCTGAAAGCCTATAAGGCCATGCCGGGCATGGAAGGCGCGACCTACTATTACTACGAGATCCCTCAGAACCCAGTGAATGACTGGCTGGTGAAAGAACATGAGGCTCGTTACAGCTCGCCGCCTGATTTCTTTACGGCGGGTGGTATGGCGGCAGGCATCGCTGCTGTCGAGGCGATCCGTAAAGCTGGCTCCACGGATACGGAAGAGCTGATCTCCGCAATGGAAGGCATGGAGTTTGAAGGCCCGAAGGGACTGATGAAATTCCGCGCTGAGGATCATCAGGCATTGCAGTCCATGTATCACTTCAAGATCCGTATGGATCCAGAGGTTGAATGGGGCATTCCTGAACTGGTGCGCGAACTCAAGATTGAGGACATGGATATCCCAGTTCAGAACCAGTAGGTCCCCGCTTTACATAGCTCAGAGAGGGAGCGGGCCACTCGCTCGCTCTCCTTAATCACAAAAGATAACGCTCTGGAACCATGAGAGGTTTCTGCAGGTTTACTGACCTCATCCTCAGTTGCAGATTGTCCCGCTTACGGAATATCAGAGCCTCAAAGAGCGAAGTACAAGACCATGGACATTCTCTTAAAGCTGTTTTTGCCGCTTTCGCTGGCGTTCATCATGTTTTCTCTCGGCATCTCCCTCACACTGCAAGACTTTAAGCGCGTGGTGCAGATGCCGCGTGCGTTCAGCATTGGCATGCTGGGGCAGTTGCTTTTGTTGCCCGTTGTTGCCTTTCTCATTTTACAAGTGGTGGAGTTGGAGCCGGCCATGGCGTTTGGCGTGATGCTGCTTGCCTTCGCCCCGGGTGGTGTCACCTCCAACATGCTGACACGGTTCAGCGGCGGCTCTGTCGCGCTGGCGGTGTCGCTCACAGCCGTGACCAGTGTGCTGTGCGTGTTGACGGTGCCGGTTTTTGCAGCGGCATCCGCAAACTACTTTCTTGGTGCGGCCATGCCCAAGATTGATGTGACGTCTATTGGCATTTCCATGGCACTGATTACGGCTGTTCCCGTTGCGATTGGGGTTCTCGTAAATCATATGGCGCCATCGTTTACCGCGGCGATCTCCAAAGTGGTGTCGCTGTTGGCCTCCGTGCTGTTTGTGGTGATCGTGCTTGGAGCCATTGCCACTAATTGGTCTGTGCTGACGGCCAACATTCTGGAGCTAGGGCCAGTCCTTATTTTGCTGAATGTTGTGATGCTGCTGGTTGGGTATGGCGGCGCCAAGCTTATGAAGCTCTCGCATCCTGACAGTGTTGCGATTGCTATGGAGGTGGGCGTCCAAAACGCCACGCTTGGGATCACCGTTGGGGCTTTGATCGCAATGAACGGCGAAGCATTGCCGCCATACAGTCTGGCCTCCGGTATTTACGGCATCACCATGTATGGCTGTGCCTTCCTCTTCATCCTCTGGGCACGGCGGAAAGCGCGGGCAAACCCGAGCCTTCGCGCCCAAAATGAACTCTCATAAAGGGCAGGTCTTTGGAATTACAGAAAGACGAAAAGCCGGTTCTGAGTACGCATGATCTGACCATTCGTTTTGGTGGGCATGTGGCTGTGGATGCAGTGTCCTGTGATTTTCATCGCGGGACACTGACTGCCATTGTGGGGCCGAATGGTGCTGGCAAGACCACTTACTTCAACCTGATTTCCGGTCAGCTCTCTGCCAGCGCTGGTCATGTCTGGTTTAATGGCGAAGACATCACGCGCCTTTCAGTTGCCGACAGGACCCTGCGGGGCATCGGGCGGGCGTTTCAGATGACCAATCTGTTTCCCGGCCTGAGCGTTCGGGAGAATGCACGGCTGGCGGTGCAGGCTCATCAGCGGATGGGCATGGATTTGTTTTCTATGGCGGACAGCCATGTGGAGCTGATCCAACGCGCAGAGCACATTCTGGCAGAGGTGCATTTGCTGGATAAGGCCGAGCAGATCACATCCGAGCTGTCACATGGAGATCAGCGCAAGCTGGAGGTAGCTCTGATGATTGCCATTGGTCCGCAAGTGCTGATGTTTGATGAGCCGACAGCAGGCATGAGCGTTGATGAGGTGCCGGTTGTGCTGGACCTGATCCGTGAGTTGAAGCAGGACAAGGACCGCACAATTTTGCTGGTTGAACACAAGATGGATGTGATCCGCTCACTGGCTGACCGGATTATTGTGCTGCACAACGGAGAGCTGGTGGCAGATGGGGATCCTACTGAAGTGATCGCCTCTCCGGTGGTTCAGCAGGCTTATCTAGGTGTTGCACCTGAAGAGAAAACAGAGGGTGCGCATGTCTGATGCTCTTCTCAGTCTAAACAGCGTTCACACGCATATTGGCCCCTACCACATTTTGCAGGGGGTTGATCTGGAAGTTCCACGCGGTGGTGTCACGGTTCTGCTAGGGCGGAATGGCGCTGGCAAGACCACGACGCTGCGGACCATCATGGGGCTGTGGCAGGCCTCAAAAGGGACGATCCAGTTTGATGGAACAGAGATCCAGAAAGAGACCACACCTGCCATTGCCCAGCGCGAGATTGCTTTTGTGCCGGAGGATATGGGCATCTTCACCGATTTGACCGTGCATGAAAACATGCTTCTAGCCGCACGGAACAGTGCGATTGATGAGGAACGGCTGGGATGGATTTTTGGCCTGTTCCCTCCCCTCAAAACATTTTGGCAGAGTGCTGCGGGTAATCTTTCCGGCGGGCAAAAGCAGATGCTGGCGGTGGCTCGCGCAATCATTGAGCCCAGAAAGTTGATCCTGATTGATGAGCCGACCAAGGGGCTGGCTCCTGCAATCATCAACGCCATGATTGCAGCCCTGAAAGAACTGAAAGAGATGCAGACCACGATTTTACTGGTGGAGCAGAACTTTTCCATGGCGCGCGCAGTGGGAGACACCGTTGCCGTGATGGATGACGGGCGGATTGTTTATTCCGGCGCCATGGCAGAGCTGGCAGCTGATGCCGAATTGCAGGAGAGGCTGATGGGACTTTCACTGGAGGCACACCAATGAGTGACAGCCTGATTAAACCGCGCATCGAGCGCCCTTCTCTCTCTCAGACTATCGAGGCAAAGGCACCGCTGCTGCTTGTGCCTGTGCTGATGGTGATCGGCTTGCTCGCGATTGGTTCCGGCTCCACCTGGTTGACGCTGACGGCGGCGGGGCTGGCGATGGGGATGATGATTTTCATCATGGCGTCTGGCCTTACTGTAATCTTCGGCCTGATGGACGTGATCAACTTCGGGCATGGGGCGTTTATTTCGCTTGGAGCCTTTGCAGGGTTTACCATTTTGGGCCTGCTGGGTGGGTGGATTGAGAGCCCCAGCATTGCGCTTAATCTGGGCGCTGTTCTGCTTGCTGTGGCGTTTGCCATGCTGGTGACGGGTCTTGCGGGCTATGGCTTTGAGCGGCTGATTGTTAAGCCGGTGTACGGGCAACACCTGAAGCAGATCCTCGTGACCATGGGCGGGCTGGTTGTGACGCAGCAGCTGATCTATGTGATCTGGGGCCCGGATGAGATTGTGCTGGCGCGGCCTGCTGCGTTTCAGGGTTCTTTTGTGGTGCTGGGCGCTGCCATTGAGAAATACCGTGTGTTGGCCATTGTAATCGGGCTGGCATTGTTTGTTGCCATGCGGCTGGTTTTGAACCGGACACGCATTGGGCTGCTGGTGCGGGCTGGGGTTCAAAATGGCGAAATGGTGGAAGCTCTGGGGTATCCGATAGAGAAGCTGTTTCTGGCAGTGTTCATGGTGGGCTGTGCTTTGGCGGGACTCGGCGGTGTGATGTGGGGCATGTATCAGGAAACCATTAGTGCTCATATGGGGGCTGAGGTGATGATCTCCGTCTTCATAGTGGTGATCATCGGCGGGCTTGGCTCCATTGAGGGCTGTTTCATCGGCGCGATGCTGGTGGGTTTGCTGACCAACTACACTGGCTTCCTGATCCCCAAACTGGCGTTGGTCTCGACCATTTTGCTGATGGGGGCTGTGCTGATGTGGCGACCTCAGGGGCTTTACCCCGTTGTCAAAGCGCATTGAGGAGTTTGTCAGATGATTGTGAAACTCCTTTCTGGTGATCGTCCACGCAGCAAAATGCTCAGTGCTGTCCTGCTGTTCATTCTGGTTGGGCTGCTGTTTGCACCCTTTCTGTTTCCCGGCACGCGTTCCTTGGATACCGCTGCTCGCATCTGCATCTTCATTGTGCTGGTGGCCAGTTATGATTTACTGTTGGGGTACACCGGCGTGGTGTCGTTCGCGCACACCATGTTCTTTGGTATCGGGGCTTATGGGACGGCCATTGCACTGGTGAACATGGGCGCCTCTTACAGCGCGATTGCGCTTGGCACTGTGTGTGGTGCGTTGGTGGCCGGGGCCTTTGCGTTTGTGATTGCGCTGTTTTCGCTGCGGGTCAAAGCAATCTTCTTTGCCATGATGACGCTGGCTGTGGCGAGTGCGTTTCTGGTGCTGGTCTCGCAACTTTCCGGCTTCACTGGCGGTGAGGACGGGCTGAGCTATCGTATCCCGCGGGAGATGACGCCTGCGTTCAAGTTGGTGAAGGAGAAGGTGCTCGGGGTTCGCCTCAATGGCAAACTGATCACGTACTATGTGGTCTTCTTCAGCAGCTTGTGTCTGTTCCTTGTTTTGCTACGCATGGTGAACTCTCCGTTTGGCCGTGTTCTGCAAGCTATCCGAGAGAATGCATTCCGTGCGGAAGCGATTGGCTACAAGGTGGTGCGATATCGCAGTGTGGCGACAATTCTGTCTGCAGTTATGGCTGCACTTGCGGGTTCGCTGATGGCCCTCTGGCTGCGCTACACCGGGCCAGCGACGACGCTCTCTATGGATATAATGGTGGACATTTTGTTGATGGTTGTGATTGGCGGAATGGGGAGCATGTACGGCGCCGTTATCGGGGCTGTCCTGTTCCTTCTCACTCAGTCTTATTTGCAGAACCTCTTGGGCCTCCTTCAGGAATCGCTGGGTAGTCTGCCTATAGTGTCAGAGGTGGTTTCACCGGAACGCTGGCTGCTTTGGTTGGGAATGTTATTTATCTGCAGTATTTACTGGTTCCCTATGGGCATCGTAGGCCGTTTAAGAGGAACATAATGCCTCAATTGGGCTCTTTTTTTAAATTGCACCTTGTGGATTTCTTAAGGAGCAACTACATCGGTAGGGACGAGCAAGCTAAGAGATTTGCTTATCCCGTAGTATTAGAGGGGCGACATATGACCCGCCTCCCTATATGAACCATTAGGACTGATTTCTTTTAGAAAGAATGAGAGCTCAGACCTTATGACTGCGGGCTGTTATTAGAGACACGGCTGGCAATGTTGCGGTGCATGTATCGGAACAATGTCCTTTTCTGCCTTTGATTACATTGCTCGTCACGACTGACCCGCCTTAACCAGGCGAGTTGACTTTTTTGGCTTAAAGGACGTTTCCATGCGACAAGACGGTACCCTCAAATTCTTCAACCACGACAAAGGCTACGGCTTCGTTACTCCAGCTGACGGTTCCAAAGACATCTTTGTTCATATCACAGCTTTCGAACGCTCTGGCATCGCAGTTCCTGCTGAAGGTGCAGCGATCACTTTTGTTGCTGAAGAAGATCGTCGTGGCCGCGGTTTGCAGGCTTCCCAGATTGAGCTTGCTTAATCTGTACGATTTGCGAGGCTCCAGAGTTTGTTTCAGCGCAAGCTGAATGAACTTTGTGACCGCCACATAATTGGCCTGATGCGCGCCGGCAATTGCCAGGCGCCGTCAGGCCTTTTATTTTTTACATCAGACCAGCCGTCTCCTTGTTCTGATCAGAGCTTGCCTAATGCTCTCTCTCCCCCATCTTTCAGCTGAGAACTTCTTAAAAGAGCCGCAATCACGGCTATTTTATCTGGTTCAACGAACATCGTTGTTTTCACTTCATAAATTTCGTGGTTCACATGACGACTTGGCCTCGCAAAGTTGCCACTGATGGCCTATACTGACAAAAGTCGCAGATCTGCGCTTATAAGAACAACTTTTTTCTCTGCGACCTCTCGCAGAATTGGGCAAGGGACTCATTGTGAAGGGCACGACCAAAGCCAGCAGAACGCAGCATCGCATTCTTGAAGCGGCCATCGACTATGTGCAAGCACAAGGCGGTGGGCAGTTTTCGTTGGATGCAATCGCCAAGCATGCAGGTGTTTCCAAAGGTGGGCTGCTCTATAACTTCCCAAGCAAACAAGCTCTCATCCGCTCCATGGTTCAATACCATGTAGATGGCACGCGCGATAACATTGCCACAGAAGAGCAGAAGCTTGCTGATGATCCCTATCGCCATAAACTGATGCGGGCATTCCTGAAGGGGCTTTGCAGCAAGTTCAAAGAAGACAACAAGGCAGCCTCCGGTATGCTGGCCGCCATTGCAGACGACCCGAGCCTGCTTGACCCTGTCCGCGTCTTCCATAAAGACATGTATGCGCGCATTCAGGACGAGTCAGAAGACCCAGAACTGGCAACCCTTGTCTATCTGGCTGTTGAAGGCATTCACAGCAACGGGATGTTTCAGGTTCTTGATGAGGACCAGCTGAATGTGGAAGAGCAACTCGAGCGCATGTTCGAGATACTCAAGTAAAGCTCTCTCTGACTTGATTTCTTCTCAGCCCTGACCGCTGAAATATATCGCCAGACCCACCTGCCTTCTGCTAGCATTAATACCTACGTATTTTATGAATTAGCGGAGACGGGCAGATGAAACGCCGTGACTTTCTGAAAACAGCAATGGCAACTGGTGCTGCGGGCAGCGCTTCTGTCCTTGCTGCGCCAGCACTTGCAAACGCCACATTGAACCTGAAACTCGTTGGCTCTTTCCCAAAGGGCTTCCCGGGCGTGGGCACCTCAGCTGAACAGCTGGGCAAACGCATTGAGGCGCTTTCTGACGGCAAGATCTCCATCAAGTATTTTGGCGGTGGCGAGCTGGTTCCTCCGTTCGAAACGTTCTCTGCCGTTTCCTCTGGCACTGCTGATATCGGTCACAACGCGCCTTATTATCAGGTGGGCAAGATCCGCTCGACCATGTACTTCACCACTCTCCCGTTTGGCCTGGATGCGACTGAACTTTCCGGCTGGTTGCGTCATGGTGGCGGACAGGCTCTTTGGGACGAAGCGTATGCACCGCATGGTGTGAAACCATTTTATGCGGGCAGCTCGGGCGCTCAGGCAGGTGGCTGGTTCAAGAAGCCAATCAAGTCTCTGGATGATCTTGTCGGGCTGAAGATGCGTATTGCTGGCCTTGGCGGCGACATTCTGCGCAAAGTGGGTGCGACGACTGTTGTCACACCTCCGCCAGAAATCTACCCTGCCCTGCAGTCCGGTGTGGTTGATGCGGCTGAGTTTGTTGGCCCGTGGAACGATCTTGCTCTCGGCCTTTACAAGATTGCGCCGTACTACCACTTGCCAGCGTTCCATGAGCCGGGTCCGGGTCTGGAAATGATCGTAAACCAGAACACCTATGAGAACCTGAGGCCTTGGCTGAAGGAAGTTCTGGCGCAGGCGGCGACAGCACAGGCTGAAGAGAGCACGGCGGAATTCCGCTACAACAACACCATCGCTCTTTCCACACTGGTGGAACGCGGTGCTATTCTCTCCTCCTTCCCACCGGATGTGATTGAAGCGATTGGCGCGGCTGCGCGTGAAGTGATTGCGGCTTATCCTGCTGGCGATGCAATGAGCGAGAAGATCCACGGTTCCTACATGGGCTACGTGAAAGCTTGTTCTCTGTACGGTGCGCGCATGGAGGGACAGCTTTATCAGGACCGTGCGCAGGTGTGGTCTACGTAAGCATCACTTGACCGAGATTTTGGAATGGGGAGTTTTGCTTCCCTTTCCATAGACTGCTTAAACGAATCATCAAAAGCTCACTAATTATCGTCGATGCTCTTGTACTCGCTGAAAACTCAAGTATATTTCCGAAATAGTAATCAATTGCAATCTACACATATACTTAGGAACTAAGTATTTCACCTACTTATATTACTTAGGTGAGAATAAGTAGGTAGTTAGTACAAATCCAAGCTATAGAATAAACGCTCTATAAAGAATTACTGACTCAATTTGTGCGTGTAATAACGAAACAGTGTAACGGGCAGCAGTGCCCCGCTCAAATTTGGAACTCGAGTTCCCCTTTTAGGTGCTCTCATGCGTCGTATTCTTTTAAAGTATCGTATCATCGCGATATTCATGCTTGCGTTTGTGCCCATGCTCTATTTTGCTGGCTCACAAACCACCACCGCCTATAACAAAAAGGTGGAAGCATCCTCTATTGGTCAGGTTGCAGAGTTTGTTCCTGTATTGAGTGCTGTTGTTCACGAACTGCAAAAAGAACGTGGCCGCTCCGCCGGATATCTTGGCGCAAAGGGCAAAGCCTTTGCTGAGGGCCTTGCTGACCAGCACAAGCTGACCGACAGCAAAATCCGCATCTATAAGACTGCGCTGGACAACATCCACCTTGCTTCCATTGATAAGGGCCTTGCGGCTCAGGTGGACATGGTGAACAGCCGTCTGGCAAACATTGCCCGGATCCGCAATAACGTCAAAAGCCTGAACACAACCGTTGGCGAAACTGTTGCTTACTACAGTGGCACCATCAACGAGGCCTTCAAGTTTTTGCCAAGCACAATTGCCGTAAGCCGCGATGCAAGCCTTGTTCGCAAGCTGAGCATGTATGAAGAAGTGCTGCTTGGAAAAGAGAACGCAGGCATTGAGCGCGCAATTGGCGCAAACGGCTTTAGTGCGCAGGAATTTAACCCGACTATCTACCATCGCTTCGTTCGTCTTGGCGCCAGTCAGGATACGCACTTCAAAACTGCGCAATCATTGATGACCGGGCCTCAGGTGAAGTTTCTGGAGAAGATCTTCAACCGGCCTATCATGAGCCAGGTTGATGCTGCCCGTAAGCTGGGGTATGCCGCTGCGTTTGGTGGCGATATCTCCTCCATCTCCGGTACTGAGTGGTTTGACCTGGCGACCGAACGTATCGACTCGCTGAAGGATTTTGAAGACTACCTTGCGGACGAACTGGTGATGCATGCGCAAAAACTGACTGCGAATGCACAGTGGGAGTTTATGCTGGCCCTCATCATCTCCGGCATTGTGACGGTGCTGGGTATTGGCGCGGCTTACACGATCATTCGCAGTGTATCTATTCCGGTAACAGCCCTACTTAGCGATGCTCGCAAACTGGCTGAAGGCGACACCACTGTGACGTTCGCTGGTGCGACTGGCGTTGATGAAGTTGGCCAGGTGGCGAACGCTGTTATGTCTTTCCGCGATACGGTTGCTGAGCAAAAGCGACTGCAGAGCCTTTCTGAGAAAGAGCATGAACAGGAGCGTGACCGCCAGATGCACGTGGATCAGCTGATCAGTGTGTTTAATGACCAGGTTTCCAGCGTTCTTGACCGGGTTGATGACAACACCGGTAAGATGCAGCAAACCGCTGACTCTCTGACTCACATCGCGACAACCACATCTGACCGTGCCAACAGCGCTGCTGGTTCCTCTGAGCAGGCTTCGCAAAACGTGCAGACCGTGGCTTCTGCTGCTGAAGAGCTCTCTGCATCCATCGAAGAGATCGGGCGCCAGATCTCCCAGACCAAGCAGACTGTTGATGATGCAACCAGTGTTGCAACTGCCACCAACGATCATGTGGCGGATCTGGATGTTGCGGCTCAGAAGATTGGCGAAGTGGTCAATCTCATTCGTGACATCGCCGAGCAGACCAACCTGCTGGCTCTGAACGCAACCATTGAAGCAGCGCGTGCTGGCGAAATGGGTAAGGGCTTTGCGGTTGTTGCATCCGAGGTGAAGGAGCTGGCAACCCAGACCTCCAAGGCGACAGAAGAGATTTCCTCTCAGATCTCCGGTATTCAGGGTTCTACGAAGGAAGCTGTGACCGCTATTGAGCAGATTGCTGGTACAATGCATCAGGTGAATGAGTACACCAGCTCCATTGCCACTGCGATTGCTCAGCAGAATGCGGCGACATCATCCATCAGCCAGAACATTCAGCAGGCTGCACAGGGCACTCAGGATGTGGCGGACAGCATGAGCGTTGTCACGAGCTCGGTTCAGGAAACCAACCACTCTGCCAATGACGTGCTTGAGGCTTCTTCTTCTGTTTCCAAACAGGCAACGGAGCTGCGCCAGACCATTTCCAACTTCCTGAGAGATGTTGTTGCGGCTTAAGCGTTAAACATTGCTGAAATGCATGAGGAGGGCTCTGGCCCTCCTCTTTTGTTTGATCCCGAGTTGACCTTGGCTGGAAAGCCCATATAAGAGCGCCATGCAAAACATTGACGTTCTTATAATAGGTGCAGGCGCCGCCGGCCTGATGTGTGCCATTGAGGCTGGAAAGCGCGGACGCTCTGTGCTGGTGATTGACCATGCCAAGCGCCCAGCGGACAAAATCCGCATCTCCGGCGGTGGGCGGTGCAACTTCACAAACCTGCACGCCTCTCCCGCGAACTATCTTTCTGAGAACCCGCGTTTTGCTGTTTCTGCTTTGAAGCGTTTCACCCAGCATGATTTTATCGCGCTGGTGGACAAGCACCGCATCAGTTGGCACGAAAAAACACTGGGCCAACTGTTTTGCGATGACAGTGCTCAGCAGATCATCGACATGCTGCTCCAGCTCTGCCAGCAATCTGGCGTTCGCATTCAGCTGGGCACCAGTGTCACTTCTCTTACCAAGCCTGATGATCGCTTCACCGTTGGCACTTCCAGAGACACAGTGAGAGCGCAGTCTGTGGTTGTGGCCTGTGGCGGACCTTCCATTCCCAAGATGGGAGCTACCGGCTTTGGCTATGAGATTGCCAAGCAGTTTGATCTGCCGCTCGTCTCCCCTCGCGCTGCTCTCGTACCGTTCGTCTTTGATGATGCGATGCGGGAACGGACCAAACATCTGGCAGGCGTTTCAGTGGATGCTGTTGTGTCTTTCAAAAAGACCAGTTTTCGTGAAGGATTGCTCTTCACCCATCGTGGTCTTTCCGGGCCATCCATTCTGCAGATCTCCTCTTACTGGGAAGAAGGTAAAGACATTCGCGTCAACTTGCTTCCAGACACAGATGTTCTTGAGGCCCTGAAGTCCGCCAAGCAAAGCCAGCCAAAGCAGGACATTAAGACTGCGGTGGCAAGTTTGCTGCCTAAAAAGCTGGCCACACACATTGCTGAGGAGCATAAGCTGAGCGGACGGTTGGCCGACACCTCCGACAAGGTGCTGCGCAAGGCCGCTCTGGCAATCAACGAGTGGACCCTCAAGCCCGTCGGCACCGAAGGCTACCGCACTGCTGAGGTCACCTTAGGCGGCGTAAGCACAAAGACCCTCTCCTCCAAAACAATGGAAACCAGCTCCGTCCCCGGCCTCTTCTTCATCGGCGAAGTCGTCGACGTCACCGGCCACCTCGGCGGCTTCAACTTCCAATGGGCCTGGTCTTCCGGCCATGCGGCCGGGCAGTTTGTTTAGATATGACGGCATAATAAAGTTTGTAATGATGCGGTAGAGTTTGTAATCTTAACCACGTATGGAATAAAAAAATTTGTAATGTCGGATCACATACACTTTGCTGCATGTGCGAAAAGCTCTCCCAAAATTAGATCTATCTTGGCTGCGACGGGCCACAAGCATGCGTAATTGGGCTCGTCCTTCATGAGAGGTCAGCTCCTGTTAATATCGCAGCATATTGCTGCGAGGATGGGACAGCACCATGGAATACTATGCTGGTTTGGATGTTTCTTTACGGTCTGTTCCAATTTGCGTGATCAACGGCGAAGGCAAGATTGTGTTTGAACACTCGGTTGCCTGCGAGGTAGACGTTATCGCCAGTACCTTAACAAAGGCGTCGTTGCCCATTACCCGCATTGGCTTTGAAGCTGGAACAATGAGCCAGCCTCTGTTTTACGGTTTGAAAGAACAACATGGTTTTGACGTTGTCTGTATGGAGGCAAGGCAAGTGAATGCGGCTCTGTCGGCCATGCGTAACAAGACCGATAAGAATGATGCACGCGGCATAGCGCAAGTCCTGCGCTCCGGCTGGTATAGCCCAGTGCATATGAAAAGCCGCCGTTCGCATGCAATGCGTACGCTCCTGAGCAGTCGCAAGGCATGCTTGCGTAAATGCATAGACTTGACAAACGAGGTACGCGGGCTCTTGAAGGTTTACGGCCTGCGTCTGCCGGAACGGATTAAACACACACGCTTTGATGCAACAGTGCAACCGTTTATCGAAGTCCACCCAGATTTGAGCCTGGCACTGGTTCCGCTTCTGGACGCGCGGCTCGCTTTATTACACACGTATCAAGAGCTGGACAAACGCGTTAAACACGCGGCAAGCACCAATGCAGTGTGCTTGCGACTAATGGAAATCCCCGGCGTTGGCCCAATGACCGCACTCGCATTTGTCGCTGCGGTGGATGATCCAGCGCGGTTCAGGAGTTCGCGAACGGTTGCTGCCCACTTCGGCTTAACGCCGAGGCGTTTTCAATCAGGAGAAACCGATAATCCTGACCGGATCTCTAAAGCA
>NZ_LMCI01000035.1:23419-28394 GCF_001623145.1 Pseudovibrio sp. W64 | reverse complement strand
CACCAATGCAGTGTGCTTGCGACTAATGGAAATCCCCGGCGTTGGCCCAATGACTGCGCTCGCATTTGTCGCAGCGGTGGATGATCCGGCGCGGTTCAGGAGTTCGCGAACGGTTGCTGCCCACTTCGGCTTAACGCCAAGGCGATTTCAGTCAGGAGAAACCGATAATCCTGGCCGGATCTCCAAAGCTGGAGACATGGAGGTCCGCTCTGCCCTTTATACGGCTGCCAATGCGATGTTAACCCGCTGTACTGGTGGATCCAGCATCAAGAGCTGGGGGATGCGCCTGATGCGTACCAAAGGGCGGCGCCGTGCTGTTGTGGCCGTGGCCAGAAAGCTCGCGGTTGTGATGCATCGCATGTGGGTCAATGACACATCATTCTGTCGTGATGGTTTGGAGGTTGCTGCATGATTTAGTCGCACTTCAATATCACGATAGGATCGTCCTCTCTGGACGAGGTTTGTAGATGAAGCCGAAAATGGCTGCTGCGCCATGAAAGCGCGTCCAAAAGCGGGGCTCTCTACAACCATTCCGGCACATGCATGCAGCCGCTCACTGTAAAGAGCGACCCAGACTGCGAAGAGAAGCGTGACCCGGAGATGGATATGATCCGAATCAAAAGGAAAAAGAGCTTGACCTCAACGCCCGATTAGAGAAGCCGACATTCACGGATTACTACCACCAGTGGAAACGATCTTGAAGAGATGACTGCCTCCTCTTTGGGAACAAACTATTCGCAAGAATGTCGAACTTACACCCCCCGTTGCTGTAGAGTTACGTCATCGCACTGCGTTCTATTGAGAATTTGGTATCGAAATCTCGCAGAAGATAGAGAGTGAGAAGTCCGGCTAACATGGGCCATCCTGCGAAGAAAAGGAGGTTGGGGCTTGTGAACGGGTCGAGATATCGCTCGTAAGATACAAGCGTCGATACGATATGCATGATTAAAAGAGCACCTATTGAAAGGCGTTTCTTAAACCCGACGAGAAAGCAGGTGACGATGAGCGCTTGTATTCCGCCGAGTATAAAAGAGAGAGCCTCGCTCATAGCTGAAAAGCCATAGAATGCTTCGAAAGTCCTAGCTGTAGAGTCAGGGCTAAGGAATTTATTTAATGTCCAAAGGATGAACACAATAGATATACTCAAGCGCAAGCTAAAGAGAGACCAGATCAAAGGAGATTTAGGCACCGTGATTGTGTTCATACAAGTATACCTTTCAGTGGGTCACTAAAAATGCCCTGAAATCCAGAACAAAACTGATCAATCCTATGCATGCCGCCAGATCAACAATTCAATTGCAAATAATCGGCTTTTGGAATCCTCACGGCGTTGTGACTAAGCAAGCAAGAGCCTCTGCTATCAATCCTGTGAGACGTGGCGGCACGTGCTACCATCGCGTGCCACCAATCACTTTCAGGCTACGCGTTGGTTAGGTCTTGCTTCGCCATATCAAGGAGTTCTCGAAGAGTGTCTGTTGGTTCAGGACGTTTGGTGTAGTCCGGATTAATGTCAGCGTTCATGACTTTGCCTGTTTGGCTAACAATCAGGCGTGCCGGCATAGGGAGTTCCCAACTTTCATCTCCGTTAAAACTTGGTAGATCGATACCGATCCCTTTATAAACCTTGCGCAAATCCTCAGGTAGAGAGAAAACGAGACCGAGCTTGCTGGTATAAAGACTACCAAGATCCGAAATGATATCGAAAGATAGAGCTTTCTCGGTTTTGGTTTTGAGCGAAGCTGCTTGAGTTTGTGGCGAAATAATCAATATGTTCGCGCCAGCTTCTTGGAACTGCTGTGAAACTTCTTCCAGAGCTTCAAGCTCTAACATGCAATAAGGGCACCACGCTCCTCGGAAAACACTGATCACCAATGGGCCGTTCTTAAGCAACTCGTTAGAGTTGACTGGTGTGCCATTCTGATTGGGCAAGGTGAAACCAGGAAGTGTATCGCCAACTTTAATAGTGCCATTCAAAATGCCTGATACCGCCAGATCTGCAGTAGCTCGGTCCATGACATCGCGAGTTTTCTGAGGCAGTTTTTTTTCGACTTGAGCTTTTAAGGTCGCAATTTTTTCACGTAAAGACATTGTAGATGTTTCCTCTACTTGGTTGAATTATGATCGGTCAGGTCAAACACTGCATGACTAAAGACTGGAAATCGGGGCTATCTTGTGACTCAATTCAGGTCATGAAGATGAGAAGGACACGAGACTGATCAAGCCGATGACCGTTTCACCATTGCCTGAAAGCGGGCAAAGCGATTACTCGCGATCTGCTTATCAAGTCATATTTGCCAGTAGTGACAACGTTTGTTGGACAGTGCGAACCTGAGCCTTCGGACAAATATTATTTAGTGTGCTTTGGTCCTGAATGGATCAGATGAGGGAAATATGGCAGCACTGGCGTGCGTGATAAACTGGTTGTTCGGTCAACGCACTATTGCTCAGGAGCAATAATTTCAGGGGATCCTGAGTTGCTGGAGCATTGTATTGCTTTTGAATGCGGTGGGTTCAAACGACTGCTTAATAAGTGAGCTTCATGAGGGGCAATTGGAAGAGGTTGTTTGACTTCAGTATTTCTTCAAATGCTCCACGAGCGAGCGTACCCGGAAGGGAAGGAATGCACGAGATGGATATACCAAGAGGGTCTCCTGTGGTGATATCTCATAGGGTTTGAGGACGGCAACCAAAGCACCCGACTTTAATGCGCTGGTCAGATACCCTTCAGCGAGCCTCGTGAATCCTAAACCTGCACACGCAGCAATCATCAGTGCTCGCCCATTATTGCTGGCCCAACGACCAGAAACCCGGACTTCAAACGTGTCTTCATTCCTGGCAAAGAGCCAGCGCAAGCCAGGTGTTATTAAACAAGAATGAGATACCAGATCCTCCGGCTCGTTTGGCTCTCCATGCTCTCTCAGATAATCTGGAGACGCACAAACCATCATCCGTCGGCTTCCTATCCTGCTAACTGTCAAATCAGGGTCTGATGGCATTCCATGACGAATAGCCAGATCAAATTTTTCTCTGACCAAGTCTACAGGCCGGTCACTTATTTCAAGGTCAAGTTCAACCTCAGGGTGCGATCTGGCAAAATCAGCAAGAGCACTGGCCACCCAAGTCTCGCCAAATATTCCTCCGGCGGCTACTCGGATACGCCCCTTTACCAGGTTTTGCTGTTCAGCTAAGTCAGCTGATAGTGCGTGTATATCTGCCAATATCGCTTTTGAACGCAGGTAATATTGCTCCCCAATATCTGTTAGATTCACGCTGCGCGTCGTCCGGTGCAGCAATAGCACCCCTAAGCGATTTTCAAGATTGGAAACTCGGCGGCTAATGAATGATGTCGATACATCAAGAGACTCTGCAGCTCTTTTGAAACCACCGTTTTCAACGACAGCGCAAAACTCCATCAACCCATCAAGCTCTTTCATTGTTGCTCCTGAGCAATAGTGCGTTGACCGGATAACCGATTTATCACGCGTGCCAGTACTGCCATATATTCCTTAACCGATCCATTCAGGACCACAGCGAACAACAAAAACATAAGCCGGCAAGTTGGGCCTGTCACGGTCCGGTTATCCTAATCAATCCTGAGAACTCCAGCGAGCACGGCTCCCCGTAGACACTCCCATGTGATTCATGAGGAAGTGGCGTTGCCCTCTCAGACATCCTGCTATTTTGTCGATGGGTTGCTTCTGCGAGGGACGTCGCACTTTGAAATCGCCTTGATTTCTAATCTGTCGTGTTAGCGACGTAAATCTCAGCATCTTCCGGGATAAACCGATACGCCATCTGAACCGCTTTGGTCCTGCTCAACATATTGGTCGACAAGTAGACCGGTTGCGAAGGAGAAGCAAAATGTTCCATGTTCAGGCCACTAAAACGGAAATGAAAAGCGTGTTATTGGAATGCCCCGTTAAGAAAGTCCCAAGTCTCGGTCCTGGGATAATTGCCGGGCTTACCGCCAGTCTAATCTGGGGTGCGTATCTCTCACTCTCGCGTGTCGGCGTCACCGCAGGCCTTGATGGATTTGATATCGCATTTCTTCGTTATATTGTAGCAGGTCCTCTCGTGCTGCTGTTTCTTTTGATCGTGCGACGCAATCCTCTCAAGCGCATCTCCCTCTTACAAGCAGCTGTTGTGTCTGTCCTGTTAGGACCTCCTTTCGTGTTGCTCGGTGTTGGCGGCTATATTTATGCACCATTGACGCACGGCGCCGTTATTGTGCCGGCCTCCATGATGCTTGGCGGTTTTTTGCTCGCTCGTATTTTCCTGAGTGAACAACTTGGCCTACAGCGCATATTTGGGACGCTGATAAAACTTATTGGCCTTGCTCTCATTGCTGGTCCAGCTGCCATGACCAGTTCCCTTGAGATTTTCATTGGTGACACATTTTTCATTGTCGCAGGAATGCTTTGGGCTGGCTTTAGTGTGTTGCAGCAGCACTGGAAACTGAACGCGCTTGACGTGACCACAGTTGTTTCAATTGCAGGATTTTTCACTGTTGGGCCAATCTATCTCAGCTCTCGCGGCATTGATGTTTTCGCTGCGCAGTCTGCACACATACTAGTGACCCAGCTCATTGTACAAGGTGTTCTGTCTGGCGTTGTTGCTATGATTGCATTTGCCAAGTCGGTCCAGATATTGGGTGCAGCCCAAGCTGCCATGTTTCCTGCTTTAGTTCCCGGTTTTGCGTTGATTATCGGAATTCCCCTTACCGGAGAAACACCATCAGTTATTCAATGGGGCGGCCTCGCTACCGTCGGCATTGGTCTGACAATTGTGGTGATGAGTGCACTTAAATCCACCCGCTGAAGAGTTTGTTCCATCCCCTTTAATCCAAGGAGTTACCAGATGACACTACAGCAGATAATGAGAGGAAAGACAGAGCAGAGGCTGCCAGCAAAGATTTTAGCATGAATAAAATTTCCTTATTGATTATTGGCGTTCTATGAGACATATGGCTAAACAT
>NZ_LMCI01000035.1:0-23409 GCF_001623145.1 Pseudovibrio sp. W64 | reverse complement strand
TCAAAAGGAAAAAGAGCTTGACCTCAACGCCCGATTAGAGAAGCCGACATTCACCCTAAATCCAGTTGTTTACAGCCAGTCCGTGATTTCAACCATAAGTCGATTTTGGTCAGCTTGTTGATGAATGACCTTACTGGTCATACGCCTTGGTACAATATTCAGACTGTTGGAAACTTTTCACTACTTCTGATTACTATCATGGATGCACGCGCAGCTTTATTGACATCTTGTCTGGAATTGTTATATTTCTTCATCTACCCAAGCTTCGTCCAAGCGCAGTCAAATCTATATCTTGATTTGCGCAATTGGACCCAAAATGCAGAAACCACTTCCCAATAGTAAAAAATATTCGCTAACCTTGTACGCTTCTACGTCCGGGTTTCTTTGTGCTGTGCGCGTTTCATGCGTCATAGCCAATGCGTTCATGACAAAAGGTCCGCAGTAATGAACCAAGCAGTTCGAAACGATACTAAAGATGTGCCCCGCGCTATAGTTATCACATTAATTTCTTTATTCATTTTCGGGCTTCAAGATATCGCAGTCAAAGCGCCTGTCGCAGATTATCCACCCACACAGCTTGTGATGATCAGGTTCTGAGGTATTGGCCTGTTTATGGTTATTTGGATTGAGCGTACGTCCGATTTCTCTAGCGTTTTACGTTCACACTTTCCTGGATTGCAGATTTTACGAAGTGTTCTACTTCTTGCCGACATTTGGTTGTTTACCGCCGCATTGAACTACATGCAAACATCTGACCTTCAGGCAATTTTTATGTTATTTCCGATTACTGTGAGCGTGTTAACCGTTCCTCTTCTGGGTGAAAGAATGGACGTCTATCGCTGGCTGGCTGTACTGATAGGTTTTACAGGAGCCCTCATTGTCGTGCGTCTAGGATTTCAACAGATCGACAGCTCGCTATGGCTCGTTGCCGGTGCAGTGTTGAGTTTCTCGCTTTACACTGTACTGACACGTAAAGTTGCGACAAGAGACAGCACAAAACTTCAATGCTATACTTGTCATGCTGGTGGTGATTGTTTGTGCCATAGCCACCCACATTCTTTTCACCGAAGCATTGAAATACGCCCCTGCAAGCACGCTACAACCGTTCAATTTTCTCGCACTTCCCGTAGCCGTTTTGTTGAGCTTTTTATTCTTTGGCTATATCACCGATATTATTACCGTAGTCGGCGGAGCAGTCACAATCGCGGCGGGTGTCATGGTTTGGGTTCGCGAAAGAAAGCGAAATATCATCAAGCCTAACCTTACAGGTGTCAAACTTAGCAATATTAAGCCGGTTCTCGCTGATCATAGCTATTGATTTTGTGCTTGATCAACTGGGGCTACAATCAGGTATGATCCTACCACCAGTGCTCAGGGACAACTCATAACCTGGCTGTCTCGCCTTTTTAAACGCATGTTATGAAAGGTGGGGCAATCGCTGAGCACCCGTCCATGCAAAATCACTTAAGTTAAAGGTTGGTGCAGGTTCAAATTATACCATTGCCAGAGCTGGCTTCGGTTTTTAGGACAGGTTGTCTAAGTGGATTTAGCCCCTGAAACTGGCATGATGCCAAGAACAGGAGAATACCATGAGCAGACGCCCTCGCCGGAACCATAGCCCGGCTTTTAAAGCGAAAGTGGCACTTGCTGCTATTCGCGGAGAAAAAAACTAAAATAGCCTCAAGAATTTATTATTGCCCATTTTTACTTCAATATAAATAATGTATTTATAACATTAAGTTCCCGACATTTGAACTAGGCTCATTCTTCCATCATCTTCTGGTGAAAGTAGAATATTGACACCGTCTTCAAGCTTAACCCTGCCGCCAATTGGGATTATTGTGCCTTCGCCCAAATTTCTCATGCCAACCACGGTCTCGTTCACCAGCCACCAGCTTTCATTGTGTTTTTGAAAATAGCCAACCCGTTTTTTTTCGGCTTGCTTCAAGTGTTCATTGGGAGTGACACTCGTGCGTATGTGCCACGGAAAAAGAGACTGCCCGTCCCATATCATCAAGCGGTGGTCGTCATAATGGTAACTACCCTTGCGCCGTTGTGAGTATAAGTTCAGCACTGGCAATTTGCCCTTATAAGGGGTTCCGCAATGCGGGCAGGACGGCGCTTTGCTGTTGTCAAACACATACCAACCCATGTCACATTTGGCGGAACAAGGCTGTATCAGATCAATGGATCGAACAAGCGCGTTTTCCCAAGTCGCAGCTGAGGGGCGTTTGGCGGGATTATGCAATCCATCGATAAAGGCTTCCTCAAATAGCTTTTTGAGGACTGGACCTGCCATTGAATACGGGCGCGCCTTCGGATCTCCCCAAGGCAAGGATTGTTTGCGCAAGTCCTCTGGTCGCACGCGATTGCTTGCGTCAAGTGGATGCTCAACAAACAAGGCGCGTTCACCCATGGAAAGTTCTTCATCGCGCTGCGGACTTTGGTCGTGCACTTTGCGCCCGCGTAAGGGGTGACGATAGAAAAGATACATATAAATCAGCACAGCCAGCGCATGACGGTCGGTTTTGACACTGGGTAAAATCCGGTTTGGATCTTTGCGGTCAAGATGCTGGGTTTTGATCACTTCAGGTGCAATGAAATCAGGTGTTCCCACCACATCCGGGTGATACTTGCCGGGAACAACAAGACCGTCGATATCAATCAGACAAGCTTTGCCAGAGGTTGGGTCCACCAGTACATTTTTGTAGCTCAGATCGGAATGAGCCAAGCCGGCCATGTGCATGCGGCGTACGGCCCTAGCGATCGAAAGGCAAATCTGAAGGTGAGAGAGGTAAGTTCCTTTCTCGCGCGGGTCGAGAAATTTCTCACGATTGGAAGCGCTTGAAAACCACTTGCCTTCCTTCTCTCTCCCTTTGATTTTCAGGAAGTCGCCGTTCTTGGAGCCGTGAGCAAAGAAGAATGCATTCTCATAAAACGGCACGACAACCCCAATAGTGCCATTTCGTTCAACAAGATCATGGGGCCAACGAAAAGCACTCTCCCAATAGTCGCCACCACTTTGATTAAAGAGGTTTTCCCGATAACGCGTACAGATGTCGCGCAAGCGTTCAAGTTGGTTTGGGTCTGATTTGTTTCGGAAGAACCCAACGACATAGCTCTTGTCAGGTGAAAAATAAATGTCTTTCATGCCGCCGGACGCTTTTATCTCATCGATAAATTCGATGGTATTCCCGGTGAGCTTGGACGTTAGGCGAACACTGGTCACGCGCAGTCCTCCGGTACGAGTACGATCATTGTCCGGTCATCATGGTTGCCTTTGGAAAAGAAACCCATCCAATCGATGAATTCCGTCTCAAGCTCTGTGTTATCCCGGGACAATTTCACAGCCTTGCCGAAATTCTCATACCAGAACTTAGCCCAGTTGGCAGGGTCTGCCAGCGCCTTGTCAGTAGGAAACAGCGGGTCAGTAATTCCGTCTGTCATGATGGCTAGTGCTGTGAACTCTTTCCTAACATCAACGAAGATCCGATCAATGGTTTTGCGGGCATCGGAAAATTCCGACTTCATCAAAAAGCGCGTTTGACCTGCAAATTCTCCACTATCTGGCAGGCACAGAGGACGAACGCTTTCATTGAGCATATCGACTATAACGATGCCGCCATCACCGATGGTGAAGGTGGCTGTGAACCAATGTTCTCCAACCTTGCGGCTAATCGCGATCAGGATTGTGGTGTAATAATCTGTTGCGGGCCGGTTATGGCTCTCAGCAACCTCACTAATCACATTTGCCGCTTTAAGAGCTGCATCAGGCAGGACCGGATAAATCAGCTTGTTCTTGATTTTGTCAATGACGCTTTCCGGGTGTTCAAGGTATGCCGCCAGAATTTCATCAAGATTGGGGTCAATATGTTTTGCAGTTAGACTTGGGAGTGCTTCCAGAACAGTTTCAGCGGCAAGGCGTGATCCTTCGCGGGAAAGCTGTGCCGACCCTGCCCCGTCACAAGCGACCATAAAATGCCAGCCCCCTTCTCCATGCGTCTGGATCTTGAAATCATCATCACGATAGCCGCCTTTAATCGCATGAGATCGACCGCGCACACTGGCGCCAGCAACAAATGCATCACCAACTGCACTCCCAAAATCCGTATCAGGCTTTGCAAAGACTGCGGTTTGGTCTGATGCTATGGACTTCATCCAGATTTTTCTGGGATCCGGGATGATTGAAACGCGGGCGTTAATCTGGGTCTCACGCTCACCTTTCAAGCCTCGCAGGCGCAGGGTCACGCTACCTGTGAGGCGCGGTATACCGGAAAGGACACCTTCGCTGGTCAGCTCAAAGCCAGTTCCGGCATCGTCTTCTAGAGTAAGCTCGCTGAAGCCTTCAATGGGCTGGGAATACGCTTGATCTTCCCGTGCGTTTCTAACGCTGATTTCGATCTGGTCAATCCTAGACATATCAATAGGTTTTCCAAGAGGAGGTTTATTCTCTGTATCAGCGACTACTTGCGGCTCAATCGCTTGAGTGTCAGGCTCTTGCTCGACTGTGCCATCTGTCTTTGGCGTTTCCGCGTTTTGGCTGTGGGTTGGTTCTTGTGGCACGCCCGGTTCAAGTTCGTCAGAGCTTGGCTCAATGGTATTGGGAGCGACAACGAACGGTTGCTCGGGTTCACATGCTCCCAATTCATTCGCCGTTGGGTTCACGGCACTTATTGAGTGGCTTGGCAAAACATCGGCGAGCTTAGTCATTGAAGGCTGATCATTGCCCAATGTTTTTTTTGTTGGGCCGGGGGCTTCATCCGCTGGTATCTCTTCACTGGGATCAGCCCTGTCGCCAAGTTCTAATTCCGGTGCATTCAGCCGTTTTTGGGATTGAGTGTAAAGCCAATATAACAACAACTGCTCGGCGGAGTTCAGGCCACGATAGTCCGCTGGACAAAAACTGTCAACGGGGGGAACCAATGCTTGTAATTCGTCAAGCGCGTTTTCAAGTTCATCAAAGGCCAAGCTTAAATCCGAAGGAGGCAGTTTATTGTCGGTCATCCACGACCTCTGCTAATTTCAAGGCCACCAGCATCTGGGCCGCTGCTATAATAACCAGTGTTTTGGCACCATGGACACGTCGCCTCGCCGTCACCTTGCACACAATGAATGTTGCCACAACCGCAAACGGCCATTCCGAAAGAGGCTTGGCAGTGTGGGCAATCCGGTTGTCCGACAAGTTCTGAGGCAGAGACCTGCGACTGGTGATCGTTAAGATTATCTGAGAGTTCAAAATAATCCCCCTGTACGGGAACAACCGTCTGCAGGACATACTTTTTTGAACTGAATAAGGCAGCAAGTCTGGGGTCGTTGCTCTCAATTGGCTCTATGTGTTTTTCATATTTAGCAACATAAGGTGCTTTGCTCTTTGAGCAGCGGCCTACGAAAACCGCATATCTGTCATCAGTATCACCGTAGGCTCGTGAGGCAGGAGAAACTTCAATCTCCGGAGCCATTTTTGAAAGCGTGAGATTGCCACCGGCCAAAACACTTTGCGTGGAAGCCGAAACTGAATTGGTAATCCACTGAATGAAATGTACGAAGGCGCCGGGCTTCGTGTCATCAAAAGCAAAAACCTCATCCGTCAACCGTTTCAGGAGTGCATCATCAGCGCCCCCACCGATTGAGACAGCGACCATATTGGCCTTTTGAGCGTATTTTGCTGTCCAGCGGGCAATTGCAGGTTCAGGATTGTCAGTTGGATGTCCATCGGTCATGAGAAAGATCAGAGGTTTCCAATCGCCCTTTTTATCCGGAGTCGTCGTTGTTACGTTGCGATCAATTTCGACCATCAGATGAGTTAGGGCGTGCCCTAGACCGGTGCCACCGCCAACAGGCAGATGGGGTACCATAAACTCGCAAATCTCAGTGAGCGGAGTTAGCGTGCGGGGACGCCCCGCAAACGCTATAACTGAAAGCCAAACGGTTTCAAGCGCATAAGGGTCTTGCAGCAAGTCCTCAACAATCTGCCTTATGCCATTCTCAAGTTGGGTATGGGCTTCTCCGATCATCGATTCAGAAACATCGACAACCAAATATACTGGAAACTTGCGCATTATGGTTCTTCCTAAGCCGCCTTAGAGAGCATTAGACGAGGTTAATTTCCGTAGGTGGAGGTGGAAGCGTATCCGCCTTTGCACCCATGCTGCGGTTGCCTTGAGCAAAAACGTCAGAGACCCATTTGAAGAGGGAGGTGAAGCTTGTGCTATCCATCGTGTCAAGGGATGCCACCTGATCGCAAAGCTGTTCCAAATCTTTGCGATGCGCTTTCGGTCCCGCAACACACCCAACAATATTTGCAAAACCGAGTTTTTTGATGCGCGGACACATCTGCCCAAAGAGCATTACATCCGAAGGTTTGCCATCGGTCATAATAAATAAATAGGGAGCCCAATCGCCCTTTTTATCCTCTGAGTTTGGAATAATCTCACTCTTATAGAGGCGCTCAAGGCATTCCAGAGCCTCGCCAGTATGAGTCGGGCCGGAATCCGGCGTTGAAATCCGTGGAAGTTGTAAATCTTCAAGTGAAACCATTGGAACCAAAACTGTGGCTTCACGATCATAAGTAATGACTGAAATATGTACGGTCTCTAGCGCGTATGGATCTTGCCGGAGAGCTTCTACAAGCGTCTCCAGGCCACTATTAACTGCCTCAATAGGTTCGCCCTTCATGGAGCCCGAAGTGTCGAGAAGAAGGTATACAGGAAGTCGTCTCAAGAGAGTTCTCCTATTTCACAAGGCTAATTTCTTTGGGTGGAGGTGGTAAATCATGGGGGCCGTCTGCATCTGATTTCGTAAGGTCAATCTTCTTAGACGTGTTCGCAATGGAACCGGAAACCCATTCAAAAAATACTTTTATGGCAGCGGTGTCAGCGGTTTCAAGATGCACCACCACTTCTGCGACTTGTTTGAGAATCTTGGTATCGGCGTGAGGGCCAGCGGCACAGGCAATAATGTTGCCGCACTTCACCTGCCGGAAACGATCAAGACCTTTTTGCCAGTCATCGGTTGGAGCGCCATCAGTCATGATGAACACAAGAGGTTTCCAGTCCCCTTTGGTGTCTGCTGTCGATTTTTGAACTTCACGTTCAATACAGTCAGCTGCTAACGACAAGGCATTGCCGAAGGATGTGGTACCTTTAACCTTTAGCTGAGGCACCTGAAATTCAGCAAGCTCGGTAAGGGGGGTCAACTGATTAGCTTCGCTATCGAATGTAATGACAGAAAGATATGCAGTCTCTAGGGCATAGGGATCTTGGATTAGGGTCGCGTGGAGCAGGTCAACGCCGTTGCGAACCGCTTCAATCGGCTCCCCCATCATTGACCCGGAAGTGTCCAGCAAAAGATAAACGGGAAGTCTTCGCATATCTGATCTTCCTCAGAGGTTTGATATGAAAAGTCCGGGCTTTTTGCCCGGACTGGTATTCGTAGGTAGATTAGATGTTTACGCCGTGGTTTGAGGCGAGTGGGCCAAGACCACCAGCAAAGCCTGCACCGACCGCTTTAAACTTCCAGTCTTCATTGTGTCGGTAGAGTTCGCCAAAAATCATAGCAGTCTCGATAGAGTAATCTTCGCTGAGATCGTAACGAACAATCTCAGTTTCTCCGGCTTGGTTTACCACCCGGATGAAGGCGTTCTCAACCTGACCAAAGTTTTGCTTGCGAGTTTCCGCATCATGAATAGTGACTGAAAAAACAAGCTTTTTGACATCAGCAGGGACTTTGGTCAGATTAACTTTAACCTGCTCATCATCGCCGTCGCCTTCGCCGGTACGATTATCGCCAAGGTGCATAATAGAACCGTCAGCACCTTCTTTGTTGTTGTAAAACACAAAGTCACTGTCGGAGCGAACTTTGCCATTGTCACCGCAGACGAAAACAGAGGCGTCAAGATCGAAATCGATACCATCGGTAGCCCGAGAATCCCAGCCAAGCCCAATCGTTACTGCACTGAGGCCCGGAGCCTCCTTAGTGAGAGAAACGTTCCCACCCTTTTGTAGTGATACAGCCATTTTATTTCCTCTAATTAAATACTGATTCCAAATTGGGAACACATAGCTTGCAAGCCACCCGCGTATCCCTGACCCACGGCCCGGAATTTCCACTCACCGTTGTGGCGGTAAAGTTCACCGAAAACCATTGCAGTTTCTGTCGAGTAGTCTTCCGACAGGTCGTAGCGTACAACTTCAGCAGTGGTTTCCTCGTTGACAACACGAATAAACGCATTCTCGACTTGACCGAAACTTTGCTTCCGTTCTGCGCCTTCGTGAATTGTCACGGTGACGGCTATTTTTTGAACGTCCTGCGGGATCTTCGACAAATCGACCTTGATTTTCTCATCGTCTCCATCACCTTCACCGGTACGGTTGTCACCGGTGTGACTGACAGAGCTGCAGGTGGAATTCATCTGATTATAGAAAATGAAATCTGCTTCTGAGCGTACTTTTCCGCTTTCTTCCAGCAAGAAGGCGGAGGCATCAAGATCAAACTCCTTACCGTCGGTGGAGCGTGGATCCCAACCTAAGCCAATGACGGTTTTCGTCAGGCCTGGTGCTTCTTTGGTGAGTGAAAGGTTTTGACCTTTTGACAGAGACAAAGCCATTTGTGTTTCCCCTTGATTTAATTAGCCGACAAAGAGTGTGCTGTATTGGAACGAAATGAAAGCAACATAGCCAGCAGTGAAGAGCCCACCAGTTAATCGGCCAAAGCTTTTCATGAAGAACAAGAAACCTGCAAAGATGGCCGTGACCACAACGACCACAGGGATGTCGAACGTTAGGAAGTCCGGTGCTGCTACAAGTGGCCTTACAATTGCGGTCAGCGCGACGATGGAAAGGATGTTGAAGATGTTTGAGCCAACAATTCCACCAATGATCATATCCGAGTGGCCCTTGCGCGCTGCTGCCAGGCAAGTTGAAAGCTCTGGTAAAGATGTACCGAAAGCAACAACAGTCATCCCGATGACAGCCTCCCGTACGCCGAGCGCTACGCCGCCAGCAACTGCGCCTCTAACAAGCACCTCAGAGCCGACAACCATGGCGCCAAAGCCGAGAATAAGCATCAGAATCGCTTTGCCCATACTGCTGAATTCAGGCGCCTCTTCCACATCCTCGTCATCATCCCCTAGGCTGTCGTTCTTGTACTGGTAGCCAACATAACCAATAATACCAACGAACATCAGCAGGCCCATGAGCCGGGAGAATGTGCCTGTCATGACGCCACTAACCAGAACCGCAGTCGCAACGATCATGACAATGGTGTCAATGCGCACACGTGACCGGTCAATGGCAATCGGCATGATCATGGCTGAAATCCCGATCACCATGAAGACGTTGGCGATGTTTGATCCGAGCACATTACCAAGAGAAATACCGGCAAAGCCAGACAAGTTCGCATTGATGGATGTGAATAGTTCAGGGGCTGATGTTCCAAAGGCAACGATTGTAGCGGCAATGAAAAGCTTAGATAAACCGGATTTTTCGGCGATCCAAGCAGCTGATTCAATGGTCCAATCGCCTCCTTTGATTAAGAGTAAAAGCCCAAATCCGATAGCCCCGATTGCGAGAACTCCGAGTTCATAACCCGCGAGAGAGTGCATGTAATTACGATCTTTCTAGTGATTAAAACTGGGCAGTTTAACTGCCCAGTTGTTGGCTAAACACCGAACTCTTGCGCATCCAAATTGAGTTCTTTGCAGATGTCGTGCACGGTGGCTTTTTCGTCATCATCGAAATCACCGTCAGAAGCACCAATTGCGCACGCAACACGAACAAGCAGGCGAGCTTGATCGTCTTTACCCTTCAGCTGTGCAATTGCTTTTAAAGCTTCACCACGGCCAATGATCTGATCGAACTCAAAGCCTTCAATGAACTTGTTAAAGCTCGCGATTACTTTGGTTGTATCGAAATGTTTAAGCTCATCTGACCGCTTGAGGAAAGCAACCATCTTCTGTTTTTCATCAGAAGACACGTTTCCATCTGCTGCTGCAATCATTGCACAGGCGGCAATAACCGCATCAAGGAACGTTTGGTTGCGAAATTTTGAGACCTCTGCGGAGAGGGCCGCGCGGGCGCTAGCCCCTTTGGCACGCAGCCGTTCAAAGAATGTTTCTGACATTAAATTACCCTTACTGCATCATCGATGATGTCTTTTGCGGTTCTACCTTGGCAAGGCGTACCATGAGCCGTCATCGTCCAGCCGCCATTTTCCTTTGACATTGAAGCCATAACGACACCGGTATGACGCCCTTTTTCTTTAAGGTCATAGCGGCAGATTTCCTGGTCTTTAGTGTGATCAACTAACCGTGCAAACGCGTTTTCAACTTCGTCAAACGATTGTCCACGAAATGAGTTCACAGTAAAGACGAGGTGTTCCACGTTAGACGGCAATTTCGCAAGATCTACGTAGATAATTTCATCATCGCCATCACCTTCACCTGTGAGATTGTCTCCGCCGTGCTTGATAGATCCATCGCGCGAATTTAATTGCTGGAAAAAGACAAGATCAATTGCGGCTTTATTTTTGTCAAATAGAACCGCAGACGCATCCAAGTCGATTTCACTAGATCCGCCACTGAAGAGCTTTTTAAGGAAACCGCCTTTTTCCACAGGGTCCCATCCAAGACCCATGAAGATTTTGGTTAGTCCGGGGCTTTCTTTGGTTAAAGAGAGCGGCTTCCCTTTAGTAAGGCTAATCGCCATTTTCTGTTCCTTTAAAACTGAGGAGAGTAATGCATATTGGCATTTTTGAGTTCATCGTAAGCTTTGTTGATATCTTTGATGCGTGATGTAGCCAAAGCGAGCATCTCTTGAGGCGCTCCCGTAGCGATTAGACGATCTGGGTGGTTTTCTTTCACTTTTGCAAGCCAAGCGTTGCGAATTTCATGCGCAGGAGCATCGGGGTGAACTTCGAGTACAATACTGGCATTCCAGGAATCGGGAATATGGCGTGCCTTCAGCCACTCGAAGCGAGGTTGAGAAATGTGAAAGATTTCGGCAACCTCTTCCAAAAAATGCTCTTCATCTGCGTGATAAACATCATCAGCCATTGCGATGTGAAACAGTGCATCCATTACATCACAGCGTCGGTTATTTGCGTGTTCACCTTCACCTAAAAGTTTGTGAATTTGCCTTGCGTAGCTCTGGTATCCGGCGACGTCTTGTCTACACAAGTTAAAAACCCGAATGGCGTTTCCTTCTTCCTCAGGAGGAATTTCAACGATTGAGCGGAAAACACTCACCTCTGAGTTCGTCACTAAGCCGTCAGCTTTGGCCAACTTTGCGCACAATGCGATTAAGGCAATTGAAAAGGCGACACTGTCCTCCCCCTGGCCAAACCGGGGGAGAATATTCCCCACATCGCTCAGAAAAAGCTCGATATAGCGCAACAACTTTTGCCAGAAGTTCTCTGGAGGTTGAGCAGAGAGGGAAAGGTCTTCCGACATTAATAACCCTTCAGGTTCAATCAAAGTTCCAACATTTATTGAAGTTTAATTTGCATCATTTTCGCGGTAAAAAGCCTCAATGTCGAAGCCTTCTGCAAAACGTTCCCGTGGCTTCATGCCGCAAACTTATTTGCGACCCGAAACCCATCTCATACCCCATCCGTATGCATCGTCCATTTGACGATGCCCCTTGAAAAACTGAACCTCGCGATTAACTTGAACCTGCCCCCCGACATTTTCAAGGAGCGCAACTGCACACATCCCATCACGAGATCCATGTTCATTCATACGCACTTCAATTTCAGGTTGATCTGGAACGAGGATTCGTATTGCACCATCAGTCTCGCGCCAGTCAGGCGCACCTTCATAGATAAAGGCATAAACTAGGACGCGTCGTAGTTTGTTCCACTGTTCGCCGTTGATCTCAAGCCATTCGCCATCCGTAGCAGCACCGGTGCGGTCATCGCCATGAAGAAAAGTGTAAGGAAAGCTGGAGTAATTCCCGAAAGTATTACCGAGAGCCTGAACCGCTGTCACACTGCCATCTGTACCTTCCACGAAAGCGCCAACATCAAGATCGATTCCACGTTTGCCCATTCCAAATATGCCACTGGACTTCTTTTTCTGGTTCCAATTCAGATTTACGCGAATTTTTCCATATCTCCCGTTTTCTTTTTTGAGGGAAATACGGCTTTCGTTTTTCGTTAAGGAAACCTTGGAGAGATTAATTTTTGGTGGTGTTGCAGGCTTTGGAACCGGGTTGGGCATAGATACGGGTGCCTCGGAGGGAGCTGCAACTTCGATGCCGAAATGTTCAGCAATTGCCTGCAGGCCACCATTGAACCCTTGTCCCACATGCCGAACTTTCCAAGCACCGTTACGCTTGTAGATTTCCGCTAGGATCAGGGCACGCTCTTCTCGATCCGCACATGAGATTTCGATGTGCGTAGCGTCAAGCGAAAGGGCTAAGCGACCGTTTAGCGCAGAGAAGGGATTTGCATCATCTGTTGTTGCTGTAAAAACAATTTTTTCAGCTTCCTCTGGGATTCCACTGAGATTCAGATTAAACGTTGCCCCAGAGTTGCTCTGTTCAAATTTAACGGCACCATCTGAGATACTGGGTTGATTATAAAAGCACATATCGTTGTCGCCACGGACTTTCCCCCCAGCGTAGATCTGTAACGCGGTTATATCAATATTGGAACCGGCAGGGAACTCAATATAAACAATTGTGTTCGGATTGCTAATAGAGGTATTTGCCCCCATAGGTAACGACATCGTTATTCCCCGTCTACTGAATCTAATACAAAAAAATATATGCCTACGAAGTATAGAATATCAATTAATTACGTTGTACCCAATGTCAATGCCAATTTAACGTACTGATTAAATTATTGAAGTTCGATGTTCCAAATTTGATCCGTAAAGCTGTAGGGGTAACTAAGTTGGAGTCTAACATCGCTTAGAGGCATTCAGGTTTGGTTTTGCATTACGTGAATGGTATTCATCAACATCCTCCTCTAAGAAGCTACGAGGCTATTTTTGAAAAGGGATTTTATGCGTGTAGAAAGCTCAAATCGCTGTGCACCGTCTCCAACAGGAACCACGGAGTACGCTTTTCGAACGGGCAAGCTAGAGTTAAAAGTTGATCGTGTTGATGCTGAAAATTTGTTTATTCTTGCAGAACGACAGAACCCAAAGCGTGCCTTTCTATTTGTTTCTACAGTTTTGGGACGCCATATCCCGGTCACTCCCTCCAATCACCGTGATGCACTTTGGGCTCTGACTGAGAAAACACAAACGCTCCTGCTTGATGGCCCCATCTTTGTCATGGGGTATGCTGAAACTGCGGTAGGATTTGGCGCAGGTATCTTTGATTGTTTGCGCCAGAAGCTTCCTGAGCGAAAGATCGGCTATCTTCACACAACGCGCCACGTAATGAAGGATGCAATACCTTGGTTCACAATCGTTGAAGGTCACAGCCATGCGCAAGATCACAATATTATGCGCCCGGACGAGTCCTATTGTGAATCTGGCCAGCAAAGTACTCTTGTGTTGGTCGATGATGAAACGACGACCGGAAACACTTTTGCTCAATTAGCTGAAGGCTTGTATGTGCAAGGGGCGAGGTTTGGTCGCATAATACTGGTGACACTGACAGATTGGTCAGATGATCGTGCGCGGGCTCGTGTTGAGGCCGTGACCAGCGGTACAAAAACTGTTGCGGTATCACTCATGTCTGGCAGCTGGATCTGGAAACAAGATGAAAGCGCTAAACTTCCCAATCTGCCAGCGGTGGCGGCAGCTAAGTGCCCTCCCTGGGAGCCGGATTCGTGCTCCAGTTTTAGCTCTCCTCGGAATGGACTGAAAGGAGGTGAGATGTCCGATGGTGCCCATCTTCTCTCAACTTTGCCAGTTCCACCGATAGGTGATCGTGATAAACGGATTTTGGTGATAGGAACGGGCGAACATGTTTGGCAACCGTTTCTGTACGCCGAGGCAGTCGAGCAAGGCTCCCCTGAGACACGTCAGGTTGGCTTCATTGCAACTACCCGGTCACCTATCTTATCAGGGCCAGCGATTGAACATAAAATAATCTTTCCGGACCATTTTGGTATAGGGCTGGACATGTACTTGCACAATGTAGAGCCAGATGACTGGGATCGAATAGTGCTATTTACCGAAACGACCATTGAGGGGGTCCACCCCATATTACGCCGTGCTCTAGGCAAAGGGCATATCGTAGATAAAGACGGTCAAGTATTTGAAATGATGAATATTTAGTATGACAATGTCCCCCATTGTGTTCACAGATCTGGATGATACCCTGTTCCAAACTGCTGGAAAAATGAGTGTTGATCCCAACCCGCAGTTGATAGCTTCGCACGCCACAAATGGCAAACACTCCTATATGAACGAGGCGCAATCAGCCATGTTCAATTGGCTCAATGTGACCACACGCCTTATCCCAGTGACCGCTCGCTCTACAGATGCGCTGGAACGCTGTGTGCTGCCTTTTTCTGATTATAAGATAGCCTCTAACGGAGCTGTAATTCTGAGGGAAGATGGTACGCTGGACCCAGAGTGGTTTGATCGCACTCGGAAGATCTCTGACGCCAAATCGGAATTTTTGGAGTCTATACGAAACGTCGTCACTGAGCGCGCGCAAGCATCACAGTTGCGTCACTGGATCGTTTATGAGCAACAGCTTCCTATTTACTACTGCGTAAAGTCGAACGGCGACGAAGCTTGGTTAGACGAGCAGCAATCGCTCTTGGATGAAGTTGTCGGCGATCAGCTTTTTTGCCACCGCAATGGCAACAATCTGGCCTACATGCCACATGAAATTTCGAAACGCTCAGCCGTGGAGTATCTGATTCAGGAAATAGCGGAGAGTGATCACCGCCCAATTTGGGGCATGGGTGATAGCCTTACCGATTTGCCGTTCATGGAAGCTTGCCAGATGATGGTTGTTCCATCCGGTAGTCAAACCCACAACGCACTGAACACTCTTCCAAAGAGGGGGGCTGACAGTGCTAGATAACGCCATTCTAAGCTCCGGGACCTACGACCCATCTGATGTTTTATTCCTGCTCAAGCAGGTTGCTATCGAGCCAACGCCGGTGGACGAAAAAGAGCGGCTGATTCAGACGGGTGCTGCTCATTACTCTGAAATGATTTCGCAGGAGCGCCGGCCAGATGAACGTTATCTGGAGTTTTTTGAGCAGGCACGCAGTCGTGGCGACATCCGCATCTCACGGGAAATTGCTGGGCTCGCAAAGGCCATCAAAATGCGAATTGCCAAGGGTGAATTGGATGCACAGATAACCTTGTGTTCCTTGGTGCGCGCAGGTGTTCCCTATGGTGTGTTGCTGCATCGCGAACTTAAAGCCACAGGCGTTGATTGCCAGCATTTCGGGATTTCTATAATCCGCGATAAAGGCCTTGATACCAATGCAATGCGCTATATTACAAGCCGTCGTAATATAGACGGAATCCTCTTTGTAGATGGCTGGACTGGCAAGGGGGCCATATCTCGCGAGTTGGAAACCAGTTGGAAGGCATTTGCGGGCTCCAATCCTGAACTTGTTGTGTTGGCGGACCCGTCTGGGTTTGCAACCATGTCAGGTTCACATGAGGATTGGCTCATTCCCTCAGGTATTCTAGGAGCCAACATCTCAGGACTGATTAGCCGGTCTATTTTATCAGGGGATCTCATCGCACCTGATGATTTTCATGGATACATTCCGGTAAACCATCTGGCTGATATCGATGTGAGCCGAGCTTTCGTTGATCGGATTTCCAGTCTTTGCGAGACAGAGCGTAAGAATTGCGGAGCAATCACCAATGACGCGGCGACGCTTAACCATCTACGCCAGAATACGATGCGTTGCGTACATCTGGTTGCGGAGCTAAATCAGGTCGATAATCTCAACCGGATAAAACCTGGGATTTCGGAAGCAACTCGCGCTATTTTGCGGCGCAAACCTAAGAAAGTCTATATTCGTTCGAAAGAGGATGAGGATTTGTGTGCCTTGATACATCTGTGCCAAACAGGCCAGGTTCCCCTCGAGGTATCTCCCACACTGACTGGTCCGTTTCGGGCGATTACACTAATTGAGAAGATGTCGTAATGGTTGATTTCCACCACATGTTCTCAGCATACGGACTCGGTGCTACGCTTTATGTGCCGATCATCCATCACAAAGTGCCAGATATCCTTACCGGCAGGACGAATAGTCCAGCCTCTTCTGTTGTTCTTTGTCTTGAAGATGCACTTGCAGAAAGTGATGTTGAGCGTGCAGTAGGGACACTGCGTGAGCTTCTTCCTCTAATCAACCAGAGTTCAGGCCTTCGAGTTTTTGTTCGTCCGAGATCGCTGAGCATGGGGCATCGTTTGGCATCCTTCAAAAACATAGACCGAATTGAAGGGTTTGTTGCGCCAAAGGTGCGTCCGGATACAGCAGCAGATTGGATGCAATTGGCCTCTTCTGCGGGATTGTGCATCATGCCCACTCTGGAGTCGGCTGACTATTTTGATCCAGGCTGCATTGTAGCCTTTAGAGATGTCCTAAGAGATTATGATCACAGGCTTGTGTCTGCAATTCGCCTTGGTGGAAATGATTTCCTCGGGGCGCTGGGGCTACGTCGGGAACGTGAGATGACATCTTGGGAGGGGCCTCTTGGATGGGTACTTTCAATGTGCTCATCTATGCTGATTTCTGCCGGGTATCCAGTTGCCGCTCCCGTATTCGATATTATCGATGATCCAGACACCTTAAGACGTGAAGTTCAGCGCGATGTAGCTGCGGGTTTCGTGTCAAAAACGGTTATCCATCCATGTCAGGTTCCCATAATAGTTGAAGGCATGAAAGTATCTGAGCAGGAGTTGCAGCAAGCAAAGGCAATTATCGAAAAGGATGCCTTAGCGGTATTCCAGATTGGTGGTGCAATGTGTGAACCTGCCACCCACAGCAACTGGGCCCATCGAGTTCTCGCCCGTGAACGCATTTTTGGCTGCAAATCCGCTTCTGCACCCAGCATTCAAATGCGTGTGGTTGTGTAGCGCTTACTGGTTCTGTCGCAAATTCTTTGGTTACTCGCAATACGCCTATGGCTTGGACACAATTATCCTGCGAGCGCCATGAACTGGCGCCAGGCCGGCACGTCCTCTTGTCTTAGCTGACCTTTTCTGATCATGTGAGCGGTTTCAATTCCCTCGAGTGTGACAGCTGCTGAATGAAAGGCCTTAAAGCCCATCATAGGCGCGTACCGCACCACCCAGCGGTTGAGAGTGGCGTGGTCGACATCAACACTACGCTCCTCCAGAATTTCTTCAAGATCGCGGTAGGAAACCGAATAATGAACGTAGAAAAACACCGCATACAGGATAACGTCTTTAGGGTAATAAGTACCTTTAAAACAGGTCAAAGCAGCAAACCTTAAATCGTAAATCTGGAGTGAACTCTTTTAAACAGAAGAGAAGACTGCTGCAAGCCGGGCAAAGATTGCTACAGAACCTCGTCGGTCTCTACATGCGGCTCAAGATGCCTGAGCTCGCTGAGGCCGATCAGGCCATGCCGGTCTATTTGGAGACGTTCCTGCACCCAGTTCTAGGTGGCTTCATTACGCTCTGCATCATGTTTGCCATGCAATCCACAGCAAACTCGCTGCTGCACACGATCGGCTCTGCCGCATTGGAGTTCGTCACAGTTACCGGACAATTTGATTAAAGCAGTTATGCTGCCATTTTCCAAATCCTTTGTTCAATAGATGTGGGAGAGTAATTAAGATTTATATGTGCTCTTCGTTCGGTGGCCGCACGATTATTGAGTTGCGAGGAGTTCACCCCACAAATCTCTACTGCATCATCACACTGATGTTACCTCGACCTCTGATAGAACTACTCGAATGGCCGGTATTGGCGGTGGATTCAACTGGTCGCGGCAACACACTGTGAGAACTTCTCAGCTGGGGTTTGATATTGCAAGGTCTTGCGTGCAGGTGTTTTCATAAAAATCCCCTTGAAACCGACCTTCGGTCTGTTTATACAGACCCGCGGTCGGTTCTTATCTCCTGACTACCTCACATGGCACAGCAATTAGCCTGCCAAAGTGATGGATACAAGTTTCTGGCACAGCATGTTCCCCCAATGTTGCTGTGCCAGAGCCCCGGTTTTGAATTGACGTTTAATCCTTACCTCATCTCATAACTGCATCGTATGGAGTTGATTGATTGACGAAAAAAATGGATGCTCCAGCTCGATATTGCAAGGCAAAAGCAATCCCTGCGGTGGCCCTGACAAAGCTGCCAAGAATTGGTCATGTCGCGGATGAACTAGAATTAATTCATATACCTGCACATCGACCGTCAGCGAGACAGGTCACCGTACAGCTCGTCGCATCATCAATGCATATCGACGAAATCTATGCTGCACAAGGAACGGCATTGGGCCGCTTCTATGGGCCTAAAAACATATCACCTGCAGAACCTTACCTGATGGGAACTTCTGTTTCCGGAGTTGTTGTGGCGATAGGGAAATATGTAATACGGTTCAAAGTTGGAGATGAAGTCAGCGTCATACCGAACGAGCTCGGAGAAAACGGCTCTTGGGCGACATACAGAAATGTTCTAGAACGCTACGTTATGCCTAAGCCTCCAGAACTAACGCATGTTGAAGCCTCGTCGTTGATGCTTTCCTCTTGTGTTGCATGGGGTGCTCTCGAAACTGCCAACGTGAAGGCAGGTGATCGGTGTATGGTTGTCGGTGCTTCAGGTGCAATCGGCTCGGTGCTTGTTCAGCTGCTCAAGACAAAATCAGCCTACGTCGTGGGAGTTTGCAGTGCTGCCAACTCAGATTTAGTTCGCACTCTCGGGGCCGACGAAATTATTGATTACCAACAATCAGGCTTTACGGTGCATCGGGAACGAAGAATAGACAAAATTTTCGACCTCGTTGGAGGACTTCGCGTTGAAAACGCTGCATATCGTTGGCTGAAACAAGACGGCGAGTTTGTCACCATGGTTGGACCAGTACGTTATTTAGGTGAACGCAAACTCACTCTAAAAGAGTTCACCAGGGCCGCTTGCTATGTTGCTTGGCGAAGCATCAAGACAAGGTGGCGCGGACCTAAGTACACATTTTGCGCGACGATACCACGTCGTGTTGCCCCAAAAGCCATGCAGTTCTGCTGTGAACATGGCATCCGCTCACCCATCGAGAGGGAAATCCCATTCGAGTTGGGACCGGTACAAGATGCAATCCGGCTGCTAACCACGCATCGAGCGAGAGGCCGAGTTGTAATCAATTTTGAGCTTGCTGCACAGCGAGCAGTTTCTCAAGAAAACAAGTATCAATGTAAAAGAGCCGTGATGAAATGATATCTGTAGATCAAGACAACAATTCAAAACCCGAGTATTGCAGCTCTTTCAACCAGTTCAATGTTCCATATCTCAAAACTGAAAGGCTCGTACTTCGAGCTCCTCTCATGGACGACTGGCCAGCATATCTGAATTTAATGGTGTCCCCTCGGTCTCACTTTATGGGAGGCCCGGTCTCCGAAAGGTCTGCTTGGGGGATCTTTTGCCATGACGTAGCTCAATGGAGCCTTATGGGCCACGGTGCACTCATGATCATGGATCGTAGTTCAAAACAATGCGTCGGACAGGTCGGCATAAACGCCGGTTTTTTCTTCCCTGAGCATGAATTAGGTTGGTTCGTGTATGATGGCTTTGAAGGCAATGGATATGCTTATGAAGCAGCAGCAGCATTGAAGCGTTGGGCTTTTAAAGAACTCAGATTGCCAACTCTTGTTAGCTATGTTGATCCTGAAAACGTAAAGTCCCGCAGACTTGCTAAACGCTTAAATGGAACACTGGATATCGATGCTCCCAGGGAAGATCCTAACGATCATGTATTTCGATATAAGGAAGATACGTGAGATTAGGACCAAAGATATCTCAAGCTTCAATTGCTTTCCTCGCATGCACTCTTTTGCCGCGCTGGGTAACCAGGCTTTGATCAATGTTTAAGTATTTGAAAATGGTTGTTTGGTTTCTCTGGTGGCCAACACTACTAGCGTTATTGAAATTAATCTCTCCAAGCCTGAACGCTGCATTTCACTGGTTTCACAAAGAAGCTTGGTGGTTTTTATGAGCTGGGTACAGCGGTGTCTGAGATGAAAGTGACGCACTTGGGCACGCAGATCAACCAAGATGAAACTTCTCAATTCTGGAAATGAGCACCTTCTCACCTAGCATTTTCACTATGCATTTGAAGTAATGCTCGACCAAGGTTAAATTTTTGATTTATTTTGGATATTTGAGAATTATGTCTGATGGTCGCAAATTACTTTTCTGGACATTTCTTGGCTTTTCTATCTGTGGCTTACTAATCCCATTGATTACGGATGCCAACGGCGCACAAACCTATATAAATCTTGCTAGTTTTATACTGATCTACACTATCGGTGTCGGGTTCTTAACAGCCATAACTTTCTGGATGAACCGATTGAGGGCCAAGGCAAATTCAGGTTGGCAGGCGTTAGCTTTAAGACCGAGCAAAGCCATGGCGATCTTCATGATTGGTTTTGGCCTGTTTTGGTTTGATTTCAGCGCTCCAAGACCGCATGCAATACTAGGTGAGTACTCTTACTCTTATGCACTTCCAACTTTGAGAAAAGACGGTTGGCCGGTTGGAGAAGCTGCAAGCGAAGGCATTGATACGAAGGTCATAAAGACAATTGTTGAGCGCTTTGTAAACAATCCTAAGTTCAAGTGGCAACATAGTTTTATCTTAATCAAAAACAACAAGGTACTGGTTGAAGAGTACTTCTATGACTACACAATTGACAGCTTGAATGATCTGCGGTCGGCAAACAAATCCATAACATCAATCTTGGTTGGAATACCGTTCCAACAAGGATTTATCTCTAGTGTAGATGACCCAATTTCTATGTACTTGCCTGAGTATAAGGAATTGTTTGCAGACGCTCCCCGCAAAGCAGTTATAACGATAGAGCATATGCTCACCATGCAATCTGGTCTTGATGCCAATGATTGGGATAGAAGCTCTCCCGGAAATGAAAACAGGATTTATAAAAGTGATGGAGATTGGATACGCAAGCTGTTTGCTCTGCAAATGATTACTGAGCCGGGCCCCACATTTTCTTACTCGAGCATCGGGGAGATTGCGCTGCGGCAGGCTATGGTGAATGCAAGTGGGACTCCCCTTGATGAGTTTGCTCAGAAGTACTTGTTTAAGCCCTTGAATATTAAGAACTACCAATGGACACACAGGCTTATTAACCGGAGTGATGTTCCTTATCGAGTTCAGTTAACAAGCCGGGATTTCGCGAAACTTGGACAGCTCTACCTAAACCAAGGGATTTGGGAGGGGGATCAGATAGTTTCCTCGGACTGGGTTAAAGCTTCTACGACTAAGCACGCAACTACTACTGATAAACGGCTAGGTTTTCCCGGTTATGGTTATCTCTGGTGGAAGCACGATTTTTGGGTAGAAGATGAGCTGTTTGAGGGTTTCCAGGCCCAGGGTAATGGAGGGCAGTTCTTGTTTGTCTTTCCAAGATTAAACTCGATCATTGTGTTTACCAGCAGAAACTTCAGCAACAGCCGCCAAATCAACCCACTGCAAATTATGCGCGACGAGATTGTACCAATGTTGGCTGCTACACAGCGTTAGTTTATTACACATTGTGAGAGAAGTAAGTTATTGCAATCAGCTGGGTACCTTATATCTTTTTAAGGTTTCCTAGCTGGTGTTCTGGGATCTTAATTTGAGGGTTTCAGCACAATTCTCATCGTTATTGCCAGTCTCATATCGAAGTGTCGCAAAGCATCATTAAATGCAAGATCAACTCTTGATAGAACCGTTCGAATGTCTGCAGTTGGCCCTTGTTGCTGGCAACAAGCTCTCACTTACCTCATTTCACACAGTCAGCGAATGGCAGCAAAGTCCACCAATCTCTCGTCAGTATGATACTATATTCCTCAGTATGAATCATTATTACTGAGTATGAGACTTTATTACTCTCCAACAGTTGTTAGCATTAAATATCTCTACTAATCAATGTTCTGTATATTCCATATTAGATTTAGAAGAAAAGTATGTCATCGTTGTTTACCAAAATAACCTTATGGGCCTTTGTTATGGCCACGTCATTTTCGGAGATTCTTCCTGCTTATAGTGAAGACTTTCAATCTATTACTCAAAGCGCAGAAAAAGGTGATGCCGCAGCGCAGTATAAACTTGGGGTCGCCTATGATGAAGGAGACAACGTAGCACAGAGTTACACTGAGGCGGAGAAATGGTTCAGGGCCGCAGTTGAGCAAGGTGACAGCGACGCGCAATATAATCTCGGGTACATCCATAAAAACGGAGTGGGCGTGCCACAAAATCTTGTAGAAGCTCTAAAATGGTACAAGCTCGCCGCTAAACTGGGCAATGCCGATGCGCAAAATAGTCTAGGCGCTATGTTTTTCATCGGGCAAGGCGTGCCACAGAGTTATGTGGAGGCTCTAAAGTGGTTTAAGGTCGCCGCTGAGCAAGGTCATGTCACAGCCCAAAATAATCTTGGAGACATGCACAAAAATGCGCAAGGCGTACAGCAGGATTTTGCTGAGGCTCTGAAATGGTACGGGCTCGCTGCCAAGCAGGGCCATGCTGCCGCTCAAACCTATCTCGGCGTCATGTACGACAATGGCCAAGGCGTAGAACTGAATAATGCAGAGGCAGTAAAGTGGTACAGGCTCGCCGCTCAGCAGGACCATGCCGCAGCTCAGAGTTATCTTGGGTACATGCACCTCAAAGGAGAAGGCGTACCAAGAGACTATGTGGAGGCTGCGAAGTTGATCAGGCTCGCCGCTGAGCAGGGCGTTGCCAAGGCACAACATAATCTCGGTGTCATGCTCTCCCGAGGAATGGGTGCACCACAAGATGATGCTGAAGCGGTAAAATGGTACAAACTTGCTTCTGAGCAAGGTTATGCCAGAGCACAATTTTCTCTCGGAGACAGTTACGAAAAAGGTGTAGGTATAGATAGAAACTATTCACAAGCATATATCTGGTATTCTATGGTAGCTGACAAGAGAGGGTTTGAGTTAGCGGCACGTGCTAGAGATAGGGTCTTGAAGAAGCTCACACTACAAGAACTGTCTGAAGCCCAACAAAAACAATCCGCTCTTTATGAGAAGTTAAAAGAAAACAGCGATTGGACGCCATAGAAACTATATCGAAAACTGACTTCGAACGGATAATCCCCACGATATTTGATCGCGTTCAAAAGTAGAGATAGTGTTGCGTTCTTTTGAGGACGGATTTTAAAGAAATTTCGTTTCAGAGATCACGCAACACTTATCTAAGCTGTACTCAACCCTTGATGGAAACACGCGAATGTCGGCTTCTCTAATCGGGCGTTGAGGTCAAGCTCTTTTTCCTTTTGATT
>NZ_LMCI01000034.1:96119-215663 GCF_001623145.1 Pseudovibrio sp. W64 | reverse complement strand
AAGCCAATTCCAAATATCAACTCAATCCCGGCAACCCAATCACCACCAACAAAGACTCAAGGAGAACATTACAGGAATAGACCAAGATCAAAACAAGCTACACTATCAAAGCCAACACCAGACAACCCGACTATCGGTAAAACCCGAGTTCTTTGATAATCGAATAATGAATTTGCTAAGCGCCCTGTGCACCGTTGCGAACATCGCAAAACCAACGCGGAAAACAGGTTCTTAACTTTAGATGTTGGAGACGCTCAAACGTAGCCTTTTCAAGAAACAGCTCTCGGCCAAACGAGTGTTCCCTGCTCTATCTTAGAAGAAGGCTCCCAAAGCCTCGGATCATAAGCTTGCCGCATACCAATCGCGACAAGCTGTAGAATTCATATCAGTGTACAGAAAGCCAGTCTCTAGCCGCGCGTTGTGCCTCAGCAATCTCCATATTGGACATTTCCTGAGATACCTCACGACGATATCGTACTGCCTGCGTACTACCTCGCATCGCTGCAAGGTTAAACCACTTATGGGCTTCGATCAGATCGCAAGCACCGGCTTTTCCAGATGCCGCATCCAGGCCACGCCGTAACAGAGACTCTACTTCGCATAGGTTTTGCTTCACATGCCGATGAATTACGCCATCAAACTGCAACACAGTCATTAAATCTCTCTCCTAAAACACAGTGAACTCGTGTGGATTTGCTCGTAATTTTTCATGAGATAAGAGGAAGCCGACGCCTCCCCGAAATCTAATTGACGTCGCGGACTATTAGATTTTGACACTCTAAAAAGGCGGTTAAAAACCATGATTGAAACGAAAAAAGCTGCTCTAAAATCAAAAATTACGCAGTTTTGACACGCTGTAAACCAAGGGATATCGCACTGATTGAATTGATGGGTTGTGCGAATCGAATTCAAAGAGAGCTTGTCTAGTCCTCTGATTGATTGCCTTGCACATTCCCAGCTTTACGATAAGGTAAAGCCATTACTAGCAAGCTTCAGTGTTTTGGGAGGAACCATGAAAGCACCCTTATTGAAATCATCCTTGGCAGCGATACTTTCAATTGGCTTGGCCACATCAGCCCTTGCCGCTGATGCAACCGGCACCTGGCTGAGGGCAAACGGAACCGCCAAGATTAAGATCTCCAAGTGCGGGGGGAATCTTTGCGGCAACATTGTTTGGTTAAAAAAACCACGTAAGGATACAGAGAACCCGGATCCCAAGCTCCGCGATCGGTCCTTAATTGGCTCAAGAACCATTCTTGGTATGAAACCCAGCGGAGAAAACAGCTGGAAGGGCAAAGTTTACAATGCGGAAGATGGCAAAACATACTCCGGCAAAATGGAACTGGTTTCCAGCGACAAATTGAAACTTGAGGGTTGCGTGCTGATCTTCTGTAAAGGCGACACCTGGACCCGTACAAAGTAAATTTACCTTAAGCCCAGAGGCAACAAGCCGAAACTGGCCTGTTATGATAGCTAATCACCTGCTCCTGAGATTGAGCAGGTGATCAAGCAAGCAGGTTGGCATGGTCCGTTCTGGTTTCATCTTTGGCTTTATTTTTCTCTCAACTTCATTGGTGACAACAGCCAAAGGCTCTGACCTGCACGGTTTGTGGCGAACAACCAAGGGTGCAATTATCAGTATCTCACAATGTGGTTCGACCATGTGTGGGCAGCTTCAGTCCTTCAAACCACCCGACGGTAAACGTCAGCAAGATATTCTGGACCTCCGAAATCACGATACGACCAAACGGGAGCGCAAAGTCCTTGGATTAAAGGTACTCTGGAATATAAAGGCAGCTGGAGAAAACAAATGGCACGCAGAAGGCTATGATCCTCGGCGTGGATACGAAATTGCTATCAATATTCACCTGTTGCCCAGTGGCCTTCTAAAAATGACAGGCTGCAAAAAGATCCTCCTGAATTTTTGTGAAAATGTGATCTGGCAACGCCCTAAACTCAAATAATAAAATCAATCCTGCTGCTTGCCACCCCCTGCGATGAAACATCTTAAAGAGCTGCCTTATCAGGACAACCCCAACAAATTGAAACATATCTCGTTGCATTACTTTCCGGATCATTTTCGGCTTTATGCTATCGGCTACAGCTCAGGCACTCTGGATACTCGCTTCGAAGGCTAAATTGAACTCGAAGACGCTCAGGAAGACGCACAACAATTATCGCAATTTGCTAAGGTTGAAGTGCTAAGGATGAGTCTGTAGTTTTATGATCAGCAACAAAAATCTCGACGACTTAATTCCGCCTCACAGGTTGGAACAGATGTTCAAAATAGCTTTCCAGCTTCTTTTGGAAAAAGGTCGGCAAGCTGCAAACATCGACGCAGTTGCTGAAGCAGCACAGATTGCCCCTGACTTATTACGCCAAAGATTTGAGGGGGAACGGGATCTCATCGCCCCGGCTATGCGCTGGTACTTCATGCGATTTAGCCAGCAAGTTAGCTCAAGCTCCGCAATGTACGCTGATATTTATTCCTGCATGTACCTGATGCTGACTGATTTTGCAGAGCTATGCGAGGAACAGAACCGTACCGAAGGTAGCCTTTACTGGTCCACCATTGGCGAGATTGGTCGGCTTGATCCGGAGCTGGGTCAAGAGTACCTCGCATTGCGTCTCCAATGGGCAGCTGAGATCCGGCGGCGCCTGATAAAGTTTGAAAGCGATCTGCAAGCACCAGAGGACATAGACCATCTGGTGGATTATTTTATGATGGCTTTTGAAGGGATCATCCAGATGGTCAAGTTCGAAACTCCACTGGATCAGATTTTCCCTGCAATCGACATCACCATGGAAGCTCTTTCAACTCGTATGAAAAAGAGCCCAAACTTGCCCGGACTTAAGTAGTCCGGCAAGAGGGCTCTCATGTATCAAAGGATAATCAACTTTCCCTGGGTTCCAAGTTCTAAACTGCAGAAACCCGGAAAACAGTCTCAATTACCAGAGGCGATTGTACCTTTGCCTTGAAGGTGACCAATAAAGGTCTCTTTGATCTGTGGGGCATCCCATTCAAGAGATCCTGGAATTCCGCCAAGAACATCCCCGTTTTCATCGATAAAGAGCGTGTAAGGCATCGCCGCAACCTGAAATGCGGTTCCAACTGCTTGCATGTCAACGGCTTGATAGCTGGTAAAACGCTCCAGTTCCAAACGATCTTGAAGGAAACTTTGGATGCGGCCATACGGAACATCTTCCAATGCTACAACAACAAATTGACCATCCAGACCTTGCGCCTTCAACTCATCTTCAAACCGTTCCATTGCTGGCAGTTCAACACGGCAGTTCGGGCACCATGTTGCCCAGAAATGCAAAATAGCAGGTCCTTTGGTGAAAGCATCGCGCAGTGTTTTAGTACCTGCCTCGTCTTTCACTTCAAGACTGTACTTAGGGTCTTCAAAAGAAGCGGCTGAGACAGGCGAGGCAAACGCCCAAACAGCCAGAATAAGAGAGGTCAGGAAGAATTTATGAGCCCGCATAGTTCCAAGGTCCATTCGCAAGTGATTTCAATTTATCATTCTGCGTGAGCCTAGGTTTGAGAGACCTCCGGTTCAAATCAACTTAAAGTGCCGGTGCCGTGATGAATAAATAACCTAAAAACAAACAGGGATCGAAGGCGGAAACCTCCTCTGCAGATAACCGCCAAGGCATATACATAGAACAGCTCCGGAAGAGACTGCTATGTCGCTAGGCTATGACCCACGTTGATTAAACAGCACTGATTGTGCCTGCTTGTCCTCTGCAATATTTGAGGTATTAGCTTCTGTGTCACCCACATTTAACCCTCTGACAACTGCAGAGCGAGCCAACAAACGTTCGCGCCAAGCCTTTACATGCGGAAACTCTTCCAAATCCATTCCCTGCCGTTCCCAGCGATGAGACCAACCAAATATTGCCATATCTGCGATCGTATATTCCCCGGCTGCAACATAAGCCCGATCAGCAAGCCGTTTATTAAGCACACCATACAGCCGATGTGTCTCGTTGAAATAACGGGTCATCGCATACTCAATTTTTTCGGGTGCATAGACGCGGAAATGATGGTTCTGCCCAAGCATGGGACCAAACCCGCCCATTTGCAACATCAACCATTCTTCCGTTTCAACACGAGCACGTTCTTCTGATGGATAAAACCGCTCAAACTTCCGCCCTAGATACTGCATTATAGCACCTGACTCAAAAATCGAAATCGGCTCACCGCCCGGCCCTTCAGGATCAACAATCGCAGGCATACGATTGTTTGGCGCTATTTTGAGAAAATCTGGCTCAAACTGCTCACCACGCCCAATGTTCACCAGTTTCAAGTCATAGGGAACACCAAGCTCTTCCAGCATGATAGAAATCTTCCAGCCATTCGGTGTTGGCCAATAATAAAGTTCAATGGGATTGGTCTGCGATACAGCCATTTGTCACCTGTAAGAAAACACTTAAATGGGAGGATAAAGGAAAGTTTCATCCCCTCGGTTCGCGGATGCAGATATTTCGAGAAGCTTGCGGCGAAACCATCCGGCTTTCATGCCAGTTAACGCTTAGAAAATAAGCTTGAAGCCTTCGTGCGTCGGCACGAATCCGTTGCTGGTATAAAAGCGATGTGCACCACTGCGTTCTTTGTTTGAGGTCAATTGCACCATACAGCAGCCTTTATCACGTGCCAACTTGACTGCGTGGGCAAGCATCTCCTGCCCGATCCCCTGGCCACGCATGTCGGCGCGAGTGTGCATACTCTCAATTTGACCACGCGGTTTGCCGTTGAAGGCAAGGCCTTTCACGTAAGTCAGCTGAAAGGTTGCAACCGCCTCGCCCGTTTCTGTCTCCCCCACATAAATATCGGTATTAGGGCATTGCTGGATCGCGTGAAACGCTGGCTTATATGTGTCGGTCTCCCCGTTTTCCAGATGAACACGCTGGGAAGAAGCTCCTCCATTCATCATCTGCACTACAGCCTCAATGTCTTCGTCTTTGGCAACACGTATCTTCAGCATCAAAACACCCAATATGAGTTAGCGGCAAATTTCAGAATCGCGATCAATCTTCGCGACGCCGAATGTGGTTTTACGGAAGTTATCCTTCTTCCACAAATGAGGCCAACTCACATCTATCTGATTTGAATGTAAAGTATTTCGGCTTGCGGGTGCTTTGCCGGGTGCGAAACCGCCGCTGGTCAAGGCTGCTTGCATGCCGCGTTGTGCGCCGTTGTCTCCCATATCCCAGACAACGAAGCAGTCTTGCCGTTGCCGGGTGCTCGGTTGGAAATTTTGGATGATGTGCCGGGCATCTGGCAGGGTAACGCGCAGGTTTCCGCCGGTGTATTCATCCAGTGAGACAATCGTCGCTTGCGCAGCTTCCGGGAATTGCGCCTTGAGTTGCTCCCCTAGCTCCTCGTAGGGCTTCATATGCCGGCAGTAGCCACCGCACATCTTCTTGTCCGGAGCGAGGAAGCCGGAGATGCGGATGCCCAGCACCACAAGAACCAGCAGGGCCAGCACACTGCTGTAGATCTTCACCGATCTCGGCGAATAGCGCCTCTGGGAAATATGGGTGAACATCACGATGGGCAGCAAGAGCAGCACTGGATGCATGTGCCGTTCCTTGATGTATTGCGCCCCGCTGGCCAACACGGCCACAAACGCCAGAGCCAGAGAAACAAGCAAAGCCCGTTGAAGCAGCCTGCCAACCTGCTGCACGTCAGGATCAGCCCCCACTGCTTTTGCGCCGCGAAACAGCGCCGGGAAAAACAGCAGCAGCACCAGCGGTAAAAACGGGACGGAGAACCCGAGCACACTCACCAGCAACCGCAACTCACCCGTCACAACGCGGGCAAGTCCGCCCCCCTGCTCTCCCTCGCGCATCACAGTCAACGCAGAACCGACAAGGGCCTGTTCGCCAGTCATAACCCAGTAAAGATAGGGCGAGTACACCGCAGCCGCGATCACAGCGGCAACGACCAACATTGGAAGCCGCACTTGCCTGCGCCAATGTCCATCGCTGAGCGCAGCCAGAAAAATAGCAGCGGGCACCAGCACGTAGGAATGTTTGGAAAGCATTCCGAACCCAACTGCGAGCCCCAAACACACTGCCGCGGTCACCGTTTTCTCCCTCAAAAGCCAGAGGAAGCAATAAACTGTTGCTGCAGACGCCGCCATCAGCACAGCAGTATGTGTCACGCCCTCATGCAGGTTAAAGCCAATCTGGTAGAGCGCCACGTAAGAAAACACGGCAAGCGCAGCCAGTTTTGCATTGGCAATCGCCTGCCGGGCAACAGCGTAAAGGAACAGCGCAAAACACAACACCAGTGCGTACTTGAGAACCAGAAAGCTCCATATCGTCGGCCCGAAGATCTTCTGAACCCCATAAAGCATCCACTCATAAAGCGGAGGCTGCCGCACCTGGTAGCCAAGCTTCAGCTCTTGTACAAACACGTTCTCAAACATGTCATCCGTGCTGAGTGTGGGGGAGAAATAGCCACGCAAAACCAGATGCAGCAGCAAATACCCTGCAATCAGAACAAAGACGCCTGCGGGACGCCACCAAAATCGGGTTGAAACTGTCTCTTCCGGCATCACTGCATCCCCATCAGAGGCTTGGAGCGAAAGCTTAAGTCGGAGAGACACCAGCAGATATAAGAAGGGCCACATCCCAGCGGTTCAGCTGATGGATGTGGCCCTCAAAGCACAAATTAGCCGTCTATACCCTGAGATCTGCGGAGTATTTTTCCACATGAGCGAGCAATTGCGCAGCTCCCTCCTGGTCAGAGGAAAGCACAAAACCCAAACGTTCAGCAGCTCGGCTACCCACATTGTAAGAGCTTGCCCAGATGATGAACGGCGCGAGCAGCATCGGCAGAGCAACCGGCATCACCCAAAGCCAGAGTGAGGCTTCGCCAATCCAGCTCAGCCCTATGGCCAAAGCGCCTATAACACTCACCCACCAGACAGACTTGAGGCACTCCAGCAAAGACAAGCATCCCGCATCACGGTGCGCATTGGTCCAGCCACTGTCCCGGCCCATCAAAACCTCAAAAACGGAGCGGCACTGAAACACCATCAAAACCGGCGCGAAGACAGCAGAGCTGATCAGCTCCACAAGCCCGCCTAGTATACCTTTGCGGGAGGTGTTCTCGACACCCAGAAATACTTCTTTCAAAACAACAAGTGTTTTCGGCAGCACCAGCAAGGCAACCACGCCAAAGAGCAACGCTGCCCCTTCATAAGCCGCACTCATCGGAATGTGGCCAAGAACCGGAAGGTGGTTCTGAAAAGTATAGGCCTGCAGCACCGGAAGGTCCAAAGGCGCAAACAAACTTGCCAGAAGGAACGCAGCCCAAACAGGAGAACTCAGGTAAGACATAATGCCAAGCAAAAGAGAGAACCGGCCCCACGGCTTCAAAGCACGAGCTCCAACCACACGAGAATGCTGCAAGTTGCCTTGACACCAACGCCGGTCACGCGCGGCATACCCTAAAATATTCTCAGGTGCAGCCTCATAGGACCCGGTGATCCGTGGATCACACTCCACCTGCCAGCCAGCACGCGCCAGCAGCACAGATTCAACACTGTCGTGACTCAAAATGTGCCCGCTAAATGCCGCCGTATCATCCAGTTCCGGCAGGCCACAACTGGAGGCAAACGCACGCGTGCGAATGATCGCATTATGCCCCCAAAATGGTCCGCATTCCCCTTGCATTGCCGCCAAACCAAAAGCAAAGGACCGGCCAAACATGCCAGAGGCGAACATGATGCTGCGGCCAAAATAGCTTTTAAGGCCAACAAGCATCGGCACAGTTTGCAACAGCCCAAGGTTGGGCTCTGCTTCCATGCGTCCAACCATGTGCACCAGAGTATCGGCACGCATCAGGCTGTCTGCATCCAGCACCACCATATAACGATAGGCACCACCACACCGCTGCACGAACTCGGCAACATTGCCCGCTTTACGGCCATGGTTGTCAGTCCGGCGACGATAAAAGATCTTCTGTTCCGGATAGCGGGCAACCAACTGGCGCACCACTTGCTCTTCCACTGCCGCAATCTCTTCATCACGACTGTCAGAAAGTACATGCCAATGAAACAAGTGTGTTGCATTGTTAGCGCGCAGATCATCCATCATTGCAGCAAGGCGAGCGGCAACGACCAGCGCATCCTCATGATAAATCGGCATGAGGATTGCGGTGCCAGCAGCAGGCAGAGATCGCGGATCAGCATCAAGGGCTTGAACAGAGCGACCATAAAGCAAACCCAGCAGAACAGTTGCCCCACCCCAGGAAAGCCAGAGGGTGCTGACAAACAGCAGCACAATCCGAACAACCTCATAGATATTGAGATAGTCAGCACTCAAAGCTGCATAAAACAGCCCGGTAAAGCTGAGGGACAACGCCAGACAGAAGACAAAAGCCGCGGCCCGGCGGTGGCCTACCCCGTCGCGAAACGGCTTATCCATGGATTACCGCTCCGAAAAGGTAGAGATGGCTTTTTGCAAGCGCGTCCGTTTGGAAGGAAGCGCAGAGTAGCTGCGCCCAAACCGCATGCGACGCCAGATCAGAACAAGCCAGCTATCATCTGCAGAAAGATCCTGCACTGGCATGGCAAGCGGTGCAACTGGACCGCTGCTCAAATCAACATTTGTCGAAAATAGATTAGATGTCATAGGCCTCATGAGCTCCACCCCCACTGGTAAAGCCATTCTTCGGAAACTGCTTTTTCGCCATCAGTCAGCTGAAGGCGCAACTCTACCGGGACTTCAAGATCATCGCGGGAAACATCCAGAAACACACGATAAACACCCAGTTCTTCAATGTAGCGAACATCCGCAAGGTTTACTGTGCCGTTTAAAGCAGCGTTTTCAATAAATGGTTTTGCGCGTACAAGTTGCTCCCCATCCAATCCGCTTTCGGCAAACAACTCTGCATTAAAGTCCACGACAAACTTGCGGGTCAGCGAACTCTCTTCAGAGGCCGAATGCCCAGCTTTGCCAGAACGTGTCTGGACCACAGGCATCAGCATCTGCTCAGTGCGACCAACTTCATCACCCCAATACATCTTGTAGTGGAATGAGAGTTCATCACCCGCTTTCACCGCTTCATTCGGAGACCAAAAGGCAACAACATTGTCGTTGATTTCTTGATCTGTTGGAATTTCTGCAAGCATGACAGCACCAGAACCCCAATCACCTAGAGGCTCAATCCAAAGGCTTGGACGCTTGTCATAGCGCGCTTCAAGGTCCTGATAATTCTCAAGATCTTTGTCACGCTGCATCAGGCCAAATCCAGCTGGATTTCTGGCGCCAATAAAGGAAAGCTGCAGATTATCCGGGTTGGAAAGTGGCCGCCACGCGGTCTTACCATTGGCAAAACGCAGCTTCAACCCATCACTGTCATGCACTTCTGGTCGGAAATCATCAAACCCGACACGATCATTTTCACCGTAAAGATACATAGACGTCAGCGGTGCAATGCCAAGCCGCTCCACATCACTGCGGAAGAACAGATGTGCAGTCACATCAACTTCTGTTTGCTGGCCCGGCTTAAAAGTAAACTGATACGCCCCAGTCACACTCGGGCTATCAAGTTCGGCCCAAACCGTCACCTTGTCAGAGCCATCAACCGGCTTACCAAGATAAAACGCAGTGAAGTTCGGAAACTCCTCCGGCTTGCCGCTGGCCGTATCAATGGCAAGCGCACGTGCGGACAAACCATAAACATTACCTGCACCCAAAGCCCGGAAATAGCTGGCGCCCAGAAACGCCACCAACTCATCCATCCGCCCTTCCACATTGAGTGGATTTAGCAAGCGGAATCCCGCTACGCCGGGGAAAGCAACATCGTCCAATGACGCGGTCAGTTCCGCATCATGATAGTCAAAGTCAGCAGCTTCAAACACGAATGGTTGAGCAGCGCCCTCGCTTACCTCATGAATTTTCAGAGGATTTTTAAACAACCAACCCGGATGGAACGCATGAACCCTAAAGTTCTCGGTGTCCTTCCACTTGCTGCGGTCACGTTTATAGCTAATTTTCCGATAGCCATCGTACTTCAAGGCCGCCAGTGCTTCCGGCAATTCGCTGGTTGGTTCAAGATAGGCGTCTTGCGCCTGTGCCTTCATCTTTGCCACGAGTGCGCCAAAGGTGAATGGCACCTGAGATTGAGAGCTTTCGCTTGCAGCAGCCACTGAAGAAGAAGCAAAAGCCCCAAATCCAACACTGGAGCAAATGACGCCTAATACAGCGATATTGGAAAGAAAACTACTTCGTTGATTAAGCAACGAGACGCCCCCAAGGTTTCAAATACAACAAAGTGCAGTGTTCGCATACACTGCGCAACTATAAGTTCTAGCAGAGCTTAGACCCCAGACCAGACAAGTCTCCATAACGCCCGATCACCTGAAGTTTATCGTGCCGTAATAAGGCGGAGATATGGTCGAGGCTAGGCAGAGCGATGATGATTCACAGCGAAAATTAACCCTGTGAAACATCTCTAAGCTATTAGAATTACTGAGATATTAGGGGTAACTCATTCAAGAGACATGTTTTCACCACGCTCTAACCCCAAACCCACCAAATGCAAACGCCTCTGTTCGTCAACTTCTTTACACGCACCCTCAGGACCGATCTGAAACCAGCTGGGGACGTGCTCTCAAAATGAGATGATATCCAGTCAACTTTTCTTGGGGTCAGCGCCTCTCACTAGTCCCTTTGAAGGGATCAGGCAACAGAACATTTCCAATTCTTATCGGTTTCCCTGATTAGTTTTTAAGTCTCCCGGACATCCCCCCCCTCAATCGTTAACGGACGCCCTATGGAAATTAACATTGGCCTGATCGGCGCAGGGTATATGGGAAAACTGCACGCCGTCGCCCTCAACGCGGCAGCCATTGGGCGCGAGCCTTGCAGACGCAACCGCAATGGCACAGGCAGCGCAAGCCTCAGAGCAAGTCAATCTGGTGGGTTTTAACTACATCCGCACACCCGCAACACAACTGGCCCATCAGCTCATCAAAGAAGGTGTAATCGGAGACATCACTTTCTTTCGCGGAGAACATACCGAGGATTTTTTCGCAAACCCCAATGCCCCAGCCACATGGCGCTCCAGCGGAGACTCCAACGGCACCATGGGAGACCTCGCCCCCACATGATCAACTGCGCCCATGTTCTGGTTGGCCCAATCAGGAAAGTCAGTGCACAGATTGAGACTGTTTTCAAAACACGCCCGTCAGAATGCGCACCAAACATCGTCGAGCAAGTCACCAACGATGATGTGGCTCAGTTTATGTGCACTTTTGAAAGCGGCGCAACAGGTCACCTCCTTTTCAGCCGTGTCGCACTGGGCAAGAAGATGGGCATTATCTACGAGATCACCGGCACCAAAGGCGCCCTGCGGTTTGATCAGGAAGACCAGAACGCCCTCTGGCTTTACAAAATAGAGGATGAACCAGAGCAATCCGGCTTCAGAAAGATCCTCACCAATCCTCACCATCCGGATTATGCAGCCTTCTGCCTCGGTCCCGGTCACGGAACCGGCTATCAGGATCAGTTGATCATCGAGGCTCGTGATTTTCTGGAGGCAATCGCAACAGGAACCACAGATTGGCCAGTCTTCAAAGACGGCCTCGAAGTTGCAAAAGTTGTCGATGCTGCCCGCCGCTCCCACAAATCCGGAGGGTGGGTTGAGGTGACCTAGCCTCACCAAGAAAAAAGGCCCACCAAACTGGCGGGCCTTCGAATTCTATAAAGCTGTAAGAACGACCTACTCGAGGCCGATCTTCGCTTTCAGCATGTCAGACACAGCCTGTGGGTTTGCTTTACCCTTGGAGGCTTTCATCACCTGACCAACGAACCAGCCAAGCATGCCCGGCTTTTCTTTCGCCTGCTCTGCTTTGTCGGTGTTGTTTGCAAGGATTTCGTCCACGATGCCTTCAATCGCGCCAAGGTCAGTCACCTGCTTCATGCCACGATCTTCTACGATCTGAGCTGGATCACCACCCTCAGTCCAGACGATCTCGAAGAGGTCTTTCGCGATCTTACCAGAAATGGTGCCTGCTTTGATCAGGTCGATGATCTTGCCCAGCTGCTCAGAAGAGATCGGGCTGGAGGTCACATCCAGACCTTCTTTATTCAAGCGGCCAAAGGTGTCGTTGATCACCCAGTTCGCAGCCAGCTTCGCATCACGGCCCTTCGCAACTTCCTCAAAGAAGTCACAGGAGACACGCTCAGCAACTAAAATATCAGCGTCATATGGGGTCAGACCGAAGTCTTTAATGTAACGCGCCTTCTTCTCATCCGGCAGTTCCGGAAGATCCGCAGCCATCTCATCAACCAGCGCCTGAGTGAACTCAAGCGGTAGCAGATCCGGATCCGGGAAGTAACGGTAATCATGCGCTTCTTCTTTAGAACGCATGGAACGGGTCTCACCCTTCACGCTGTCAAACAGGCGTGTTTCCTGATCGATCTCGCCGCCATCTTCCAAGATGCCAATCTGACGACGCGCTTCATATTCAATCGCCTGACCAACAAAACGGATGGAGTTGACGTTCTTGATCTCACAACGCGTACCAAACTCACCACCCGGCTTGCGAACAGAAACGTTCACATCAGCACGCATGGAACCCTGGTCCATGTTACCGTCACAAGTACCCAGGTAGCGCAGGATAGTGCGCAGCTTGGTCAGGTAAGCTTTGGCTTCATCAGCACAGCGAATGTCTGGCTTGGAAACGATTTCCATCAGCGCCACGCCAGAACGGTTCAGGTCAACAAATGACATGGTCGGGTGCTGGTCATGCAGGGATTTACCCGCGTCCTGCTCCAGATGCAGACGCTCAACGCCCACTTCAACCTGCTCACCGCTCTTCATATCAAGGTGAATGATACCTTCACCAACGATCGGCTGTTTAAACTGGGAGATCTGATAGCCCTGCGGCAGATCAGGGTAGAAGTAGTTTTTGCGGTCAAAAACGGACTTCAGGTTGATCTCGGCCTTCAGACCCAAACCGGTCTTAATAGCCTGACGAACACATTCTTCGTTGATCACTGGCAGCATGCCCGGCATCGCCGCATCAACCAAGCTCACATTATTATTGGGATCGCTGCCAAAGCTGGTAGAAGCGCCCGAGAATAGCTTGGCTTCAGAGGTCACCTGAGCGTGAACCTCCATGCCGATTACGATTTCCCAGTCGCCAGTTGCGCCCTTGATGAATTTCTTCGGATCCGGAGTGCGCGTATCGACAAGCAGCGTCATGCGATCAATATCCTGTGTTCGTATAAGTCTTCACGGAAGTCCGGCCACGCGATGCACAGCCACGAAGACCACCTAATTTCTCAATGGTGTTGGGTAGGCCATCAACCCCGCAATGGCAAGTGAATCTTCGGGGGTTTTTGAACCAGAGTGCCTAAATTTCGGGGAGAAGCTTGTAGAAAGTCGCGCAGAAGCATCTGGAGCTTGACCCACGCTGAACAACAATCCCTCAGCACTCACTTTGCGCGGCGACGACTTGCCCCGATTTTCATAGCAATAGCACTTACAATCAGCCCCGTCGCAAAGCGGAACGGGAACAACGCCAGCGGCCCCACTTCAGGGTTCCACGGCAAAGGTATCCCGACAAGCTTGATAAGCCCTTCAAGAAACAGGCTGAGCGCAGCTGCAGCAAATCCTGCAATAAAGATCTTCCCCCGCTGATTGGCGTAGTAGCCCATATAGGCGGCGATCAATATGGCAAACGGATTCAAAAGCCCCGGCCACAGCAGGATTACAGAGATATCGTCGGTCATTAAAGTCTCATTCAGATCAATTAGGAAAGCACCTGCACAGCGCTACGTAGTTCCCCTAGCACATTATTGGAGTGACTGCGAAACAGACTTGGAGCGCATCCCCGAAAAGTACGTGCAGAGAATAATAGGGAGAGACGTCCAACACTTCCAGCAAATCTGCAACACCTGCTTGTTTTCGCAGTCCAGCAAGAAATGACACGCTTGCGACACTCAGATGGGTTGCCTATAAGGCAGCCATCAATCAATGGAGTTTTGATGCGAGCTCGACAAGAGTCCCGGTAAAGTCCTGTCGAAGATAGACAGGGCATGCACAATCCAAACAATCTCACTGACCGCATGAGCGGGCAGACGAGACAAGTGCATCTTTAAAACTCAAAGACATCCATGGATATTTCGAAAGCTGAACAGCGCATTTTGCATGTGCTGGCACAAGGCGGCTGCATTGAATTGCGCCGTGACGACGATGGCACTCTGGAAGAAATGAACTGCGTCACCCGGGACGGCTGGTATTATGCCGGTCTTTCCGAGCACATCTTCAGAAAACTGAAGTACAGACGCCTGATCTCCTCAAAAGGAGGCCGCCCGTATCGCATCACTAAACTGGGCCTGACCCGCGTCCGCAGCCAGCTCGACAATCGCTGACCAACACCACCCTGCAGCACCATGCTGCGGGGTGGTTTTCAATCAAGCAAAGCTTGGGTGTCATCTATCCAAAATCTGCTTCAAAACCGCAGCTACAATAGCCTCAGGGCAATCTTCCTGAACCAAATGACCTGCTTGAGGAACTGGAATGCAATCTTCCCCGGAAATCAGACCAGCCAGAACCTCCCCCTTCTCATAGGGGATCCACTCATCACACACCCCCCAAAGTACAGAGACCGGGCAATCCAGAGCCCCATAAAATCCCTGAACTTCATCAGTGTATTTCTGGTCCATCTGGGCAATCTGACGATAAAATGCTGGTTGCCCAACGGGTCCAATCCACGGAGCGGCATAAATCTCCAAAGCCTCCTCGGAAAGCTCGTGATGAGCAGCCGTCTGCAAATAAGCCCGCAGCATCGCTTTATGCATATACTCCAGCATCCCGGCAAAGGCCTCTGCATGTCGGCGCACATGCTGGACCAACGGTGATCCCCATGGAGCCAAAGCAACCGCATCAAATATCGTCAGAGAACCGTAACGCAGACCATTCAGATAATAAGCCCGCAGAGCTGTCGCACCTCCAAAATCATGAGCCAGAACATCAGGGCGATCTAACTCCCATTCCTGAAACAGGGCAGCCAACACCTCATTTTGCACTCCGAGGGAAACATCCTGCCCTTCGCGTTTTTCAGAGTGCCCGTAACCCACCAGATCAAAGTAATAGACCCTCCTGTGATCGAAGAAATGCGGCACAATCCTGCGCCAGACCTGCGAAGAAAAAGGTGTGCCGTGGATGGCAACCAGTGGCGGTCCATCCCCCATCATTCCCCAGCGAACAGCGTTTCCGTTAATGACCGAGGTGTTTGGAAGTTCCAGCATAGCATGACTCACATTGACATTTAGCTAAATGACTATATGAATATTTACATGGATAGAGCAATACAAATTAAAGCCATCTCCAGTGAGCCTCGTTTAATGGTCCTGCGCCTTCTGAGAGACCCACAAAAACACTTCAGCCATCAGCAATCAGCTGATCCTTCTGAGTTTGGAGTTTGCATGACTTTGATTGCAGAGGCGCTTGGTGTTGCCCAACCCACGGCCAGCAGGCATCTGGATATTTTAAAACAAGCTGGCTTTATAACTGCACAGAAGCATTTGAAATGGTCCTACTGCAAACGCAACGAACCTGAAATCAAGAATTTCCTGAACTGGCTCAGCACCGAAATCTCATAACGGCAAAACACCAGTGAGCCGACGCACCTCGCAATATTTTGCAAGGTGCGCACTTCAGGTAATTTTAGTCACATTAGCAAGTCGTGTCATATGCAAGTTCGCTCTGCCAAAGAGGCCGATGAAACACATGACAAGTAGCAATCCACTCTCTCCCATCACGGACTTCAACAGTGACGTGAACTCCCGGGGGAGTTCCGCCGGGATGCCAAAGGCCATGCTCATCTCGCAGTAACAGGTACAGATCACTATCTCCCGAAGCCAGGAACGCCTCTCGGACCATTCTCTGACTGGAGTGTTCAAGAGCTTGTCGGATGCTTGGATTTTTCAAAGATGGCTCTGCACCTTCGTCAGGTCTCATATTCAAAACCCGATCAGGAACGAGCCTTCCATCATCTGCCCAATAAACGTCAGCCTGAGCACTCGGCAGACCAACATTCAACGTCAGTAAACAGACACCCATAAATTTTCTGATTTTCATTTATTCTTCCTTTCCCCGAAACTTCGGGCAAAAGGAAGACGCAGCAGCCCCCTTTCTACGCAGCTAAATCCGGCTACAGCGTAAACACATCAAGAGCGGCCCCCCAACAGAAAATACGGAGCTACCGCAGCATCTCACGTTCACCAACAACGTAGCGCACGGGCTGCATCATCCCGACAGCCAAGTGCCAGATATTGTGACAGTGATAGGCCCACATGCCGGGGTTGTTGGCCAGAAATTCGATGGTCACCGTCTGCTTCTTAGGCACCCAAACCGTATCCATCACTGGCGCATAGTCGTCATCAGGACCACCAAGTACGCGAAATGTATGGCCGTGAAGATGCATAGGATGAGACATGGGAGACCGATTGATCATCCGCAACTGAACCACCTCACCCTGTTTCACATCCAGATACGTCTTTTGCGGATCAGGCCCCGCATAGGGTTCAGGCCAGTAGTGATTGTTCATCATCCACTCGTAGGCCTTCATATCTCCCGAAAGCAGCACATCATAAACACGATCAACTTTTCGGCCAAACCCTGATGCCTCAAGCGACTTCAGGCTTCTGAAATCAACAGTAACCCCGTCAAAGGAAGGCCGCTTGTCATTCACACTGGCCTTCACATCATCAGTATGAATAACCCCAAGACACTGCTTATTATCACCAAGCGCAGCAGCATGGATTGTGTAACTACCACTGTCCGGCACATCCACCAGCACATCATAGCGGGCTGATGTCGGGACAATCACGTTCTGCCCTTCAACAGGCTGCATACGGTTGCCATCAACTTCAATGACTGAGAACTTCAGTCCATCAATAGAAATTCTGAAGAAGGTGCTGCCGGACGAGTTGATCAACCGCAGCCGCAAACGCGCCCCTTTTTTGACGGTCAACGTCCACGGTTCGGAGTTGGGTTGTCCATTCAGGGTGTAACCAGCATTCACAACATCAATATCAAAGTCTTTGGAGTTGGGAGGCTCATAAGCATCTTTGATCTCAGGCCGATGCCTGCCACTACGCAAGCCTTTGATGATCTCTCCACCTTCGGCTGGTGGAATGTCGCTAAACATCAGCACTTCATCATGATCATAGGAGTATGGATTGTCTTTAGGATCAATAATGAGAGCTCCCAGAAGACCATACTGCTCCTGCAATCCAAGATGGGAGTGGTAATAATAGCTCCCCTGTTGAACCAGCGGAAACTCGTAATATTGAGAGGTTCCCGCTTCAATGGGCAACTGCGCAATGTCGGGGACACCGTCCTGTAAAGACGGCAACAGGATTCCATGCCAGTGAATGCAGGTGGGCTGTTTCATCCGGTTATTGATGAGCACCCGGAACATATCCCCTTCCGTATATCGGATAGGAGTACCCGGCCATGTGCCACCAACAAGCATGCCTTTGAGATCGACACCATACTGAGAGTAAGGTTTCTCATCCACGTCCAGCGTAAAATCCGGCTTAGCAACACCTGCACCAAGGAGTGATTGTGCGCAAGCTGTTTCCTGCGGGACAGAAGCAGGAGGCAAAACAGGTTGAGATTGCTGTGCGCCAGCACTGCCGGAAATGAATGTAGCTGCACCTGCGGCAAGCCCGCCGCTTGCGCTGGTTTTCACAAAGTCTCGACGGCTCAGCTTCATAAGCGCACCTGCTCTTCCAGACGAAAAGAGCAGTTTAGGCAGAGAAACCCTACATTTCCCTAGCATTATCGAGAGGATTATAAGGAATGGGTTACGCGCCGATCAAACGATCAGCGCCCATGGAGCCCAGTGCAAGAGAACTGGTCAGGCCCGGGCTTTCAATACCCATGTAAGTCAACAGCCCCGGAATGCCGTGCGTTTCCTCACCCCAAATTGCGAAATCGGCCGCTTCAGCACCCGCAGGAACCAACTTAGGACGAATACCAGAATAGTCCGCCTGCAAGCTGCCATCGGCCAGATCGGGATAATATTTACGTATCTGCGAATAAAACCGTTCGCCGTGCGCTTCATTCACTTCGTAGTCGATCTCGTCGATCCACTCCACATCAGGTCCAAAGCGTGCTTGATTGCCCATATCCAGCGTGAGATGAACACCAAGCCCACCCGGCTCTGGCACAGGATAAATCAAATGCGAGAACGGGGCATCTCCGGCAAGGCTGAAATAGTTGCCTTTCGCATAGTAGAGCTTCGGCACTTTACATGACATGTGCCCGGCCAGCTTGGAGAGCATCTTGTTGGAGTGAAGACCCGCAGCGATCACAAGCTCATGACAAGTGATCGCGTAGCCATCCTTCATGACAACGGTAAAGCCGTCGCCTTTGAAGTTCTTGGCAGCAAACTCTTCATGCTCGTCATCATCAAAGTGATGATCAGCCGCTTCCAGATCCTCTTCCACCAGAATGTCAGCGCCCATCAACTCACTTGGGCGCATACCGGTTTCGATCTCGGTGACTTCTGTCCCAACAACAACAAGCCCGCCATGCGCCTCTAATCCACCTTGCAGCGCCATCATATACGCATGACTATCCACAATGCCTGTGGAAGGAGAAAACAGAGCGCCCTTACACGCCAGATGCGGTTCAAAGCCCCGCGCCTGTGCTTCATTGAGCATCAAAAGATCATCAACACCATTGGCAGCAGCACGTGCGCGAATGCCATCCAGCATGGCAACCTGACTTTCATCAGTCGCTACAATCAGCTTACCAACGCGCTTGTACGGCACGCTAAATTCCTCACAAAAGGAATACAGCATCTCCTTACCTTGCACGCAAGCTTTTGATTTCAATGTATCTTTTGCGTAGTAAATTCCGGCATGGACAACTTCGGAATTACGAGCACTGATTTCGGAGCCGATGATTTCGTGCTGTTCAAGCACAATAACTTCACGTCCCCTGCGCGCTAGTTCATAAGCCGCGCTCAAGCCCACAACTCCTGCACCGATTACGATGCACTCAACGTCTGCCATGCTATTCCTGTTTGCTCTTTTATTGTTGGGAGACAGACCCATAGCACATTACGCAGCAATCTAAACAATATACCCACAGCCTTTCCCGCATTAATCCCCAAGGCAAATGTGTAGATTTTGAGGCAGTATGTCTTGAAACGGCAAAACACCCAACATCTAGTAGGCAGCTTAATATACCAGGGTTCAGCTCATTCAAATTGATCCACAGCCAGATGCATCGCGCAGATACACAAGCAAAAAGCCTGCGTCAGACGCAGACTTTTCCCATGCCCATGTAAGGTGCATGTTGATAATGTGCAACCAGCACAATGCAGGTGAGATCAGAACCTACTGAGCCACAGCCAGCTCTGCCGATTTCACCAGCTGCACGCCCCTGCTCACCAACTCTGCCCGGCACTGCGTCCAGCCTTTCGGATCAATGGAAAGCACAGCATCCTCTGCCAGCTCCACCGCATACCCACGCCCAAGCGCTCCAAGCGCCGTGCTCTTCACACAGTAACATCCATCAAGCCCGGCAATCCTGAGCCGTCCAACACCGTGTTTCTTCAGGAAAGCCTCCAGCTCTTCACTGGCAAATGCATCCCCCACACTCTTTACAAGATCCATGTCCGGCTGAAACCCGAGCCGCTTATCCAATTCAAGCCCATCAGAGCCCATTGTCCCAAGCCCTTCGCCAAGCAATCCAATCAGAAAGTTCGTATAGCCTCCCTCATAGATCAACCGTGTGGTAATCACCGGTTCCCCGCGCGCCTGTGCATCTGCCGCCAACGCATTAATCCTCGCAATCCGCTCTTCCACAAAGGCAGCAGGCCACTGTCGTGCCTTGGTATCCTTTGTAAAGTCCTCCTGCACATCCAGCACCAGCAACGCAGACTGGCTGCGGCTTGCCTTATCAATCACGTCTCCCTGCGTCGGCCCCTGCAACCGCATCAAGCGCTGCGCGGTGTATCCCGCACCAATCAGAAGCACCAGAACCACAAGACCAACAACACTCCACATACTCATCAATGCCTCCAAGTTACGACTGTGCCAGTGAGGAAAAACAACCAAGCAACGCCCGCTGCACTTTCAGGTGCGCCTGCACCTCATCAGCACTCAGGCACCGCAAAAGCCCTTCAGGAATAGACCGTACTGCGCCAAAGGCTGAGTGATCTGTATCCTCTCACAAAGCGAAACCGCCAGTTCAGGATCTCTCTGCACGTCCCGCTCTTCCATTCCCGCACAAAACCACTGCAGGAGAAATTTGTCAACTAAGTTGACAAATAAGATGCGCTCAACTGAACGCCCTCGTGTTAGATTGAGGCATTAAAGTGAGTCTGGTCTTCGTTTTTAAAGTTCAATTTATGAGTAACCGCAAATCAGCAATTGTCCTCGGCGCTTTTGGCTTCATCGGTGCAGCCTGCGTCAAACATCTCCAACACTCAGGATTTCATGTCACGGGGGTTGGGCGTTCCCAATCAGCCGCCCGACAACGCTTTCCTGAATTACAGTGGCGCTTTCTGGATATCGCCACCGCAACCACTGAGGATTGGAGCAAAATCTTTGAAGCAGCAGATGTCGTCATAAACGCATCCGGCGCCCTACAAGACTCTGCCAAAGACAATCTGGAAGCAATCCATGTGCAAGCCGTCGAACATATGTGCGAGGCTTTGACCAACACAGATAAGTTGTTCATCCAGATCTCAGCTGCAGGCGTCGCGCTTGACGCAACCACCAATTTCTTCCGCACCAAAGCAAAAGGCGATGCAATCATTAAGCAACAGCTTGAGCATGCGATCATTCTGCGCCCTGCCCTTGTTATTGGGCCACAAGCCTATGGCGGAACAGCACTTCTACGAGCAGCCAGCGCGATGCCGCTCATCGGCTTTAAGGTATTTCCCAAAAGCCAAATTCAAACCATAGCATTGGACAACCTGGCGCAAGCAGTCACACACTGCGCGCTTGGCAAAATCCCGACAGGGACAACGGCAGACCTCGCAGAAGAAACACCTCAATCCCTCTGGCAACTCACAAAAGCAATAAGAGCATGGCAAGGCTTCCCGCAATGGCGCTATGCCGTCACAACACCAAACTGGCTCCTAACTGCGACAAGCAAACTGGCGGATGCTCTTGGTGCGTTTGGATGGCGCTCTCCCCTGCGCTCCACATCCATCGAAACCCTGCAAAACGGCATCACCGCTGATACGTCCACATGGCATAAGGCAGGTGGGTTCCCTTGCAAGTCACTGGATGAAACACTGAGGTGTCTACCAAGCTCAACGCAGGAGCGTTGGTTTGCCAGACTTTATCTTCTGTTGCCCCTCACGATTGCCTGCCTTTCTCTCTTCTGGCTCGCTTCCGGCACTATTGGAGCAATTCAGTTTAGTGACGCACAGAACATTCTGACCAAACGTGGCATGGATCAAACACTCAGCTTACTCTTTGTATTTGCAGGCAGTATCACCGATATCACGCTTGGCAGCCTCATCCTCTTTAGACGATACACCCGCCTCGCCTGCCTTGGCATGATCGCGGTGACACTTGGCTACTTAGGTGCCGGCACGTTGTGGGCGACGGATCTCTGGGCAGATCCTCTTGGCCCATATGTCAAAACAATCCCGGCCATGATCCTTGCCCTCTTTCCCATTCTGCTGCTGGAGGAGAGATGACCTACGAGTTTCTCAAGTTCCTGCACATCATCGGTGCCTGCGTTCTCATCGGCACAGGCGCAGGCATAGCTTTCTTCATGGTGATCGCTTCCAGAACTCTGGATGCAGCTGCAATCGCTCACACTGCTGGAACGGTTGTCATTGCAGACACCCTCTTCACTGCCACCGCAGTGATCATTCAACCCATCACCGGATATCTACTCGCAAGAGAAGTTGGCTGGTCTTTGACCGAAGGCTGGATCCTGCTCTCACTCGCACTTTACATGCTTATTGGCGCATTCTGGCTCCCAGTGGTCTGGATACAAATCCAACTCAGAAACCTCGCCACAACAGCAGTCACGGCAGGCACGCCCTTGCCACTGCGCTATCACTCCCTCTACCGCATCTGGTTCGCCTGCGGCTTCCCCGCTTTCGTTGCGATACTAGGGATTGTTTGGCTGATGATTGTGAGGCCAGAGGTTGGATATTAACTTCCCAAAATATCAAGATTTTTGGCTGAACACTTCTTAATATAGTTCTTAAGTTCATAGACATTCGCAGCTTCTAATCGTTGACCGTTGGAAAACTCTGCGGCAATGGACCAAGCCAAACCTGAATTCAAGAGATCCGTGGAGTTAGGCAACAAGAGCTCTCCATAGATGTACTCCATATGCGAGCTCATACTCGGCACTACAACTTCAGAGTACAGGTATGACTGAGATTGGAAGTCAAACATCTTAAAGCCTTCATAGTCACCACTCATAAGACGCTGAACAATGCCTTGTTGATTATTTGACGAAATCGCTCGTTTAAAATTATGGACTTTAACGTATTCAGGACCGTTACTCGTGAATAGCTGAATGCTCTCATTAGCAGTCCCCGACGGAGAGTACCTCAGAAAAATTCCGCTTTTTTGCCCAGAGTTGTTGATGTGTATAGGCAATACGAACCGAATCTTGCATTCACTTTTTTCCAATTTGGCTGATATACTCATTGCTCTGCTACTAAACAGGAACTCAGGGCCAGGCCTATTCAACCAAGCCGTAACAATACTAACAATTATTGCAAGCAAAGCGAGTAACTCGCCCCAACCAAACTTCAATGAAAAATCAAAACGCATAAATCAACATCCTTCAATCTTCCACAATTAGAAGTTGCTTTATATGCAAGTGCAATATTATGGCGATAATTTATTGAAGTATTGCCTCTTTTGTCGACAGAATAGATGCATACCAACAAAAAAGGCCCCGGATCTCTCCGAGGCCTCTCTCATTTCATAGCAGCAGCGCTGAGGCTTACTTGCTCCACCAGTTGGCGGAAGGTTCGAAGCGGCCAGCGGCTTGCTCAATCACTTCACCAACCTGGAACAGGGTGCCTTCGTCGAATGGTTTACCGATCAGCTGCAGGCCCAGTGGCAGGCCGTCTTTGTTGAGGCCAGCTGGGATGGACATGCCCGGAACACCAGCCATGTTGGCAGTCACAGTGAACACGTCATTCATGTACATGGTCACTGGATCAGTGATCTCGCCCGGAGCAAACGCTGCATCTGGCGTGGTCGGTGTCAGGATTGCATCCACACCGTCCGCCCATGCATTGTCAAAGTCCTGCTTGATCAGGGTACGAACCTTCTGCGCTTTCAGGTAGTACGCATCGTAATAACCTGCAGACAGAACGTAGGTGCCGATCATCACGCGGCGCTTCACTTCATCACCAAAGCCAGCTGCACGAGTGTTCTCATACATCTCTACAATGTCGTTGCCTGGTACACGCAGACCGTAACGAACACCATCATAACGCGCCAGGTTGGAAGACGCTTCCGCTGGAGCCACGATGTAATAAGCAGGCAAAGCGTATTTGGTGTGTGGCAGAGAAATCTCGACGATCTCAGCGCCAGCTTCCTTCAGCCATGCAATACCCTGCTGCCAGAGTGCTTCAATCTCCTCTGGAATACCGTCCATGTGGTACTCTTTAGGAATACCGATCTTCATGCCCTTGATGGATTTGCCGATGAAATCTTCATAGTTCGGCACAGGCGCATCAACAGAAGTGGTGTCTTTCGCATCAACAGAAGCCATGGACTTCAGCAGGATCGCGTTGTCACGCACAGTGCGGCCAATCGGGCCAGCCTGATCCAAAGAGGACGCAAACGCAACCATACCCCAACGAGAACAACGGCCATATGTTGGTTTGATGCCAACAGTACCGGTCAGCGCAGCAGGCTGGCGGATGGAACCACCGGTATCAGACGCTGTCGCCGCTGCACAAAGATGAGCAGCAACCGCTGAAGCGGAACCACCGGAAGACCCACCAGGAACCAGTGCAGTCTCAGTGCCATTGCGGCGCCAAGGGTTCACAACGTCACCATAGAAGGAAGTCTCGTTGGAAGAGCCCATCGCGAACTCATCCATGTTCAACTTGCCCAGCATCACAGCACCGTCATCAAACAGGTTCTGTGTGACAGTGGACTCATACTCTGGCTTAAAGCCATCGAGGATGTGAGAACACGCCTGAGTGTGAACACCCTTCGTCGCGTAAAGGTCTTTGATGCCGAGAGGAATGCCTTCCAGCGGACGCGCTTCGCCAGCAGCGATTTTTGCGTCAGACGCTTTGGCCTGCTCTCGGGCAATATCGCCCGTCACAGCAATATAAGCGTTCAGCGCCTCATTACCGGACTCGATGGCACCGAGGTAGCTCTCAGTCAGTTCAGTTGCAGTAAAATCGCGGGCAGCAAGCTTATCGCGCGCCTCTGCGATCGTCAGTTTGGTAAGATCAGACACAGTCATTATCCTTGTGAAATCGGGCGCTTATTCAACAACTTTAGGCACGGTGAAGAAGTTGTCTTCATGCACTGGCGCGTTAGAAACGATCTTGTCCGCATAACCGCCATCGCTCTGGCCGTCAGCCCGCTTCTTCATGGTGGTTTCAACCACAGAGGTCATTGGCTCAACGCCGTCAACATTCACCTCATCCAGCTGCTCAACAAAACCAAGGATCGTGTTCAGCTCACCAGTCATTTTCTCCGCCTGCGCGTCATCAACCTTGATGCGCGCCAGACCGGCAACACGTTTTACGGTGTTTAGATCAACCGACATGTTTCACTCCGAAATTACGGGGGCAAAAGACTGCCCGCCTCGAATTCATGGCAAAGAGCTATAAACGCAAAAAAACAGCAGAACAATCACTGCCCTGCTGTTCATCCCTCATATTCTCAATATTACGGAACCATTCAGTACCGATTACTAAGAAGCATATTCCAAAGATCTGCCACGCACACCCGACACCACCAACCACAACGCCAGACCCAGCAATAGGGGAAGTGCCGAGAGTGAAAGCCCTGCCCAACCAACAGTACTAAGCAAAATGCCCGTTGAAAGCGCACAGATTGCCGAAACCAACGCCACGACTGAATCATTGGCTCCTTGAGCAAGCGGCGCATCTTCAGGTGCAACAACCTCAACCAAACGAGACGTCGAGCCGATAAAACCAAAGTTCCAGCCAACACCCAGCAGGATCAAAGCCACATAGAAGGCCCAAATCTCAACACTCAGCGCACCAATTACACCTGCCCCAGCAAGCATCAACAAACCCAGCACCATGACCGAGGTCGTTCCAATCCGGCGGATGATAAAGCCAGTAACAAAGCTCGGACCAAACATGGCAACCAAATGCCAGCGGATTACATCGCTGGATTGACCAACAGAAAACCCACAATAGTCCATCGCAAGCGGTGTCGGAGACATCTGCATAGTCATGAAACCAAAAGAGAGCCCGGCACACGCTGTCGCACTCCAGACCGCTGGTCGGCGCAGCACCTTCAAGGACGCAACAAACCCTTTGTTAGTCTGGTCTTTCTTCAAAGCCGGCGGCAGGCTCAAACCAAGCACAGGCAGCACCCCAACAACGGCAACACCCGCCAACGCCAGATAACTGCCCACAAACGGAATGACTCCGCCGAAATCTTTCACCACACCAACAAGGCTTGGGCCAAGCAGCGCAGAGAGCAACCCCATAGACATGCTCAGCGAGATCGCCATGGGCTTCCACTTTTCGCTGGCGCTATCAGACGCAGCAAACCGCATAAAAGTGTAGGCCGCCGTGGCAATGCCTAAAAGCACATGTCCAACAAGCAACACGACAAACTGATTGGAATAAAGCGCATAAACGCAGAGCAACGAACCGATAATGCTCAGGACTACACCCAACAATATCCCGTTCCGACGCCCATACCGCCCCATAAACAGCGAGATTGGTGTAGCAAACAGAAAGTTACCAAACATCTGCAAGGCAAGCGGCACAGTTGCCATGGTGGGGTGGGGTGCAAGATAAGACCCTGCCAGAGCACTGATCGCAATCAAAATAGGCATCTTCATAGAAAGGATTGCTGTTGCAATCAAAATGAGCGGAAAATTGCGCGCCCTATAGGCAGTCCCCGGCTCCGCTACCTTTGAAAATCTCATTATTATTCCTCGAAGAAACTTTGACCTCCTTGAGATTACCCCCTACAACAATTGGCAGTTAGGACATTCAAGCTTCAAATCATGCCAAACACACAAATCGAGCATTACCGTCATATAGATGCACTCGTGTATCATGGGATCAACCTTCTGGATCTGGCAGGCCCGATGCAGGCTTTCTGGACGGCAGACAGTTATCATCCCAAGTATAAGCTCAGGATTCTCTCTGTTGATGGCCAGCCGGTAGAAACCCAGCCCGGGATCAAAATCGCCGTTGATGGCAAGATATCCGACTGGAACCCAGCCGCTGATCTTCTCATCCCCGGAGGACGTGTCGATAAAGAGCTGGGCAGCAATACCCTTCGCTCGCTTCTTCAAAAAGCCGCGGCAAGAACGAACGGAGAGCGCATCATCTCCATCTGCTCCGGCGCACTTATTTTGGCAGACGCTGGCATTTTAGATGGCAAGCAAGCCAGCACCCATTGGAGCCGCGCCTCAACAGCACAAACAGAATTCCCCAATGTGAACTGGCAGCTCAACCAACTCTTCGTCAATGCAGGCAATGTCTACAGCTCTGCAGGTGTCACTGCAGGCATCGACCTGACCTTGCACCTCATCGAGCAAGATCTGGGAGCTGCGATCTCACTGAAGACCGCGCAGGAGCTGGTGGTCTACCTGCGCCGCAATGGAGGACAAGCCCAGTTCTCCTCCGCCCTTTCCCTGCAAGCCGCCGGTCAATCCAACATCGCCAAACTCTCGGAGATCATTTTGTCAGAGCCGGAAGCAGACTGGACCATCGAGAACATGGCAAAATCAGCTGGTGTCTCCACGCGCACCCTGCACCGCCGCCTGAAAGAAGATATTGGCGCAACCCCAGCTCAGTTCGTAGAGCGTCTTCGGTTGGATCTTGCCAGAACAGCCCTTCTCAAACGCAGCTCCATCAAGCAGGCAGCTCACTTGTCCGGTTTCGGGCATATCCAAAATCTACGCCGTGCCTTCCAGCGAAACTTTGGCATCACACCCTCTGAGTATGCGGAGAGGTTTTCCTGATGCCTGAGCCGACCACACCAAGAGGCCGCCCACAAAACAACGAACTCACCCGCCTGATTCTGACTACAACGCTCAAAGCACTGGCAACGGATGGCTATCACGGCACCTCAACCCAGCAAATTGCGCAGACAGCAGGCACGTCCAAACAAGCGTTGTATCGCCGCTGGCCAAACAAAGCAGGTCTGGCTCTCGAAGCCCTGCGCTACGGGTTCCGCCAGGTTCCCCCCATCTACCCCGGCATGTCTTCTTTTCATAATGACCTGCAGGACGCTACCTCAGGCATCCTCAACGCCCTGTACGACACTCCGTTAGGCACTGCATGGCTCGCTCTGCTCTCAGAGCCTTCGTTAGCGGAGGAACTTTCCCTCATAGAAGGCGAACAGCGCACGCACTTCAGACAGGTTTTCGTTTACTGGAATACCACTGCAACCATGGAGACAAGCATCGACCAACTTCTCGGTTTTGTGTTTTTCACCAGCCTCGTTCGCAGGAGAAAACCGGTACTACGGGAAATTACCGAGTTAATTCAGAGCATTACAAGCCGATCATAAAAAATCAAAGCCGCTCTCCTCTTGGTGAAGACACTTGATTGGCACTTGTACACCCTCTTAGGGCAAGAAGATTGGGCCTCGCAAGAACGGGCAATTTCCGCGGGCCGAGGTTGTCGAACAAACAAAGCATTCTTCCTGACCTGGCTTTGTTTGTCTGGCGAAGTTCATTGTTTCATTGAGGGTAATATAATGAAAATCAAATCTATCGCTGTTGCAGCAGCCATTGCAGGTGCTGCCCTGTCCGCAAGCACATTCGGCGCTTTCGCTGATGAAATCTCGACCTACACCTCTGGTGGTTATGCGATTGGTGGCACCGATCCTGTTGCATACTTCACACAAAACAAGCCTGTTCAGGGTAAAGCTGAATTTACCGCTCAGTACGACGGCGTAACCTGGAAATTCTCCAGCGCTGAAAACCGTGACAAGTTCGTTGCAGAACCAGCAAAGTTCGCTCCGCAGTACGGTGGCTGGTGTGCAGTTGGTGCGTCCTTCGGCAGCAAGCTGGAAACCAAGCCTGAGCTTTGGGACATCGTCGACGGCAAGCTCTACCTCAACGCACACGATGGTGCAGTAAAGCGCATGCAGTCCCGCACAATCGAAACGATCACCAACGCAGACACAAACTGGGTTGAGATCCGCGACGTACCAGCAGACAAACTCTAAGTTTCCTTCAGTGCATATGCCGCAATAGGCGATGCCTAGCGCCTATTCCGACATCTCCCCAAATCTCATGGTGGCATATGCATTGAGCCCTAGAGAAAGCCGCAGAAATCTGCGGCTTTCTTTCGTTTCAGACGCACGTCCCTTCAAAGCCAATACCGAAAAGACTAACACTGCATCTACAACGAGTTACGCCTTTTCATGTGTATTTTGCAGCGAGCAATCCACGCCCTCACAACCAGTTCTCAAAACGGTGATGAAGCGTTATTGGCCTTAAGATAAGTATTCACGCATAGTGTTTTCAGAACATAGATAAAAACCAGTGGTTCCCCATAATCAACTGGTAAACAGAACAAGCCAGACTTGGCTTCAACGATCAGTCCGAAGGAGTTGCCCATGCCGATCAAATCTTCAGTTCTTGCAGTTGGACTAGCACTGTCAGCACTTGTAACTGTTCCGATGACGGCAATGGCCGATGACGTAACCAACTTCGTTGAAGAAGGCTACGCAATCAAAGGAACTGATCCGGTCGCTTACTTCACACAAGGCAAGCCAGTTCCAGGCAAAAAAGAGTATTCCACGCAGTATCAGGATGTGACGTGGCTGTTCTCTTCCGCTGAAAATCTCGACAAGTTCAAAAAGGATCCAACCAAGTACGCGCCTCAGTATGGCGGTTGGTGTGCAACTGGTGTGAGCTTCGGAGTAAAAATTCCGATCCAGCCAGAACAATGGAAGATCGTTGACGGCAAACTTTACCTGAATGCCCATGCAGGAGCCCAGCGTCACTTCCTGAAAGACCCGAACGCTTCCATCGCCCGGGCAAATGAAAACTGGCCAACAATCATACACACGCCAGAAGCAGACCTTTAAGCGAACCCCACCCAAGCTCCCTTGAAGGCTACTCAAGCTACGCGTGCCCCCAACTAAGCGTAGCTCCCGCGGTGAAAGCAAAAAAACGCGGAATGTGTCCCTTTCAAACTTAAAAGGCCTCAGTTCATGCTGAGGCCTTTTCTTGTTTCAGTGACAAAAATCAATGCAGCTATGAAGCTGCAACACTGTTATGGACTGTCACCGTCTCCCCTGGCTTCAGCTTTGCCACCCGAAATGCATCATCCTCCATGCATTCGGTAAACTGATCCGCGCTTTGGTCTAAAATTGGGAAGGTACCGTAGTGACACGGAATGATGGTCTGGAACTCAAAGAACCTCTGACATGCCATTGATGCGGTGCGAGCGCCCATGGTGAACCGATCCCCGATCGGCACAATCCCAATCTGAGGCCGATAAATCTCGTTGATCAGCTCCATGTCAGAGAAGATGTCCGTATCGCCCATATGTAACAATGTTGGCTCATCCTCAGCCATCACCACAACGCCCGCCGGATTACCCAGATACACGTCCGCAACGCTGCCTTCACTATCAAACGAACAGGCTGAACTGTGCACCGCATTGGTCAGCGCCACACCAAACGCCCCCATGTTCACGCAGCCGCCATGGTTCATAGGATTGATCTTCTCAATACCTTTGTCCTGCGCCCACATACAGATTTCCCAGTTCGCCGTAAGCGTTGCACCAGTCACTTTCAAGATATCGATGGTATCGCCCACATGATCGTCGTGGCCGTGGGTCAGCAGAACATGATCAACACCTTCACTCACCTGCTCCACACTCATCTCTGCCGGAAAGCTCGGATTGCCAGACAAGAACGGGTCAATCAGAAGCGTTGCCCCGGGAATGTAAACCTTAAAAGCAGAATGGCCCAGAAACTGTAAATCCATACTACCAATCCCCCAATGCGGAGCGCCGAAACGCGGCACATCCGTGATATCTAAAATATTATCTAAACTAGTAGGAATTTGGTTACACAACCCTTAAATGTAACCGGGCACAGGCAAAACTCCGGTAATGCCCTAGGAGATCTTCCAGTCAATCTCTGCAATGCCATGTTCTTTCAAGTAGGCATTGGTTTTGGAAAATGGAGCCGACCCGATAAAGCCGCGCCGTGCCGACAACGGCGATGGATGGGCACTCATCAAAACCAGATGCTTACTCTCATCAATCAGATCCAGCTTCTTCTGTGCATGCGCGCCCCAAAGGATAAACACCAGATGCTCTCGTGCTTCGGACAAGCCCTTGATCGCAGCATCTGTAAACGGCGCCCACCCCTTCTTGGCATGAGACCCGGCCTTGGCTTCCTCCACACTCAAAGACGTGTTGAGCAGCAAAACACCCTGCTCCGCCCAATGCGCTAAACACCCATGAGTTGCTGGCGCTAAGCCAAGGTCACTCTCCAACTCCTTGTAGATATTGCGAAGCGACGGCGGTAGTTTCACGCCTTTGCGAACTGAGAAAGAAAGTCCATGTGCCTGCCCTTCCCCGTGGTAGGGATCCTGCCCAAGAATGACGACACGCACCTCACTCAGAGCAGCTGCATTAAAGGCAGCGTAGCAGTCAGCTGTCGGAGGATAAATGGACTTACCTTCCGCTTCCTCAGCATCCAGAAAGGCCTGGAGTTTCTGAAAGTAGGGTTTATCCATTTCAGGAGCCAGAATGCCCTGCCATCCCTCTTCAAACTGCACTTGCATCACGCCTATATCCACCTGCTCAATCGTCTTGCCCCCTAACCTTTATCAGAACAGCCATCGCACAGTTCAGCAGGAAACAGCATGTCCCCGAGAAAAATATAGATTACCTGCTTGGCGTTGCTCTCAAGCCGTGCTAACCCGCCGCCATGGCAAATGATCCCTCACTTTCTCTCGAAGATTTCTGCGACGCGCTTTATGATGACGACCGCCTGATCGGTATCGATCTTGGCAGCAAGACCATTGGTCTGGCGCTAACTGATTCAGGTCGGCAGATTGCATCTCCGCTGGAGACCATCAAGCGCAAGAAGTTCACGCAGGATGTCGAACGTCTGCTGGATCTTTGTAAGGAACACAGTGTCTTTGGCCTCGTGATCGGCCTGCCGCTCAACATGGATGGCACCGAGGGTCCGCGCTGTCAGGCGACCCGCGCATTTGTGCGCAACCTTGCCCAGAAAACGGAAATCCCAATCACCTACTGGGACGAGCGTCTCTCCACCGCTGCGGTCACACGCACACTTATCGAAGCAGACCGTTCCCGCGCCCGCCGAGCTGAGCTGGTCGACAAGATGGCTGCCTCCTACATCCTGCAGGGCTTCCTGGACCGCATCAACTATGGCGGCACCTCTCTCTTTGAGGACGAGTAGGTCCAGCTCTCAAGCAACAACACTTGAGAAAATTTAAGGCGCCCTGCGCTTTACCACTCTGCTTTTTTCAGGCTACGTGAATAGACGGATACGCGCCTCAATGCGCTGTTTGTCCATCCACTTGCAAAGACACATCCTTGTCTGTGCAACAGCCTGAAAAGCATAAGCATGTTCTCTGCCCTGTCAGCCATCATTTCTGTCTTGCTCCTCACAGCCACAGGATGGTTCCTCCGTCACCGCAATCTCATCCCAAGAGAGCGCTGGAGCGGTATGGAAGATCTGGCCTATTGGGTATTGTTCCCTGCGATCATCCTGATCAACGTGGGCACCTCAGATTTCTCGGCAATGCCTGTCATGGAAATCACCCTATCCGTACTGGGAACCTTCTCGCTTCTGGCCATTCTGTGCCTCGTCCTGCAACCCTTTCTAAAACAGAAGTTTGCAATCGAAGGTCCGCGCTTCACTTCCATTTTTCAAGGTGTTGTGCGTTGGAATGGTTTTGTCGCCATGGCAATCGCAGCCAATAGTTTTGGAGAGGAAGGAGTGGCGCTGGTGGCGGTCATCATGGCAATCATGATCCCGGCAGCAAACCTGCTCTGCGTTATTGTGCTATCGATCTATGCAGGAGGGTCTGTCCCCTCGCCAAAAACACTTGCAAAAGAGTTGATCAAGAACCCTTTCATCATCAGCGTTGCAGCAGGAGGCCTCATCAACGCCTCCGGTGGCTATATCCCGGAAGTTATTGCAAACTATCTGACATTTTTGGGAAGTGCAGCCCTACCAATTGCAGTTCTGTGCGTCGGTGCAGCTTTGGACTTAGGAGCGTTGCGTCGCCCGGGCCCAGCGCTTACAACAGCTCTGCTTTTGCGCAACGTACTTGCACCGGGCATCGCATTGAGTTTCGCGCTCGCACTTGGGCTTGACGAAATCTCGGCAACCATCGTCACACTGGTGTTTTCTGTTCCGGCAGCAGGGGCAAGTTTTGTTCTGGCGAGGAAAATGGGCGGCGACGCCAAGTTGATGGCCGAAATTCTGACCCTTCAGACAGTCGCCGCCGCAATCACTATTCCGACGTGGTTATTGGTCGTGGCCTACTTGATCGGGTAAAGCCACTCAAGGATCCCCTTGGCGTCATAGCGTGCATCCAGCATGCCGTAGCTTGAACGCCACTGACCTGCCATACGGGTCTCAATAAACGCATTGGCAATCGCTGGAGGAGCAACTTCTTTCAGCGCAGCAGCTGCAGCTGTGATCGCCAGCTGTTCAGTCAGCAACCGGGCACCACCCTCATCTTCCAGACACGTCCGTGCTGCAGCCTGCAACACTTCAACAGACACCTTGCCGGCAGGACCAAGATCAGCTTCCAGCATGCCAAGCACATTCATGAAGCTGTCTGGAGTACGGTGCATAGCCCGCAGCAAATCCAGCGCCATGATGTTGCCTGAGCCTTCCCAGATGCTGTTGACTGGGGCTTCACGGTAGATACGAGCCATGTCGTGATCTTCCACGTACCCGTTGCCACCCAGACACTCCATCGCCTCAGCCGCAACGTTCTCTGCACTCTTGCAGATCCAGTATTTTGCAGCAGGTGTGATGATCCGCAGGAAGTCAGCGGCCTGGCTGTCTTCACCTTCCAAATCCATGCAATGCGACAGTTTCAGCGCCAGTGCCTCACTTGCAGCCATATCAAGAGACATATCCGCAAGAACCCGCTGCATCAGTGGCTTCTCAATAAGACGAGCCCCAAATGCACTGCGGTTGGAGGTGTGATGAACCGCTCTGGAAATCGCAGCCCGCATCAGGGCAGAAGACCCAATACAACAGTCCACACGGGTAGGTGTCACCATTTTCAAAATGGTCTTGATGCCCTTACCCACGTCCCCGACAAGGAAGCCAACAGCATTGTTAAACTCAACCTCGGAAGAGGCATTGGACTTGTTACCCAGCTTGTTTTTCAGGCGCTGGAAGTCCAGTCCATTCACTTCGCCGGTTTCCAAGATACGCGGTACGAGGAAACAGGTTGGCCCCTCTTCCAACTTGGCCAGCACGAGGAACGCATCACACATTGGTGCAGAGAAGAACCACTTATGACCATTGATCACATAAGTGTCGTCAGAAACTTTTTCAGCGCGAGTGATGATCTGACGCAAGTCGGACCCACCCTGCTTCTCCGTCATGCCCATGCCAAGGCTCGCACCCATCTTCTGGCTGGCAGGGCGGAAACGTTGATCATACTTGCGGCTCAGGATGCGCTCATTCCACACCTTGGCAAGTTCAGGGGCCTGAGTAAGAGCCATGGCAGACGCGTTGGTCATGGTCACGGGGCAAAGGTGCCCACCTTCCACCTGACTCATCACGAAATACTTGCGCGCACGATTATAAAACGCACGCTCACCACCCGGCTCCATGGACTCAACAGACGCACTGTGCAGGCCAGCTTCAAACGAGCGGCGCATCAGCGCATGGTAGGACGGGTGAAATTCGACAACATCAAGACGGCGACCATACGGATCGTGTGTTTTCAGCACCGGTTCATTAACATTTGCCAGTCTCCCCAGATCCAGTGCATCTGCGGCTCCACACTGCTCACCAAACTTGATAAGCTCCTCCCGTGCAGAATCGTTGGAGCCCGTGCCACCCAGATCAGCAAGGAGAATTGGATCACTCTCGGCAAGGTTATACCCACAATATGGCGGGGCCTGATTAATTACCCCTGTCGTCATAGTGGCTTGTGAAACTTTATCCATTTTTCCTCCCGCGAGTTGCCCCAGCGATTTTGATAGGTTAGCGCGCACGTTGCAACTGCGATTTGCACAATAAAAACTATACATCTGTTGAGCTCTTTACGAACTCGGTGTTTCTGCCTATAGAAGGGTCTTCGATGAGCAAGAAAACCACACATCGATCCTCAGCGTTCCCGCATCGCCATCTCCTCGGTATCGAGGGATTGCAGCCTCCCCACATTAATTACCTTTTGGACCTTGCCGACGAAGCCGTCGAAGTCTCCAGACAGGTAGAAAAGCAGAAAGCTGTTCTGCGTGGGCGAACGCAAATCAACCTCTTCTTTGAGGCTTCCACCCGCACCCAATCTTCCTTTGAGCTTGCAGGCAAGCGCCTGGGCGCGGATGTTATGAACATGTCGGTCTCCACCTCTTCGGTGAAAAAGGGTGAAACCCTGATCGACACCGCAGCAACCCTGAACGCCATGCGCCCTGATTTGCTGGTTGTTCGCCACCACGCCGCTGGAGCAGTCCACCTGCTGGCCCGCAAAGTCGGCTGCGCGGTCGTCAACGCCGGCGACGGCCCTCACGAGCACCCAACTCAGGCTCTGCTGGATGCCTTGACCATCCGCCGCCACAAAGGAACCCTCGGCGGCCTGACAGTAGCCATCTGCGGCGACATCCGCCACTCCCGCGTCGCACGCTCCAACATCATCCTTCTCTCCAACATGGGAGCCCGCGTGCGTGTCATAGCTCCCTCTACACTACTGCCCTCTGGTATTCATAGTATGGGCGTCGAAGTATTCACAGACATGCGCGAAGGACTAAAAGGCTGCGACATCGTCATGATGCTGCGTTTGCAACGCGAACGTATGAGCGGTGCCTTTGTACCATCTGTTCGTGAGTATTTCCGATACCACGGCCTGGACTCCGAAAAACTCTCCTACGCCAAACCTGATGCTCTGGTCATGCACCCCGGCCCTATGAACCGTGGTGTTGAGATTTCAGCAGAAGTCGCAGATGGTCCGCAAAGTCTGATCCGCGAGCAAGTGGAGATGGGCGTTGCCATACGCATGGCAGTGCTTGAAGCTCTTGCTCAAAACCTTCCTGACAACAACTAGAGGACACGCGCATGTACAAGAATGTAAACCCGCTGGTCCTGACAAACGCTCGCATCATCGACCCAGCAAACAATGTTGATGAAGCAGGTGCAGTGATTGTGCAGGACGGCACCATCCTCGCCGCCGGCGCAGAAGCTCTCAATCAGGGCGCTCCCGATGGCGCAAAGACCGTTGATTGCCACGGTGCCGTCGTTGCGCCCGGCCTCATCGACATGGGTGTCAGCGTGGGCGAACCCGGTGCAGAACACCGCGAAACGCTGGAGAGCGCCAGCCGTGCAGCAGCCGTTGGCGGTGTAACCACCATCCTCACCAGCCCCAACACGGACCCGGTGATTGATGATCCTGCACTGGTGGACTTCATGCTCCGCCGCGCCCGCGACACAGCGATCGTCAACGTGCACCCGATGGCCGCCCTCACCAAGGGCCTGGCTGGCAAGGACATGAGCGAGATTGGCCTGCTCAAGGAAGCCGGCGCCATCGCCTTTTCCAATGACAGACTGCCAATCACCAACTCCTCCGTTCTGGTCCGTCTGCTGACCTACGCTCGCGACTTCGACGCACTGGTGGTTCATCAGGCACAGGATAAGGATCTGGCAGGCTCCGGCGTCATGAATGCAGGTCTGCGGGCCTCATGGCTGGGTCTGGGCGGTATCCCACGCGAAGCCGAGTTCGTCGCAATCGAACGCGACATGCGCCTCGTTGCCATGGCAAAAGGCAAGTATCACGCACGCCTGATCTCCTGCCCACAAAGCGCTGAAGCCATCCAGAAAGCGAAGAACGACGGCCTCAATGTCACCGCAGGCATCTCCATCAATCATCTCACGCTCAACGAAAACGACATCGGCCCCTACCGGACCTTCCATAAGATGTCGCCACCGCTGCGCACGGAAGATGATCGTCAGGCCATGGTGAAAGCACTGGCAGATGGCACAATCGACATCATTATGTCCGATCACAACCCACAAGATGTGGAAACTAAGCGTCACCCCTTTGCAGAAGCCGAATATGGTGCTTTAGGGCTTGAAACAATGCTTGGAGCTGGAATGCGCCTCGTTCTGAATGAGGACATCTCACTTTCCAAACTGCTTGCAACAATGACCTGCAATCCAGCGGATCGTCTTGGTCTTCCTGCTGGTCGCCTCTCAAAGGGCGCTCCAGCAGACCTGATCGTGTTCGACCCGCAAAAACCATGGATCGTAGAAAAAGATAAAATCCGCTCCCGCTCAAAGAACACCCCTTTTGAGGACGAAACTTTGACAGGCCGGGTTTTGACAACCATCGTTGCAGGCGGCATCCTAGATCACGACGCAATTTAACGTGTAGCTCTGAACCAGCCCACGAGGCTTTGGCACAATGCACGCGATACGATAAAATTTTAAAGCAGTATGCTCATCCGCGAGGACAGGCATACTGCTTTAATATTCAACTACTGGAGAACACCCGTGCCTGATCCAATCAGCTGGTCCCTTGATTTACCCTACTATCTGGCTGCATTGGCCTTTGGCTACCTGTTAGGCTCCATTCCGTTTGGCCTGCTCTTTACAAAAATGGCAGGTCACGGCGATATCCGAAACATCGGATCCGGCAACATTGGCACCACCAACGTCCTGCGCACCGGCAGCAAGAAACTCGCAGCCCTCACTCTGCTGTGTGACGCGCTCAAAGGCACTGCTGCTGTCGTACTTGTAGCTCTTTACATGGGCGGTGAAGCAGCATTGATTGCAGGCCTAGGCGCGTTCCTTGGTCACCTTTTCCCGGTCTGGCTCAAATTCAAAGGCGGCAAAGGCGTTGCTACTTACATCGGCATCCTGCTCGGCATCTTCTGGCCAGTAGGCGTCATCTTCATCGCTATCTGGATTGCGACGGCCTACATCACCAAATTCTCATCCCTGTCAGCACTGGTAGCAAGTCTTGTCACTCCCTTTATTCTGCTGGCTTTCGATCAGTGGCAAATTGCGCAAATGATGGGATTACTCAGCATATTGCTATGGGCAAAACATCACGAGAACATTGCCCGCCTGCTGAAAGGCAAGGAAAGCAAGATCGGTTCCAAGGGATGATGTAAATGGAGACAGCCACCAAAAGCCGGGCACCACACCTAAGTGACACCCAACGGCTTGCGTGGCTTCGCCTTATCCGCTCTGAGAATGTCGGGCCAAGAACATTCCGGGAGCTTTTCAACCATTTTGGCTCAGCACAAGCGGCACTTGATGCCCTGCCAGAGCTATCCCGAAGAGGCGGTAAGAAAACTTATCGCCTTTTTTCTATGGACAAAGCTGAAGCCGAACTGGCCTCCCTCTATAAAATGGGCGCACGCCTCGTCGCCATGGGTGAGACCGCCTATCCTCCCCTTCTCAGACACATTGATGCACCGCCCCCCCTGCTCGCAGTTCGAGCCAGAGAGCCGTTGCAACAAGAGCTCACCGGCACGCAAAAGACGCTTGCGATCATCGGCGCCCGCAATTGCTCGGTCGCCGGAGCAAAGTTTGCAGCAAAACTGGCTGGAGACCTTTCAGCAGAAGGCTTCACCATCATCTCAGGTCTGGCACGAGGCATCGACAGCGCAGCGCATCAGGCCGCTCTCACGTCTGGCACCATCGCCGCCTTTGCCGGAGGCATCGACACCATCTACCCAAAAGAAAATATGGAGCTTTTTGCAAAGATGATCGCAGCCAACGGAGCAGCCATCAGCGAAATGCCCATGGGCTGGAACCCGAGAGCTCGGGATTTTCCCCGCCGCAATCGCCTAATCTCAGGAATGTCATTGGGTGTTATTTTAATTGAAGCCGCAGAAAAATCAGGATCTCTGCACACCGCCCGATACGCACTGGAACAGAACCGAGAGATATTGGCAGTCCCGGGGTCTCCATTGGATCCTCGGTCAGTCGGCGCCAATAAACTAATTCAGCAAGGCGCTGCGCTCATTCAATCGACTGACGATATTCTGGAGATCATGGAACCCAAAATCTCTATGTCCCTGCCACTTCATCAGGGGATTGATGATCCTGCTATGAGCTGGCCAGCATTGGAGCAGGCAGATGCAGACGAGACCTCAAACCCACTCAATGCCAAAGAACAGGACAGACAGGCCGTCATCGATGCACTGAGTGAGACACCCATAGATCAGGATGAGCTACTGCGATTTACCGGTGTCACCTTACAGACACTTCAACTCATCCTGCTGGAGATCGAACTGGCCGGACGCTTGGAGCGGCACAAACCCAACAAGCTTTCTTTGATACATTCTGACAGAGCGTGACAATTTTGCGTCTTAGCCGGTTTCGTTGTTTTCGAGATCCAAGCCCTCAACCTCAACAGGGTCCGGTAATCCACCGGATTGAGCTTCCGCTTCTTTTTGAGCCAGAAGCAATAAGTATCTCAGCAGGTCGAGCCTCTGCGATCGCGCCATGTCACTCAATTCACGACACATTTTGGCGCAGTACTCTGCTACGTCACGTGTTTCGATTGTTCTGTCATTTTTCGGCAACGGGTAATTACGCAAGCTTTTTAACCTTCTTATGCAACCATGACACAAGCCTCAGATGATAAAAAGCGCTTTGCAATCTGAGGGTTACAGCAAGTAAAGCCATTACCTTAGGTTGCGTAAATTAGCAAGCGCAACCAAAATATGACCCAAGGAAAATTAAGGGAGTGGCTTTTCCGCTCTTGACCAATTGATCTGAAAAGGCCATTTGACAGCCGCGAAGTCATCCGAGATTGTGTCGGTTCGACTCATAAAACGGTTTTTGATTTATCAATTCCAAGACGAGATTTACGCGAAAGCCAGGAAATCAATGAACGTAGTCATTGTGGAATCACCGGCGAAAGCCAAGACCATCAATAAATATCTGGGCAAGGACTATATAGTTCTGGCGTCCTACGGCCATGTGCGCGATCTGCCTCCAAAGGACGGCTCCGTGCTGCCGGACGACGACTTTGCCATGTCTTGGTCTGTCGATTCCAAATCTCAAAAGCGCCTGTCGGATATCGCCAACGCGGTGAAGGGGGCTGACCGCCTTATTCTCGCAACTGACCCCGACCGCGAAGGAGAGGCCATTTCTTGGCACGTCTTGGAAGTTTTGAAAAAGAAACGCGTCCTGAAGGATAAGAAGGTCGAGCGCGTGGTATTCAACGCGATCACCAAGAATTCCATTCTCGAAGCAATGAAAAATCCGCGCGAACTGGATGTGCCGCTTGTCGACGCCTATCTAGCTCGTCGCGCACTCGACTACCTCGTGGGCTTTACGCTCTCTCCGGTTCTGTGGCGCAAATTGCCAGGTGCCCGCTCTGCAGGCCGCGTGCAATCCGTTGCCCTGCGCCTTGTGTGTCAGCGCGAGAACGAGATCGAGACGTTCCTCTCTCAGGAATACTGGTCCATTCTGGCAAACCTGAACACACCGGAAAACGCGCCGGTTCAGGCACGCATCACCAATTTTGACGGTCAGAAGATTACGCGCCTCGACATTAAGAACGAGCAGGAAGCCACAGCGATCAAGCAGATGCTTGAAGGTGCGAGCTTCTCTGTCAGCAATGTTGAGAGCAAGCCACAACGGCGCAATCCATATGCGCCCTTCACCACCTCGACCCTTCAGCAGGAAGCTTCCCGTAAGCTCGGCTTTGCAGCAGCACGCACCATGCAGGTTGCGCAAAAGCTTTATGAAGGCGCTAACATCGGCGGTGAAACCACTGGTTTGATCACCTATATGCGTACCGATGGTGTGCAGATCGCTCCGGAAGCAATTCAAAGCGCGCGCGCCGTCATCGGCTCCCGCTATGGGGACGAGTACGTTCCTGAAAAGCCACGGGTATATACATCCAAAGCCAAAAACGCTCAGGAAGCGCACGAAGCGATCCGCCCGACCGACTTGTCCCGTCACCCACGGGACATGGCAAAGTTCCTCGACGAGGACGGCGCACGCCTTTACGAGCTGGTCTGGAAGCGTACCATCGCCTCGCAGATGGAATCTGCTGTTCTGGAGCGCACAACTGTTGACATCGAAGCTGCAAACGGCGCCAAGAAAGCTGCCTTGCGTGCATCTGGTTCTGTTGTCCGTTTCGACGGCTTCCTCACCCTTTATCAGGAAGGTAAAGATGATGAGGAAGACGAGGAAAGCAAACGCCTGCCACCAATGACGAAGGGCGACAGCCTCGGCCGTAAAGGCATTGAAGCCAACCAGCACTTCACTGAACCTCCACCACGCTTCACCGAAGCAACACTGGTGAAGAAGATGGAAGAACTGGGGATTGGTCGCCCGTCCACCTACGCCGCAACGCTGCAAACTCTGCGCGATCGCGAATACGTAGATTTGGACAAGAAACGCCTGATCCCACAGGACAAAGGTCGTCTGGTAATTGCATTCCTTGAAGACTTCTTCAATCGCTACGTGGAGTATGACTTCACAGCAAGCCTTGAAGACCAGCTCGACAAGATCTCAGCTGGCGATCTGGAATGGAAGGCCGTCTTGCGTGACTTCTGGAACCCGTTCCACGAAATTTGTGATGAGGTGATTAAGCGCTCCAACACAGAAGTGTTGGATGCCCTGAACGAAACCCTCAAAGCACACGTCTTCCCAGACAAGGAAGATGGCTCTGATCCACGCAAGTGCCCGAAATGTGAAACCGGTCGCTTGTCACTGAAAGTCTCCAAATTCGGCGCGTTTGTTGGTTGTTCCAACTACAACAAAAACAAGAAAGACGGCAAAGAACCAAACGAAAATCCGCCACATTGTGATTATACGCGTCAGCTCACCTCAGGCGGCACATCTGATGCGGGTGCAGCAGCAGACGGACCTCAGGTTTTGGGCATTGATCCGGAAACCGGTTTGGAAGTCTCCTTGCGCACAGGCCGTTTCGGCCCATATGTACAGCTAGGTGAAGAAGCCAAACCAAAGCGCTCGTCCTTGCCACGTGGCTGGAGCACTGCCGATCTGGATCTGGAGAAAGCCCTTCAGTTGCTTTCCTTGCCACGCGAAGTCGGCACTCATCCAGAAGATGGCAAGACCATTTCCGCAGGTCTGGGCCGTTTTGGACCGTTCGTGCTACATGATGGCACCTATGCCAACCTGGACAGCCCGGACGAAGTCTTCTCCGTCGGCATCAACCGCGCCGTAACCCTTTTGGCAGAAAAGCGTGCCAAGGGCGGAGGCCGCGGAGCTGCCGCAAAACCTCTCAAAGAACTTGGTGACCACCCCGATGGCGGCGCCATCAACGTATACAGCGGTCGTTATGGCCCCTACGTGAAGTGGGAAAAGATCAACGCAACCCTTCCAAAGGACGTTGCACCAGAAGCTGTCACGCTGGAACAGGCAACAGAGCTTGTAAACGCCAAGGCAGCAACAAAAGGTAAGAAGAAAGCGCCTGCCAAAAAGGCAGCTGCAAAGAAAACAACGGCCAAGAAAGCAGCGCCCAAAGGGGCACTGAAAGAACTTGGCGATCATCCGGATGGTGGAGCGATGGAGCTGCGCGACAGCGGCCGCCTCGGCGTTCGGATCAAATGGGGCAAGGAGTTCACCTCCCTGCCAAAAGGAACAGACCCGGAGACGGTAACCCGCGAACAGGCAATCGAGCTGATCAACGCGAAGAAGGATTAAGATCCCCGTTACTCTCCGGACAACGAAACATAAGGGCTTCCGTTCATCGGGAGCCCCTTTTCGCGGCATAAAAGCCGCACTGGATGAGATACATTGAGCCGAAAAAAGGCCACTGAAAAAAGACACAAGGGACCGGCAGAAATGCCATCCCGCGAAGACATTCTGAAGTTTATTGCCGACAATCCCGGCAAAGCTGGTAAACGCGAAATCGCCCGCCATTTTGGTATCGTCGGCGCAGCGCGCATCCCCCTCAAACGAATGCTGAGAGATTTGACCGAGGCCGGTCATCTCGAAAAACGCCGGAAACGCATGTTGCGTCCAGGCGATCTTCCCCCTGTCTTTGTTGTAAAAATCACGAGCAGAACTGCTGACGGTGAGCTCCTCGGCATCCCGATGAACTGGGATGAAGAGCATGGAGAGCCACCGAACGTTCTCGTCTTGTCGCAAAAGAACAAAAACAAATTCAACCCCGTCCCAGGCATCGGCGACCGCGCCCTTGTGAAACTGCTGGACGATCAGGATGGATCCCCCGAAGCCAAACACGTCGTGCGCGTGATGAAGCGTCTGGAGAACCAGGACACCGACGTCCTTGGCATCCTGCGCATCAACAAGGCAACCAAAGCAGCAACTCTGGAACCAGTTGACCGCAAGCAGCGCGCTGTCGATCTGGATCCGCGTGAGCTGATGGAATCTGAAGACGGTGACCTCGTAAAGATCGAAGTCCACAAAGTCGGACGATACGGCACACCACGTGGCCGCATCGTCAAACGCTTTGGGTCCACCACTTCGGAAATGGCTGTCTCCGAAATCGCATTGCACACACAGGGTATTCGTAATGAGTTCCCAGGAGCTGTCATTGCTGAATCGGAAAACATCAAGCCTGTTGGCCACAAGGGCCGTGAAGATTGGCGTGACATCCCGCTTCTCACCATCGACCCTGCGACAGCAAAAGATCACGATGACGCGGTCTATGCTCAGTTGGACAACAGCCCGGAGAACGAAGGCGGCTGCATCGTTTACGTCGCAATTGCAGACGTGGCAGCCTATGTCACACCGGGCTCTCCGATGGATAAGGAAGCACTGCTACGCGGCAACTCGGTCTATTTCCCTGACCGCGTAATCCCGATGCTGCCTGAGCGCATCTCTAACAATCTGTGCTCCTTGCGCGAGAACGAAGACCGCCCATCCATCGCAACACGGATGGTCTTTGACAAGAACGGCAAGAAAACATCCCACTCGTTCCATCGCGTCATCATGCGTAGCGCGGCTAAGCTCTCCTATCAACAGGCCCAAAAAGCCATTGAAGGCGTGACAGACGACAAAACCGGCCCACTGCTGGAACCGGTTCTTGAGCCATTGTGGGCTGCCTATGAGATCCTGAAGCGTGGCCGAGACAAACGCCAGCCACTGGAACTCGACATCCCGGAACGCCGTATTCTGCTGAAAGAAGACGGCACCGTTGACCAGATCGTCGTTCCTGACCGATTGGATGCGCACAAACTCATCGAAGAGTGCATGATTCAGGCGAACGTCGCAGCCGCAGAAGAGCTTGAGAAACGCAACTCTGCCCTGCTCTATCGTGTGCACGATGCGTCGACACCGGAAAAGCTGGAGAACCTGAGAGATTTCCTCTCCACGCTGGACGTCAAACTGCCGCACATTGGCGGCCTGCGTCCTTCTGTGTTCAACAACATTCTCGACAAGTTCAAAGACACCGCAAGCGCAACCATGGTGTCAGAGGTCGTGCTGCGTTCGCAGGCACAAGCGGAGTACAACGCCGAGAACATCGGACACTTCGGCTTGAACCTCCGACGTTATGCACACTTCACATCCCCTATTCGCCGCTATGCAGATTTGATAGTGCACCGCGCACTCATTCGTGCACTCGGCCTCGGGGATGATGGCCTGCCATACGGCATCGAAGAGAAGCTACCTGCCATCGCAGCAGAGATTTCTGCGGCAGAACGACGGGCGATGCTGGCTGAACGCGAAACCATTGACCGACTGATTGCCCTGTACCTCTGCGAAAGAATTGGGGCTGAATTTTCGGGACGAATTGCCGGAGTGACCAAATCTGGCCTGTTCGTCAAACTGCTACAAAATGGCGCAGACGGCTTCATTCCTGCATCTACCATTGGTATGGATTACTACGAATATGTAGAATCGGCTCATGCCCTCGTGGGCAGAGCAACTGGTGAAACCTACCAACTTGGTGACGCAGTGCAGGTCAAACTGGTGGAAGCCGCCCCATTTGCGGGCTCTTTACGGTTTGAAATGCTCACAAAAGGCAAATCCAAGGGCGAAGCAGCGGGACGGGTTGCTAAGCACAAGGGTTGGCAAGCAAGAAACAACAGCAAGCCAAAAGGTTTACGCCGGTCAAAAAACGGAAATAAGCGGAAGCGCACATAAAAAGAACGTGCGCTCCCCTGCATTTACGGGACGGAAAAGGCAGGTATAAATGAATACCCATCAAGATCGGAATACCGGAGAAGCGGTACTGCGTGGCATGCGCTGCAAATGTCCTTCCTGTGGCATTGGCTCTGTCTTCGACGGTTACTTGAGCGTGAAACAGTCCTGCGACAACTGTGGTGAAGAACTTCACCACCACCGCGCAGATGATGCTCCGCCCTATTTCACAATCTTTATCGTTGGTCACGTCGTCGTTGCGCTGGCCATGTGGGTAGAGATGGCCTACGTGCCGCCTATGTGGCTCCACATGGCCGTCTGGCTGCCTTTAACCATCATCATGTCTCTGTCTCTCCTGCGCCCAATCAAGGGCGCCTTGGTTGGTTTGCAATGGGCACTACGTATGGATGGCTTTGCAACTGCCGGCAAAGCACCTAGTTTTGGCCCAACACGCGCCAATCAGAGGTAAGGAATGTCCACGGAAGACCTGACGAAAGAAGTCAAAGTTGAGCGAGCGGAAGAAAACAACAACCCGGCCGCTCAGCCTTTGAGGCCAAAAGACGCCTCCACACTGCTTATTCTGGATCGTAAGGACGATGGCTCCCTGCACCTGCTGATGGGCAAGCGCCATATGGCGCACAAATTCATGCCTGGCAAATTCGTGTTTCCGGGTGGCCGTGTCGATTCTGAAGACAGCCGTGTCAGATATGTTCGCGACTATCATCCAGATGTTCTCGCCAAACTCAACTACGACAAAAAGCAGATCAAGACAGAAAGCCGCCTGCGTGCGCTGGCAATTGCTGCCATTCGCGAAACCTACGAGGAAGCAGGCCTGTTTGTTGGCCGCAAAACCGAAGGCGAAAGCGAACCAGCTGGCCCAGGCTTTGAAGCTTTTGACGAACTGGGCATCTTGCCGGATCTGGAACCACTTCGCTACGTTGCCCGTGCAATCACCCCGCCAGGCAGGACCCGCCGCTTTGATGCGCGTTTCTTCGCTGTATGGGCGGACCAGATTGCGCACAAGCTGGAAACTGGCATTGGACCAACAGAAGAGCTGGAAGAGCTCCAGTGGCTGCCAATTGAGCAATGCAAAGAGCTGGACTTGCCACGCATCACTCTGGCTGTCCTGACAGATCTTGAAAATCGCCTTGCCAAAGACCCGGATCTTTCTCCAGATGGCCCTGTGCCATACTACTACTGGAAGAATGACGGCTTCGCGCGCGAAGAAATTTAGTTCTGATTATCCAAGGCGCAACAAACATATATCGCCACGATACTATGTGTTGCGCCTTGCACTTTTCCTGATAGAAGCATTTAGAGCGTATCCCCGGAAAGCAGATCTGTTTTTCGGACAAGAACACGCATGAAACACGGCTTTAGAACATGACGCGTGAATGTATATGAGCGCAATATGGACGAAAGCACCTGCTCGTAACGAGCTTGAAACGCAGTTGTGTAAATGCTTCAGACATCGGGCACTTTAGCCAATTCCCTCTCACCGAAACAGGTTCGCGGCATCATTGCAGCCATCGCGGCGATCACAGCTGTTGGCCTTTCCCTGTCCGCAAGCCTGCCTCTGCTTGCACTCACGCTTGAGTATCGCGGTGTCAGCGACACATGGATCGGCATCAACACCGCATTCTCCGGCGTCGCCTCCATTGTTGCGACACCGGTCGGCCCTTACCTTGCACGCAAACTGGGCACACCTCAGGCGCTCCTGATCAGCCTGTTGGTCGCAGGCTTCTCCCTGCCCTTCTTTTTTGTGTTTGAAAACTTCTGGGCATGGCTCCCACTCCGTCTGCTGTTCCACGGAGCAACAACCTCTGCCTTCATCCTCTCCGAGTTCTGGATCAACGCACTGGCACCTTCAAAGCACAGAGGCTTCCTCATGGGTGTTTACGCCACTGTGCTGGCCCTTGGCTTTGCCTCAGGGCCTCTGGTACTTGCATTTGCGGGCACAACAGGCGCACTCCCATTCTTGCTGGCAAGCGCAGGCATCATTATTGCAGCCTTACCTGTGTTGATCGGCTTCAACGCTGCACCGAGAATCGAAAGTAAAGCGACCTCAAAGCTCTATGCATTTTTGTGGATAGCTCCAGCTGCCACATTCGCCGGATTTGTTTTCGGAGCTGTGGAACAATCAGGCATATCATTGCTTCCTTTGTTCGGCCTCAAGATTGGCCTGACAGCGCAAACTGCTACCCTGCTTGTCTCTGCAATGGCTGCCGGCAACATGGTACTCCAGATCCCGCTGGGAATGCTCTCTGATCGCATGAACCGCCGTCATCTGCTGATCTATTGCGGAGCTTTTGGTGTGATCGGTGCACTGCTTATGATCCCGCTCTCCGGCAGTTTTTATGGCATATGCGCTCTTCTCTTTGTCTGGGGCGGCGTCGTGGCCGGGCTCTACACAGTTGGCCTCACACACCTTGGTGCACGCTTTGACGGGGCTAATCTGGCTTCCGCCAATGCGGCCTTCGTTTTCATGTATTCCATTGGCCAGTTGGTGGGCCCTGCCAGCACCGGACTTGCTCTTTCCGCGTGGGGTGCGGACGGACTACCACTGGTATTTGCAGGATTCTTGGGCGCATATGTAATTATATGCCTGATAAGGGGGACAAGACTCGGCTCAGCGCCCTAATGCATCTTGACTTTAGCCCTGTGATTAGTAATGTGCGCGCTGAATTCCCAAAGTTTCCCCGGAAGCGCACCCTACCCGAAGCGAAGGTGTGAGGGTGCCACCGGGACAAACAAAACAACCGGCCACTTCTTAAAAAGGCCGAAAACAGACAGGATCCTTAGCGATGGCCAAGGCGACCACCATTAAGATCAAGCTGCAGTCCACTGCGGACACCGGCTACTTCTACGTGACCAAAAAGAACTCCCGCACCATGACCGAAAAAATGGTGAAGCGTAAGTACGACCCAGTCGTAAAGAAGCACGTTGAGTTCAAGGAAACCAAGATCAAGTAAGTCTTGGCTTCATCTGAATTTTCAAAAAAGGCGTTTGCAGTCTGCAAGCGCCTTTTTTGTATCCGCTCTCAAGCGCGCATTCTCACGACAGTCCTCTTCAGCACTCGAACGCAAGCAAGAATCGCTAACTGAGCACTCCTCAGACAATTCACCTGCACGCTCGAACCACTCAATTGTCAGGGGTGGACAACATTTCCTCACACAAGAGGAATTGGACTGAGTATAGTCCGGTCAATACGGTCAATTCCGCTTCAAATTCAACGAGAATTGGCCACCGCAATCACTTTGACACATAAGAAAATCGCCCTGACTGAATGACCGATCACACCAGTTTCACGCCTCCTGCAAGCCCTCCACGCACCAACTCTGGCATAGACGCGCAGAATCCAGCGCAAACAGCACCAGATGCACAGGCCCATGCCTGTGAGCGTCAATCCTCTACTATTGGAAAGAAGTGGTGGCCGGCGAGAACCGGATGACACGAGGAGGCCACTCAGAACCCGCTTACTCGCCGGCCAACCCCACGGACCCAGGAGATGCGGCGGACCTGAGCGCTCCGTAGGGAAACTATGAAGCAGTATTGCCGGGACTTATTCAATCAACCAAAGGCCAATACTGCAATTTTGCAGTCAATAATTTCATGAAGCTGATGATTTCGTATATCACCATCGCAACATTTACGACTTTAGTAAAGCTTTAAGGTAATTGCGCTCCTGAAAATGGAGGGGATTCTTCACCTATACACAACAAAAGGAAAGAAACCGCCGATTATCAAGAGGCATACGCACAGAAACCCAATAGTCCCCGCAAGACTCACTCGGTGATTTCATCTAGTTTCAAAGACCTACGACTTTTGATGAGAGTCTTTCACTCAATGAAAACTGGTAAGATCAAACAGGTTACTAAAGCTTTGCTTTCTGAGGATCGGTAAACCCACAACTTCTAGCTGAGCACAATTTACCAATTAACCACAATCACAACTAATCACGGTTGTATTAGGTGTCCTTCAGGAACCCTGAGACTGTCTCCAGGAAGTTGCCAACAGAGATTGGCTTGGAAATGTAGGCCTCACATCCGCCCTGGCGAATGCGCTCCTCATCCCCCTTCATGGCAAAAGCAGTCACCGCAATCACAGGAATGATCTTTAAGTCATCATCCTCTTTGATCCATTTGGTCACTTCAAGCCCTGAAACTTCAGGCAGCTGGATATCCATCAGGATCAGATCCGGCTTATGTGCACGAGCGAGCTCAAGCGCTTCCATGCCATTGCGAGACTGCAAGGTCGCGTATCCATGAGCTTCAAGCAGATCGTTAAACAGCTTCATGTTGAGTTCGTTGTCTTCAACAATCAGCACGGTCTTTTGCATCAGTTCAGTCCTGCACAGAATGCCGCCCCAAAAATGGTTTAGCCATAAATAAAGGTGTGATGCAGCCGCGTTGCGACTGGCATTGGGACAAGTCCCACACTAAATTTCCTGCTACATAGTTAATTCGGATTCGTTTCAGAAAGGCAAACACCAATGAATTTAGGCAAAACCGGCAGTTTGACCGAAGATACTGCACAGGAAATTGCAATTGGTGCCCTTACATTTCTTGGCAGCGAGCCCGAACAGCTCGGTCGCTTCCTGTCTTTAGCCGGGATTGGGCCTCAAGAGATTCGCGATGCGGCAGCCGAGCCAGGCTTCCTGGCAGGCGTCCTTGAATTCCTGATGCAGGACGAGCAACTACTGCTCGCCTACACAGAAAGTGCCGGTGTTCGCCCGACCATGATTGCCGCAGCTCATCTTAAACTTGCTGGAGGCTTAGATTTCCTTGCCCAACATTGAGACCGCAAACGCCAGCGCATTGCAGCAAATCAAAGAGATCGAAAAACGCGCCCATCCGCTCCTCATCTGCGACGTGGATGAAGTTCTGTTGCAATTCATCCCGCACCTTGAGCGTTTCATGAAAGATCATGGCGTCGCCTTCAAGGAAACCGCATACCGCCTCAAGGCAAACATGGTCTACACGCAGACTGGCGAGAACCTGACAGACGATGCTTGTATGGCAGTCATTCATGACTTCTTCGAAAGCGAGGTCGGCAAGCAGGAAGCTGTTCCACATGCTGCTGAACAGCTTGAGCGCCTGTCGAAGCTCTGTGACATCGTCATCCTGACCAACTTGCCCGGCAGCCACAACAAATCCGCCCGTGAGAACCTGCTCGCACGTCTTGGCATGGACTACCCGCTCGTCACCAACGAAGGCCCGAAAGGCGGAGCCGTTGCGGCTCTGTGCGCTAAACGGGGCCATCACCCGGTTATTTTCATTGACGACAGCCCAACCAACATTATCTCCGTCGGCAAAAGCACACCTCACGTACAGCTCGTACATTTCATTGCCGATTCACGCTTCTTCGCAACTGCCGGAGATCTGCCCAACGTTGCCCTGAAGAGCAATTGTTGGAAAGAAACAGGCGATTTTATTGAAAATCTGCTGGTCGCTGCGGTAAGGTAATCTCACAGCTGCAAGTGAACCTTTCACAAAACCAGAGAATCCAAGCGTGGAACAACTTTCAAGCACGACCCTTCAGTATTTTCTGGAGCGTTTTGGACATTTAAACGGGGCGATATTGCAAAACGCCCTGTTCACCTCCGGTGTATCCGGCGGCCCCGGCTCCATACTTCTGGAGTTTGCGGCACATGACTGTCAGCGCCCGGCAACATCGCCACAAGGGGCCATCAGCACGCTGAAGATCAGGGTCGAAGAGAGTCTTGAGTTCAAACTCCACGAACCGGGCGGCGGCGCTTACACCACGATCAAACACCCTATTGTCGGCACGTTTTTACAAGACAAGTTTTTCCTGAACTTTGATCCCGTCAACTCAAAAGACTGGACGATTGAGGAATGGGACAAAGACCAGATGCGCAATTCCGTGTTTTATGTGGGCGGCGCACGAATTTCCTGGGAGATTGAGGACTAGGTCATGCTACAGACCCTGCACCTGAACTCCAAAAATAATCTAAGGTCTGGCTTCCATGGCACCTGAGGCCACCACTCCCCTCAAAGCACTCTGCAGGGACTGTACACACAGGTTTCGGGCAGACCTGACGCGATGCCCCAAATGCGGCAGCCCGCGCATCCTTGCCCACGCAGAACTGGATACACTCGAAATCGCTCACATCGACTGCGATGCATTTTATGCCTCCGTCGAAAAGCGTGAGAACCCAGAGCTGGCAGATCGTCCTGTCATTGTCGGCGGTGGCCAGCGCGGCGTTGTCTCCGCAGCGTGTTACATCGCCCGCATTTACGGCGTGCGCTCTGCCATGCCCATGTTCAAGGCACTCGATGCCTGCCCGGACGCAGTCGTGATCAAACCGCGTATGGAACTGTACTCTCAGGTTGGCCGCCAAATTCGCGAAGAGATGGAAAAACTCACCCCGCTTGTCGAACCCTTGTCCATTGACGAAGCCTTCCTCGACCTCTCCGGCACGCAGAAACTTCATGGCGCGACACCAGCAGAACTACTCGTCCAGTTCGTGAACAAGATCCAGACAGAGCTCAGGCTCTCAGTCTCCGTCGGCCTCGCGCCCAACAAGTTCCTCGCCAAAATCGCCTCAGACCTGGACAAACCCCGCGGTTTTTCAGTCATTGGGGATGCAGAAAAGAAAGAGTTCCTTGCCAAACAGCCAACCAGCGTCATCTGGGGCGTTGGCAAGGTGTTTCAGGGCAAGCTGGAACGGGACGGCATCAAAACCATCGGCCAGTTGCAGCTCAAAGACCCGACAGACCTTGCGCGCAAATACGGCGCCATGGGCTTGCGCCTTGCAAAACTGTGTCAGGGGGAAGATGACCGGCACGTCTCCTCAAACAGAGGCGCAAAAAGCATCAGCGGCGAAACCACATTCAACACGGATGTCTCTGACGTCACTCAGCTTTCAAAAAGCCTTTGGGCACTGACTGAAAAAGTCTCCTACCGCACCAAGAAGGCAGAAAAATCTGGCAGGTCTGTCACGCTGAAACTCAAAACAGCCGACTTCAAAACCATCACCCGTTCGCGCATGCTGCATGATCCAACCCAACTGGCCGACAAGATCTTCCGCACAGCAGATGATCTGCTGCACAACGTGGCCGACGGTAAAATGCGGTTCCGCCTCATCGGCGTAGGGATTGGGGATCTAGGCCCGGCAGATCAGGCCGACCCGGAAGACTTACTGGACGAACAAGCAGAAAAACGCGCCAAAGCAGAACGGGCAATGGATGCCTTGCGCGGAAAATTCAAAGACAGCTCAGTCGTCTCTCTTGGCCGCTCCATAAAATCACCGAGCAAACGCTGAGCTACCGCAGCTGCTCTTTCTTGATCGCCCCAGCAAACGGTGCGCTCACTTCTTCTTCCAGCGCCACTGAGCTTCCACATGTACTGACATGCACAATAGGCTTCAGATCCAACTCAACCAAAGCACCTTCCAGCTCAAACACCCCATAATTCAGGTTCATGCTTCTTGTGACACCGTTTTCATGAAGCACCGTCCGTAACTGGTAGTCCGGCGTCCGCTCACCACGTGCACCATCACTTAAGTTGAAATAAGCGATAGAAACCGGCCAGGCATCTGCATGTCCCAGAGCGTTCGGCAGGGAAAGCTGATCAGAACGCTGCGCCAAAGGATCAGCCAGCTTGCGGCCAACAACAGTGGTGGCCTCAAACAACTGCTCGCCAGTAACACTGCCATCATACAGCTTGGAAACCATAAAGTGCTGCCCACCAGCGGCACCATCAATCACGCTGTGCAGATGCTGCAGCGGAAACATGATGGAACCATCAAAGCTCAGCGTCTTCTCATCTGGTCCGCTCAAATCCACATCTACTTTGGAGCTTTGATGCTCCGCTGTACCTTGTGCTTGCTCGGCTAAAAAATCATCAATGAAGGTTTTGTAGGCAAACGAAAGCTGAGAATTATCTGGTGCTTCAAAGTAGGTGCTACGCAGATCAGTGATAGTCTCCTGCCCCTCGTCATCAACACTCATCACCACAAAACGCAGGTCCACAGTAAATCCATCACAGGCAGAACCGGAAAGCTCATAGACCATGCGCCCGTTCACATCAGAAATGTCCGCACCATTTTGGGCGCTCGACAATCGCATGTCATAAACGGCTTTGTGAGGCTGAAGATCGGCAGCACTGCCTAACGAGGGAAACAGCAGAAAACTCATAGAGAGGGAAGAACCTGCAATCCCGCGAAGACCATGTCTCAAGCGTAGTTTCAGCATAAAACCTCCGATCATGTCGGAACAAAAGACACGTGGGCATGCCTCTCTTCCAGCCTCAAAGAGTGCATAAACGCCACCGCCAACGCAAACATTCCACCAAGGAAATCGGTGCTAGGGTAAATCTTTCAAATTAGATACACGTTTCCCACGTAGACAACGCCCCCTGCACTCTTGCAACCATAGTGATTCTAATGTGAGTCTGCGCCTCACCTTGCAGACCACGGCTTCGTGAAGAGATAAACTCTTGAGTTTTCGTGGATTTGCATCACTTATTGCAAAAGAACATTCCGACCGGAGGGAAAACGAATGTCTGATACAATTCAGCAAAACCTCGCAAAGCTTGGTGTCACACTGCCGGAAGCTGCTGCTCCTGCTGCCAATTACGTGCCTTTCGTAAAAACCGGAAACCAGCTTTTCATCTCCGGCCAGCTGCCAATGCAGGACGGTAAGATCACAAAAACCGGCAAGGTTGGCGCTGACCTGAGCATCGAAGATGGTGTGGAAGCAGCACGTCTTTGCGCAATCAATCTGCTGGCACAGGCAAAAGCTGCCACCGGTGACCTCTCCCAAATCGTCCGCCTCGTCAAGATCGTTGGCTTCGTCAACTCCAATGGCGACTTCGGCGACCAGCCAAAAGTCATCAATGGCGCATCTGACTTCATGGTTGCCGCAATGGGTGATGCTGGCCGTCACGCACGCTCTGCTGTCAGCGCTGGTTCACTCCCGTTCAACGCAGCAGTTGAGATCGAAGCAATTTTCGAAGTTGCTGACTAATTGTGTTCTGATCACACAAAACACCTCCCATTTATTGAAGAAGCAAGTTCGAATAATCCATGCAAGATCTCTCCTGGCTCACCGCCCGCCCGATCGCTCACCGCGGCTTCCATAACAAAGAAGCAGGCATTCTTGAAAACACCCCGTCTGCTGTCAAAGCCGCTATTGAGAACAACTTCGCCATTGAAGTCGACCTTCAGGAAACCAAAGACGGTCAGGTCATCGTATTTCACGACCCGAACCTTGAGCGCCTGACACACGGCGAAGGCAAAGTCATCGATTTCGATTTGGCTGACCTGCGCAAGCTCTCCATGCGCGGCTCCACTGATCCAATGTGGACCCTGCAAGAACTGCTCGACCTGGTCGATGGCAAGGTGCCGCTGGTTATTGAAATCAAAACCCTGAACCTTGCAGAAGGTCAGGATGAGTTCATTAAAACCATCGCCAAAATCCTCAGCGTTTATAAAGGTCCGGCAGCAATAAAATCCTTTGACCCGAAGATGCTTCGGACCATGAAGGATGTCGCACCGCAAATCCCGCGTGGCTGCATCTCCATGACCACGCTGAGCGAGAACGATCACCTGCACCTGACAGAACACGAGATCGAGAAAATCTCTTGGATGGTGCACATGGCAGGCACAGACCCGCACTTCGTCTCTTTCTTCGTAAAAGATCTGCCTGCAGATGGCCCAAGCTTCCTGCGTGAGTTCTATAGCCTGCCTGTCATGACATGGACCGTTAGAACCAAAGAAGATCGCCTTAATGCGGCCAAGCACGCTGACCAGATCGTCTTTGAAGGCTTCAATCCAGACGAAGATCCACTCTAGGACCTATTGATTTGCCAGTACCACCATCACCAATTCTGAAAGTCCTCTCATCACTCGATGAGATCCCCAGTACAGACTGGGATGTACTGGCAAATCCCGGCACACCGCCGATCCTCTATGATCAGCAGGATTGGATCGATTCACCTGAAATAATCCAATCCACACCAGACTTGAAAACTGAATCAAATTCTCAAGTTTCCGAATTTAACCCAATGCTTTCACACGCTTTTTTACAAGCACTGGAAGAAAGCGGATGCGTCGGATGGGATGCGGGCTGGATCCCGCAACACATCTGGTGGGAAGAAAATGGCAAGCCAATCGCTGCCATCCCAACCTATGCAAAAAGCCACAGTCAGGGCGAATACGTTTTCGACTATCCATGGGCTGAAGCATTTCAGCGTGCTGGCGGAAACTATTATCCCAAACTGCAATGCTCCATTCCCTTCACGCCAGTACCGGGACGCCGCCTGCTGATCTCACCGCAGGCCAACCGACCAGAAACGATCAAGATTCTCACCACAGGCCTGAAAGAGCTGGCAACACGCATCGAAGGCTCATCAGCTCATTTCACCTTCCTCACTGAGCAGGAGTGGAAGGAACTGGGCGACGAAGGCTTCCTGCTACGAACAGACCAGCAGTTCCATTGGGAGAACAACGGCTACAGCGACTTCACCGAGTTTCTGGAGGTCTTATCCTCCCGCAAGCGCAAAAGCATCCGTAAGGAACGTAAGACCGCGCTGGACCACGATATTGAAGTGGAATGGATTACCGGCTCGGATTTACAAGAAAGCCACTGGGACGCGTTCTATGAGTTTTACGTAGACACTGGCAATCGTAAATGGGGTTCGCCCTATCTCAACCGGGAATTCTTCTCGCTCCTCAGCGAAAGACTGGCTGACCACACCTTGCTCATCATGGCAAAGCGCAATGGCCGCTATATTGCTGGCGCCCTCAACATGATCGGCGGCAACACCCTGTATGGTCGCAACTGGGGCTGTATCGAGAACCACCCCTGCCTGCATTTCGAGATCTGCTATTATCAAGCCATTGAGTTTGCTTTGTCGCGCGGTCTGCAACGTGTTGAGGCTGGCGCGCAGGGAAGCCACAAACTCGCCCGTGGCTACATGCCCAACCTCACCTACTCCGCTCACTGGATTGCACACCCTTCGTTAAGGAATGCGGTCGCACACTATCTGGATCAGGAGCGCCAAGCCGTTCTGCATGAACAGAAAATCCTGTCGGAACACGGACCGTTTCGCCAGCAGGGCTCCTAGAACCTACATTAAGACACCACCTCAAGACTCTGAAGAGACTCACAAATCCCACCAAACTTGAATCAGTTTCTTAAGTCCATTCAGGTTCTCAACACCTAGCAGATCGCAACACATATTTCTTATTGGGAATTCCGTCGTGAATCGCGATATGTATGGGCCCAAACATTTTTGAGACCACTGAGGATCCTGTAATGACCAGCTCCGCATATGATGAACACAACATCTTCGCCAAAATTTTACGCGGCGAACTGCCTTCCGAGAAGGTCTTTGAGGACGAAAATACAATTGTAATCATGGACATCATGCCACGCGCGGATGGCCATGTGCTGGTTTTGCCGAAAAACGGTTCCCGCAACATCCTCGACATTGAAGAAGCAGACCTTGCAGCTGTCGCAAAGACAGCCCAGAAGATGGCCCGCATCCTCAAGCAAGCATTTGCTGCGGACGGCATCACCATCCACCAGTTCAACGAAGGCGCTGGCGGGCAAATGGTGTTTCATACCCACTTCCACGTCATCCCACGCACTGAAGGCGTTTCCCTGCGCCCGCACACAGGCGAGATGGAAGACGGTGAAAAGCTCAAAGCAAACGCAGAGAAAATTCGCGCAGCTGTTGCGGCTCATTCCTGATCATTTCAAATGAAACAACCTCGCGCATTCCCACCAGACTGCGCGAGGAAAAGTCGATTCACCTGAAACGACCGACCTTCCTGACCTGCAATTTTGAATCTAATTACAACGCACTAGCCTGCACGCTTGAATCAGATTTTCAAGGCAACCAGAACTTCGGTTCACCTGAAATGATCAGACAGCTTTGATAGACACTTTCTCATTCAGTGCTTTTTGCATGATCTTATCGAAGCGGGAATCCATGCAAACGCTCACGTCCGTCGTCACAAACTTCCCGCTCCAATACAGCGAGAAAATCGTGGCAGGTGTCGGCGCCCTCTGCGCCTTTTCCAGTGTATCCAGATGAACGATCTTGAGCGGCAACCCACGCTTCTGCGCAGTCTCTTTCAGGTTCTGCATCACATGATGATCCGTGAACGGACAGCGATTGGAGTAGTAAGCAACCAGCCCCTCCTCTTTAGGTCCAGCACCTTTTTGAGCGGCTTCAGAAAACGATGCGGAACCAGTCTGTCCATCAACACCAAGCCGCAACAGCTCAATACCATCCGGCGAGGTATCGCAGACCTCAAAGCCTTGCCGCTTGAACCATTTACCATCTGAGAGGAAGGGCATCTTCTTAGCGCCAGCAATTGTCACCAGACCCGTTGCGCCAGCCTCACGCGCTGCCTCTATGGCCTTGGCCAGCAACGCCTTGCCATGACCCTGCCCTTTGTATTTGCCGGAAACCCAAAAACAGTTCACCAGCAGGTGCCCAGGCGCAACTACAGGCGCCCAGCCAGCTTCCGCCGGACCAAATTCAATGAACACCTTTGCGCGCTCATCCAACCGGATAAATTGATAGCCTGAAGAGAATTGCGGACTCAACCAGTCCTTCTTCAACTGGTAGCCCTGCGCACATTTTTTGTCCGAGATTGCACAGCAAATATGCTCATCACAGAGTGTCTGCTCATTCAAGGCAATATAAGTCATCGTCAGCTCCCGAGTCGCTTACTTACGTTAGAGCGGGAAACAACGATCAGCAATGCGTGCGATCAAGCTTAGCAAGATCCGTTAAATCAAAAAGGCCCAGCCACCAATCAGCACAAACTCAGCTGAGATAATCCCGGCCATCAGCCGGTCGTTAAGAAGCTTGTATCCAACAACGCCACTAGCCACCGCAGCAAGACGCAGCCATACAGGCACATCGCCCAGCACACCTTCGGGAAACAAAACCAATCGCGCGATGATGCCAGCAATCAACGCCGTCGCAACAGCCCGCACCCATGCGAATAAAAGACTGTCCTCGCGCAGCTTGCCGGAGGCAAACACACCAATCCAGCGCCAGCACTCTGTCGCCAGAAAGCCTGCAACAAGGATCATCACATAAGGCCACCACCAGCTGCCATAAACTTCACTCACAGCTCAGCCCTCCGTGTTGCAAACAACCAGCCCACAAAGGCAACTGTGCCACCTACAAATCCGGTCAGCAGCAAATCAGCTCCCGGAAAGAAGTGATAGAAGACAGGCCCGAGAATGAGACCCAGAATGAGCGCGGCCTTATCACCACTCGTACGAGAAGCCTGATACATGGAAAACATGAAGTAGATCGGAGTCAGCAAAACCAGACCAGCCGCAATCGGCCCTTCTACCGCTGGAAGCACCATGTAAGACAACGCGGTCGAACACAGCACCACAAAATGCACTGTGGACCCAAATCCGGCAAAGAAGGGCAAACGCGCCGCCCTTGGCATACTTGGCAGGTTGCGCATGGCAAACACCCACGCCGTCACAGCCACAAAGTGGGACACAACCAGCATATGCCACGTCTTGGTGCGCTTCTCATCCCGCAGAACGGGCATCAGCGCCACCGTCATCGGCATCAAACGCACAGCGGAAAGAGCCACTGCAATCGCAGCGGGGATCAACCCCGCCCCGGCACTCATAGCGCCCGTCAAAACAACAATGCTTGGCAACGCCCACATGAACAGGCTCATCAAGAGCACTTCAGTGAGCGTAAGCCCAACTTCGCGGGCCAGCGAGGTAAACCCCACAAAGGCCATCATCAAAATAAGTGTCGGGAGGCAAAACGCGCCTTTAGCTCCTTGGCGGAACCAATAGGCACCTCCCTCAAATTCCGAAGGATCCTCTCCTTCGTCGATATCCATGTCTGAACTGGTCATTTAAGAACTCGGAGGCTCACGAGAAAGAAGAGCCTTTGGGGAAGAAGAAACGCAATCTATTGAAGCTGCATAAAGAATCCTACACAAGACTACGTAGCCCCACCATACAAAAAAGCCGGAGCAGATGCTCCGGCTTTTTCTCAACTATCAATGCTTTAATCCGCAATCGGAATACCGGGAACATCACCACGTTTGGTGGCATCAGCGCCCCGACCCGTTTTTGGAACAACGGACTTGCCCTTGCCTTTGGCAACCGGCTTTTTTTTGGCAGCCTTCGCCTTAGGTGTCGGACGTTCCTCAACGCTTTCAAGAAGCAGACCTTCAAGATCCTCAGAAACGGAGACCTTCACAGTCCCGCCCTTCTGAAGCTTGCCGAACAGAACCTCATCAGCCAGCGGCTTCTTGATGTGCTCCTGAATGACACGGCCCAGCGGACGCGCGCCCATCAGACGGTCGTAGCCCTTCTCAGAAAGCCAGGCCACAGCTTCAGGTGTCAGTTCAAAGGTCACGTTACGCTCAGCAAGCTGAGCTTCCAGCTGCATAACGAACTTCTCAACCACACGATGAATAACGTCACTATCCAGATTTGCGAACGGAATGATCGCATCAAGACGGTTCCGGAACTCCGGAGTGAACATCTTGTTGATCGCATCCATATCATCGCCATCACGGTCAATGCGATTGAAGCCCATAGGAGCTTTCGCCAGATCAGCCGCACCAGCGTTGGTGGTCATGATCAGGATCACATTGCGGAAATCGACAGACTTACCATTGTGGTCCGTCAGCTTACCATGATCCATAACCTGCAACAAAATGTTGAACAGATCAGGATGAGCCTTCTCGATTTCATCCAGAAGCAGCACACAATGCGGATGCTGATCAACAGCGTCCGTCAGCAAGCCACCCTGATCAAAGCCCACGTAACCTGGAGGTGCACCAATCAGGCGGGAAACCGTATGGCGTTCCATGTACTCGGACATATCAAATCGGGTCAGTTCAACACCCAGTGTCGATGCCAGTTGGCGCGCAACTTCCGTCTTACCAACACCAGTCGGACCAGAGAACAGATAAGAGCCAATTGGCTTATCCGGTTCACGCAGACCGGCACGGGCCAGTTTGATGGAAGCAGACAACGCTTCAATCGCCGGATCCTGCCCATAAACAACGCGCTTCAGACTGTCCTTAAGGTTGGACAGAACCGCAGCATCATCCTTGGAAACAGACTTAGGCGGTATCCGCGCCATGGTCGCGATGGTTGCTTCAATTTCCTTCAGGCCGATTGTCTTGCGACGTTTGCCCTCTGGCAACAACATTTGCGATGCACCAGACTCATCAATCACATCAATCGCTTTATCCGGAAGCTTCCGGTCAGCAAGGTAGCGAGAGGACAACTCAACTGCTGCCTTGATCGCATCATTGGTGTACTTGATGTTATGGAAGTCCTCAAAATAAGGCTTCAGCCCTTTCAGGATTTCGATCGCATCTGGAATGGTTGGCTCGTTCACATCCACTTTCTGGAAGCGACGCACCAGCGCACGGTCCTTTTCAAAGAACTGGCGATACTCTTTATATGTGGTGGAACCGATACAACGGATCGTACCGGATGCCAGCGCAGGCTTCAGCAGATTAGATGCATCCATCGCACCACCTGACGTCGCACCCGCACCAATCACGGTGTGGATCTCGTCAATAAACATGATCGCACCCGGATAATCTTCGATTTCCTTGACGACCTGCTTCAGACGTTCCTCAAAATCACCGCGATATCGAGTACCTGCAAGCAGAGACCCCATATCCAGCGCAAAAATCGTCGCGTTTTTCAGTACCTCAGGCACATCACCAACAATGATGCGGCGCGCAAGCCCTTCAGCGATTGCTGTTTTACCAACGCCCGGATCACCCACATAAAGTGGATTGTTCTTGGCACGGCGACACAGGATCTGAATAGTGCGCGAAATTTCCTTCTCACGCCCGATAAGCGGATCAATTTTACCGGAAAACGCTTTGTCATTGAGATTCTGACAATAAGCCTCAAGAGCTTCTGTTTTCCGCTTTGTTTGGTCAGAAGAACCACCAGATGGAGGTTGCGGCATGCTCACATTAGGATCAGCGCCACTATCGGATTCTTCTTCAGCACCACGTACCCGACGTGGTTCAGACAAGCCAGCCCGTTTTGCAATACCATGGGAGATATAATTGACAGCGTCGTACCGTGTCATTTCCTGCTCTTGCAGGAAGTAAGCAGCATGGCTTTCACGCTCAGCAAAAATGGCGACAAGAACGTTGGCACCAGTCACTTCTTCACGCCCGGATGATTGAACATGAATGACAGCACGTTGAATGACACGCTGGAAACCGGCGGTTGGTTTTGAATCATCATCCCCGTCAACAACGAGGTTCTCTAGTTCAGTATCAATATATTCGACAATGCTTTTTCGCAGTTGATCGAGGTCCACATTGCATGCACGCATCACCGCAGCAGCATCCTGATCATCAATCAATGAAAGCAGCAGATGCTCCAGGGTCGCATATTCCTGATGGCGTTCATTAGCAAACGCCAAAGCTTGATGGAGAGCTTTCTCCAGACTGCGAGAAAATGACGGCACAGGCGCCCCCTATTACTTTTTCTCCATTACACATTGCAATGGATGTTGGTGTTTTCGGGCGAAATCCATAACTTGTGTGACCTTTGTCTCGGCCACTTCATAGGTGAAGACTCCACACTCCCCTACGCCATGATGATGGACATGGAGCATAATCTGCGTCGCATCTTCACGATCCTTATGAAAGAACCGCTCCACAACGTGGATCACGAACTCCATCGGCGTAAAATCATCATTGAGCAACAACACGCGATACAAACTGGGCCTTTTTGTTTTTGGCTTAGGTTTGGTAACGGTTATCGTCCCGCCATCATCGTCATTATCCAGGTCGAAATCGCTGCTCATTTGTTCTCTTTGTCCCTCCATGTATAACGCAGAGGACTTTATAGTATTTAAACGTACCCCCTGCGAATTCAAGGGATATGCATTTTCATAGGGCACACCAACAACTCCAGAAAAATCAAACAGCGTTTCATTTTCTGTTTCATTATACACTGTAAGCATAAGATTATCTCCCCTGAGAACACTCATTGCCTGTCGCTGGTCTCTCATTCACACTCTCGCTACAGCATCTGCGCTGTCTTTTCGCTCTGGTTTACAGGCTTGCTGGCGCCAACGCCCCGCACCCGGCGGCATCAGCAGCCTCCCGAATGTACCTGCCAGATCAACCAATTGCAGACATTCAGGACACGCGAAGCCTTCTCTTTCATTGTTAGTACTGATTATTCCCCAAGCAAACTGGAAAATGCAAACCAATAAGAAGAGAAAACACTCAGACTATCCGAAGGGTTAAACCCTGCTCCCAACGTAAGATGAGCATATTCGGGCCATTCTGCGGACCCAAACACGCCCGCCAGAATTCAGGATACTGAATCACAATGTTTTGAGAGGGCCTTGAAGAAGAGAGATAGGTTGTCTGAAAATGGAAACAACCAGGGCAATCTATTTAAAACACGCAAAACCAAAAAGCCCGAAGCGCTAACGCACCTCGGGCTTTCAATCTCAGTTATGCCAGTAGATTACTTGGCAGCTTTAGACAGCATACCCTCATAGGGCTTGTAAGCGTCCTTAGCGATCTCAGCATACATTTCGCCGATTTTAGTTGCCTGACCGACCATGCTTTCGTAGCTCACTTTGGCGAAATCTGCCTGAGCTTCCATAGCCTTATCAAGAGACTTGGCGCCAACAACTTTCTCCATTGCTGCGCTGCTCTCTTCCATTGACTTCTTAGAGTAGTCCGCAACCTCAGCAGAGATCGCCTGCATGCCCTTGGAAAACGCGCCGAAGCTTTGCATAGCTACGTCCATGTTATCTTTTCCAAGCTTCTGCATATTCTCAAATCCTGTGACCATGAAAATTACCTCATCAATTGGGCGGCGCCGGTATTTCGATGATTAGGTTTTTGTCTCTTGGGGAGCAAACGCCACATTTCTAAACTTACGCAGCGATATTATGCGCTGCACAAATTTTGTCAACTTTTATTTTGCGCTGCAATATCATGAAAAGACAGGGGCGTAGCCACAAACAAAAAACGGATAAAAACAATATTTTTGCAATCTGCCTTATCGTATTTACAGAATTGTAACCGTAATCGCATCATTCTGGGTATGACGCGAACGGGGGGAGTCACCTGCGCCGCATTTTTAGCGGCTGAGGCTTTCTGAACACACCTCCGCTAGCAATGAGAGAATTTATTTAGTACAGAGCGCGTAAACCGCCATTATTGCTCACGGGGCGAAAAGAACATGGGTCTGCGTAATTTTGGGCCATTTGGGCGCCTAAAAAAGGCATTGGGACAAGCTGTCGGCATTCTTGCCGTATCCTTAGCAATCGCTACAGCTCCGACTGTTGCCCAGGCAAATTCCAAATATGCTGGTATTGTCGTTGATGCGAAAACCGGGAAGGTTTTGTACGCCAACAACGCCAATGCACGACGCTACCCTGCGTCCACCACAAAGATCATGACACTTTATGTGCTCTTTGAGGAACTGGAAGCTGGCCGCGCGACACTAAACACCAAAATGAAGGTCTCCCGCTACGCAGCAGGTCGCCCACCGACAAAGCTTGGCTTGAAGGTTGGCAGCTCTTTGCGCGTTAAGGACGCCATCTATGCACTCGTCACCAAGTCCGCAAACGATGCGTCGACTGTGATTGCAGAGCATATCTCCGGTTCCGAAAAAGCCTTTGCGCGCCGCATGACCCAGACTGCCCGTGCAATTGGCATGCGCAACACCACATTCAGAAACCCGCATGGCCTGCCAAATTCCAAGCAGGTGACCACCGCAGCAGACCTCGCTCTGCTGGGCCGTGCGATTCAGGATCGGTTCCCGAACTATTATAAGTACTTCAACACCCGCTCTTACACATATGCTGGCCGCCGTATGGGCAACCACAACAAGTTGCTCGGTCGTGTCCGTGGTGTTGATGGAATCAAAACCGGTTACACCAACGCCTCCGGCTTCAACCTTGTGACCAACGTTAAACGTGACAATCGCCAGATTGTTGCTGTGGTTCTGGGTGGCCGTACAGGCAAAAGCCGTGATGCACAAATGGTCAAGCTGATCAGCCAGTACCTGCCAAAAGCATCCCGTGGTCGTCGCACCACGCCGATGCTCTACGCAGGAACGGCAAAACGCTATCAGTTCCCAAAAGTTGCTCCGGCTATTCCAGTTGCCAAAGCAGGCACACCAGCTGCAAAACAGCCGGCACTACTCGCTTATGCCAACGCAACCGGCACAAAACCGAATTCAAAACCATCTGATCCAATCGCAAAAATGCTGGAACATCAGGCCACAGCCCCTGCTCCGGCACCGCGTAAGGACCTTGTTGCCAACTCACTGGCTGCCCCTGCTGTTTCTGCCTCGGCAAAACTGCAGCAGCCAGCGAAAACAGCTGCACCATCTTCCGCTCCAATTCAGCAGAAGATTGCAAGCCTGAAGCCAGAGGACATCGACACCTCCGGCTGGCACATTCAGATTTCTGCGACCGATAGCCAGGATAAAGCAATCAAGATCCTGGAAAATGCGCGCGCTGCGACAGGGGCCACCCTGCGTAACAAACGCATTTACACAGAGCCGGTCAAATCTAAGAAACAAACCCTGTATCGCGCGCGGTTCATCGGGTTTGAAACCAAAACAGCAGCCTGGGATGCTTGTGCCAAACTCAAGAAGGCCAAGTACTCCTGCTATGCCGTCTATCAGTAACTCGTATCAGTCACGGTGAGTCTAATGTCTGTTGAGAAGCCGATCCTTCGCCTCGTTGAGTTTGGAAGCCAGGAAAGCAGAACCCCCACTATCGGGGTGCAATCGTTTAATCAGTCTGCGGTGAGCAGCACGGATGTCTTCCACGGAGGCTCCCGGCGCAAGTCCAAGAACCTCGTAGGCCTCCTTCTCAGTCAGAGCGCTCGAGCTCGACGTGTCTCTCTGCCCCGCTGTGGAATCCGCGTGGAAGTCTACACGCCAGTTGGAGAGCCTGCTATCGAGGTAAGCTTCGAGTAAGGCAACGCTGTCGCCGTCCGGCTGCACGTCGCGCCAAAGCTGTTTGAGCTCTGCAACCTGCAAAGAACTCAGCGCGCGGCCAGCAAAGGAACCGGCAAGCACTTTGCCCTCCAGCTTCTTGCTATCATGATCCAGCTCCATATGGAGAAATCTGGAGGAGATATTGGAAGTCTGACCGGCACTCTTGGAGGCACCACCCAGTCCTCCGAAAGGGAATCCACCAGGAAACTTGAAACTCTGCGCAGACCCCCAACCCAAAAGGGACAGCGCAAACGCCGCAAGTGGCAGCGCAATAACGTATCTGCCCGTGACGGCAAGAAAAGCGCAGAATGCCAGCAGCAGTCCGCCAATCAGCATTTTCAAAACTTCTTTAAGTTTTGCCGGATTTGACTGCGTCAGCCACTTTGCGAAGAAATAGAGGATGGCAAGCACCAATCCTCCCATGACCAAATAGCCCATTTAGTACCTGACATGTATTAGGCGCATTCCCCAAAAGTGGCTCCGGTTTCCGGATCAGAATACGCACAAAATTAGAGAGCTCGAGCGTGATGCGTGAATGTAAATAAACGCGGCGTGCTCTAGCTAAGGTGTTCTATCAAGAATTGAGCACCTTTATGCCCCGATTGCTCAAGGCGCTCAAGGGCCTGTCTGCCACCTGCAGAAAATGTTGCAATCGCAGCCAGCAATCCGCGCAAGCTCGCAGCAGATCCCTCATCAAAATTCAGATAGACCCCGTTGCTCAAACGAGCGATCTCGCGATACGCCCGCTCTGCCAGGATGTCCTTGCCTTCCTGAAACACAAAAACCGGCACGCCCAACAATCCGAGTTCCCCTGCTTTATCGCAGACCAGATCAGGATTTTCCTCCATACAGTCACCAATATAGACAACCGCCTGCACCCGCTTTTTCCGCGTCTCAGCCAAGGCGTGATCCAGCACCTTACGAATCTGTGTACGCCCGGCCTGCACGCGAATCTTGCGCATCATTCCGCCCAGCTCTTTGGAATTGCTGACCCAGCGCGAGGATTTACACTCGCCATACCCGCGAAAGAACACCAGCTGCACATCAAGCGACCCAACCCGGCCCGCTTCGATGAACATCTCTTCCTGTAGATGACAAGCCTGATCCCACGTGGGTTGCCGACTCATTGTGGCATCCAGCGCAAAGATCAAACGGCCCCGCTCATCCCCGGCAGGCGCTGCAACCGCGTCTTTGGCAGCCTCCAGAAAGTTGGAAAGATCACTCTTGCTGTCTATAGGACTGTTTAAAGATCCGGATCTTTTGGAGAGCTTGTCTGACATGGGCGTACCTGTGTTCACGTCACTAAAGATTACGAAGGCATTTTATTCCAACAACTTAACAATTATTGGGACAGATTGGTTATTTCGCTCGCTAAAGACCAATACCCACTATTGGTGCAATGAGAATAATCACAAAATCTGCTAAAATCAGTTATATCAGTTTCTGCTTGCAATTGGGTTCAACAGTTTCTGGGCAAACCCATTACCAACAACAGATAAAAACGCTGCAAAGCAAAGAAATTAAGGGATGAGGTCCCACATGGAGACGCCTATGAGAAATCTCCCAGACGTATACCGTGGTGTAGACGACCTGCGGGCTGCACTATTACCTCTGAGACGAGAAGGCAAAACAATCGCTCTGGTTCCAACCATGGGGGCACTGCACGCAGGCCACCTGTCTCTGGTCGAAAAGGCCCGGGAACATGCGGACATCGTGATTGTTTCAATCTTTGTGAATCCAAAGCAGTTCGCGCCGGGCGAAGATTTCGAGAGCTACCCAAGAACGGAAGAGACCGACCTGCAAAAGCTGGCGGGCTACGACGTGTTTGGCGTCTTTGCTCCAAATGCACGGGAAATGTACCCGAACGGCTTTGCCACATCTATTCAGATCGAAGGCCCGGCCCTTGGTCTGGAAACAGATCACAGACCACACTTTTTCAACGGCGTAGCCACAGTGGTGGCAAAACTGTTGCTGGCCGTTCTGCCAGATGTCGCTGTGTTCGGCGAAAAAGATTACCAGCAGCTACGCGTCATCAAGCAACTGGCCAGAGACCTGCACCTACCAACCAAAGTCATCGGCGCTCCAACCGTGCGCGAAGAGGATGGCCTCGCCATGTCTTCCCGCAATGAGTATCTGGATGATAAGGAACGCACGACAGCCAGAACAATTTCTGAAACACTGCAGACTGCGCGCAATGCACTCCATAACGGTGAAAACTGGATTGAAGTACGCAAGAAAGCGCTTGTTGTCCTCAAGCTCTCAGGATTTGCGACAGATTACTTTGAGCTGCGCCACGGCAAGCATCTGGGCACACCCATCGATGCCAAAGGCGCACGCATTCTCGTCGCTGCCAAAGTCGGCGATACCCGCCTGATCGACAATATCGAAGTATAAAACGACTCTCCGGGCAGATGAACGCATTTGCCCGGAACCCTACCGCGTCTCAGGATTTCACACTGCTCGGCATATGCCCTCTAAAAATACCCGACATAGCTCAGATAAGTACCAACTACGGTAAAAGCAGTGCCCGTAGCAAGCACGCCCCTCTTCCCCATTTGCTGTGACTTTGTCATGTAATCCGGAATGACAATAAGGCTTGCCCCCTTCAACACAGCAGCTGCCCCAACCAGTGTTACGAGAGCGCCGGCCATGCTGGACACTTTGAAATGGTTGGCAAGCACAACCATACCAACCACAAAATGCACAGCACCAGACAGATTGAGCAAGATCGGATTCGCATCTGATTGGGCAGCAATCATCCGCTGGTAAAAACTGCTGGAAATAAAGAATCCAAGGCCTGTCACGAAAAGATACGGCCCGGCAATCGATGCGATAAGCTCGGTCACAGCATGGTTCTCCCGAACAGACAGCCACATGCCACGTTTATCTCATCCAGCTTACACAGATGCAATCCGCAAAAGAGAGACCGCTTAAATCAGGCAAAGCTCCTGCAACTCGCGGCGCATACCCTCTGGCATTTCGGCAAGTTGATCCCCATCCAGCATTGGCCCGCTCACATCCGGCGGTGCATCTGACACTTTCAGATACCGCCAGCCCTGAAAGGCACGGCGCGGCTGCAGTTGTGTCTGGTGGAGGAAAGGCTCCATCACAAGGTCACAGCGCTTCTTGCCGGAATCATCCTTGTGCACGCGGATATCAATCAGTTTCTGGCGAACCTGAACATTGCCTTTGATCACCCAGTACAGCGAACCACCATCCAGCAGCTCGTCAATGCGAGTCGGCACCATACGAGTGGTATGGATCTGCTCGTCACTCAAACCGTGTGACAGCGCCAGAATCTGTCGCTGTTCAATGTAATTCCGCAGCTGGTCAACGCTTTCCACGCCAACACAGAGTTTCACCAGATGTAACGTCATAGCGCTCAAATAGCAGGAAGCTTTGGCTTTTGCCAGTCATAGCAGCCTCCATAGCTAACGCATTGCACAAACATATCGGTGATCGCACAACTGCGCTCTCCATTTTTCAATTTGACTCGGTAGAATGATCACTCTACCAATTAATCATGACTGATCTTGAACACTCCATCTGCACAGGCCTGGAAGGCGTATTCGCAGCACGCGGCTTCACCGCCCCCGGCGTTGCAGAGCTCAAGCGCGGCGCCAATGTAAGCCTGCGCACGCTCTACAAGTACTTCCCCTCCAAAGAACATATGATCATCGGCGCGCTGGAAGTTCGCAATCAGCGTTACCTGTCCTTCCTGAATGAGGCAGCAACCCAGTCCTCTGATGATCCTCTGGAGGGCATTCTCCACACCATCGAACATTGGATGGCAAACAACGCACCGCACGGCTGCATGGATCAGGCGGCCCTTGCGGCCTATCCCGACAGCGCACTCGTCAGAGAATGCGTCACACGCCACAAGCAGCAAACCAAAGACCAGCTGGCAGCCCTTCTCAGCCTTGAGAACAATGCCGGAGAGCTCTTCATGATCCACGAAGGCGTTGTCTCAACCTATCCCCTGCACGGATCCACGGTCTTCACTTGGGCCAAGTCCGCAATTCAATCACTCACTCAGAAAGCAACATGATGAGCAACCTCCCCACCACAATGACTGCAGTAACACTCACCGGGCACGGTGGACCGGACATGTTGGAGCTGCACACCGACCTGCCCTTGCCTGCCATCGGCCCTGAGGATGTGCTGATTGAAGTTCTGGCGGCAGGCGTCAACAATACAGACATCAACACACGAAAAGCATGGTACTCGCGCCACGACAATCAGGCAGAGGATGCCACATGGTCCGGCCAGCCGCTCCAGTTCCCCCGCATTCAGGGCATAGACGTGTGCGGACGGGTCGTCACGGCAGGCGCTAAGGTCGATCAGGCCCTTCTGGGCAAGCGCGTGCTGGTAGAGCCATGCCTGCAATATGCCAATGGCAAAAAACTGACGTCACCGTGGTTCATGGGCTCAGAATGCGATGGCGGCTTTGCTGAATTTGTTTCAATCGATCACCGCCACGTCTACCCGATCCAAAGCCAACTGAGCGATCTGGAGCTGGCATCCTTCCCCTGCTCCTACTCAACCGCGGAGAACATGCTGACCCGCGCCAACCTGAAAGCCGGAGAGACCGTTCTGGTGACAGGAGCCTCAGGAGGTGTTGGCTCAGCAGCCCTCCAGCTGGCACGCGCACGCGGCGCAAACGTCATCGCCATCTCCTCCGCCTCAAAGGCTCAGATGCTTCAGGAGCTCGGAGCAAGCCGTGTGCTGGATCGCAGTGATGATCTGGTTGAGAGCCTCGGCCCCAACAGCATTGATGTGGTGGTTGACCTGGTCGCCGGTCCGCAATGGCCAGACCTCCTCACCATCCTCAAGCCTGGGGGACGCTATGCAGTCGCCGGAGCGATGGCTGGCCCTATCGTGGAACTGGATGTGCGTACACTCTACTTGAAAGACCTGAGCTTCTTCGGCTGCACTGTGTTGGAACCCGAAGTCTTCGGGAATCTTGTTGCTCACATTGAATCAGGCAGCATACAGCCTCTGGTCGCGCAAACCTTCCCGCTTGCTGAAATTGGCAAAGCGCAAGAGGTTTTTGAGCAAAAGAAGCATCTGGGAAAGATTGTGCTGGCAGTTGCAGACAATTGCTCTGGCGAGAAAACCGCACGCAATCTGCCCTAGCGTCCATTGCGTGACAAAAAGCACATTATCGATTTTGAAGATACGCTAGAACCAGCTCAAAGAAAAAGGGATGCAGACGTCACATCTGCATCCCTACCAAAATCCGCGTTTAAGCAGTTATCTTGGGATTAACTGCTGGCACCTGCAAATACATAAAGCAGCGCCATAACGCCGCCGAGGGTTGCGACAGTCCACACAGTGAACCCCCAGCAGGACTTCTGAATTTCGTGATCCATAAAACACCGTTTAATGGTTGATACACGTGCGCCGAGGAGACCCCGTCAGCACAGGGCGCACGGAATATCCCTTCCGTGATCAAAGCGCAACAGCAAAACGGCAAAATTTGGCTTGGCAGACTGCCGCACCTCACTACGTACAAATCACTACTCATTCATCAGTCAGATATACCTACCCCATAAAAACTCATAGCTCCAAAGAGTTAGGGTTCTTTAGAATTGATAAAATTATCGATAACCATAAAAAAATTCACTGAAAATATTTATGCAAAAATTCGTTCAAAACTCGACTTAATTGAGAATTGGCTACCCTATAGGACAACTCAAACTCCATTTTTTGACCATCCTGAGTCTGTTTTCTCGCAATTTTGCCGGGCTCACACAGCCGCATATCATGCGCGCCCTCTAGCCCCTCTCCGCAAATCATGCCAAACATAAGACTGCCCGTTTGCATCAAGACGGGCTCATGTCCGGACTCAGGCTTAAAAACAGAAAGACCAATGCTTCAGATCCCGTTTTCCAACTTCATTGCCATCCTCGTCTTCGTCTCCTCATGGGGCTTGTACAGCTGGTTGGCCTATCGAAGCCCCTGGTCCAAAAACACGCTCTCTCACGCCATGGACACGCACCGTTACCGCTGGATGCGCGCGATGCTCAAAAGAGAAGTCCGCATTGCTGACACCAACATCGCGTCCGGCCTGCAGCAAGGCACCGCATTTTTCGCCTCAGCCTCCCTTCTGGCCATCGGCGGCACGGTCACCCTGCTCAGCGCTATGGATGAGGTCACCGCCCTCGCCCGCACGCTCAATCTGCCATTTTTGGATGACCCAATACAAAATGAAGCCAAGACCTTCGGTTTGATGATCATTCTAGCGTACGCGTTTTTTAAATTCGGCTGGGCTTACCGCTTGTTCAACTACACAACCATCGTCATGGGCTCTATCCCGGATGATTGCCATGAAGACAATGAAGAGGCTGTTGAAGCATCCCTGCGCGCAGCACGGCTGGCAACCCTTGCAGGCCGCCATTTCAGCAGCGGCCAGCAAGCGCTCTTCTTCGCGGTAGGTTATCTGGGATGGTATGCAGGGCCGTTCGTGTTCATCGGAACGACCCTGATGGTGACATTGGTGCTGCTGCGCCGTCAGTTCTTCTCAAAAGCGAGAAAAGCCGTATTGCCGGGTCCAAACACACAAGACCTTGTTAATTCCGGCGCTTGATAAACCTTCACCGGTGTGGGGAAGCCCTTGAGTGGGTATGTCCCCACATAAGTATCCTCACAACAGCTGAGAACTTCTGCAACTGACTGCGAAATCAGCATTTCCTGATTGAGGCGTTTTGAAAGGTCAGCAATCCGTGCGGCCTCATTCACCACAGGTCCAACAACCGTAAAGTCCAGTCGCCGCTGCCCACCAACATTGCCAAAGAACACGCGACCTGAATGCACGCCCATACCAACATGGATGGCAGGCAAATCAGGAAACCCGCGCGCATTCGCAATCGTCAGGTCCGCCATGCTTTCGCGCAGTGCCGACATGGCTTCAAACGCCGCTATTCTGGCGCTTTGATCATCCGTATAGGGAAACACCGCCAGAACTTCATCACCGATAAACTTCAGGATCTCGCCGCCATGCTGCTCAACCCGCGACGTAACAATGCCGAAATACTCGTTAAGCAGCTGCAACAAGGCTTTGTCTGGCAAGTAATTTGAAAATCCGGTGAAGTTGCGAATATCGCAAAACGCCACGATCGCGTTGATATGCTCTCCATCTCCCCGACGGATCTCACCATTCATCACCCGCCGTCCGGCACGTGTTCCAAGATAGGTATTGAGAATGTTCTCAGAGGCCTGCCGGGAATTAAACAGCTCACAAATCAGCGCGAGGGGAGCAGTGATCTGCTCAAACACACTGATATACTCATCCTTGAAACCATCAGCCGCCCGCGAAGCAAAAGCCAGCCCATGGACCTCACCGTCCGAGAACACCATGGGGAGGGCAACGTAATCCGTGTACCCTTGCTCTTTAAGCTCCTGAATAACCTTGAGCCGGTCATACTCATCATGATGCCCAAACTTATGTCGGATCATATGCCCGGCTTCAGTGGACCGTTTCCATAGGCTTTGATTGTAGGACTCACTCATCTCAGGTGTGTGCTGGAAATATCGCACACGCGGACCAACGCCCCGCTCCCAGATAAGCCCCTCACCATGATAGTTCGGATCCAGAATAGCGATACCCGTAGAGATCCGGTCCACCTCCACACCAATATTCTGCAAGTGTTCGCCCAATGCCGCGAAGATACGACAGGGACGCCCCAACATTTTTGCGTCCTTGGACAGCCATTCCATTAAATCGCAGAGGGAAAAAGACTCACTACTAGACATTTACACCCCAGAGACGAGCGGAGAAGAAGACCACGTAAAATCACCACACTCGCAAGCAAACACGGCAAAAGTTCCAATATTTCTTATCATTTACTTTTCAACTCAGACATTTACAGGAATCCCTTCAAGAAACTCTCGCCTTTTTTGCTAGACTTTCTCCACAATTCAACACACGCACAACGTGTAAATGCTTCAAATTTTAGAAATTTGTAGCCAACAACCTGATCAACTCCTATTTTTGCCCAAAAATATGAACGCAGCACGCATCTGGTGATTGTCCATCCAATCACAGCGCCCTTAACCGAGAAACCCAGCAATGTTAGATCGCTTTTATCTGATCATCGATGGCACCCAGTGGCTGCCACGTATCCTTCCTCTTGGCGTCAAATGTCTCCAGCTCCGCATCAAAGATAAATCAGAGGATGAAATCCGATCGCAGGTCCGGGAAGCAAAACAGCTTTGCGACAAAGCCGGCGCAGTGCTTATCGTCAACGATCACTGGCAAGCCGCCTACGACGCAAACGTGGGCTATGTGCATTTAGGACAGGAAGACCTGAAAATCGCCGATTTCCGCGCACTCCGTTCCGCAGGAATCTACTACGGTGTTTCCACCCATGATGAAGCCGAGCTGGACACAGCTCTGGCACTAGATCCTGAATATGTGGCCCTTGGTCCAATTTACAATAGCGCAACAAAAGAAATGCACTGGCAACCTCAGGGTCTCGAAACACTCAAAAGATCGCGGACACGCACAAGTAAACATCTGGTCGCCATCGGCGGCATCACACTAGACCGCGCTGCCGAAGTCTTCGAAAGCGGCGCCGATTCCATCGCCACCATCTCCGACGTCATCAACGCCCCCAACCCGGAACACCGCACCACCCAATGGCTCCAGGCCTCCCAAAACTGGCGGCAGTAGAAGCGCATCCCATAACGCATCGCCTCTTTATATAAGGAGAGCGAACTTGCTCGTCACTCATCCTGACTCAGGCAGCAAAAAAGGCAGCCAAACGGCTGCCTTTTTCAAATTCCAGCAAGCAAGGTACTAACCAAGCTCGGAGACGTTGTTGATGACTTTACCAACAAGACCGTACTCGATGCCCTCTTCCGGGCTCATCCAGTAATCACGGTCAGTGTCTTTTTCAATGCGCTCAATCGGCTGACCAGTTGCATCTGCAAAGATCTGGTTCAAGCGATCACGCATCTTCAAAATTTCTTTGGCCTGAATTTCGATGTCAGTTGCCATACCGCCGGCACCACCAGATGGTTGGTGAAGCAGGAAGCGTGTGTTCTGAGTGCAGGAACGACGTTCTTTAGGCACTGACACATAAATCAGAGCACCAGCGCTCGCGACCCAGCCCATACCGAGAATACGAACTTCCGGCTGAATGAACCTGATCATGTCATGGATCATATCACCGGACTCAACGTGTCCACCCGGAGAAGAAACAATAACGGTAATCGGGTCGCTGCTAACCTGGGAAAGCGCAAGCAGACGGGAACAGACTTCCTGGGCCATCTCTTGAGTCACAGGTCCTGTAATCAGCACTGTACGCGCATCAAAAAGATGCTTGTCCACCGGGATGGACTTGTCAGGATTCTTTGGCGCGTCTTCATCACCTTCGAGGCGAACTGACGTCGAAGCACAAATGTCCGTCATGCGAATGACATGCTCCCTTATATTAGCTACCGCCCCACGCGGCAGACTGTGATCAAACATAACTAAAAGATACTGCGGCAGACCGCAAACACGCAAAGTCATAGCCTAACAGAAATTCCCTAGGAAAAAGAGGGCGTTCTCCCCTCACTTTTGATAGGCTTTTCGGAAAGCCGCCGTTTCTCCACTTAAAATCAATGCATTATGCACATTTTCAGTTCCTTTGTTCCAACTTAAAGGCAAAGGAATAACGTTTTAATAACCTTGCAACTCACATAATCGGTAAAAATAACGATCTACCTATAGCTGATATAGACATGCAGGGGATGGTGTCTAGTCCTTGGACACAGCACAAAGGGATTTTCGGGTTTGACTGTTTATACTGAAACGCTGGATTCCAACGTCCAATATCATTCGCCTGTCCCGGCGGAAGACCAACGGGCTTTTGCGCGCGTGGACGTTCCCATGTACATTGTTGATGTCAGCCAGACCAAGCTTGTCTGGGCAAATTCTGCGGGCTTGTCCTTCCTGGGCCTCAGCCTGCGCGATTGTATAGACGCCTCCGGAACCTTCCGAATGGACCTGCCTGCGCCGTTCGATGACCTCTCCTATCAGCGCCAGCTTCATTCCTATCTGAGCCGGGTCACGGAAGAAGGCCGCATTACAGAGTGCATCACCGTAATTCCAAACTCCCAGCCGGTCTCTGTGTATTGCTCCATCTCCCCGCAACCATTGATCACAGGAAACCCAGCGCTTTTGGTGCAGGTCATTTCAGAGGTTGGCAACGAGCCTGAGCAAGTCCGCAGCGCACAGGTGCTGCTTTACACCACGTCCATGATCAGCATGTTTGATGAGAACGGCAAACTCATCTTTGAAAACCCCGCAAGCCGCCTCAACCGCCCAGATGGCTGCGAAGACCTGATCAACCGCATGTGCAATCGCCGCGATTTTGATGCGCTGCTGGATGAACTGCGCAAAACGGGCCGAGCGAATCTCGTCGCACTCATGCACTCCTCTCAGGGAGAACGCTGGTTCGACCTCAACGCCCGCAGTGGATACGATCCTTATTCCGGCTCCCGGGCCATCCTGCTCAGCGCCACAGATGTCACCAAACGCCTGAAAGCAGAACATGAAGTCCGCTATCTGGCTCACCACGACACCCTGACAGGATTGGCCAACAGATCCTTTCTTGAGATTGAAGCAGAACGCTATCTGGATGAAACCCGCATCACCGGCAATCCGGGTGCACTCATCTTCATTGATCTTGACCGCTTTAAAACAATCAACGACACCCTCGGCCATCTGGTCGGCGACGACCTGCTCGTCGTCATCGCCAAGCGCCTCAAAGAGGTTGTCGAAGGCATAGGTTTTGTAGCGCGTCTCGGAGGGGATGAGTTCGTGGTCCTCATTGCCAACTTCGCAGATTACGACCTGCTCGACGACATCAGCCGCGAAATCAGAACCGCCCTGTCCAAGCCCTGCAAAGTGCGCGGACATATGCTGCAGGTGACCCCATCCATTGGCGTGTGCACCTATCCCGAACACGGCGTTGATCTGGACACGCTCATGCGTAAAGCCGACCTTGCCATGTATAAGGCAAAGGATCTGGGCCGCGACCGCATCTGCTTCTTTGATGTATCCATGTCCCGCGAAGCGGAAGAGCGGGTCAGTCTGGAAACCGCCCTGCGTCAGGCCCTGCGCAATCACGAGCTCGCCGTCCATTACCAACCGCGAGTCTGCATTGCGACCAACCGCATTGTTGGAGCAGAAGGCCTGCTGCGCTGGCATCATCCAACACGCGGCCTCGTCTCTGCCGCAAGTTTCATTGAGATCGCTGAAGAAGCAGGCATGATTGATGAGATCGGAGACTGGGTCGCCCGCGAAGCCATGCTTCAGCAAAAACAATGGGCGCTGGCCGGTCACAACATCGCCATCTCAATCAACCTGTCTCCGGCTCAGTTCCGGCGCGGACGCATATCCCAGCGCCTGCACCGCATACTTCTTGAGACAGGCGCCTCAGCCAGCTCAATTCGCCTTGAGATCACCGAAAGCGCTCTTCTCAGTGATGCCAATGAAACACTGAAGGAACTCAACGCACTCCGTGATCTGGGCTTTACGCTGGAAATTGATGATTTTGGAACCGGTTACTCAAACCTGGGCTATCTCCAGCGGTATCCAGTCACAGCACTCAAGATCGACCGTTCCTTCATCGCTGACACCAAACGCTGGCCAATTGTGCAAATGATTGTGCAGATGGGCCGCCTGCTGAACCTGACACTGGTGGCAGAAGGCATTGAGACACGAGAGCAGCTTCGCCAAATCCAGAAACTGCAGTGCCATGAGTATCAGGGATACCTGTATTCTCCTGCCGTCTCCCCCCACACCTTTGAGTGCCTTCTTAAAGGACAGCACACCGTCACCTCCCCGCCAACAGTTGGCGCCTTAGCGTAACGCAGTTTTTGCAGAGCGGCTTAGCTCCATCAAAGCGGCCAGTGCCTCCTCAGCCTTTTCTTCCGGTACAAAGATGTGGTCGTGATAATACGCGGCTACAACATTGGCAGAGATGCCCACATCTGCCAGCGCGCTGGAAAGAGCTGCCGTAAGACCCACCGCTTCAAGCGAACTGTGAACCGCAAGCGAAATCCGCCGGAAGCACGGCTCAGTTTCAACGCCAGCCTTGCCTGCATTTTCAATAGATAGAATGGCTGTCAGGCCCTCGTTCTCCCAGAACAACCCGAGCGGTGAGTGCTCAGCCAAACCCTCAACACTGCCATTGGGAAAGCAGCAAAACACAAAGCTCTCTTCAGAAAGAGAGGCTTCCATGGAAGCGAGAAGTTCTTGCAAATCCAGTCCGCCGCGCGATGTCATACCCAATGGCTCCCTCTCACAACACTCAAAACATCTCTCAATAAGGCCTAGCATATCCCAAAGAACATATAGGGGAACAAGAAAGCACATTCACGGAAAGCGGTTCCAGTTCCCGGACAACAATGCACCCTATTCTCCCGGAGAGAACGTGCCATCAGCATTGTAGTCAACAACAACGATTTGTGGCCCATCAACAGCAAACTCAATCAGCACAGGCGCCGAACCAGCGAGATTGTAAGGCACAACTTCACCCTCATCGTAAAATCCGGTACTCAGCCAAAAAGCAAACAGCGGCGCGCAATCAATCTGAGTGTCAGCAACAGGCAGTACAAAGCTGGAAAGCACCACCCGCCCATCCGAATGCTGAATGGCATTCCCGCAGCAAACCCCAAGCAAATCATCATCAGACACAGATGGGATCGTTATCCTGAAACTGCGGAGGGTCACACCAGCCTCATTGGCAGAGGGGGATAAACCCAGCGGCTTTGTGGTTAAATGAGTGCCGTTGAGAGAAACACGATCAGCGGAACTTTGTGTCCCCACCATGCGCTGTGAGACGAACTCCAAGGCATCTGTCTCATCCTGCCCCGTCGTAGAAACATAGAGACAACCGCCAGCAGCCGGCCTTTTCTCACGCACAGCACCAGCCAAAACATGTTCACGAAACGCGAACTCAAGCTGAGGTCCCGAAGCGTTGTAAGGCGCGATATTTCCAGAACAAACACAGCAGGACTGCACAACGGGAGGCACGCCACGCTGAACCACATAGGAGGGCTGCAACTGAAAGAGATAGAAACCACAGGCCTGATCTGACCGGTTTCTGATTATGATCTTGCACTCCTGAACCATAACTCCCGCCTTTCGACAAAAAGTCATCTGCCAATCCTAAGACTGGAACTGCAAAAGGAGATTACACCGCAAAACGCGAGACGCGTTCTAATCCTGATAGTTGGGCCACAGTCCCGGTGTTGCCAGTTCCACCACATTGCCAAACGGGTCATGGAAAAACAGGCTCACACCGCCTTGAGGCCATCGCACCTCACTGCTGATCGCAACTTTTTTCTCTTCAAGGTATTCACGCCACTCGATCAATGCACTTCTGGAGATCGCAAATGCAAAATGAGAAGGGCCGTCAGTGCTGTGCCCCGGTACCATACCATATGGGCTTTCAACATCCTCACGGCACACACCGCGCCTGAAGACCAGAAGCATCTGATTGGGGCCAACGTCATACCCATGCATGCGCTCGCCTTCAACAACCCGCCTCAACCCCAAAAACTCACCATAAAAATCATGTGCACTGGCAAAATCATCAACGTAAACGGCAGTTTCGACAATTCCATTAATACCTGGGGCGTCCATTCCTAACCTCCTGATTGGCTAGTATGGCAGACCGAACCACCACGCAGCCAGGAACAAAAATGTAAAGAAGCCAACAACGTCCGTTATGGTGGTCACAAAAACTGAAGAAGCAATGGCAGGATCCGCTCCAATTTTCTCTAAGCCCATAGGAACCAGCAATCCAAACAGACCAGCGCAGATTGAGTTAATCAGAATTGCGCTGCCAATAACCACCCCAAGTTCTGGGTTGAGGAACCATCCCCCCGCGATAGCACCAATCAGGAATCCGAGGCCGACACCGTTGATAAGGCCCACCAACAGCTCACGTCGCAAAACGCGTAGAATGTTACGCCGGTTCAATTCCTGGGTCGCAATTGCGCGCACCGTCACCGCCATGGTCTGCGTACCGGAGTTTCCGCCCATGGACGCCACAATCGGCATCAACACAGCCAAAGCCACCATGCGCTCAATCGTGGCCGTGAAGAGCGATATGACAAAAGCGGCAAAGATTGCGGTAAACACATTCACCGACAACCAGGAGAAACGGGACTTGGCAATCTCAAGCACACTGTCTGAGATCTCCTCATCCCCCACACCAGCCATCGCCAGCATGTCTTCCTCAGCCTCTTCCTGAATGACGTCAACAATGTCATCAACGGTCACAATACCGACCAGACGTTCTGAGACGTCAGTCACCGCGACAGAAACAAGGTTATAACGCTCAAACAAACGCGCCACATCTTCCTGATCATCCGTGACCAGAACAGAATGACGGGTCTCCTCCATGATTTTGGAGATCTTTTTGGATCGTTTCGTGCGCAACAACCGGTCCAGCGCCACAGCACCCAAAAGATGGAAACCGGGGTCAACCACGTAAAGCTCATAGAAACTGTCCGGCAGATCTTGGGAACTGCGCAGATGGTCAATCACCTGCCCCACAGTCCAGAACGGTGGCACGGCAATAAAATCAGTCTGAACAATACGTCCAGCAGTATCCTCAGGAAACTCCAGCGCACGTTTAATCTGGACCTGATCCACATTGGGCAACTGAGCAAGGATCTTCTCCTGCTCTTCCTGCTCCATGTCCTCAAGCAGATAAACAGCATCATCGGATTCAAGCTCGCCAATCCCCTCAGCAACATCCCCATCCGGCAAAGCATCCAGAACCTGCGCACGCACAGACTCTTCAGTTTCGGTCAAAGCGGCAAAGTCGAATTCTTCACCCAGCAGCTGAATCAGGAGAACGCGATCATCCTCGCGCAGCATCTCCAGCAGGTCACCCATATCCGCGTCATGCAGATTACCCGCCAGCTCACGCACAACAGCCGCATCCCGCGTATCAAGGGCTGCTTCAACGTGTGCAACAAAGTCGGTATCAAGGTGTCCGCTTGCATCTCTGACATGTGGTGGAGGGGGCGCGGCATGAAGCGCACCGGGATTTTCCGATTGGGTCATGTGACCTCCACACGTTAGAGCGCGTTCCGTTTGATTGGATTTAATCAAACGACAAGAATTTGCTCCACCAAAGATGCTAGAATGCGGTGCGTGAATGTAAATGACCGCGACGCGTTCCAGAGTCAAATGCTTGGCGTGAGCATCGTCCTTCGAGATTGCTGAAAATTGAAATGCACGTGGAACCATCATCCCTATGCACAGTTTTGTGTTTATAGCGACCTACGCAGACCGTGCAATCCTTTTACGAAGAATTCACGATTTACATCAAAACGCATTCTGTTTGAGCAACCGCACTCAAGATGAGAACGCACGCTCAACCAACGAACGCATCAAAAACGTAAATAACGCAAATTCGCGCAAAAAATCACAAAGCAACGCAAAACAGCGACACTCCCCTTTTCAGGGAATGGCATATGCAAATTTTATGCTGAGAAAAAACAGAGGCTTAGATAGCAAAAAACCCCGGCTCATAAAGAGCTCGGGGCTTTTGGTGCGGCCGAGAAGACTCGAACTTCCACGGGTGTTACCCCACAGCGACCTCAACGCTGCGCGTCTACCAATTCCGCCACGGCCGCAAAACCTTGGCTTGCCTCCGGTTTGTTTGGCTCGCTGGCCTCGCCCCGTCGGCTGGTGAGCGGTGATATAGCCAACCCCTCGAACCTGCGCAAGTACCCTTTTTCAAAAATTCACAGCGCAGAGGAAAAAAATCGAAAAAACCTCTTTTAGACGGGCACTTATCCACTGCACGAGATATTTCAGATGCGATCTTCCATGTTTACAGGTCGCATATCCACAGCACGCTGCAATACCTTTGTGATGACAATGCCAACTTTATCGCCAACCACAGTCACCTGCCCTTCAGCAACTGGTGTACTGTTTGCCAAAATCGTAACATCATCAGCTTCATGGGTGTCCAGCTCAATCACCGCACCTCGTCCCATGCGCAACAACTGGTGCACTGGCATTTCAGATTTGCCCAGCACCACTGATATGTCGACGGAGATATCATCAAACCTGTTCATCTCTGTCTGCCTCCATCTGAGGGAATAAAATGCACCTGTCTCGTCTCTGTGAGTTGGTGCCCTGTTATTTTTAGTGTAGACGCTTACATCTCATTAGGGCAAACCAACTAACCGAAATCCGCAGATCATTTTGGGATAACAACATGGCCGATCGTCAAACCCTTAAAACAGACTTCTTCCCCTTAGAGGGATCTCCCCCTGTTGAGTGGGTGATCGACGATGATCTTGTACCTTACGAAGTTGCCCAGAAGGAAATGGAAGACCGCGTTGCCGCAATCGCAGCTGGCGAAGCGAATGAACGCGTCTGGCTTTTGGAACACCCGCCCCTCTACACAGCAGGCACAAGCGCTGATCCAGTCGACCTGATCGCCAAAGACCGCTTCCCGGTTTATGAAACAGGCCGCGGAGGGCAGTATACTTATCACGGTCCGGGACAACGTGTTGCTTATGTTATGCTCGATTTGAAGCGCCGCCAGCAAGACGTTCGCGCCTTCGTCGCAGCGCTGGAAAAATGGCTCATCGACACCCTGTGGCAGCATCACGTCCGCGGAGAACGACGGGAAGATCGTGTTGGCGTCTGGGTTCAGCGTCCCGAAAAAGGCAAAGACGGCGAGGATAAGATTGCCGCCATCGGCATTCGCCTGCGCAAGTGGGTAACCTTCCACGGTATCTCACTGAATGTAGACCCGGACCTGGAGCACTTCACCGGCATTGTCCCCTGCGGCGTGCAAAAACATGGTGTCACCAGCTTTGTGGATCTCGGTCTTCCACTCACAATGCCAGAGGTGGATATCATCTTGCGAGAGCAATTCGAAGAGATCTTCGGAGCCACAGAAACCTTTGGTCCGTCCGGCCTCGTTTAAAAGCCTGAGAGTGGATAACTAGTATTCAATGCGGAAAGACCCCTTCTCGTCAGGGGCATCCGCCAGCAGTGTCACCGCTTCAACTTGTGCCCCGACGGGCCCCTGCTGAACAGCCATCAACAGGGCATCCACTTTCTCCGGATCACCGGTGACAACTGCCTCTACCGATCCATCAGCATTGTTCTTGCACCAGCCGGAAACACCGAGCATTCCGGCCTTTTTATAAAGCCACGCACGATATCCAACACCCTGCACCAATCCCGTAATGGAAAAGTGTTTGGTTTTCATTGGTATCTCCCGATGCACTTAAAGGCTTCACAGATAAAACTTTTCTCGATTCAGAGGACGAAATTGGCAACACAGCCCAGCCTCGCCACAGCCTTAGATTGCAAGCCATAAAAAAAACATCAACTCCTATATCTAATAGATAGCCCTTTAGGAGAGACTTTATGAATTTTCTCAAATCCCGCCTGACTGCTCTTTCATTCTCCGCAGTCATGATTTTTCTACCAGCCCAAAGCTTTGCTCAGACCGATTTCACCAGTCAGTTCAACGAGATCATAGAAACGGCTGATTATGAAACCGGCATCGCATCTTTTGTAAGCAACACTAAGCAGAACCCGGCAAACAATCAGGCAAAGCTCGCATTGGGCGCCCTGCAGTTTCTCAATGCCCTCCAAGGCATTCAACAGGACCTATACAAATATGGCGCTGGAAACACATCCCCAAACAGAAGCCTGAGGTCGATCCTCCCCGTCTTCAGAATCCCGGTTGCCCCAAACCCAACGCCAGAACCCGTTACCTACAACAAGACAAGGGAAATGCTGGAGAACTTCGTGTCTCAGCTGGAACAGGCAAATGAAACTTTGAATGGGATATCAGAGCAATCAGTAAAGCTCACGGTAGACCTTTTGAAGATCAACTTAGATGCAGACAACAGCGGAACCGTGGAACCCCACGAAAACCTCGCCACAATTCTCTCAGGCCTTTCCAGAAGAAGCCCGTTTCAGCTTGAGGTTGATACAACAACGTTTCCTATTACCTTCGATCGGGCGGACGCAAAGTGGCTACAGGGGTACTCTAACCTACTCATGTCGATGGGCAATTTCCTACTCACCTTTGACTATGAGAACACCTATGACCTCACCTTCCATAGTGTCTTCGGCGCATCTGTAACCACCTATGGTCAGCAGTTAGAAGACGTGGGAAAAGCAGACAACGGGCGCGGTTTTGGTTCCTTTGCCACTCCAATCAACTTCCTGCATTCCATCAATTGGACTGTAGAGAACCCTGATCGCCTAAAAGCAACGCGCCAGAACCTTTTGAAGGTGATGCAGCTGAACTACGAGACATGGGATCTGGTTCAAAAAGAAACGGATAACGACAACGAATGGTTGCCAAATCCCAATCAGACCAGCCCCTTTCAAGCCCTCCCTGTCACGCAAGAGACCATCGACAGTTGGCTGGAAGCCGTCAAAGCCTCCGAACTGGTATTGAACGGCAAGCTCCTGATTCCATCCATGGTATTTGACGGCGGGATCAACATGAAGACCTTCTTCGAGACCGCAAAGACCTTCGACCTTGTGCTCTTCATCACCGGACCAAACTCCGTTGACTATGTGGAACAAGGCCCTGTTTGGGAAGGAGATTTCATGCGCACCATAACGCGCCCAATGGGCCGAAACTTCGGTTCATTTGCGGTCTGGTTCAACTAACTGTTCCCCTAAATAAAAAGCCCGGCAATTAGACCAGGCTTTTCAATTAGTTCTGTTTGCGCTCTACATGCACAGTATAGAGCGATGCGCCAATGATCAGCGCAGCTCCAAGCCACAAGTTGCCCGGTGGTACCCAGCCGAAAATAAGAAATCCACAAAGCACATTAAGCGGCAGCTTGAGGTGATCAAACGGCTGCAGATAAGCTGCATCGACCTTCTCATAGGCCATAGCCAAAGAGCCTTGCGCAATCGCCCCCAAAAGCCCCGCCAGAATAATCAACCACCACATGTTCATGCCAACTGGCATTGCCAAACCACCTGGAGCCAGGAAAGCCAGGACGAAATTAACTGGTGTCAGCAGTAGAAGAAGATAGAGCGTAACAGATTGCGGGCTCTCACGTTCTTCCAGCTTCTTCATACAAAGAATAGAAGAACCCCACAGCAGAGCTGCGAAAATCGGCAGGAAAGCAACCAGCTGAAAGGCATCATCCCAAGGACTCAGAATAATCATGCCACCCACAAAGCCGACAGCTGTCGCCGCCCAGCGCTGCCTGCTTGCAGTCTCACGCAAGAACAACGCCGCTCCAATGGTCACGAAGAACGGAGACGTCATCAAAAGCGCAATCGCCTGCCAGATTGGCACACCATTCGCCAAACCGGCTACCCAGAACTGAACGCCCAGCGCCGCCAGAAAGACACGGAAGATATGCAGCGCCAGTTGTTCGGTATGCAATCCATCAACACCAATGCGCCAGATCACTGGCAGCATCGCAATAAGCGAGATCAGGTATTGCCAGAAGGTTGCACTGGTAGAACTCAATCCCTGCACCATCGTCAGATACTGCATGGCAGAATTGGTGATAGCAAAAGCAGCACCAGCAAAAATCATCCAGCTTGCGCCCACAACAGCTGCGGACGCACGAGTAGAACTGCGTGTTGAGCTCATGCACGCACCTCAAATTCACGAGATAAAAACGGAATAAACATAAGAAATCTTTCTGATCCAAAGGGCCAACAACAGCCACGTTTCATTGAATCAGGACGCGCAAGCCAACAGTGCTCTTCAAAGCACCCCTCACCTACATTCTCTTTCATCCGGACTATAACCGTCGGTTCCGGGTTCTCACCGGATCTGCTGACCCTTCCTGAATATGGAAGGCGCTCGCGGACTTATGGCTCGAAGGCCCATCACCACCGGTAGGGAATTACACCCCGCCCTGAGAATTATCTCCCATCATAGGGAGACCTGATTTCTAACAGATTCTCAGGAAATTGCGAGTTGTCTTTCAGTCTAACTGAAAACGCGTTTGTGAACGGACTGTCACCCCAATACTGCCTCACAACTTGATGCCAGGAGAGCTGCTATCGCAGATCCCACTGGCGCAGTTCCTCACGGTATGTCTCGGGGAAATCCCAGTGTTCTGCAGCTTCTAAAACACCTTCCCACGCCTTTACGTGAGGTTTCCCTGTCCGCACAGTGCGGCTCATATACATAATGGCAGACTTATTCTGCCCACCGCTTCGAACCGGAAGAAAGACCTTGTCCAGACCCTTGCGGAAAAGCGCCTCTGCGCCATCCACAATTGTAACTTCCCCGATGCGGCAATCCCACAGAACACCGTGAACACGCTTCCCCGGCGCTTTCACCATGGAAGGAACGCCTTCAGACGTCACAATAAAGCGATAGCCATCCATGGAAGCTGGCCCCAGCGCTTTGGCTTGCGGGCAACGGCTTGCCATGGTCTTCGGGTTCATCAAGCGGCCATAAGCGAAATAAATCGGCATCAATTCAACTCATTACAAAGAAGGTCAGGCGACAAGACTGTCAGCAAGGTGAGCGGCAAGCTCTTCACGCGAAGCAACCACTATATCAGCTCCGCAATCTGCAAGCTCACTTTCAGAGCCATAGCCCCAAAGCACACCAACGGAGCGGACGCCATTTTCCTTCGCTGCGATAATGTCGTGCTTGCGATCACCAATCATAAGACACTGAGAGGCGTCCAGATTTTCTTGTTCCAACAGATAGGCCAAAAGGTCCACCTTGTTGCCACGGGTCATGTCCAACTCGCAGCCATAGGTTTTCTCAAAAAAACCATCCATCTCAAAGTGCGCGACAATCTTTTCCGCATAAACCCAAGGTTTGGATGTGCAAACAAACAAGCGATCTCCGCGATCCTTAGCAGCCTGCAGCAGCTCAATGATCCCATCGTAACGCACGTTTTCATAAAGCCCAACAGTGGTGAAGCGCTCGCGATAAAGACGAATCCCCTCAAGGATCAGCTCTTCATCTTCCGTATTCAGAAGTTGGCGATAGGTTTCTGTGAGAGGCGGCCCGATGACAAAGGCAAGATCTTCAGCAGGAGGAACGTCGCGGCCAAGCTTTTCAAGCGCGTATTGAACGCTCGTTACAATGCCGACAAAAGGGTCTGTCAGCGTTCCATCCAGATCAAAAAGCAGAGTGCGCAAAGCCAAATCCTCAACATAGGAATTGGCTTCGCACCAACTCCTTATTCAAATTCCATGATAACAGCATCAACTGCCAGACTGTCACCCGGTGCAGCCTTGATAGCGCTTACCACACAATCGCGTTCGGCCCGAAGCACATTTTCCATTTTCATGGCTTCAACAATGGCCAGCTGCTCTCCAGCTTTCACTTCCTGCCCCTCTTCTACATGAAGAGAAACAACAAGGCCCGGCATTGGGCAAAGCAACAGGTTGGATGTATCAGGTGCAACCTTCTCAGGCATCAGTGCTGCAAGTTCAGCATTGCGAGGCGTCATCACCTTGGCAACAACAGAATAGCCTTGCCAGTCCAGCTGGTAGCCATTCTCAACAGACCGCACTTGGGCACTTACAGCACGATCACCAACGTGACCTTTCCAAAGCATATCGCCCGGAACCCAGGAGGACGCAACGCGTTCGCGGGCACCACCCTCAACACACACATCAATATCAAGTGGTGTTGCCGCCATGCCTTCAATCAACTCAGCATCCAGCTTCTCACCATTGATCAAAACACCCCACTCACGGCGTACACCGCCATGATGCGGACGCAGGCGACCCGGCAAGTGATCCAAACGCTCACGCTCAATCAGGTGCATGGAAAGCGCAACAGACGCCAACACATTACGGGCCTCTGCATCAGGCGTAGCTGGCTCAAACCCATCAGGATACTCATCAGCAATAAAGCCAGTTGCCAACTGACCAGACCGCCAGCGCGGATGCTTCATGAGAGATGCAAGAAACGGCACGTTGTGCTGGATGCCATCCACCTGGAACTCATCCAGCGCAGTGCTCATGCCTTCAATCGCTTCAGCGCGGGTCGGCGCATAAGTCACCAGCTTTGCGATCATCGGATCGTAGAACATGGAGATTTCAGAGCCTTCCACCACGCCAGTATCATTACGCACCACATAAGCACCGTGATCACCTTCTACAGGTGGACGATAGCGCGTCAGGCGGCCAATGGATGGCAGGAAGTTGCGGTACGGATCTTCAGCATAGATTCGGCTTTCAACAGACCAGCCATTCAGCTTGACCTCATCCTGCTTCAAAGAAAGCTCTTCACCAGCTGCAACACGGATCATCTGCTCAACTAGATCCACACCAGTGATCAGTTCAGTCACTGGATGCTCCACCTGAAGACGGGTATTCATCTCAAGAAAGAAGAAGCTCTTGTCCTGTCCAGCAACAAACTCAACAGTACCCGCGCTGTCATAGTCAACAGCCTTGGCAAGCGCGACTGCCTGCTCGCCCATCTTGCGGCGAGTTTCTTCGTCCAGCAAAGGAGACGGCGCTTCTTCAATCACCTTCTGGTTACGACGCTGAATGGAACATTCGCGCTCACCCAGATAAACTGCATTGCCGTGTTTATCGCCCAGCACCTGAATTTCAATATGGCGCGGGTTCTCAATAAACTTCTCGATGAAGATACGATCATCGCCAAAGGAGCTGATAGCTTCAGACTTTGCGCGCTCGAAGCCATCCATGGCCTCTTCATCATTCCAGGCAATACGCATGCCTTTACCGCCGCCACCAGCGGAGGCTTTAATCATCACGGGATAACCAACCTCAGAGGCAATCCGCTTGGCATCTTCAGGGCTTTCAATCAGCCCCATATATCCAGGTACAGTGGAAACATCAGCTTCAGCCGCAAATCGCTTGGAGGTGATCTTATCTCCCATCACCTCAATCGCTTTTGGATTAGGGCCGATAAAGACAATGCCTTCCTGCTTCAAACGCTCACAGAATTCTGCGCGTTCGGAAAGAAAGCCATAACCTGGATGCACAGCCTCAGCACCGGTCTGCTTACATGCTTCAATAATCTTGTCGATCACAAGGTATGATTTCGCTGCAGCCGGTTCACCAATGTGAACGGCCTCATCAGCCATCTCCACATGAAGCGCATCTCGGTCCGCATCGGAGTAAACAGCAACCGTTTTGATCCCCATCGTTTTTGCCGTTTTGATAACACGGCAAGCGATTTCCCCACGGTTTGCGATCAGAATCTTTGAAAACATGCCCATCCCACATACACACCTTCTTTATTTACAGTGCAGGGTTGTAGGCATCTCTACGCACTTCCGCAACCTCACAATTGGGCGAAGAACCATCGCACTTTCGTAGGGGCAATGGATGCACAAAGCATCTAAGTTTTGACGGAGTTTCACCCAAATACAGAGCATTATCTCTTAAAATGCGTTGAGTTTCTCTCTCACCTCTGGCAACACAGTTTTCCAACAGTCGGAAAGTCCTCAGGAGCCAAACAATGAATGAAAACAAGATTTTTCTGGAAGGCCTGTCTTTCTATGCATTCCATGGTCTCCATGATGAAGAAGCCAAATTGGGTCAACGCTTTATAATTGATCTGACCTGTTGGGCCGATTTTGAAAAGGCAACTGTTTCAGATGATTACGAAGACACCATCTGCTACGGAACCCTTGCAAAAACTGTCGAGGATGTTGTGACCAACTCCCGCTTCAACCTGCTGGAACGTCTTGCCGGAGCTATTTGTGAGGCCGTTTTCGCGATGGATCAGCGAATCTCCCAGATCACTGTGAAAGTGAATAAACCCTCTGCCCCGGTGCCGGTTCATACAGGCGGGTTTGGCGTAGAAGTCACACGTGCACGCCCTGCAGCAAAAAGTTAAATCAACGGCATCTTCTTTAGAACCGGCTAACCACCGCTCACCTTGATACTCGCACTTTTGAGCTATTGCCTTCAAAACATGTGGAACTGCGGCGTTCACGCCAGCATCAACATCTGCATTGTAAGGCAACTGATCCCATGCGTAGTGCCTCCACCACCATTATTGCCAGTAGTCTCATAACTCTGTTGTGGGTAGCCTCAGCCAATGCTCAGGCACGTCCAGATGCAAGGGCCCTGACATGCGAGCAGGCAAAGCAACTGGTCGACAGTCGTGGAGGCGTCGTCCTGACCACAGGCCCGCGAACCTATGAGCGCTTTGTGAGTAACATCAGGTATTGCCTGCACAACGAAGTGCTTCGCAGAGAGTGGACCCAGACCAAAGACAACAACTCCTGCCAGATCGGTTATCGCTGCTCACCACGCACACGGCAGAACCAGTAATAAGGGAGGAGACTATGCGGATATCAACATTACTCGTTCTTTCGAGCACTCTGCCTCTCATAGTTTCCACCGCGGCGCACGCACGTCCTGATACACGACAAATGTCCTGTCTTGAAGCCCGCTCCGTCGTACAGCGTGCTGGCGGCATTGTATTAAGCACTGGCGTTCGTACCTACGACCGTTTCGTCGCGGGCCTTCAGTTCTGCCAGCCTTACGAACGCTTGATGAGCCGCTGGGTCCCCACAAAAGACCAGAAGCGCTGCTTCATCGGCTATTCATGTGAGCCGGGTTACAACAGCGGCGAAGGACCATTCGGCTCCGATATCTTCGACTGAGCCCTTTGAAGATCCACGTTTCACGCAAATACACTGCAGTTGCACCATAAAACGCAGCTGCAGTTACCCACATTCGAATCCTTCATCCACATCCTGCGAAACTCACCTTGCCCGTTCGGCATGACCGACAGGCGGTTGAGAACTCCTTTCTGCACCACCATCAAGCAAAAGTGTGAGCTTGATCACAGACAGGCAAGTAATCCCCAAGAACACGAAGACACGAGTTCGTTACCGGCTTAAATTCAAAGTTGCGAAAAGAAAATTTTGTGTTCCAAAACACATCTTACTCAAAAATTTCCAGTAAACATACAATCATCAACGAACAACAACAAACCACAAACATCAAAAAACAAATCATACAACAAAAATAAGCTTGAAGAAAAACAAGATAACTACAAAACACAAGATATAAGGCGGCACGGAGTTGCCTTGTATCAGTCTAAATTGAAAAGACACGCCGAAGTAACAACCAACATCGGCAAAACCCCATCAGAAAGACTGCTCCTCCCGGTCTTTCGCTCTGAAAATGACTAGAACTGAAAGTAAAACAAATGAAAAAGATCGCTCTGACCCTATCCGTACTTGGCCTCGTATCTGCTGCTTCTATCGCTCAGGCTGCTCTGGTAAACACCGGTGACCTGACTGCCTCCCAGGCAAAATCACTTGTACAGGACAAAGGTGCAATTGTTCTCGCAACTGGCCCAGGTCTTTACGACCGCTACGTTGCAAACGCTTCTTACTGTGCTTCACACGAAGAAACTCAGCGCGCTTACGTCGTAACCAAAGACTCCAATAGCTCCCTCATCGGTTACACCTGCGTCGTCGAAAACAGAGATAACTAAGCCTCTAATCCGCCTCAAGTTAGAGAGCTTCCCCCATCAACCTCTTAGGGAAAGACTGTTCCTCCCCAGCCTTTCCCTCCCCAAATGATACAAATTAAAATTGAAAGTAAGACCAATGAAAAAGATCGCTCTGACCCTATCCGTACTCGGCCTCGTATCTGCTGCTTCCATCGCTCAGGCTGCTCTGGTGAATACCGGTGACCTGACTGCCTCTCAGGCAAAATCACTCGTACAGGACAAAGGTGCAATCGTTCTCGCAACCGGCCCAGGTCTTTACGACCGCTACGTTGCAAACGCTTCCTACTGCGCAACACATGAAGAAACAGAGCGCGCCTATGTCGTGACCAAAGACTCCAACCATTCCCTTATTGGTTACACCTGCGTGGTTGACAACAAAAACAACTAAAATCTAACTCGCCCCAAGTTAGACGCACGTCCCCCATCATCACGTCCCAGGGAAAGGCTTTGCCTCCTAGTCTTTCCCTCCCCCATTTCCCATAAGAATTAAGAAACCGAAAGCTAAACAAATGAAAAAGATCGCTCTGACCCTTTCCGTCCTCAGCCTTGTCTCTGTTGCTTCTGTTGCTCAGGCTATGAACGCTCCACGCACCAATACAACTGACCTCACAGGGTCTCAGGTAAAGTCTCTGGTGCAAGAAAAAGGTGCGATCGTTCTCTCCACAGGTCCTGGCCTTTATGACCGTTACGTAGCAAATGGCTCTTACTGTAGCCCAAGCGAAGAAACACAGCGCGCCTACGTTGTGACAAAAGACTCCAACCACTCCCTCATTGGTTACACCTGCGTGGTCGAAAACGACGAAAGATAAGACCTAACTCGCCCCAAGTTAGTCCCCTTCCCATCAAAAAACCCGGCCTTCGTGTGAAAGCCGGGTTTTTTTATGTTTCGTTCGATCAGACAACAATTCTTAGAGCGGGATGTTGTCGTGTTTGCGCCAAGGCATCTGCTGGTTCTTGGTCCGCAACATCGCAAGTGCTCTCGAAATGCGCATCCGTGTAGACTGCGGCATGATCACCTCATCAATGTAGCCACGCTCCGCGGCAACAAATGGGTTCGCAAACCGATCTTCATAATCCTTGGTGCGCTCAGCAATCTTCTCGGAATCACCCAGCTCGTTGCGATAGAGGATCTCAACAGCACCCTTTGCACCCATCACAGCAATCTCAGCAGATGGCCATGCATAATTCATATCACCACGAATATGCTTGGAGCTCATCACATCATACGCGCCGCCATAAGCTTTACGCGTGATCACTGTGATTTTCGGAACAGTCGCTTCACCATAAGCAAACAGCAGCTTTGCGCCATGCTTGATCAACCCACCATATTCCTGCGCAGTCCCTGGCAAAAAGCCCGGAACATCCACGAAGGTTACCAGCGGAATGTTGAAGCAGTCACAGAAACGAACAAAACGCGCAGCCTTCCGGCTTGCATCACTGTCCAGAACACCCGCAAGAACCATTGGCTGGTTGGCGACAATACCAACTGTGCGCCCTTCGACTCGGCCAAAGCCAGTGATAATGTTTCCGGCAAAGCTTTCCTGAATCTCAAAGAAGTCCTGCTCATCGACAGTCTTCAGGATCAGTTCCCGCATATCATACGGTTTGTTCGGATTATCCGGAACCAGCGTATTGAGGCTCTCATCCAAACGAGATGGATCATCATAAACGGAAAGTTCAGGTAGCGGAGCCTGATTGTTCATCGGCAGGTAATCCACCAAACGACGAATCTGTAGCAACGCTTCCACATCATTGTCAAACGCACCATCGGCGATGGAAGATTTGGTCGTGTGAATGCTCGCGCCGCCCAGTTCCTCAGCCGTCACAGTCTCATTGGTCACTGTTTTCACAACATCAGGACCAGTGACAAACATGTAGGAGGTATCGCGCACCATAAAGATGAAGTCGGTCATGGCAGGTGAATACACATCACCACCAGCACATGGACCCATAATCACAGAAATCTGCGGAATAACACCAGATGCCTGAATGTTACGCCAGAACACTTCACCGTATCCACCGAGCGCAGCAACACCTTCCTGAATACGAGCACCACCTGCATCAAAGATCCCGATGATCGGTGCACGATTCTGCAGCGCCATATCCTGGATCTTCATGATCTTCTCGGCGTGTGTCTCAGACAGCGATCCGCCAAACACAGTGAAGTCTTTCGAGAAGAGGTAAACGGTACGGCCGTTGATGGTTCCCCAACCAGCGACAACACCATCCCCCGGGAAGTGCGTTTCCTCCATACCAAACTCGGTACAGCGGTGCTGCTTGAACATATCGAATTCTTCGAAGGAACCTTCATCTAGCAGAATTTCAATGCGCTCTCGTGCGGTGAGTTTTCCGCGTTTGTGCTGCGCATCAATTCGGCGCTGTCCCCCACCAAGCCGCGCTTCATCACGTCTTTTTTCTAATTCAGCTAGAACTTCCTTCATCAGATATCTCAGCTCCCAATCTAACTGAGTTATCTCCTAGCACGCCCCTACGCACAAAAACTAGTAAGCCGTTGGATTGAGAAGCCTCATGCAATGCAACTGATTACTACCTCAACCCAACAACCAATAACCCTTGGGAAACCAAGCATTATTTGATGCTTTGACAGCTAAAACTCACTCTGCCTCATCAGCACTGCCAGCATTGAGCAATCCATATTTTTCTTCGCCTATTTTCTCAAGAAGCTCCAATTGAGTCTCAAGGAAATCACAATGGCCTTCTTCATCTGCCAGTAAACTGTCAAAAAGAGCCATTGTCACGAAGTCACCTTGCTGCTCACAGAACACACGAGATTCGCTGTAATACGCAATTGCTTCACGCTCCCCTGCCAGATCAGCTTCCAGCACTTCCTTCACTGAGGAACCGATACGTAAGGGCGCGATATGCTGCAGGTTTGGATGCCCTTCCAAAAAGACAACTCTTTCCACCAACCGATCCGCATGATGCATTTCTTCAATCGATTCAGCCCGCTCTTTCTTTGCGAGTTTGGTATAACCCCAATCTTCAAGAAGTCTGAAATGCACCCAGTATTGATTGACAGCTCCAAGTTCCATGGAAATGGCTTTGTTCAAACGTTCAATGACACCGTCTTTTGCTCTCATGAGTTCTCAGTGCAAGCACTGCTCCTTAGGGAATGCAGGTGAAACACAACTCGTTTTGAACCGACCCTAAAACGAGCTTTGATCCAGTAAACATAGATCAGCCTAATCCACCGCCAACCCAAATCCCCTATCGTTCCTAATGAAGCGCTAGTCTGAAACAAACAACTTTAACCCAACAAAAAAGAGCTACCCAAGAGGACAGCTCTTTCTAATCAAAACAAACGGTTAGGCGAACTTATTCGCCAGTATCAGCCGAGTTTGCATTCAACGCGCCGTAGTGCTGTTCACCAATCTTCTCGAGGAGATCCAGCTGAGTTTCAAGGAAGTCAATGTGACCTTCTTCATCAGCCAGTAGATCATCAAACAGCTTCATGGTGACGTAATCACCTTCAGCATCACAAATCTCACGACTCTTCTTATAAGAGGTGCGAGCTTCATGTTCACCAGCAAGATCCGCTTCCAAAACTTCCTTAAGATTGGTGCCGATCTTCAAAGCGCCAACAGTCTGCAAGTTTGGATGACCACCAAGGAAGAGAATGCGCTCAATCAGCTTGTCGGCATGTTGCATCTCTTCAACGGATTCTTCGCGCTCTTTCTGCGCCAACTTTCCAAAACCCCAGTCATCCAGCAGGCGGTAATGCAACCAGTACTGGTTGACGGCACCAAGCTCCAGTTTCAGAGCTTCGTTAAGCCGCTCAATAACTTTCTCATTATGTTTCATCGGCGGAATTCCTCAATATTCTTGATTAGGGCAGTATTTGGCGATGTTTTCATTATTACGAAAGCCCTGAACTCATATGTGCAGCAAGAGTGCATAGTTCAACAGATTCGATGGTAACACGGCAAATGAAATTCACTTGCCCACATACTACAAACTATTGATTTCTTTCTACGATATCAGGAGAAGCCACAACACCAACAAAAAAGCGCAGCCAAAAGCCGCGCCTTAAGACAACTTCGCAAAGAATAAGCCTTAGCTTTCTTCTGGTGCTCCAACGAGAATAAGCACTGCTGCGTTGAACTCGTCGTTTTTGAAACGACGAATACGAGCAGCCTCTTCATCCTGCCCCCACTGCTCAATGTTCCAATCTTCATCAACATGAGCTGCAGACCAGACAACATCCGCCTCAAAGGCTTTTTCAGCCAGCGCAAGCGCCAGCAAAGCAGAACCGCTAATGGACGTCACAGTATGGATCGCAGTCAACTGAAGCGCATCATACTTGCTCAATTGCGCGCGATAGGCTGTTGTCACCGCCTCATCTTGCGCGACATGCATAATCCCTTCAACGAGTTTGAAGCGACCAGCAAACAACGTCTCAGCCCAATCCAAGACTGGGTCCCACTGATTTTTCTGACGTGTGACCAGTTCTGCAGGGGAAGCTGCGCGGTAACACAAATGATCATTTCCGGCATACCGTGTGATCTCGTCTGCAACTTCCGCAAACTTGTCTTCAACGGCATCAATCGCAGAATGGGCAATGCGCGTCAGCGGCATCGTCGCCGGATCAATCTCTTCTTCCTGCAGCTCCCATTCGGCAGCCACGCCTTCAGCAATCACTTCATCCTTAAACACCAGCGCATTGCGACCGGGTGTTTTAATGGAGCGTCCATCCAACAGAACAGCGAAGACGTCATCTTTCAGCTCAACGCTCACGCGCTCGTAAAAGCGTTTCGGCAAGTTCCGTTTGGTGTGCTCACGTGCAGCCTGAACAGCATCAACAGGCCCTTTTGCAATGTCATCTGCAATCTGCTCAAAAATGTCACGCATTATGCAACTTCCTTATTCCATTTGAAGTGCTCACTAAGCACCGGAATGAGTTCCTTAAACTGATTGATAACATAGGTGGCTCCAGCGCTCTTCACATCTTCAGCGCTGTGATAACCCCATGTAACTCCGACAGATTTCACACCTGCATTGCGCGCCATGTGCATATCAAAAGTCGTGTCACCAATCATAATCGTGTTTTCCAGATCAACACCAGTTTCGCTCATCGCCTGAAAAATCATACCTGGATTCGGCTTGGAGGGTGCAACATCTGCTGTCTGCATGGTGGTAAAAAGCCCTTCCAGCTCATGCAAGCTGATCAGGTGTTTCATACCGCGGGAATGCTTGCCTGTTGCGATACCAAGAAGCACATCCTCCCGGCTATCCAACTCTCGCAAAGCGTCAATCGCCCCCTCATAAAGAGGATCATAATCACGCCCTTTGGAACGCATTTCCCAAACGATCTGCTGGTATCCCTTGACCATCTGCTCAATCAAGTCCGGGTCATTCCGCCCCAGCAATTGCTCAAACGCCACATCCAGTGTCAGACCAACCGTTGCAAGAATTTCATCTCGCGATGGCATAGGCAGATCGACAAACCGATACGCTGCAGTAAAACCAATCATGATATTGTCTTGGCTATCCGCAAGCGTGCCGTCGCAATCAAACACAATGAGATACATGAAGATCAGCCCGTAACTTTGCTATTACTTATTCTGGTTCATTGATATCCGGATCATAGTCCTTCACATCCATACCAAGCAAGTTCCAGGTTTGCTGCATATGCGATGGCAGCGGAGCAGAAACATCAATCACACCATTACCTGACGGATGCGGAATCATAATCCGACGAGCTAGCAAGTGCAGCTTGTTCTGGATGCCACCGGGCAGCTCCCAGTTCTTGATATTGAAGTACTTTGGATCACCGACGATAGGGCAACCAATATGCGCGGCATGGGCACGCAGCTGGTGCGTACGGCCTGTTACAGGCTTCAGTGATACCCAGGAAAGCTTCTGACCGGACTGTTCAACCACATTGTAAAGGCTGACTGCGTGCTGTGCTTCATCATCACCATGACGGGCAACACGCATGCGCTCTTCACCTTCATCACGCGCCAGATAGGTCGAGATACGACCCTGACGCGGCTTTGGTACGCCAGCAACCATCGCCCAGTAGATTTTACGCGTGTTGCGATGACGAAATGCCTTTGTCAGCTCCTGAGCTGCACGGCGGGTCTTCGCAACCAGCAAAATACCGGAGGTCTCACGGTCAAGACGGTGCACCAGACGCGGCTTATCACCCTTCTGGTTGGTGAAGGCGTCAAGCATACCATCCACGTGACGCGTCAAACCTGAGCCACCCTGCACAGCAAGGCCAGCAGGTTTATTCAGTACCATCACATGCGCATCTTCAAAGAGCATCATCTGCTCAATGGCTTCACGGTCACTGTCAACCAACTTGCGCGGACGAGGTCTGGCATTCTTGCGGTCATCAGCAGCCAGCTCAACACCGAGCGGTGGAATGCGGACTTCTTGCCCCTTTTCCAATCGGGTAGAGCTTTCGGCACGTTTGCCATCAACTCGAACCTGCTTAGTGCGCAGCAGTTTCTGCAAACGGCCAAAGCCAAGTTCCGGGAAGTTTTCTTTAAACCAGCGATCAAGACGCATGCCTGCTTCGTCGGCATCAACGCGGCGCATCTCAATTTTAACTGGGCTGCCACCGTTGTTTTGCGGCGCTGCTTTGTTCTGGGAGCCACTCATGGGTGAAGGTCCTGACTTCTAACGCGGCGGCAGCACGAAGGGTGCGCCAGCCGTTCCTAATAAATCCGTTGGCGCTCATTTGGCAGCTGAAGGCAAAACATGCAAGTCTTTCACGCAGATTCAGCCCCTAAAAACGAAAAACCATCAAGTTTCTATGAGTTTTTGCGGGCAACTTGCAAATTAGGCGAGAACCTGCCGTGTGAGATAAAGACCTGCAAACAAGGCTGAAACGGAAAGAACAAGCGAGACCAACACATAAGCGGCGGTTGCAATAGGTTCTCCGCGTTCCCACAACACAGCGACATCCAGCGAGAAGGTTGAGAAGGTAGTGAAACCGCCAAGAAAACCCGTCGCGATCAGATAACGCAGCTCAGAAGAAGCATTCAGTCGCTGAGCAAGAACCTCAACAAAGATCCCCATCAGCAATGAACCAAGAATGTTTACGGTGACAGTGCCCCACGGAAATGAAGGGCCTAGAAGACGAAGTCCGGCCATTGAAACCAGATGTCGACAAACCGCTCCTGCCCCTCCACCAAGTGCTATCAGGATGAGATTTTTCATGCATTCTCCCTATCGGATTTTGAATGGCATGTCTTGCACAAATTGCACAGTAACTAACATCCCTTAGAGAAGACCTCATCAACCTTCTCACGACAAGCTTCCACCAACTCTTCATGATCTTCCAGATGCGCTTCTTCCTCATCCAGAATGTCAAGGAATATCGCGCGCAGGTTCATATCATCACCAGGAGCAATCCGCTGTGCCGACCCGTGGCACTGATGATAAACATCCCGCAGTAACCGCACCAGCCGCTCTGCAGCGTTGAGCCGTCCCCACAGATAATCATGCTCGCGCCATCCGCGGTTGAAGAAGGCACCAAACATCTGCAATTGCGCGCCTTTCAAATCAACGCCACCGGGACAAAGCAATTGCGCATCTTTTGGACTGATGCGCCCCACCTCAATCTTACGAAGTTCAAAAGCATCAAGCGCCTGCTGAACCGGAAACATACTGGTGTCGAAGAACGGAAAGCCGATATAGCCTTCAAGAATACCTTGCGCCGCCTTCAGATCACCCAGCTTGCCAACTCCCTCAAACACAATGGAATCTGTCAGTTTATCAAGGTCGGCAAGCCCCATACGAAGGCTGAGAACCCCAAGCACTTTGCGCACTGTCTCCAATTGCGGCGATACTTCCTTCAGCAGCGTCGCAAGGTAGATGGTCTCTGTGCCATAAAACTCCTCGGACCAACGGCTCCGCAAGTTGGCAATCTGCCCATAAAGTTCACGCTTAAACACATCCAGATGGCGCGCAAACTCAACAGACCCAGCAATCTCTTCATGGTGATAGAACTTGTTGATCTGCTCGATCAAAAACCGCAACTGCCGAATGCGATAGTCAACATCAAGGCTCTTCAGCTCACGAAGTATCTTAGCCTGATCCCGCTGCGCTTCCCCCTCCTCTTCTTTGGAGAAGGTTAGCGCATTCACCACCACTTCTTCCACGCTTTCCCAGGACCAGAGAGCAACCTCCTCGCCCTTTTCAACGCACCCCTCTTGCTGCGTGCCGGAAAGTTCGGAAATCAACAAGACAACCCGGTGGGCCAGATGCCCCAAACGAAGCTGAAGATAACCGGCATTGGCAAAACCAGATTGCTCCATCGCTGCCAGCTCAGACCCTTGCCGCACAACTGAAAAGTCACCCTCGGTCTCTGGCAGGCTGCCATGCTTTTCAAGCAACAGCTGCACTTCATGGCGGACCATCGGCAATGCAGCTTCAGCCACTTCCTGAATCCGCCGCACCTTCATGTTGATTTGCTCAATCTCCTGCAGTTCATCACCAATCGGTTCATTACGCGGAATGTGAGCTAACGATGCGAAAATGCTTTTGAAGAAGCCCGGAGGCTCTGGCTCAGCTGGCACATCACGGTGCGAGAAGGGCAACGGATCCAGATATAGTAAACGACGCACCACTTCGCGAGCTGCAGGTCGTTGTGCAATGGAACCAATAAGCGGTTCGAAGGGCTTGTTCATCACCAACGATCCATCAATGAAGATACGCTCCCCTTCTTCATCGCAATTGGCATGAAGCACGTTGGTTAGGAACGCTTCACGCCCGCTCCACTCAAGACCCTGACGTTCAAGAACGCCATCCATCTCCTCAGCACTCATAGGCGGAAAGGCTCCAGGGAAACTAGAAGTCGCTCTCGCAGCAAAGACCAGATCAGGAATACACTCCGCACTCATCTGGCTATGCAAACCGCTGGACACCCGATGAATGGCATTGAACTTTACAATACGTCGATGATCCAACTCCTCAATAAACTCGGGATCATGCAACGCAATACGCCGCAACACACCGTGAAAATCCGTGAGTGTCACGAACAGCTCCAACCGCTGTCCATAAGGGATCAGCGTCTCCCCGCGATCCTCTTCATCCATCGCGCGGCAAGCATCCACCAGCCATCCTGAGTAGCGCTCACCTGAGAACGGCGGCGTAAACCATCGTGAACTGATAAAATCTCGCAGCTTGGTGCGTGTTTCCTTGTTTTGGGGAACGTCAGTCCCAAGGAAAACCAGCAGCTTATCCAGAATGGGCGCAAGCACCCGCTTGGCATGTTTGCTGACCCCGGATGTTTCATTGGCCAGCTTGTCAACATCAGCAAGCGACAGCCATAAATCGCTATGGTGCTTGAGCGGCAGATCATGCGCCAGTGCCCGCGCCAGCATGATCGCATTCACACCTCCGGCAGACGCGCCAGAGATTGCATCAATCACAACCCGCAGGTCCAGCTGTGGCCCAAAACTTTCAAGAAGGTCGAAGTAGGATTTCGCTGAGCCTTCGAGAGTGACATCACTCTCAACACCGCGCTCACGGTCCCGCCGCAACTGATGCAACGCATGGGAAGCACGCTGAAGATTTAGGAGTTCACGGGTGACACCGTGCATGTAGATGGCGAGTGAAACCCCGCCATACAGCACCAGTCCCAATCTCAGCTCAAGTTGCCTCATGCATGCACCAGAATTCGCTTAAATAAAGAAGTCAGAGTATGATGCGCAGATATAAATGAACGCAACAAGCTCATATGTCAGTGTGCGAATTAGGATGCCCGAATGCAATCGGGAAACCCAAACAAAGTTACGTGTAGTTTATGTGTAGTCTTGAAAAGTGACCGCCAGTTTTCAGAAAAGGCGAAACAACGAATTCTGTCGCAACGTCCCAACGAGAACCCAGACAGACAGCTCTAGGCAGTGCCGCGCTCTTTTCTCAAGCGATCCCAATAGCTCAGTCGTTTTTGAACATCACGCTCAAAGCCACGGGCATTCGGCTCATAATATTTTTGCCGGCCCATCTTCTCAGGGAAGTAATCCTGACCAGAAAACGCATCTGGCTCATCATGATCGTAACGATAACTCTCACCATACCCCATCTTCTTCATAAGCGTGGTTGGTGCGTTCAGGATGTGCTTTGGCGGCACAAGAGATCCATGTTCCCGCGCATCCATGCGAGCAGCTTTATAAGCCAGATAGGACGCATTGGACTTGGGAGCTGTAGCCAGATAGACTGCGGCTTGAGCCAGTGCATACTCCCCTTCTGGTGAACCAACCAGCTGAAACGCATGACGTGCAGCATTCACCTGCACCAGCGCATTGGGATCAGCCATGCCAATGTCTTCAGAAGCCATCACTGTCAAACGGCGGATGATGTATAGCGGATCTTCTCCGCCCTCTAGCATCCGGCACATCCAGTAGAGCGCCGCATCCGGGTCCGACCCGCGAATAGACTTATGAAGCGCAGAGATGAGATTGTAATGCCCGTCCTTGGTCTTGTCGTAGATCGGCGCACGTCGCTGCACCACTTCCGCAAGGCGTTCCGTGTCGAAAATCTCGTCATCGCCAGCCGTACGCCAAACGTCTTCCGCCAAAGTCAATGCAGACCGGCCATCACCATCTGCCATACGCACGAGAGATAAACGCGCATCCTCATCCAGCGGCAAGTCACGCCCCATCACCTCTTCCGCGCGTTTGAGCAAATCAATCAGCGCATCTTCATCGAGTGAATGGAACGTCAACACATGCGAACGGGACAGCAGCGCCGCATTCAGCTCAAAGCTCGGGTTCTCAGTCGTCGCACCGACCAGAGTGATGGTGCCATCTTCCATCACGGGCAAGAAACTATCCAGCTGAGCGCGGTTGAAGCGATGGATCTCGTCAACAAACAGCAAAGTCCGTTTGCCGGAAATCTGACGTCCTCTAGCCCGCTCAAAGCACTTTTTGAGATCAGCAACACCGGAGAAAATGGCAGAGATCTGCTCAAATTCCAGTTCCGTAGCATCTGCAAGCAAACGGGCAACCGTGGTCTTACCGGTACCCGGAGGCCCCCAGAAGATGAGAGACCCCAGAGAGCCGGACCGCAGCATGCGGCTTAAAATACCAGCATCACCCAAAAGGTGGCCTTGTCCGACAACATCCTCCAGAACACGAGGCCGCATGCGGTCTGCAAGCGGCCTGTCTTCCAGCTGATCCATCCCATTGGCGGAAAATAGATCACTCATGGTCTCTCAACATTCCTCTAAACTGTTTTGGAGGGTAAAACTCTCAAAACAGCATTATCGCAAACTTACCTGTCGTAGCTGACCATCACGTTTGAAAGTGATGTTCCAGGTGCGCTGCTTTGTGCCGGTCAGCTTGGAAAGGTCTTTGGTGCTTTGAACTTCAGCGCCATTAATCTCAACCACGATATCACCGGGTTTAAAGCCGACATAGGCAGCAGTACTACGAGCTTTAATATCAGCAATTACAACGCCTGAAAACTCGTTGTACATGCGCAACTCTTCAGCCACAGCAGGAGAAAGATTCATAACCCGTACACCAGTAAATGGCGAGTTCCCTTTGATCTCTCTTTCATCTCTAGCCACAGTTTCCGGCGCACGCTCAAGGCTGATCTCAACAGCAAAGGCCTCACCACCGCGCAACATCTCAAAACGCGTAACACCACCAACTTTCTTCGTAGCCAAACGGTAACCATAAGCATCTGGATCATCCACCTGAGTGCCTCCAACAGACATGATCAGGTCGCCGACACGAATACCAGCACGGTCAGCTGGGCTTCCTTCCTGAATACGTGTCACCAGAACCCCGCTAGGACGCTCCAGCCCAAGGCTGGCAGCAATATCAGAGCTGACTGGCTGCACACTGGTGCCAACCCACGGGCGGCGCACGATACCGCCGTCATCAGCAGCTGAAGCAACCACTTCCACCATATTGGCAGGGATTGCAAAACCAATACCGTTGGAGCCACCGGAACGCGAGAAGATCGCAGTGTTCACACCAACAAGATGACCGTTTAGATCAACCAGCGCCCCACCCGAGTTACCCGGATTGATGGCGGCATCTGTCTGAATGAAGAACTGATAGTCCGAGACGCCCACCTGATTTCGCGCAACAGCAGAGACAATTCCCTGCGTCACTGTCTGCCCAACACCAAACGGGTTCCCAATCGCCAGCACCAGATCGCCCACTTCAAGTTCATCAGAGTTGGCAAACGGCACAACAGGGAACGCCCCTTCTGCATTGCGCACCTTCAAAACGGCAAGATCTGTGCGCTCATCCATCAAGATGATATCAGCATCAAACTCACGCCGATCAGAAAGTGCCACACGCACCTCATCAGCGCCCGCGATAACGTGATGGTTGGTAATAATCGTGCCATCAGCAGAAACGATCACACCAGAGCCCAGGGAGCTTTGAACGCGGCTGCGCGAACGAGGTGCGAACCGATCGGATTGCTCACCAAAGAAACGACGGAAGAACGGATCATCAAAGAATGGAGAAACTCTGCGGCGCTCTTGCACGGTACGACTTGCGTACACATTCACCACCGCTGGCGCGACCTTCTTCACAATAGGAGCGAAGGAAAGTGAAATCTCGGCTTGAGATGTTGGAACAGTCTTTTCACTGGCCAGTGCACCAGTGCTTTGCATTGCAACAACGCCAGTAGTCCCAAGAACTGCACAAAAAAGCAGGTGAGCAGCTGACTTCCTGATTTGACCCATTCTTAAATCCCTTCGGCAAGAGCCCCCAGTTCACAATGATTTTCTTTCAAAAAATTTGGGAGCAGCAGGTTACAGATAAGTCTGCAATATGGAAATGAAAAGGCCAATCTGTCGGTTTTAAGCAGCGAGCTCGTATCCCCGAAAACTGCATGTGGATTTCAAACTAGTAACAGTTTGAGTGCACTAAAAAAGATCACACCTGCTCAAAACGCAAAACGCCGGGTCTCCCCGGCGCCTCACTCGTCTCGATAAAACCTGACAGAATTTAGGCTGCCCGGATGTTCTCAAGGTATTGTTCAACCATGTTCTTCAGCTCTTCTGACTGGTGTGTCAGCTGGTTTGCAGCGCCAAGAACATTCTCTGCTTCATGACCAGCGTCACTTGCGATCATGCTCACACGGGTAATGGCCTGAGCAACCTCGGAACTACCAGAAGTCACCTGCTGAATATTGCTGGAAATATCTGTTGCGGTTACGGCCTGCTCCTGAACAGCACCTGCAATCGCAGTGGCCGCTTCATTCACGTCACCAATAACTGTGCTGATTTCCTTGATAGCCGCAACAGCCTTCTCGGTCTCAGCCTGAACAGACTGAATCTGAACACTGATCTCGCCAGTTGCCTGACCAGTCTGGTTCGCAAGGCCTTTAACTTCGGATGCAACAACTGCAAAGCCCTTACCAGCTTCGCCAGCACGAGCAGCCTCAATCGTCGCATTCAGTGCCAACAAGTTGGTCTGATCTGCAATATCATTGATGAGAGATACAACTTCACCAATGCGCTGTGCAGCTTCCATAAGACCGTTTACAGACACCTCAGCCGCAGCAGCCTTCTCAGCCGCTTGCTTGGAAACATCAGCAGAACGACGAACCTCACGGTCAATCTCACCAACAGTCGCAGAAAGTTCTTCAGCAGCACCCGCAACAGCCTGAAGGTTCATCAAGGACTGTTCAGAAGCAGAAGACACCGTCTGCGCTTCAGTGTTGGTCTGCTCAGAGATGCTTGCCATACTCTTCGCGGTGGTTTCCAGATTACCGCCTGCATCAGTCACAGTGGTCAGGATGTCTCGAACGCCAACATCAAAGTTCTCGTTCAAAGCATCCACGCGCTTCACACGCTCTTCCTGTTCATGTTGCTCACGCACCTGCTTCTCATCCAGCTCTCTTGCACGGACAAGACCAACTTGGAAAGACTGAACAGCTCGGCCAATATCGCCAATCTCATCCTTACGCTGAGCAGAGATAATCTCCACATCCAGATTGCCGTTCGCAATCTTATTAAGATTGGCTGACAGTCGATTAAGCGGAGTAGACAGACTACGTGCCATGAAGATGCCAATTGCAGCAACAACTGCCAACACGATTAATCCGCTAATGATGATCTCTTTAGCGAGGGCATGAACCACAGCCAGCGCTTCGCTTACATCAGTCTTTGCAACAATAACGGTTGGGAGATTTTCAAAACCAAGTGGCAGGGCCAGAACAAACTGTTCCTTCACTTCCGCAAAACCAACATTGCTTTCCAGGTTCGCCTGCAGGTCTTCGACAACTTTGGCAACAACCTCTGGATCATCTTTCTTCACCAGCGCTGTCGGCACATCAGACAGAACCTGATTGGAAAGGATGGTGCCATCAATGCGTGCCAGATAGGTCTGACCAGTCTCACCCATATTCTCACGATTTTGCAAAACGCTATCGAAGAACTCAGAGCCGAGACGAATGGCGATCACACCCTTAAATGTGACCTGATTGAAGTCTTCAACAAACACAGGAGCCGAAATCAAAAGAGATGCAGAATTTCCATCAGGCGCATATTGAGCGATCTCAGAATAGACCACGTCGCCTTCTGTAGCTTTCGCCGCCTTATTGAATTCCTGACTGAGCAATGTACCGGATAGCTTGCCATCCTTCACGCTCTCAAGAAACTCAGAGGACTTGGTCGCAGAGTAAATCACCAAACCGTTTGCATCCATGATCAGGATGTCCGCATAACCTCCACCGGTTACACTCGCCACAAAGTCTGGATGAACAACAGCATGACGCCAGGAATAAAGCGTCTTGTTACCATTCCCAGTCAGCTGCAGACGATCAGCAACAGAAGAGCCACTCTTTTGGAAGTAGCTAAGGATGTCATCCTTATCTGCACTCAGAGAATCCATAGAGGCCAGCAGGTCAGTCATGGTGACGCGCATGGCGCTACTCTTGACCAGACGCTTGATATCGCTATCAACGCGCTCCAGCTTTTCATCGAGAGTATCCCGACGAGCCTGTGCCACGAGTACGAGCTGTGTCTTGCTCGCTTCAGTCAGCGCGCTCTCAGCACGCGTATACCCAAGGAATGCCACAACGGCACTCGCAATAATTGCAAGCCCAACCATAATGAATGGAAGACGAACAGCAATACGATTAAAATAATTTTTGACTCTAGGTGAGGATACAGAGCCGCTCTCATCAGATTTAGAACGCATATTTGCCCCCGAGTAATACGTTGGGAGCATAGTCGGGCTATAGTGTTAATCTCCGCTTAAAACAAATATTTAAAATGCTTTTCAAATCGAAGAAAAATTGAAATACCGATATGATTTAGCTGTGTTTTCTCACAAAACTCGAAGCACGCTGTACTATCATAAGTTGCAGTACCAACCTGACCCGAGCAATCCAGTTCCACCTGTTAAAACTCACGCAACGCAAACTATTTCATCAGATTCGTTCTGCAAAAAATGAGAGCTCTTGAGTGAATTTCATTCAGGCAACAAAAAAGGGCACCCGAAGGCACCCTTTTTCAAATCGCTTATGCGAAAAGCTTATGCAGCAGCTTCAGCTGTCTCAGCAGCTTCTTCAGCAGCAGCGCGTGCACGATCTGCAGCGCCTTTAGCTTCTACGTCGCGCTCAACCAGCTCGATAACAGCCATTGGTGCATTATCACCATGACGGAAACCAGCTTTCAGCACGCGAGAATAACCACCCTGACGGTCCGCATAACGCTCTGCAAGGGTATCAAACAGTTTTGCTACCATTGCAGTGTCACGGATCTGGGAAATTGCTTGACGACGTGCATGCAGGTCGCCGCGCTTGCCCAGAGTGATGAGCTTCTCGATGATTGGACGCATCTCTTTTGCTTTCGGAAGCGTCGTAACAATCTGCTCATGCTGGATGAGCGAAGCTGCCATGTTAGCGAACATCGCTTTACGGTGGCTTGACGTCCGATTGAGCTTGCGGCCGGAATTACCGTGGCGCATGGCCCTCTCCTTTGTTAAGTCAATTACGATCTAGTACATCAGATCGCCGGAACCTCACGCAGCGCGCTCGGTTCCTGTTCCTTTAATATTGGTGGTCTTCGTAGCGCTTAGCGAGCTCATCGATATTTTCAGGCGGCCAGTTTGCCACTTCCATACCGAGATGCAGGCCCATTTGCGCCAGAACTTCTTTGATCTCGTTGAGAGACTTACGACCGAAGTTCGGTGTACGAAGCATTTCTGCTTCTGTCTTCTGAATGAGATCGCCAATATATACGATATTGTCGTTCTTCAGGCAGTTTGCCGAACGTACAGACAACTCAAGCTCATCAACCTTCTTCAGCAGTGCTGGGTTGAACGCAAGTTCCGCGACTGTGTCTTCCTGAACTTCACGCTGTGGCTCTTCGAAGTTCACGAAGATAGACAGCTGATCCTGCAGGATACGAGCAGCAAATGCTACTGCATCTTCAGGGATCACAGATCCGTCAGTTTCAACAGTCAAAGTCAACTTATCATAATCAAGAACCTGACCTTCACGGGTGTTCTCAACCTTATAAGAAACCTTCTTAACCGGAGAATACAGGCTGTCAACCGGAATCAGACCGATTGGAGCGTCTTCTGGGCGGTTAGCGGCAGCTGGAACATAACCCTTGCCAGTGTTTACAGTGAATTCGATGCGAACTTCCGCACCTTCATCAAGGTTACACAGCAGCAGACCTGGGTTAAGAACCTCAACGTCACCTACAGTTTCAATATCGCCAGCGTAGACCGCACCTGGACCCTGCTTACGCAGAACCATACGCTTTGGTCCCTCGCCTTCCATGCGAAGCGCGATTTCCTTGATGTTCAGGATGATGTCAGTCACATCTTCACGAACGCCAGGAATAGACGAGAACTCATGGAGAACGCCATCAATCTGAACCGCAGTCACTGCAGCACCCTGAAGGGAGCTAAGCAGAACGCGGCGCAGTGCGTTACCAAGAGTCAGGCCGTAGCCACGCTCAAGAGGTTCTGCAATCACAGAAGCCTTAAAGCGCGCGTCATCGCCAGCACGAATGTCGAGTTTAGTTGGCTTGATAAGCTCTTGCCAATTTTTTTGAATAGTCACGTTCATAAACCCTCTGGCTTTCCCGTTGACCTGAAAGTCAACTAATCCTTGCCTGGGTGGAAAACTAGCCTAACGAACTGTTAGACGCGGCGACGCTTGCGTGGGCGGCAACCATTGTGCGGGATCGGAGTTACATCACGGATAGATGTAATAACGAAACCTGCAGCCTGAAGCGCACGCAGAGCGGATTCACGTCCAGAACCTGGACCACGTACTTCTACTTCGAGAGTACGCATGCCGTGTTCAGCAGCCTTACGACCAGCGTCTTCGGCAGCGACCTGTGCAGCATAAGGGGTAGACTTACGAGAACCCTTAAAGCCAAGCGCGCCGGCAGACGACCAAGAGATCGCATTGCCCTGAGCATCGGTGATGGTGATCATGGTGTTGTTGAACGTAGAGTTCACATGCGCGACACCTGAAGAAATGTTCTTCCGTTCGCGACGACGCACGCGCGTCGATTCTTTAGCCATTATATTTCCTAACTTCGATATCTACACCGCCGTATAGCCGGCGGCTCCACCGGATAACCGGCTAGTTATTTCTTCTTACCAGCGATCGCTTTAGCAGGGCCCTTACGGGTGCGAGCGTTGGTATGAGTGCGCTGACCACGGACAGGCAGACCACGACGGTGGCGCAGGCCACGGTAACAGCCAAGGTCCATGAGACGCTTAATGTTCATTGCAGTTTCACGACGAAGATCACCTTCAACGGTGTATTCAGCGTCGATTGCTTCACGGACTTTCAGAACTTCTGCATCAGAAAGTTCGTTGACGCGACGCTCTGCAGCAATACCGACTTTCTCGGTGATTTCCTGCGCGAACTTCGCACCAATGCCATGAATGTACTGCAGCGCGATAACTACGCGCTTATTCGTCGGAAGGTTGACGCCAGCAATACGTGCCACGTTTGTTTTCTCCAATTACGAGGGTACGTTTGTTCCCTCTCCCATTTTTTTGCCGATAACACACCTACAACCAGGCAGGTTGAGGGCGCACCATCACACAGCAAAAAGATCAGCCTCGGTTTCCCAAGGAAAACCGGCGCCAATCGATTATGGTGTCGATGTGCGCCGGCTATACTTTATTATAAAGGCAAGCGCAAGCGCCTGCCTTCAAAAAGCACGGATTAAACCGTGCTCAAAATCGTATCGATCTCTGAAGCAACCTCGTCAACGGACTTCATGCCATCAACGCTCATCAGCATGTTCCGCTCACCATAGTACTTGATAAGCGGGGCTGTCTGCTCGTTGTAAACTGCAAGACGCTTCTTCAAAGACTCTGCATTGTCATCGGATCGAGCTTCCGCGCTTTCACGAGCACGTGTTTCGATACGCTCAAGAAGGATACCTTCATCGACCTTTAGCTGCACAACAGCATCAAGTCTCTGATCCTTCTTCTCAAGCAGTTCGCCAAGAGCGTCTGCCTGAGCAATGGTGCGTGGGAAACCGTCCAGAATGAAGCCTTTTGCACAATCAGCCTGATCAATACGATCAGAAATGATGGAACAAATCAGGTCATCAGAAACCAGGTCACCACGTGTCAGAACATCTTTAACCTTCAAGCCGACTTCGGTTTCAGCTGCAACAGCTGCACGAAGCATGTCACCAGTAGAAAGCTGGACAATACCATGCACCGCAACAAGTCGACCTGCCTGAGTGCCTTTACCAGCACCAGGAGGGCCAAGAAGAATCAATCTCATCTACGTTTCCCCCTCAACTTCGTTTTCTTCACCAAGCCCTCGTACTGATGAGCAAGAAGGTGTCCCTGGATCTGAGAAACGGTATCCATGGTGACGCTAACAACAATGAGCAGAGACGTACCACCGAAGTAGAACGGCACACCCGTTGCTGAGATCAGGAACTCTGGCAACAAACAAATGAGAGTAATGTATATTGCACCGACAACCGTAATGCGAGTTAGCACATGGTCAATGTACTGCGCAGTACGTTCGCCTGGACGAATTCCTGGAATGAAGCCACCATGCTTCTTGAGGTTGTCTGCTGTCTCCGACGGATTGAAAACAATCGCGGTGTAGAAGAAGCAGAAAAAGATGATTAATGCTGCATAAAGAGCCATGTAGGCTGGTTGACCGTGTCCCAGCAGCGCAGTGATTGTTGTCAACCACGCCATCGAACCAGTGGAATCACCGGTTTGGAAACTGGCTACAGTCGCTGGTACCAGCAACAAGGAGCTCGCAAAAATCGGTGGAATAACACCAGCCGTATTGAGTTTGAGTGGCAGGAACGAAGTGTTCCCCTCAAACATCTTATTGCCCTGTTGGCGACGTGGATACTGAATCAGCAACCGTCGCTGTGCACGTTCCATGAAGACGATAACGCCGATAACCACAACAGACAGTATGATAACTGCCAGAATGATTGGAGTTGCGAGCGCGCCCTGACGACCAAGTTCCAAAGTGGAAGCAATCGCAGAAGGAAGCCCGGCAACAATACCGGAGAAAATGATCAAAGAAATGCCGTTACCAATGCCGCGAGAGGTGATTTGCTCACCCAGCCACATCAAGAACATAGTACCACCAACAAGGGTAAGAACTGTTGCAATACGGAAGAACCAGCCCGGATCGATAACAATGTTCGCGCCAGCCTCAAGACCAACGGAAATACCGTAGGCCTGGAAGGTTGCCAGAATCACTGTACCAAAACGTGTGTACTGGTTAATTTTTTTCCGGCCTTGCTCACCCTCTTTCTTCAGCTGTTCCAAACTAGGAACAACAGAAGTCATAAGCTGGATGATAATCGACGCAGAAATGTAAGGCATGATGCCGAGGGCAAAAATAGCCATACGCTCGACAGCACCACCGGAGAACATGTTAAACAGGCCAACAATGCCAGTTTGTACGTTTCCGAAGGCCTGTGCGAGCGCGTCAGGATTAATTCCAGGCAGAGGGATATAGGTTCCGAATCGATAAACCAAAAGCGCGCCTAGCGTGAACCAGATCCGCTTCTTCAGTTCCTCGGCTTTAGCAAAGGCAGAAAAGTTAAGGTTTGAAGCAAGTTGCTCGGCAGCAGAAGCCATTCCGCGCTCCGGTCAGTTTGGATACACCCCGAAAAAAGACAAGGCTGTTAAGCCTTGCCTTCCTTGATTACGACCTTGCCGCCTGCTTTTTCAACTGCTGCAACAGCAGTTTTGGAAGCACCAGCAATTTCGAAAGTTACAGCTGTTTTCAGCTCACCGTCGGACAGAAGGCGTACGCCATCTAGAACGCGGCGAACAACGCCTGCTGCAACAAGTGCTTCAACAGTCACCGTCGCGGAAGCGTCAAGCTTACCAGCGTCGATTGCTGTCTGAACACGACCCAAGGACACAATGTTCAGGTCCTTAGCAAAGATATTGGTGAAGCCGCGCTTTGGAAGACGACGATGCAATGGCATCTGCCCGCCTTCAAAGCCCTTGATAGCAACACCCGAACGGGACTTCTGACCTTTGACACCACGGCCGCCAGTCTTGCCCTTACCGGAACCGATACCGCGTCCTACGCGGGTTCGGTCCGAAACAGCACCCGGGTTATCCCGGAGTTCGTTGAGCTTCATGATAGTTCTCCCGGTCCGCTTATGCTTCGTCTAAAACGCGAACCAGATGCTGAACCTTACGGATCATGCCGCGTACTTCTGGAGTATCCTTCAGAGTACGACGACGGTGCATCTTGTTCAAGCCCAGACCAATCAACGTAGCACGTTGACTAGCAGGACGGCGAAGCGGGCTACCGATCTGTTCGACTGTTACAGTCTTTTCAGTATTAGCCATGACACTAACCCTTGTTCTCAGTCAGCAAAAGCGAGGCTTATGCCTCAGCCTTTACTGGCGCCGCATCATCGTTGTCACGACGACGAGCCTGCAAGGAAGATACCTTGAGACCACGACGTGCTGCAACAGAACGCGGGCTGTCTTCTTTTTTCAGTGCATCGAAAGTCGCACGAACCATGTTGTACGGGTTGGAAGTACCAAGGGACTTCGCAACAACGTCCTGGACACCAAGTGTCTCAAACACAGCACGCATTGGACCACCAGCGATGATACCGGTACCGGCAGGTGCTGCACGAAGTACAACTTTACCTGCGCCGTGACGGCCTTCAACATCGTGGTGAAGAGTACGACCTTCACGAAGTGGCACACGAACCATAGTACGCTTAGCAGCTTCTGTTGCTTTGCGGATGGCCTCTGGCACTTCACGAGCCTTACCGTGACCAAAGCCAACGCGGCCTTTCTGATCACCAACTACTACAAGAGCGGCGAAGCCGAAACGACGACCACCCTTTACAACTTTAGCGACGCGGTTGATGTGAACGAGCTTATCGACAAATTCGCTGTCGCGCTCGTCACGATCCCGGTTATCCTGTCTCGCCATAATAATGTTTCCCGTTCTCTAGGAGCACCAAAAGGCGCTGATCAGAAGCTCAGACCGCTATCACGTGCTGCATCTGCCAAGGCCTGAACACGGCCATGATAGATATAACCACCACGATCAAACACGACTTCTTTGATACCAGCAGCAATAGCGCGTTCAGCAATAAGCTTGCCTACAGCAGCAGCAGCATCTTTATTGCCGCCGTTTTCTACTTTTACGTCTTTCTCAATGGTAGACGCGGACGCAAGGGTTACACCCTTGGTATCGTCGATGATCTGAGCGTAAATCTGCTTGGATGAGCGGAAAACGGACAGCCGAGGACGACCGTTCGCTACCTTTTTGATCGAACGGCGCACACGGGCGCGACGACGTTCGAAAGAATTTCCATTCGCCATGGTCCGTACCGTTACTTCTTCTTGCCTTCTTTACGAACGATGAACTCGTCCGCATAACGAATACCTTTGCCTTTGTATGGCTCAGGTGGGCGATATTCACGAATGTTCGCGGCAACCTGCCCTATCTGCTGCTTGTCAATGCCGTTGATGACAATTTCTGTCGGCTTCGGACATTTGATTTCTACACCCTCAGGAATGTCAAACTTGACATCATGAGAGAAACCAAGAGCAAGATTAAGGGTCTTACCTTGAACCTGTGCACGGTAACCAACACCGGTAATCGCCAGCTGCTTTTCGAAGCCGGAAGTCACACCTGTGATAAGGTTAGCGACCATGGTGCGGGACATACCCCACATAGAACGCGCAGTCTTTGACTGGTTGCGCGGATCAAGACGGATACCATCATCCGCCATATCGACCGAAACGAGATCGTTGACCACGAAGGAGAGTTCCCCCTTCGGGCCTTTAACGATAACATTCTGGCCGTTGATCGTTGCCGTTACCCCGCTTGGCACGGGGACTGGCTTCTTGCCAATTCGAGACATAAGATCAACCTGTCTGTTATTTTAGTTAATCGTGCAATGCCGCGTCAGAAGACGCGACAAAGTACTTCACCACCCACATTTTTCTCACGTGCATCGTGGTCTGCCATTACGCCCTGAGGAGTAGACAGAATAGATACACCCAAGCCGTTTGCAACGTGTGGGATGTTCTTGACCGAAGAATATACGCGACGACCAGGCTTAGATACGCGCTCAATCGTGCGAATCACTGGTTCACCGTCGAAATACTTCAACTCAATTTCAAGCTCAGACTTGCCTGCACCGAAGTCAACAGCGGTATAACCGCGGATGTAACCTTCAGAAATCAGAACGTCCAAGATGTGTGCGCGCAACTTAGAAGCAGGTGTGCTTACTTTAGATTTGCGACGCATCTGCGCATTACGGATGCGCGTGATCATATCCCCGACTGGATCGGAAATCGACATAGCAGTAACTCCTTACCAGCTCGACTTCACGAGACCCGGGATCTTGCCCAGGGAACCCAACTCACGAAGCGCAATACGCGACATCTTAAGTTTGCGGTAGTAACCGCGTGGGCGACCTGTGACTTCACACCGGTTGCGTACCCGTGTAGGCGCGGAATTGCGCGGCAGCTTTGAAAGCTTCAGCCGTGCATTGAAACGCTCCTCCAGGGACAAGCTCTCGTCCTTGGCCATGGCCTTCAGGGCAGCACGCTTGTCAGCATATTTACTAACAAGAGCTACGCGCCGCTTGTTTTTCTCGACCGCGCTTTTCTTCGCCATCGTCTGTCCTCGTTCCTTTCCCGTATACCGCTTTTATTTGCGGAACGGGAAGTTGAACGCGCGCAGCAGTTCACGCGCTTCGTCATCGGTTTTAGCATTGGTACAAACAACAATGTCCATACCCCACATTTGATCTACTTTATCGTAGTCAATTTCAGGGAAAACAATGTGTTCTTTAAGTCCCATAGCGTAGTTGCCACGTCCGTCGAAGCTTTTCGGATTCAAGCCACGAAAGTCACGTACACGCGGAAGCGCGATTGTGATCAAACGATCCATGAATTCGAACATCTGGTTACGACGAAGTGTAACTTTAGTACCCAGCGGCATATCTTCACGAACCTTGAAGGTCGCGATAGATTTTCTAGCACGGGTAATAACCGCCTTTTGACCAGCAATCAAGCTAAGATCTTCAGCAGCGATACGAGCCTTCTTGCTGTCACCAACAGCTTCACCAACACCCATGTTCAAAACGATCTTTTCGACCGAAGGGATCATCATTGGGTTGGTGTAGTTAAACTTCTCCTGAAGCTCACCACGCACTACATCATTGTAGTGCGCCTTGAGCCGTGGAGTGTAAGTAGCGTCAGCCATCAATCACGTCTCCTGAACGCTTAGCGACACGAACAGTGGCGCCTGCATCATTAGTCGTGAAACCGACGCGGGTCGGCTTGCCATCCTTAGGATCAGCAATGGCAATATTGGAAAGCTGAATAGGAGCTTCCTTTGTGATGATACCACCTTCGCTCTGTTGGGTCTGGCGCTGGTGACGTTTCACCAAGTTAACGCCACGCACGACAGCGCGGTTGTCAGATGGAATCATCTGGAGAACTTCCCCAGTCTTTCCTTTGTCACGACCGGCAATTACGACGACTTTGTCGCCCTTTTTGATCTTCGCGGGCATCAGAGCACCTCCGGCGCAAGCGAAATGATCTTCATGTGATTCTTGCCACGCAGTTCACGAGGAACTGGGCCAAAAATACGTGTTCCGATCGGTTCTTTGTTGTTGTTGATCAGGACGGCAGCATTGCTGTCGAACCGGATCACACTGCCGTCAGCACGACGGATGTCTTTAGCCGTGCGTACGACGACCGCTTTCATCACGTCGCCCTTCTTTACACGACCCCGAGGAATTGCTTCTTTGACGGAGACAACAATGATGTCGCCAACGCCAGCATACTTCCGTTTGGAGCCGCCGAGCACTTTGATGCACATGACACGACGTGCGCCGGAATTATCGGCTACGTCGAGGTTAGTTTGCATCTGAATCATGACTCGTCGCCTTGTTCTTTCTCAGCACTCTAAAAGTTAGAAATGCTGGATGCGTTCACTAGCTCGCTGCTTCCGTAGAAACAACGGTCCATTTCTTATTCTTAGAGATTGGAGCACACTCTTCAATTTGAACGGTGTCGCCAACCTTGTAAGAATTATTTTCGTCATGTGCACGATACTTCTTCGTACGGCGCACAACTTTTTTCAGCAAAGGGTGGGTAAAGCGACGCTCTACCTTCACCGTTACTGTCTTTTCGTTCGCATCGCTAACAACGACACCCTGCAAAATACGCTTTGGCATCATTAGCTCCTTATGCGTTGTCAGACACGCGCTTGTCGCGCAAGACTGTCTGGATCCGCGCAATGTCCCGGCGAACCTGACGGACACGAGCGGTGTTTTCGAGCTGACCAGTTGCTCTCTGGAAACGCAGGTTGAACTGTTCTTTTTTCAGTTCTTCCAGGTTTGCCTTGAGCTCATCTGAGGTCTTAGCTCTTACGTCGCTAGCCTTCATGGCCTTTTCCTTTCGATGTCCGATTACTCACCAATGCGCTGGACGAACCGGCACTTGATTGGGAGTTTAGCAGCGGCCAGACGCATTGCTTCACGAGCAATATCTTCAGACACACCGTCCATTTCGAACATGATGCGACCAGGTTTCACCCGGCACGCCCAGTACTCAGGAGAACCTTTACCCTTACCCATGCGGACTTCAGCCGGCTTGGAGGACACAGGAACGTCCGGGAAGATTCTGATCCACACGCGACCCGCACGCTTCATGTAACGGGTCATTGCACGACGGGCAGCCTCAATCTGACGAGCGGTGATCCGCTCTGGTTCCATGGCTTTCAGGCCAAAGGCACCAAAATTGAGGTCCGTACCACCCTTGGCATTACCATGGATGCGGCCCTTGTGCTGCTTGCGGAACTTAGTACGCTTTGGTTGCAGCATCGTTTTCTCTCGCTTTAATAGTTAAGCCGTGTGAAGGCGCTGCTTACGCAGCGCGCTCACGCCGACCGCCACCTTGGCGTTCGCTCTTGCCACCACCTTCAGTCGCACGACGTTCAGAAGCCATTGGGTCATGCTCAAGGATTTCGCCCTTGAAGATCCAGACTTTAACGCCACACGCGCCGTAAGCGGTGTGTGCTGTAGCAGTGCCGTAGTCGATGTCTGCACGAAGAGTGTGCAGAGGCACGCGACCTTCACGGTACCATTCGATACGTGCGATTTCCGCACCACCAAGACGACCACCGCAGTTAATACGGATGCCCTGGGCGCCAAGACGCATTGCAGACTGAACTGCACGCTTCATGGCACGGCGGAAAGCAACACGACGCTCGAGCTGCTGAGCGATAGATGCTGCAACAAGCGCTGCATCGGTCTCCGGCTTGCGCACTTCAACGATGTTGAGGTGCACTTCCGAATTTGTCATCTCGGACAGCTTCTTGCGAAGACGTTCGATGTCTGCACCTTTTTTACCGATAACAACACCTGGACGACCAGAGTGAATAGTTACACGGCACTTTTTGTGCGGACGTTCAATGACGACCTTGGATACAGCAGCCTGCTTAAGTTCTTTAAGCAGATATTCGCGGATGCGAAAATCTTCATGAAGAAGATCGCCGTATTCGTTCTTGCTAGCAAACCAGCGAGAGTCCCAGGTACGGTTGATGCCAAGACGAAAACCGATTGGATTAATCTTCTGACCCATCAGGCAGTCTCCTCAACTTCCCGAACCACGATAGTCAGGTTGGAAAACGGCTTTAGGATCCGTCCAACACGACCACGAGCTCGCGGCTGGAAACGCTTCATGACAAGCGCTTTGCCAACATAAGCCTCGGCGACGACAAGATTGTCGACGTCGAGATCATGGTTGTTTTCCGCATTAGCAATAGCAGACATCAAGGTCTTCTTGACGTCGCCTGAAATGCGCTTACGGGAGAAAGTCAGATCAGCAAGTGCTGTACCAACCTTCTTACCGCGAATGGATGCAGCAACGAGGTTCAACTTCTGCGGGGAAACCCGCAGCATGCGGCAAACCGCCTTTGCCTCGTTGTCTGGGAGCATCCGCTCATGCTTCTGCTTGCCCATCGCTACTTCCTCTTTGACTTTTTGTCAGCGCCATGGCCGTAGTAGGTACGAGAAGGAGCGAATTCGCCCAACTTGTGCCCAACCATGTCTTCACTGATCAAAACAGGAATGTGCTTTTGACCGTTATAGACGCCAAAAGTCAACCCCACAAAGTGCGGCAGAACGGTAGAACGTCGGCTCCAGGTCTTAATGACCTCATTCCGGCCGGATTCACGAACCTTATCCGCTTTCTTCAGGAGGTAACCGTCAATAAACGGCCCTTTCCAGATCGAACGTGCCACGATCCGTTCCTCTTACTTCTTACGCGCGTGACGAGACCGAACGATAAACTTATCGCTGGACTTGTTACTGCGTGTGCGCTTGCCTTTGGTCGGCTTGCCCCAAGGGGTAACCGGATGACGTCCACCGGAGGTGCGACCTTCACCACCACCATGTGGGTGATCGACAGGGTTCATCGCAACACCACGAACGTGTGGGCGACGACCCAGCCAACGGGAACGACCAGCCTTACCAAGGTTGATGTTCGCGTGGTCCTGGTTGGATACCGCACCAACGGTAGCCATACAGGTGCCAAGAACGCGACGCTGTTCACCGGAAAGCAGACGGATGACTGTGTAACCAGCATCACGACCAACGATCTGAGCGTAAGCACCAGCTGAGCGAGCAATCTGCGCGCCTTTGCCTGGCTTCATCTCGATGTTGTGGATGATGGTACCCACTGGAATAGAAGCCAGAGGCATAGCGTTGCCTGGCTTAATATCCACAGCTTCACCAGCTACAACCTTATCGCCAGCAGCAAGACGCTGTGGTGCAAGGATGTATGCCTGCTCGCCATCATCATAAGTGATGAGAGCGATGAAAGCGGTGCGGTTTGGATCGTATTCCAGACGCTCAACAGTACCGACAACGTCGAATTTACGACGCTTGAAGTCGATCAGGCGGTAGGTACGTTTGTGACCACCACCAATGTTGTTCGCAGTCTTACGACCGTGGTTGTTACGACCACCGGACTTGGACAGACCTTCAGTCAATTTCTTGACTGGCTTGCCTTTCCAAAGATCAGAACGGTCTACCTGGACCAGCTGACGACGGCCAGGAGATGTCGGATTAAATGTCTTAAGTGCCATTTTGTCCTACCCCTTACAGACCGGTCGTCACGTCGATGGACTGACCATCTTCCAGAGTGACCACAGCTTTTTTGAAGTCGTTCTGTTTGCCGACAACACCTTTGAAGCGCTTGGTTTTACCCTTGCGAACCAGTGTGTTGACTGCTTTGACTTTTACGCCGAACAGAGCTTCAACAGCTGCTTTGATTTCCGGTTTTGTTGCAGTGAGAGCAACCTTAAAAACAACCTTATTCTCTTCAGAGGCAAAAGTAGCTTTCTCGGTGATCACCGGAGATACGATTTTGTCGTAGTGAACGAGCTTGCTCATTAGAAGCGCTCCTCCAAAGCTGCAACTGCCGCTTTGGTCAGGACCAGCGTATCACGACGAAGAATGTCGTAAACGTTGATACCCTGTACCGGCAGTACATCTACGAGTGGAATGTTACGAGTAGCCAAACCGAAGTTTGCATCTACTTCAGAACCGTCCACGAACAACGCACTGTTCAATCCGAGAGAACCGAGCTGGTCCTTCAGAGCCTTGGTTTTGGCTTCTGCTGATTTCGCATCTTCAACAACAACAAGGTTGCCAGAAGCTGCTTTTGCAGACAGAGCATGCTTCAGACCCAGAACACGAACTTTTTTAGGAAGCTCATGAGCGTGCTCACGCACAACTGGACCAAATGCCCTACCACCACCACGGAACTGAGGTGCTTTACGGTTACCGTGACGTGCGCCGCCAGAACCTTTCTGGCGTACGAATTTTTTGGTGGTACCATTAACTTCGGAACGACCCAAAGTTTTATGTGTACCAGCCTGGCGCTTTGCAAGCTGCCAGCGAACAACACGCTGGATTAGGTCGATACGTGGCTCGAGACCAAAGATCTCGTCAGACACTGTGATCGAACCCGCTGCGTTACCGCCGAGGGTTTTAACCTCGAGTTCCATCACTCACCTTCCTTCCCGGCTTCAGCCGCTGCAATAGCAGAGTTCTGACGGAATGCACCTGGTACAGGAACGTTCACTGGCAGAGCCTTCTTAATTGCATCACGAACCAGGATCCAACCGCCTTTAGAGCCAGGTACAGAACCTTCAACCATGATCAGACCACGTTCTACGTCAGTACGTACAACTTTCAGGTTCTGAGTGGTTACGCGTTCAGCACCGAGGTGTCCGGCCATTTTCTTGCCTTTAAACACCTTACCTGGATCCTGACACTGACCGGTAGAACCGTGCGCACGGTGTGAAACAGACACACCATGAGAAGCGCGACCACCACCGAAGTTGTGACGCTTCATCGCACCAGCAAAGCCCTTACCGATAGAGGTGCCGGTTACATCCACAAACTGACCGTTAAGGAAGTGGTCAGCTGTAAGCTCAGCACCAACTTCGATCAAGTTCTCTTCAGAAACACGGAACTCAGCGAGTTTGCGCTTAGGCTCAACTTTTGCAACTGCAAAGTGGCCACGCATCGCGCGGTTCGTGTTCTTAACTTTTGCCGCACCTACGCCCAACTGAAGCGCAGTGTAGCCGTTCTTGTCTGCCGTCCGGTGAGCAACAACTTGACAGTTGTCTAGACGCAGTACTGTAACGGGCACGTGTTCGCCTGCCGCGTTATAGATACGGGTCATACCCACCTTCTGTGCGATCACTCCAGAACGCATTACTGTGTCCCCTTGCCGCACTTAGAGCTTGATCTCGACATCAACGCCAGCAGCCAGGTCGAGCTTCATCAAAGCATCTACTGTCTGTGGTGTTGGGTCGACGATGTCCAAAAGACGCTTATGAGTGCGCATTTCGAACTGATCACGGCTCTTTTTATCAACATGCGGTCCGCGAAGTACTGTGTACTTCTCAATCCGCGTCGGCAACGGAACTGGTCCACGCACTTGTGCGCCGGTCCGTTTCGCCGTGTTCACGATTTCCTTAGTGGAAGCGTCAAGAACACGGTGATCAAACGCCTTCAGGCGGATCCGTATATTCTGACCGTTCATGACTAATCCTTAACTGAGCAAGGCAACTGCGGTTTAACACAAGATCAAACCGCAGTTCGAACTCAATTC
>NZ_LMCI01000034.1:72900-96109 GCF_001623145.1 Pseudovibrio sp. W64 | reverse complement strand
CACATAATCAGCGTGGCCTGGGCAGTCAACGTGTGCGTAGTGACGAGCTTCGGTTTCATATTCAACGTGTGCTGTTGAAATAGTGATACCGCGAGCACGCTCTTCAGGAGCGCCATCGATTTCGTCGTATGCTTTAAAATCACCGAAGGATTTAGTAATCGCTGCGGTCAGTGTAGTTTTACCGTGGTCAACGTGGCCAATTGTGCCGATGTTGACGTGCGGCTTATTACGTTCAAATTTTTCTTTAGCCATCGGATCTCTCCGTTCTCTCTTGAATCCCTTTGACTGGTCTAATGAGGTTTAGGCGTATTTCGCCATAACCTCGTCAGCAACAGCCTGCGGGACTTGGTCGTAATGATCGAACACCATGGAATACTGCGCACGTCCTTGGGACATGGAACGCAAGTTGTTCACGTAACCAAACATGTTGGCCAGCGGAACCATAGCAGTGATAACGGTCACGACACCGCGGTTTTCGGTACCGGCGATCTGTCCACGACGGGAATTCAAATCACCAATCACGTCACCCATATAGTCTTCTGGAGTGACAACCTCAACCTTCATGATAGGTTCCAGAAGCTTTGGACCTGCTTTAGCCACAGCTTCGCGGAAACCAGCACGACCTGCGATCTCAAATGCGAGCACAGACGAGTCAACATCATGGTAAGCACCGTCAGTGAGGGTAGCTTTAATGTCGACCATCGGGAAGCCAGCAAGTGGACCAGAGGACATGACGGATTCGATACCCTTGGATACACCAGGGATGTATTCCTTAGGAACGTTACCGCCAACAATCGTGTTAGCAAACTCAAAACCTTCACCAACAACATTTGGCTCGATAGAGAGTTTGATGCGAGCAAACTGGCCAGTACCACCGGACTGCTTCTTGTGGGTATAATCCACGTCAGCAGACTTGGTAATGGTTTCACGGTAAGCAACCTGAGGTGCACCGATGTTTGCTTCAACCTTGAATTCACGCTTCATGCGATCAACAAGGATGTCCAGGTGAAGTTCGCCCATACCAGCAATGATTGTCTGGCCGGACTCTTCATCTGTCTTCACGCGGAAGGACGGATCCTCAGCAGCCAGGCGGTTCAGGGCAAGGCCCATCTTTTCCTGGTCACCTTTGGTTTTAGGCTCAACAGCGATCTCGATAACCGGATCCGGGAACTCCATGCGTTCCAGAATAACAGGCTTCAGAGGATCACAAAGCGTATCACCAGTGGTCGTGTCCTTCAGGCCTGCGATAGCCACAATGTCGCCTGCATAGGCTACATCAATGTCATCGCGGGAATTTGAGTGCATCTGCATCATGCGACCAACGCGTTCGCGCTTGCCCTTAACAGTATTCAGCACGGATGAGCCTTTATTCAGCACACCAGAGTAAATACGTGCGAAGGTCAAAGAACCAACGAACGGATCGTTCATAATTTTAAATGCGAGCATACCAAGCGGCTCTTCGTCAGAAGATTCGCGTGTGGTTTCTTCTTCAGTCTTGGCGTCGATACCTTTAATCGCCGGCACTTCAACCGGGTTAGGAAGGTAATCTACAACAGCATCAAGAAGAGGCTGAACGCCTTTGTTCTTGAATGCTGTACCGCACAATACTGGAACGAAGTTGCCAGCAATGGTACCCTTACGAATAAGCTCTTGAAGCTTTTCGTTGGATGGCATTTCGCCTTCCAAGTATGCTTCAGTAGCTTCTTCTTCTACTTCTACAGCGATCTCGATCAGTTTTTCGCGGTATTCAGCAGCTTGGTCAGCGAGATCTTCTGGAATATCCAGCTCATCCCAGCTTGCTCCAAGAGCTTCACCGTTCCAAACCAATGCTTTCATCTTCAGCAGATCGATAACACCAGCAAATTCGCTTTCAGCGCCGATCGGCAGCTGAACACAAGCTGGGGTCGCACCAAGACGTTTCTCGATCATTTCTACACAGCGGAAGAAATCAGCACCGAGCTTGTCCATCTTGTTGACGAAGATCATGCGTGGAACGTTGTACTTATCAGCCTGACGCCATACGGTCTCAGTCTGAGGTTCAACACCAGCATTCGCATCGAGAAGTGCAACTGCACCATCAAGAACACGCAGGGAACGTTCAACTTCAATCGTGAAGTCAACGTGACCTGGAGTGTCAATGATGTTCAGACGCTTACCGTTCCAGTGGGCAGTCGTAGCAGCTGAAGTAATGGTAATACCACGCTCCTGCTCCTGCTCCATCCAGTCCATGGTAGCTGCACCATCATGAACTTCACCGATTTTATGGGACTTACCAGTGTAATACAGAATACGTTCTGTAGTGGTCGTCTTACCAGCATCGATGTGAGCCATGATACCGAAGTTACGGTAGTCCTCGATTTTGTGCGTACGTGACATAGCGTCAGCCTCTATCCAGGGTGATTACCAACGGTAGTGCGAGAATGCACGGTTAGCTTCAGCCATCCGGTGAGTATCTTCGCGCTTCTTAACGGAGTTACCACGGCCATTCGCAGCATCCAGCAGTTCACCGGACAGACGACCAACCATTGTGGTTTCGTTACGACCGCGAGCTGCAGAAATCAGCCAGCGGATAGCAAGTGCCTGACGACGCTCTGTACGAACTTCGACTGGAACCTGATAAGTTGCACCACCAACACGACGGGAGCGAACTTCAACCTGTGGCATAACGTTTTCGAGCGCCTGATGGAACATCTCGAGTGGGCTAGCCTTAGCCTTAGATTCGATCGCATCGAATGCACCGTATACGATGCGTTCTGCGGTGGATTTTTTACCATCGAGCATTACTGCGTTCATGAACTTAGTAACGACGATATCTCCGAACTTAGGATCCGGAATAACTTGACGCTTTTCAGCGGCGTGACGGCGGGACATATCGGTCTATATCCTATTATTTCGGACGCTTAGCGCCATACTTGGAACGACGCTGTTTACGATCTTTAACACCCTGGGTGTCAAGAACGCCACGGATGATGTGGTAACGAACACCAGGCAAATCCTTTACACGACCACCACGGATCATGACAACGGAGTGCTCTTGGAGGTTATGACCTTCACCCGGGATATAACCAATAACTTCAAAGCCATTGGTCAAACGGATTTTTGCCACTTTACGAAGCGCTGAGTTAGGCTTCTTAGGAGTGGTTGTATATACGCGAGTACACACGCCGCGCTTCTGCGGGCACGCTTCCATCGCTGGAACTTTGTTCCGCTTCGCCGGCACTGTACGCGGCTTACGGATCAACTGGTTGATCGTTGGCATAATTTGCCCTTTAACTACTTTTGCTCTTCGACCGGACGCAGTTTCTGGTAGACATACGCATGCGCACCAAATCCACGAACGATTATTCGTGAAGGGCACCGCGAAACCAGAGGACCACGGACGGATCCGCGGTCTTGCATTCGACTTGTATTCGCCTTTGAACCCGACAACGTTTAAGCTTCAGTACTCCGAGGCGAGGCGCCTCAGGAGAAGGACATTGCTTACTGCTTGCCATAAGGTTGCCGGAACCTACTCATCAGGACACTGTTCGTCAAGTCCCTTCCAAGAGATTCTTGGCCCCAGACTCTTAGATTCATACGGTGTATCCCAAGATTCGCGTAGATTCAGCAATTTCCTCGCGGAAGACGTCAAAATTTGGAGGCGCTTAAGTGTTCATTGCAGTTTGACTCTGAAGATTAAAAGGAAGTTAAGCACATCCCTACTCTGACTCATCGTCATTTCCGCAGGTCATTTGATTCTTACAGCTTTAACTCAAATTCAATTACGCCCCTTAAGTGCAAATACTGCCACAGGGCGAAGGCACGTCGTCGCCTCAAGTCTCAAGCACCCAACACACCCAGTTAGGGAGCAAGGCCGCCGGCAACCGTCAGTGTCGTCCCACTCACGAATCCTGCCCCGGATGATCCCAGCCAGACAGCAGCCTCTGCAATATCTGAAGGCTCGGCTATACGACCAAGAGGTGTTGCAGCAGCAACAAGTGCCGGGCGATCAGGATTTCCCTCCCGCTGGTGCATGTCGGTCGCAGTTGTTCCCACACGGATCGCATTCACCCGAATACCGAGGGGCCCAAATTCTTTACCCGCACCAACCGTCAATGTTTCCACTGCACCTTTTGAAGCGGCGTAGTGAACATACTCCCCTGGGCTCCCCATCACGGCAGCAATCGAAGACATATTTACAATCGCACCACCAGAACCACCTTGGTCAGTCCTCATGCGTTTAGCTGCTTCTTGCATGCAATAGATCATGCCAAACACATTGGTCTGAAAAGTCGAAACCAATGCCGAGCTATCCAACTCCACTAAGGAAGACGTCCCTCCTATGATGCCAGCATTGTTCACGAGGCAAGTGATCGGCCCGAGGCTATCATCACAAATGACAAACATCTGACGCACGGCTTCAAGATCAGCCACATCCGCAGCAACAGCAATCGCGCGAACGCCAACCTCCTTGCATCGCCGGACAGTCTCTTCCGCTCCGGCCTGATCACAATGATAGTTCACACAGACATCATAACCAACTTCGGCAAAAGCAACAGCAGTGGCCTGACCAATGCCCTTGCTGGCACCCGTTACCAATACAATCTTCGAAGTAGCATTCCCCAAGAACGTTCGCTCCATTTAACTCTGGCTTCAACTGCAAAGCCAAATGATCACTGTACTCACAAGTCAGGCAAGATCACTACATTTTTGAAGCCACCCAGCAGAGAGGCATTTACACCTCCCCTCTCCCTAAACGCAAAAAAGGAGAGGTCACCCTCTCCTTTCCAAAATCCAAAATCGGATCATCAGTTCAATTTTTAGAACGTGATCACTGAAACATTGCCTGCCAGTGCATCTTTATAAGGCTGAACGAAGAACTCTTCCTCCGGTGTTTCCGTGATGTATCCCAGCTGATCAAGAGCTGCATCCACGAAACCCTGTTCACCCAGCGCTTCAACGGCACGGCGAACTGCACCATCGTCATCAGGCGCGGTCACCATCACGTGGAACGGAAGACCATCTTCTTCTTCACCGTCTTCCTCTTTCCAGGCGCGGCCCATAATCAGGTAGACAACTGGAGGGGTGTCATCACCATTTTCTTCTTCAATCTGATCAGACATTTTATTTCCTTCATCACGCACCCACTCAGTCCAGCCCGACCGAAAGGATGCGTTTCAATTCAAACACCAGACGTATCCGCCAAGGGGCCTCAGCTTCCAAAATCAGACACGCGTCTTTCTTGTTAGTGGCAGGTCAGCAGGTCGCCCACAAGCAACCATCCGCCATAAACGGAAAAGCCGCCCCGAAGGGCGGCTTGACCTGAATTTAGATTTTGCAGCTCACTAGAACTGACCGTCACGGCTGAAATCTTCAAGCATGGAGTCCGCAGTACCAGCAGTAGAAGCTGAACGGCGAGCGTCCTGGATGAGATCATCACGCAGTGTCGCAATCTTACGAGTGCGGTTCATCGCCCCGCCTGTACCCGCTGGGATCAGACGACCAACAATCACGTTCTCTTTCAGACCGTCCAGTGGATCGATCTTGCCGAAGACAGCTGCTTCAGTCAGAACACGCGTTGTTTCCTGGAACGATGCAGCAGAGAAGAACGAACGAGTCTGCAAGCTTGCCTTCGTGATACCCAGAAGAACTGGAACACCCTTGGCAGGATCACGTGCATTATCAATCGCACGCTGGTTAGCTGCATCAAATTCGATCTTATCGACCTGCTCACCAGAGAAGTACTCTGTTTCGCCCGGATCAGTGATCTCAACCTTCTGGAGCATCTGACGAACAATCACTTCAATGTGCTTGTCGTTAATGCCCACGCCCTGCAGGCGATAAACTTCCTGGATCTCGTTAACGAGGAAGGCAGCCAGTGCCTCTACGCCCTTAATCGCAAGAATGTCATGCGGTGCCGGGTTACCATCAACAAGGTATTCACCCTTCTCGATAGTGTCCCCTTCCTGCAGGTGGAAGTGCTTGTTCTTCTGGATGAGGTACTCAACAGGCTCCAGGCTCTCATCGGTAGGATCGATGATGATGCGGCGCTTGTTTTTGTAATCTCGGCCAAAGCGGATCGTACCGTCAAGCTCAGCGATAATCGCGTGATCTTTCGGACGACGTGCTTCGAACAGTTCTGCAACACGAGGCAGACCACCGGTGATGTCTTTCGTTTTTGCAGATTCCAGAGGAATACGTGCAAGAACGTCACCAGCAGAAACCATGTCACCTGGCTGTACGGACAGAATAGCGTCAACGGAAAGCAGGGAACGAGCATCGCCACCGCGAGCCAGTTTCTTGATCTTACCGCTATCGTCCTGAATAACCATCGCAGGCTTCAGATCAGCACCACGTTGAGAAGAACGCCAGTCGATAACAACACGCTTGGTGATACCGGTCGCTTCATCAGCAGTTTCCTGCATGGAAGAACCATCCACCAGATCTTCAAAGCCAACACGACCGGAAAGTTCTGTCAGGATCGGACGAGTGTACGGATCCCATTCAGAAATACGATCACCGCGCTTAATGACGTCACCTTCGTCAACGAAGATTTTACCACCGTAAGTCAGACGATGCGTAGAACGCTCATTACCGTCACTATCTACGATAATGATGGACATGTTACGTGCCATAACAATGTTGTTGCCATCGGAGTCGCGAACCACATTGCGGTTGCGCATCTTCACGGTGCCTTCAAAGTTGGATTCAATGAAGGAGCTATCAACAACCTGTGCCGTACCACCAATGTGGAACGTACGCATGGTCAACTGAGTACCAGGCTCACCAATAGACTGCGCAGCAATAACACCAACAGCCTCACCGATGTTCACCGGAGTACCACGTGCAAGGTCACGGCCATAACAGGTCGCACATACACCAGTCTTGGTTTCACAAGTCAGCACGGAGCGGATCTTGACCATCTGGACCTTGGCAGCTTCAAGAAGCTCCACGTCCTTCTCGTCAATCATACGTCCCTTAGGAACGAGCACTTCGCCAGTCTTGTTGTTGCGGATGTCTTCAGCCGCAGTACGGCCAAGCACACGCATACCAAGGGTCGCGATCACGTTACCAGCATCAACGATTGGCTGAACGGTAATGCCACCAGTGGAACCACAGTCAACTTCAAGAATGATGCTGTCCTGTGCAACGTCCACGAGACGACGTGTCAGGTAACCGGAGTTCGCAGTTTTCAACGCCGTATCGGCAAGACCCTTACGGGCACCGTGGGTGGAGTTGAAGTACTCGAGAACCGACAGACCTTCTTTAAAGTTCGCGATAATCGGGTTTTCGATGATGGAACCATCTGGTTTCGCCATCAGACCGCGCATACCGCCGAGCTGCTTCATCTGCGCTGGAGAACCACGCGCACCGGAGTGAGCCATCATGTAAACAGAGTTCATCTGTTTCTGACGACCTGTGTCCTCTTCGAACTCAGTCGCAGAGATGCGGCCCATCATTTCATCAGCGACTTTGTCAGTACACTTCGCCCAGGCGTCAACAACCTTGTTGTACTTCTCGCCCTGAGTGATCAGACCGTCGTTGTACTGCTGTTCGTATTCAGTCACCAAAGTGGTGGTGCTTTCAACGAGTGTCGCCTTGGCATCAGGGATAACCATGTCATCCTTACCGAAGGAGATACCAGCACGACATGCGTTTTTGAAGCCAAGCTGCATAACGCGGTCACAGAAGATAACGGTCTCTTTCTGGCCACAAGCACGATAAACCGTATCGATCATCTTGGAGATGTCTTTTTTGGTCATCAGCTTGTTACAGGCGTCGAACGGTACTTCGAAGTGCTTCGGCAGCAGCTCTGCAATCATCAGACGACCAGGAGTGGTCTCGTGGATTTCAGAGGTTGGGTTACCCAGCTCATCAACAGACTTGAAGCGGCCACGGATCTTGGAGTGAACAGTGATAACACCGTTTTCCAGCGCGTGGTGCAACTCACCCATGTTACCGAAGGCCATGCCTTCACCTGGCTCACCATCTGCCATAATGGACAGGTAGTAGAGGCCAAGAACAATATCCTGGGACGGTACGATGATCGGACCACCGTTCGCCGGATGCAGAATGTTGTTGGTGGACATCATGAGAGTACGGGCTTCAAGCTGCGCTTCCAGAGAAAGCGGAACGTGAACAGCCATCTGGTCACCATCGAAGTCAGCGTTAAACGCGGAACAAACGAGTGGGTGCAGCTGGATTGCCTTACCTTCAATCAGGGTAGGTTCGAAGGCCTGAATGCCAAGACGGTGAAGCGTAGGCGCACGGTTCAGGAGAACCGGGTGCTCGCGGATCACTTCATCAAGGATATCCCAAACTTCCGGACGCTCTTTTTCAACGAGCTTCTTCGCCTGCTTAACAGTGGAAGAATAACCCTTTGCATCGAGGCGGGAGTAAATGAACGGCTTGAACAGCTCAAGCGCCATCTTCTTCGGCAGACCACATTGGTGCAGCTTCAGTTCAGGACCCACAGTAATAACGGAACGACCGGAGTAATCCACGCGCTTACCGAGAAGGTTCTGACGGAAACGACCCTGCTTACCCTTCAGCATATCTGAAAGGGACTTCAAAGGACGCTTGTTTGCACCCTGGATCACACGACCACGACGACCATTATCGAACAGCGCATCTACAGATTCCTGCAGCATACGTTTTTCGTTACGAATAATGATGTCAGGCGCTTTAAGCTCGATCAGACGCTTCAGACGGTTGTTACGGTTGATCACACGACGATAAAGGTCGTTGAGGTCAGACGTCGCAAAACGGCCACCATCCAGCGGAACCAACGGACGCAGATCCGGTGGAATCACAGGAACAACAGTCAGGATCATCCACTCAGGACGGTTTCCAGACTCGATGAACGCTTCAACAACCTTCAGGCGCTTCGCCAGTTTCTTAGGCTTCAGCTCTGTGGTTGCTTCTGCAATTTCCTGACGGATCTTTTCAGATTCACGCTGCAGATCCATGCTGGCAAGGATCTCACGGATCGCTTCAGCACCAATCATAGCAGTGAAGCTGTCTTCACCGTATTCGTCCTGAGCGGCAACAAACTCTTCTTCAGAAAGCAGCTGACGCAGCTTCATAGGAGTAAGGCCCGGCTCAATAACAACGTAGTTCTCAAAGTACAGGATGCGCTCAAGATCCTTAAGCGTCATATCCAACAGCATGCCGATACGGGATGGCAGTGACTTCAGGAACCAGATATGCGCAACAGGAGCAGCAAGCTCAATGTGGCCCATACGTTCACGGCGTACACGGGACAAGGTGACTTCAACGCCACACTTCTCACAGATAACGCCTTTATATTTCATGCGCTTATACTTACCGCACAAGCACTCATAGTCCTTGATAGGACCGAAAATCCGAGCACAGAACAGCCCGTCGCGCTCTGGCTTGAAAGTTCTGTAGTTGATCGTCTCCGGCTTTTTGATCTCACCGAACGACCAGGACAGAATTTTCTCCGGGCTGGCGATCGAGATGCGGATATGATCGAAGGTCTGTGCGGGAGCCTGTTGATTGAACAGGTTCATGACCTCTTGCGACATCAGCTCTCTCCTAAAATGCGCGGTTTGGGGGAGCGTGCTAATAAGCAGGCTCCCCTCTTCCGGCATGAATACATGACTTACAGCGAAATACCTTGAAAGGTCTTATTCCGCGGCATCGATTGCTTCAGCGTCATCATTGGCTTTCTGACGCGGTTCCTTATCCTGCAACTCGACATTGAGGCCCAGGGAACGCATTTCCTTGACGAGAACGTTAAAGCTCTCAGGAATACCCGCCTCAAATGTGTCGTCACCCCGGACGATAGCTTCATAAACCTTGGTACGACCTGCCACGTCATCAGACTTAACAGTGAGCATTTCCTGCAAGGTGTACGCTGCGCCATAAGCTTCAAGCGCCCACACTTCCATCTCACCGAAGCGCTGACCACCGAACTGCGCCTTACCACCCAGCGGCTGCTGAGTAACAAGAGAGTAAGGTCCGATAGAACGCGCGTGGATCTTATCGTCAACCAAGTGGTGAAGCTTGAGCATGTAGATGTAACCCACAGTGACCTGACGGTCGAACTGTTCACCGGTACGTCCGTCATACAATGTAGACTGACCGGATGGTTTCATCTCAGCAATGTTCAGCATGTCAACAACGTCAGGTTCACGTGCACCATCAAAGACCGGAGTCGCGATGGAAACGCCATGACGCAGCTGCTCACCAAGTTTAGCGATGCCTTCGTCGTCGTATTCCTGAACCGGCTCACCCTTGATGTTGTCGCCGTAGATCTCAACGACCTTGCCACGAAGCTGCTCGATCTCGCCAGACTTACGATATTCGTCGTAAAGCTCGCCGATCTTCTGCCCCATGCCGGCACAAGCCCAGCCAAGGTGAGTTTCAAGAATCTGACCAACGTTCATACGGGATGGAACGCCGAGTGGGTTCAGAACGATATCAACGTGTTGACCGTCATCCAGGAATGGCATGTCTTCACATGGGTTGATCTTGGAAACCACACCCTTGTTACCGTGACGACCAGCCATCTTATCACCAGGCTGAATCTTACGCTTAACCGCAACGAAGACTTTAACCATCTTCATAACGCCAGGTGGCAATTCATCACCACGCTGCAGCTTCTCAACCTTGTCGATGAAGCGCTGCTCAAGACGCTTACGGCTCTCATCATAAGAACCACGAAGCGCTTCCAGCTCGCTCATCAGCTGCTCGTCTTCGACAGCAAACTGCCACCACTGAGAACGTGGGAATTCGTTCAGAACGTTTCCGTCGATCTCAACACCCTTGCGGAAGTTCTTCGGACCACCAACAGTTACATGACCCATGATCATCTCAGCCAGACGGCCATAGACGTTACGGTCAAGAATTGCCTGTTCGTCGTCGCGGTCTTTCGCAAGACGTTCAATCTCTTCGCGCTCGATAGCCATTGCGCGTTCGTCTTTTTCAACGCCGTGGCGGTTGAATACACGAACTTCAACAACAGTACCGGATACACCTGGAGACAGACGCATGGATGTGTCGCGAACGTCAGAAGCTTTCTCACCGAAGATCGCACGCAGAAGTTTTTCTTCTGGTGTCATTGGGCTTTCGCCCTTTGGAGTGATCTTACCAACAAGAATGTCGCCTGGTTTCACCTCAGCACCAACATAAACAATGCCGGCTTCATCAAGGTTCTTCAGCGCTTCTTCCGAAACGTTAGGAATATCGCGAGTGATTTCCTCAGGGCCAAGCTTCGTATCACGCGCCATCACTTCGAATTCTTCGAGGTGGATGGAGGTGAACACGTCATCGCGAACGATGCGCTCGGAAAGTAGGATGGAATCCTCGAAGTTGTAGCCGTTCCAAGGCATGAACGCGACCATAACGTTACGGCCAAGCGCCAGATCACCCAGATCAGTCGAAGGACCGTCTGCAATGATATCGCCCTTACGAACCCGGTCACCTACGTTCACCAGCGGACGCTGGTTGATACAGGTATCCTGGTTGGAACGCTGGAACTTCATCAGGCGGTAGATATCTACGCCGGACTTGGAAGGATCCAGATCTTCAGTCGCACGGATAACGATACGTGTTGCATCAACCTGGTCAACCACACCACCGCGGCGTGCACCAATAGCGGCACCAGAGTCACGAGCAACGATTGGTTCCATACCGGTACCAACAAACGGAGCCTGTGCACGAACGAGCGGCACAGCCTGACGCATCATGTTGGAACCCATCAGTGCGCGGTTCGCATCATCGTTCTCAAGGAACGGAATGAGCGACGCAGCAACGGAAACCAGCTGTTTAGGAGACACATCCATCAGATCAACGCGATCGGAGGTGACCAAGATGTTTTCACCCGCATGACGACACTGAACCAGGTCGTTCACGAAGCTACCATCTTCGTTCATCTCAGCGTTCGCCTGAGAAACGTAGTACTTGCTCTCTTCCATAGCGGAGAGATAGACAACGTCTTTCGTCACAAGACCATCAATAACACGGCGGTATGGACTTTCAATAAAGCCATACTTGTTCACACGTGCAAAGGTTGCCAGTGAGTTGATCAGACCAATGTTCGGACCTTCCGGTGTTTCAATCGGGCAGATACGACCATAGTGTGTTGGGTGAACGTCACGAACCTCAAAGCCTGCGCGCTCACGGGTCAAACCACCAGGCCCAAGCGCTGAAAGACGACGCTTATGCGTGACTTCAGACAATGGGTTGGTCTGATCCATAAACTGAGACAGCTGGGAAGAACCGAAGAACTCACGAACAGCTGCTGCAGCAGGTTTTGCGTTGATCAGATCCTGAGGCATCACAGTGTCGATCTCAACAGAGCTCATACGCTCCTTGATCGCACGTTCCATGCGCAGCAGGCCAACACGGTACTGGTTTTCCATCAGTTCGCCAACGGAGCGAACACGACGGTTACCAAGGTTATCGATGTCATCAATTTCGCCGCGGCCATCACGAAGATTAAGCAGCAGGCTGATCACTGATAGGATATCGTCTTTACGCAGAACACGAACAGTATCTTCACACTCAAGGTCAAGACGCATGTTCATCTTCACGCGGCCAACCGCGGAAAGGTCGTAGCGCTCAGCATCGAAGAACAGAGACTGGAACATAGCCTCTGCAGTCTCAATGGTTGGCGGCTCACCAGGACGCATAACGCGGTAGATGTCAAACAGAGCACCTTCGCGGCCGTCATTCTTGTCAGCAGCCAGCGTGTTGCGGATGAAAGGACCAACGTTAACGTAGTCGATATCCAGAACAGGCAGATCGTGGTAGCCACGCTCGATCAACTCATGAAGAAGCTTTTCAGTCAGCTCTTCACCAGCTTCAGCATATATCTCACCAGTACGCGTATCAACAATGTCTTCGGCAAGGTACTGGCCAAACAGATCATCATCAGTACCCTTAAGAGATTTAACACCCTTTTCAGTCAACTGACGGATTGTGCGAGCGGTAATTTTCTTACCAGCTTCAACAACCACTTCACCGCTGGCAGCATCAACCATATCGGCAGTTGCTTTAGTACCCTTAAGTCGAGCACCATCGAACGGTACGGACCAGCTGTTTTCGCCGTTACGTACGTAGTCGATACGGTTATAGAAGGTATTGAGAATCTCTTCGCTATCAAGACCAAGCGCCATCAACAAAGATGTCACAGGGATCTTACGACGGCGGTCGATACGTGCGTGGACAATGTCCTTAGCATCGAATTCGATATCGAGCCATGAACCACGGTAAGGGATCACACGTGCAGCAAACAGAAGTTTACCGGAAGAGTGGGTCTTACCTTTGTCATGGTCAAAGAATACACCCGGGGAACGGTGCATCTGAGACACGATAACGCGTTCTGTACCATTGATCACAAAGGTACCGTTATCGGTCATGAACGGAATATCGCCCATGTAGACATCTTGTTCTTTGATGTCTTTAACCGATTTTGCGCCAGTATCTTCATCCACATCAAACACGATGAGGCGAAGCGTAAGCTTCAGTGGCGCAGCGTAAGTCATATCACGCTGGCGGCACTCTTCCACATCATACTTTGGTGCTTCAAATTCGTAATCTACGAATTCAAGAAGGGAATTGCCTGCAAAATCCGAAATGGGGAATACGGACTTAAATACGGCCTCTAGGCCTTCGTCAACGCGGTTATCTTCAACCTTATCAACTTGCAAGAATTGGTCATAAGACGCCTTCTGCACTTCGATAAGGTTTGGCATAGCCGCTACATCGCGGATGGATCCGAAGTATTTACGGACCCGCTTGCGACCGTTGAACGTCTGCGTCATTGTCGCTCCTCGTATCACTCAAGGTGACGGTTCAGAAAAACGACGCCCTGCATGGCAGAAAACGTAGCTTCTCAGAACCGTCCACAATAGGGCGCTGTTCAGGCACCCTCCCCCGTTGGGACGTTTACCCCGGCCGGGAAACCCGCCAGGGTACGGAAAAGGTCCCGGATTACTCCGGGACCAATATCTGAAGAACTCAGGATTACTTGAGTTCTACTTTTGCACCAGCTTCTTCGAGCTTCTTTTTCAGCTCAGCAGCTTCGTCTTTAGAAACTGCTTCTTTAACAGCTTTTGGAGCGCCTTCTACGAGCTCTTTAGCTTCTTTCAGGCCAAGACCCGTGATCGCACGCACTTCTTTGATCACGTTGATTTTCTTCGCGCCAGCATCAGCCAGGATCACGTCGAATTCAGTCTGTTCTTCAGCAGCTTCAGCAGCTGGACCAGCAGCAGCAACAGCTACAGGAGCAGCAGCGGAAACGCCCCACTCTTCTTCGAGCAGCTTGGAAAGCTCAGCAGCTTCCATAACGGTCAGTGCGGAGAGTTCTTCTACGATCTTTGAGAGATCAGCCATTTTTCAGTACCTTGTTGTTCGAACCGTTTTCGGTTTTGACAAAAATTATGTGGTTCCGCCTTACGCGGCTTGGTCCTTCTCGGCGTACGCATTGAAGACGCGAGCAAGTTGCCCGGCCGGTGCGCTCGTAACCATGGCCATACGGGTCGCTGGGGTCTGAAGCATACCCACCAGCTTGCCACGAAGCTCGTCCAGAGACGGCATCGCTGCCAGTGCTTTAACACCAGCAGTATCCAGGTTAGTTGAACCAAGAGCACCACCAAGGATTACGAAATTTTCGTTAGCCTTAGCGAAGTTAGCAGCAGCCTTAGGCGCAGCAACTGGATCGTCAGAGTAGACGATGACAGTTGGGCCTGTGAACAGGTCGCTGATATGCTCTAGTTCAGTGCCTTGAAGGGCAAGCTTGACAAGGCGGTTTTTAGCAACCTTTACGGTACCACCAGCTTCACGAGCATCAGCACGCAGCTGAGTCATCTGAGAAACTGAAAGGCCCGCATAGTGCGCAACAACTGCAACGCCAGTGTTCGACAACACTTCGTTGAAATCGCTGACGAACTTTTGCTTATCCGCTCTTTCCACTTGCCTTCTCCAGTTGGCAGCAATTCTCATTGCCGCCGGTTTGCCTTTGCCGCATCAAAGTTGGGCTAACCCAACCTCGACAACGACGATTAGGGTCCTGTCCCCTTACGCGCCGGAGAGACGCAGCAAGGCAATTTGGTTCGAACCGCAAGGTTGAATTGCATTTTGCATATCAACCAAATCAGTTCTTCTCCATCTATGCAGGCCTTTCTTATCAAAAACTTAAACCAACAAACGTTGGCACCTGCAGTCTCGGACAGGGATGCCGAAGGACCATAACAGTCTTTCAGCGGTAAAACCTCCCACATGAAAGCGGGAGGTAACTCTTATAGGCGAGGTGTTTACTCGGTAATAGAACCAAGATCAACCTTCACGCCAGGTCCCATCGTGGATGAAAGGGCTACGCGCTTAACGTACGTACCTTTTGCACCTGATGGCTTAGCTTTGATCACTGCATCAACGAACGCTTTCACGTTCTCTTCCAGCTTGGAAGCTTCAAAAGAAGCTTTGCCAACGCCAGCGTGAATGATACCAGCTTTTTCAACGCGGAACTGTACAGAACCACCTTTGGCGTCTTTAACAGCCTTGGTCACGTCAGGGGTTACAGTGCCAACCTTAGGGTTAGGCATCATGCCGCGAGGACCGAGAACTTTACCAAGACGACCAACGAGTGGCATCATGTCAGGAGTTGCGATGACGGTATCGAAGTTGATGGTACCGCCCTGAACTTCTTTAACCAGCTCTTCAGCACCAACAATGTCTGCGCCAGCAGCTTTTGCTTCATCAGCTTTCGCATCACGAGCAAATACAGCAACGCGTACAGTTTTACCGGTACCGTTTGGAAGAACACATGCACCACGAACCATCTGGTCTGCGTGACGTGGGTCAACACCAAGGTTGATTGCAACTTCGATGGTTTCGTCAAACTTGGCAGTGGAGCCAGACTTAACAACACCAAGAGCTTCGCTTACTGCGTACTCTTTGTTACGATCAATACCTTCGCGAGCAGCTTTAATGCGCTTACCTACTTTAGCCATGATACTTTACTCCGTAACTTCCAGACCCATGGAACGGGCGGAGCCTTCGATCATCAGCATTGCTGCTTCGATGTCGTTAGCGTTGAGATCTTTCATCTTAGCTTCTGCGATTTCACGAACCTGAGCTTTAGTCACGGACGCAATGGTACCGCGACCAGCAGTTGCTGAGCCAGATTTGACTTTCGCAGCTTTCTTAAGGAAGAAAGAAGCCGGAGCTGTCTTAACTTCAAAAGTGAAAGACTTATCGGAGTAATAAGTAATGATGGTTGGGCAAGGAGCACCTTTCTCAACATCCTGGGTCTTAGCGTTAAACGCCTTACAGAATTCCATGATATTCAGACCGCGCTGACCCAGCGCAGGACCAATTGGTGGGGATGGTGTAGCAGAACCTGCTGGCACCTGAAGCTTTAAGTAGCCGTCAATCTTTTTCGCCATAATTCTCTCCAGAATGGATCTGTGAAATCACGCCAAGCGCATTTCACTGGATAAGAGAGCGGGCGGTCTGGCTTCCAGCACACCGACGAAAGTGCGCTTCACCTGCCGCCCCATCCCGGACTTAACCGACTTTGTCGACCTGTCCGTATTCAAGTTCAACCGGGGTAGCCCGGCCGAAGATGGACACTGTCACTTTCAGACGTGCCCGTTCCTCATCGACTTCCTCGACGAGACCAGAGAAGGAAGCAAACGGGCCATCGCTGACGCGAACCTGTTCACCAACTTCAAAGCTGACAGAAGGTTTCGGAGCTTCGACACCTTCCTGAACCTGATTAAGAATACGCTGCGCTTCAGCCTCAGAGATCGGCATCGGCTTCTTGTCGTTACCGAGGAAGCCAGAAACTTTCGGCGTATCGTTGATCAGGTGATAAGCATCGTCGCTCATCTCCATCTTCACCAGAACGTATCCTGGGAAGAACTTACGCTCAGCATCAACTTTGCGACCGCGACGTACCTCTACGAATTTCTCGGTCGGAACCAGAACTTCGTCAAATGAATCTTCAAGACCCTGCTGCTGAGCTCTTTCTTTAATCGCTTCAGCAACTTTACGCTCGAAGTTCGAATAAGCGTGCACAATATACCAGCGCTTAGCCATCTTAAATCCTGTTCCTACTAGAAATGCCTGTGAGGCTATTTAGAAGCCAAGCAGTAAACTGATACCCCAGCTCATCAGCTGGTCAGCAGCAAGAAAGAACATCGCCGCCAGGAAAACCATCACGAAGACCATTAACGTGGTCACGCCAGTTTCCTTACGCGTCGGCCAAGTTACCTTCGCAGTTTCAGAACGAACTTGCTGGATAAATGTAAAAGGATTGGTTTTTGCCATCCGGTCCCGGCCCATTACACGACAGGTGGGCGCGTAGATTCTTCCACGCACCCTATCCCTGAAAAACTCTTCATATGCCACCAACTTCGATTAATCAAGATTTTTCTCAACCAAAGAGATGGCAGGGGCAGCAGGGCTCGAACCCGCGACCTACGGTTTTGGAGACCGTCGCTCTACCAACTGAGCTATACCCCTACAAAGTCCCAAGCATGGGACAAAACCTTTTTCCGACCAATAATCAACTCACTGGAAGGAACCGTACCGCAATAACCACCGCGGTACGATATGTAAAGACTTTAAAAGCCTTTATTCGATGATTTCAGCTACAACACCAGCGCCGACGGTACGACCGCCTTCACGGATAGCGAAGCGCAGACCATCTTCCATAGCGATTGGTACGATAAGTTCAACTGAAACAGCAACGTTATCACCAGGCATCACCATTTCTGTGCCTTCTGGCAGAGAAACAACACCAGTCACGTCAGTCGTACGGAAGTAGAACTGCGGACGGTAGTTGGTGAAGAATGGAGTGTGACGTCCACCCTCTTCCTTGGTGAGGATGTATGCCTCAGCCTTAAACTTAGTGTGAGGAGTAACGGAACCTGGTTTACAAAGAACCTGGCCACGCTCAACATCTTCACGACCAACACCACGGATCAATGCACCGATGTTGTCGCCAGCTTCGCCCTGATCGAGCAGCTTGCGGAACATTTCAACACCAGTAACAGTGGTCTTAGATGTGTCTTTAACGCCAACGATCTCAACTTCGTCACCAACGTGAACGATGCCACGCTCTACACGACCGGTTACAACAGTACCACGGCCAGAGATAGAGAACACGTCTTCGATCGGCATCAAGAATGGCAGATCGCGTGGACGGTCAGGAGTTGGGATATAGTCGTCAACTGCAGCCATCAGCTCTACAATTTTGTCTTTGCCGATCGCGTCATCGCGGTCTTCAAGAGCAGCAAGTGCAGAACCAGCAATGATTGGAATATCATCGCCCGGGAATTCGTAGGAAGAAAGAAGTTCACGAACTTCCATTTCTACGAGTTCAAGCAGTTCTTCGTCGTCAACCTGGTCAACTTTGTTCATGAAGACAACCAGAGCAGGCACACCAACCTGACGAGCGAGCAGGATGTGCTCACGTGTCTGAGGCATTGGGCCGTCTGCAGCGTTAACAACGAGGATCGCGCCGTCCATCTGTGCAGCACCAGTGATCATGTTTTTCACATAATCAGCGTGGCCTGGGCAGTCAACGTGTGCGTAGTGACGAGCTTCGGTCTCATACTCAACGTGCGCAGTGGAGATAGTGATACCACGTGCGCGCTCTTCAGGAGCACCGTCAATTTCGTCATATGCTTTAAAATCACCAAAAGATTTAGTAATCGCAGCAGTCAGCGTAGTTTTGCCGTGATCAACGTGGCCGATTGTGCCGATGTTGACGTGCGGCTTATTACGTTCAAATTTTTCCTTCGCCATGGGCGTAGCTCTCTATTTAATCGTAGTTCCGTCGATCAAGGCTTGAAGCCAATAAAAGACCCCAAGGATTCTGTTAGGATACCTTCAGCAAAGAGCGAGAAGAGATTGGAGCGGGTGAAGGGAATCGAACCCTCGTATTCAGCTTGGAAGGCTGCTGCTCTACCATTGAGCTACACCCGCATTACCAATTTCAAGTCGATGGTGGAGGAGGTTGGATTCGAACCAACGTAGGCATAGCCAGCGGATTTACAGTCCGCCCCCTTTAGCCACTCGGGCACTCCTCCGAGATCGACCAAAATTCTCTAAAAGAGAACTTTTTGAAACTCGTTTTGCCAAACACGCCGCTTAACCGCTAAGCAGTTGCGCCGCGTCCTGTGGCGCGGTTTATGCCGCTGAGAACGCCATCTGTCAACGCCTCTTTTGCATGTGCCTGTGCAAAATCAACAAGGCAGTTAGTTTTCCCCCTTTTTTGTCGGAGAACTAACCGACGGAATCTACGTATGACCTTGCTAAATCACAGCTCTTCTCACCAAACCCGGCAATTTTGGTGCAAATTCTTTTTTTGGCAAAGTGAAAAGATTACACACATGAACACCCTCTCAAATTCACTGGACCTGCTCTTTTTATATAAGCAGCAAAAAAGGAATGTTTAGCCTCCCCTCTTTATTCCCTTGAAGCGAAAACATCACCGGAGTATCGAGAGGCTATGAGCAACTTTAAAAAACAAAAGAGCGCAGGCGGCAACCGCTGGAGCCCTGAGCAAAGCCCAGAGCGAGGCAATGATCGCCCCCATAAGAAAAGCCGGCCCGATGGAAAACCGTCTGGTGGATTTTCAAAGGGCAAGCCCTGGCTGAAGAAATCAGCTGCTGAAGACGGCCCTTTCTATATATATGGACTTCACACCATTGAAGCCGCCTTTAGAAATCCGGAACGCACTCGGCACAAGCTCCTCATAACGCAAAACGCATTACGGCGGCTGGAAGAGCGCAATCTGAAGATTGACGTTCCGGTTGAAGAAGCTAGCCCCCGCGATATCGACAAGCTGGTTGGCAAAGATGCCGTCCATCAGGGCGCTGCGCTGCTGGTGGATGCCCTTCCTGAATATGGACCGGAAGAACTCCAGGACGGTCAGCTTGTTCTGGCACTCGATCAGGTCACCGATCCGCACAATGTCGGCGCTATCCTCCGCTCCGCTGTCGCCTTGAGTGCTGACGCTGTTGTCACCACCCGCCGTCACGCACCTGAAGAAGGCCCGGTCCTTGCCAAAACAGCAAGTGGCGCGCTGGATATGATCAAACACGTCCGCGTCCCGAACATGTCTCGTTTTGTCGATGAAATGAGAGACAAAGGCTATCAGGCAATCGCACTGGACAGCGAAGGCCCGAACTCCGTCGAAAACACAACATTCACGGATAAGACCCTGCTGGTCCTCGGCTCTGAAGGAAAAGGTGTACGTGAAGGCGTCCGCAAAAACTGCGACGCCCTCGCCCGCCTGGACATGCCAGGAGAGATCAAGTCCCTCAACGTCTCCAACGCAGCGATCCTGTCCCTCTACGTCGCCCGCATGAAAATGGGGCTGTCCTAACCGACAGCCTCCGGGTCTGCACCTACAGCATATCCCGAAAAGTAGAAACCGGTTTTCAGATAGAGGCACGCAAAAACAAAGACTAAAGCAGTTCATGCGTTTCAGCTAAAAGCGAACAGCTTTAAACTCAAACAAAAGTCGCGTCTCAAGTAGCAACCACAAACCGCATGAAGCAAAAATTCTATAGCGGGTTATGTATCCATCTTTGTTGGGATCCACCTTATATAGACAGCTTGGACGCAGGCGTAAATTTGAAGCTATAGCCCCCATCCAGCCAGCGTTGAAAACGATTCTGAGTATAGTGATCACTCACTTCGTAATGCGTAACGCAGCCAACCTTAGGAATGTCTGGGGCATCACCAAGCAAAGCCATATCTAGTGTCATGCAATTAGCATGGTAGATATGAACACTGCCGCCATCCTCTTTTTGCAGATAGGCAGTGTGTACAACCGCACCTACCTGATCATCGATGAAGTTGATGATGCCTGATCCGGTTATCTTTGTATGGTCAAAATATTTCTGCGTGTTTGAAGCAGTGATGCCCATTTTATCTGAGAAGCCAAGCGGATAACCACCTACTTTTGCTCCGCTCATGAGTTCCTGCTTGAAATGGTTTGAGATTTTCCCTTCAAGCACGCCCACTTTCAGAGCAAAATTATAGCAAACCTGAGGATGCCAGCCTTCTGGCTTCTTAGCGAAGTCAGAAGCAATCTTTTTTTGAAGCTGCGCACTCGTGACAGGATTACTTACTCCCTGGTGAGCTTCGTGCGGTTTGAACAACCTACCAAAACTAATACGCATATTTCACTAACCTTATAAACAAAGCCTATGGCACGAAGCCAATGCGAAGAGAGCTTTCCAATACGCTACTGCTCTCGCATCGGGCTGACCATGAAGCTGAAACTTTGCCAGTTAGTTGAGTTTAGCTGAGTAGCGCCACCTCCATGATGCGCAGTGTGATAGTCAGATCTTTAAGTATGCGCCTTACACATATAAGCCCAATGCAGGGCCTTCTTACCCCGCTTCATCTTCCCAATTATTGCCGAAAAACAGCCAGCAGTATCGACGAGCGAACACATCAAAGGCAGGTCTGGCTCATTGAGCGCTCACGTTTGAACTTGCGCCGAAGATTGTGAACATGGGCCGGTATAGTGTTGGACACAGAAATCTCCAGCCCTTAGATTTTGCTCAAGAGATCGTCTTTGGTCACAACGTGCCCACGGTTGCTGATCAGCCCTCAAGAACCAGCACTTCATGCCTTGGCAAGGGCAAGACTACCGCGTTGACCGTGCTTGTTCGAGATTTAAAGTTATAGGAAAGACTGCCGACAGGTTCAGTTTTGCCAAACACGGAGCTTGGCCGACGCAACAAAGCTCGCATTCTTGCAACAAGCCCAGACATCGCAAAGCGCTTGATCAGGTAATCATCCGCTCCAGCCTCCAACCCATCAATGCGATCTTCAATTGCATCATGGGCGGTCGGCATAAGAATAGGCAGATCGTTGTCTTCCTCCCGAAGGGATGAGACAATTTCAATCGCATCTCCATCCGGCAACATTCGATCAGCAATTAACGCATCAAACATCTCAGAGTTCATGAGCATTTGCGCATCTTCAACACGTCCACGCTGATCTACTGAAAATGCAGCAACCACTAAGGCCTTTTCAATTTGCTGAGCGATACCTCTTTCATCTTCCAGCACCAAAATCCGCATTCAACTCTCTTGTTGACCCAAAACCTTACAAACATATGCGCATGGCACATCTCAAGCTGAAGCCAAAATTAAGTCTCAAATCCTTGCGTCCTGCGCAAAGCCTTGCTCCCCCCTCAACGATAGCCAACTCAGTATTCTCACCCCGCAGATGGGAACTGTAATGCGTAGGCAAGCCTCATTGCTTCCCCTTTCATGCTGCAGGTACAGCTCACTTGTCATGCAAGACCAGCAGCAACCGGGCCAGCTCACAAAAGACAGTATTTTACATTGCGAATGTTTCATGTTGGCCCAGTTCAACACAAGACAGGATCCACTTAGGGGCATCACTGATCGTTTTCATCACGACACTCAACTTGTCACACCAACAAACAGCAAGACTATTCCAGCCAGCATGAGCCACAGGTAACCCAGAAAGCAGTTATGGTCGGTACCTATCCTGTTGCATCTGCAAAGTCCTGAACTTCACTGGAACACCCTTCGGCTCCCTAACAGGACACCTTTCGCACCGCACAAAGTCTCTTCACCCAACAACCAAAGCTTCCACATTCTGGCAAACGCTCCTGGCTGCCGAACAACGAACGCCGCTCAAAAGCCTGCAATACAAAACGTCCACTCACACGAACAACCTCATCACAGGCCCGCAAGCACTACCAAAAACAAGAACTGCCAAGACACCAACAGAGGCAAAACTGATATTCAGTTAATATGTATGCTTCTCACTTTTGAAATTCGCCGAAGCGGAAACTCACCGGCACCACTCCCCTTCCATCCCCAGCTGTCGCCAAGGGGGAATAAAGAAGCACAACTCACACCCAAACCGACAAAGCCAACGCTCCTTTAATCCGCCAGTGTTTTCCGGCCATCCCCCCATAGGAACGCAGAAATTCCCAATACCTTTCAAACGAACGCACAAAACAACGCAGACGCGCAAACCAAGAAATTTTCTATCAATATCAATAGGCTGCATCCTCCGCATGTGGAAAAGAAGCCCCAAAACAACCAGATCAACCCCGAATTCACCCAAAAAATTCGTTCCCCTGTGAATTCTTCCAAATTTTTGCATTTTCGGTATTTACAAACCCCGCCAGCGCCCGTAAATACCCCTCCAACGAAGACGACGCCGGTATAGCTCAGATGGTAGAGCACCT
>NZ_LMCI01000034.1:71442-72857 GCF_001623145.1 Pseudovibrio sp. W64 | reverse complement strand
TTCGCCCCTCCTACCCCCTCCAAATACCCTTTCAACTTAATACTGGAAAAGCTGTGAATGCCGTCACTAGCCGTCAGAGACAAGGCTTTCTGTGAGGTTTCAAATCTCAATAGCTGTCAACCAATCGTCAAAGCCCGTCAGAGCTCAATTGCACTTTCTCAGTATTTAACAAAACCATTTGCCGCTTTCTCTTTTGCCTATTCACCAGCACTACGCCGAGAAGGCATAGCCCAAGTCCCACCCCAACGACCAAATCAATCCGTTCTCCAAGAATAAAGAACCCCATCAATACGCCTACACCCGCACGCAGATAAGCTTGACTAGCAACACCCAAAGCACCAAGCGTTCTCATAAGTCGAAAGTACAAAATCAGAGCAATGCCAGTGCTGAATAATCCAAGGATCAAAACAGAGGAAAGCGCTTCTATCGAAGGGCGCAACTCCCACGGTTGCTCCATTACAAGGCTTAATGGGATAAGAAACAGACAAGCCCAAATCATTGTTCCACTAGCAACCACAACCGGCGACAAATCAGAGAACCGTTTTCCATAAACAGCTGCACAACCATATAAGAATGCACCAGCCAAGGCGGCTAACTGGCCTACAACTTGAGCTCCTACCCCTTCCAAAACATTAAAACCTACAATAAGAACAACACCCAAGAGCCCTACAAAAGCACCCAGAATTTGCAAAGGTGCTACACTCAGCTGCAAAGAATTGCACAACAAAATCAAGATAACAAAGAGTGGCGACGTTGAATTCAATACGCTCGCCATCCCACTATCTATACGCTGCTGCCCCCACGCCAACACCGTCCAAGCTAAGATGCTATTGAAGCAAGCTTGTATCAGTAGATGCTGCCAAATCTTCAGGTCTCTCGGCAATTTCTCCCTTTGCAGCACCAAAATGCTTGCAAGGAAAACTGCTGCAATCAAAACGCGCGCCGCGATGACAGTCACAGGCGGTATTTCCTGCACGGCTATTTTGATGAGTAAATAGGACGAGCCCCAAAGAAACGCGAGCACACCAAGAAGCACATATTCAAACCAATATTTTGAGCCTGCATCGTTCACAGATAAACCTCCTAGGAATTTTCGGAAGCCTAGCATTCTTGGCCACTCCAATAATTCAATCATGGTCGAACTATGCAACCTGATATTTAGATCAAAAAAGGCCTGAGAAGCATCACGCTTCCCAAGCCAGAATATTCCGTGAGAGGCAATGCCCCTCTTCATTCCATATTTTTAGTCTTTGGAGACTTCCAGCGCGCAAGGTTCGAGCAGCTCGGAAATCTTCTCGCTACTTCCCTGCACATCTTCAATGTGATTGCGCACAGTATCAAACAGCGTCAGCAACGCTTCATATTCCTGTGTGTGCTCCATGCGCTCACTCAGGACCACACTCATGGAATAAACC
>NZ_LMCI01000034.1:71038-71381 GCF_001623145.1 Pseudovibrio sp. W64 | reverse complement strand
CTTTACCAGTATCAGTCATCTAATAACCCTCGTAAGTAGTTAGAACACCACTCAACAGAGAGCTTTCGACAACCCACTGGCGAGCGGGAGGTTCGAAACCTGTTACGAGACAGGCGGGTTTATTCCCCCGCAAAGGGTATTGTATTCACCGCCCTCCCGCCCATAAGCGAGAGTTTGCGTTTGGAGAACCAACTCCAGACACAAAAAAACCGCCAATAAACGGATGCGGTGACCGCTCGTAAAAAAAAGGTTTCGACGCCTCAAGATGAGCATGCGATGATTGGGGCAAGGTGTCAATGCAAGGAAACTGAATTCCTCCACAAACCCATGGGATTAGATGGGC
>NZ_LMCI01000034.1:41579-71028 GCF_001623145.1 Pseudovibrio sp. W64 | reverse complement strand
CCTCGCGAAAACCACATAGCCGCTTGCGCCGTGGTCTCGAACTACCCGCAGGCAAGGAAAAGCCTAGGAAGGACCCGTGATGTTTTGAAGGGGAAACGACTAAATCACATCCAGATAAATCAACCGCTTTGAACCAGTCGCCTTCTTCAGCACCTGTATCCGCTTCTGCCTCAACAGTGGTGCAGCCCGATCCACCGCATTCCCAAAAGCATTCACCTTTTGCGGCCAAAAGCGCGAAGATCTGATCTGATCACTCACAATATTGCTGAGCTCACCATAGAGTTCTGTCGCGGTCCCCATCCAGCTTTCGCCACCACGTTGCACCATCACAAACTCATGGATCGCGACAGCCACAGGATCACCTTCAAACACAGCCTCGATAGTGCCGCGCCGGTTGCTCTCATACGCCTCCCAAAACTCGCCCTCTCCCCAGCCAAGCCCGGATGAAGCAGCCACCATCAACCGCGCAAAGTCCGCCATGCGTGGATGGCGCTCAAGATGCACACTCGCAATGTTGCGGATAGCTGTGCTTAACGCGTCCAGCAAAGCACCAAGCATACGCGGTTTGAGCTGCTCCCATTCTTGCCAGAACAACTCTTCCGGCTGACGGCCCACCTCATCAATCCGCTTGAGACGAACAGAAAGGGCACGTTCTGCCAGATCAGCCCGCTCTGTCAGTGCAGGAATGCCATTAAGCAGCACAGGCCGTGCCCCTTGAAACCAATAAGCATCACCATCCGTGTGCAACTTGCGAGAGATAAACCCACTCCCCGTCGCCATCCGGCAAATAGCATCAGAGAGCCAACCTTCCATTTTCGAGACATTATCGAAGTTAAGCACATGCCCATTTTGCGCCATCACCATAAGGTCACGCTCATCTTTAGGAAGCGAGGACGCAGAAACCGCACAGGGATCAGTAATAGACCGCAACAACCGAGCCATAGTGCTCTTGCCGCTGCCCTGCTCTCCACCAAGTGCTAAAACCGGATAACTACGACTACGCCCCCACAAGGAGGCCACCATCCAACCAAGAATGAGCTTGCAGTCCTCTTCCTCCGCATTGATAAGATGGTGCATCTCTTCAATGCCATGTCCTTTTTCAGGCACGGGCAACGCAGACATAGTCTGCTTGCGGATGAACTTGACGGGAGGATTGCAGATCACCTCCCAACCGTCACGGGTGATACGGATCGCTTGCCAGTTCTCATCTGCCAGATCCAACCAGCTTTCCCCATCCTGCCAGCCAATACGCATAAATGGCGTATTGCAAGCGCCTTGCTCCAGAGCACGCACCTCAAATACCCGCAAGGCATCGCTTAAGTTCTGCGTTGAAGGTGCAAGCCCAGTCTTCTCATAATACCGCCCCACCAGCCAACGCTTGAAGCTTTGGCTCTCAACCGCCCAATGCTCATAATGATCATTCACAAGCACAGTGGCAAAAGCATCTTTTTGCGGAGAATGCCAAAGCTCCAGATCCTGCGCGACTGAAAGCAAACTCACACCACGCGCACGTGGCTTAGCTTCGGGTCCCTGTGCGTCCTCTACCTGAGAAGACAAAACGAGGTCCTCAGCTTGCTCTGGTGTCCATTCATCCGCCAAAGCGTCAGCCGCATCCCAGCTTTTGGGAACACCATCAGGCGGCACAAGAACCGTTACAGATGCAGCCCCAACCTTCTCAAGACAGCTGACAACTTCATCAGCAAACTTCAGCCCTGCCTCATCCGCATCAGGCCAGATAATAACCTCACGACCTGCAAGTGCCGACCAATCCGCTTTCTTGGCTGCATTGGAGCCACCAGATGAGCTGATACAAACATGTCTCGGCAATAACCGCCTTGCAGCATCTGCAGCCTTTTCTCCCTCAACAATGACAATGGGCGCATCAGGAGTTTTTGCAAGAAGCTCTAAGCCATACAAAGGCCTCGGTTGAGGCCAGGTCTCCCACCGCCATTTCAACTGCTCTCCAACTTGGAACAAACACAAAGGGCGATAGCTCTTGCCTTCCCCTTCGATATCAAAACGGCAGATATAACCAAGCACCTCACCCGCTGCATCCCGATATGTCCAGCGCTGCGAAGGCACCCCTAACTTAGGATGGAAAGCAGGTGGCTCCGGTGCCTCATCTGGCACCGGTATCACAACCGCCTTTTGTGGGTGCGTTCGATTGGATTCGGTTGCTTGGTCTGTTTTGATTGGAGCAAACGGATCACTCATAGGCATCCACTCCAATCATATCCGCCAGATTACAAGCAGCTTGCTTTTGCGAGAGCGAAAACAGATAGGCTCCAAGGCTGATAAAATCCCGCCCACCTTCACCGGTCGCAAAATCACACCACAGGCCTGAAGCAATGTTGATCTTAAAGGAACCAGCCCGCCGATCCGTCCGGCGCGGATTCTTCACCGTATACTCACAGCCACAAAGTCGCCCACCGGGGAGCCATTGCCTGCAGATTGTATCACCATGCAATAAAGCAGCTCTGGCGATCCACTGGAAAGCAACGTGGGGATTGTGTCGCCGTCTCATGACCTCGCCCCCACTTCACTTGTGGAGCTTGTCAAATGAGATTCAATCCATACCTGTATGTCAGAAGGTCGATAGCGTACCGCCTTTCCCAACTTCACATATTTAGGCCCGCCGCCGCGCACCCGCCACGCCTGTATGGTCCGTATAGAAATTCCAAGATAATCAGCGGCCGCCGCTTCTGTAATCAAAGCGTTCTCAACGCTGTTAAGTTCCGTCCTCATAACCATCATCTCCGCTCATTTGCGATGATGGGATCATGACGAGGTGTCAGCAGCCCTAGCAGTTAAAAGGGGATAAATCTATTTTACCCATCCCCATCAACTACCCTGCGCCATAGTTGGGTCTTCTTATTCTTCAGCCATGTTCTGGCTTGCTCAGCATCTGGAACAGAAGCGCCTCGCATACACTGAAAGCAATCAAGAAACATAGAAACAAGTTCAGCACCAGTTTCTGGAAAGCCTTCTTGTCCAAGTTTGAGAACTAGAGCATCATAGGCCTCGTCCCATAGATACTTTTTGGGACGCCCTGAACCTGCCTGCTTTGGCAAGCATGCCTCATCCTTCAGTTTACTCGGATGGTAGATCCTCAAGCCTTCTGCGACCTGTATCCATCTGCGCGTGTTTGTGCGGCCTAAGGTACAACTCTCTATTCCAACCCGCGTATGGGTATAAGTCCAAAGCACCGAGGGAATGAGTGTCTCCTCAGCAATTGGCCTATCCCGACCTTTCGCAACCAGTTTGCCCATAGCGAGTTGAGATATAAGCGCTTCATATCGCCCAAACACCGCCAAATAATATTCTTGCACCTCTGGAGAGGATGCCTTCCGCGCTTTTCGGACAACCCGCGTCTTACCTCTTACACGAGTATATTTGGCTTTGATTTCCCGCGTTAAGTCGAATGCCCATTTTCGGGGCTCAGCAATAACGGGCCATCTTGGATGCTTGTTGTAGGTCCAATAGCGAATGATTGTTTTAGTACTCGGCTGAAAATTTGGGGCTTCAACCTGAGCAGAGTTCATAGCTTCAAGAACTTCAGGTGCTTGGCAAACAAATCTCACAAACGCCTGTCTAAAAGACAAGTCGTGCAGCCCCAGAAGCTCCTGATACTCTTCATCCATCAGCCCACCTTCTCCTTACCCCTAAGAGCTTCATAGAAGGCTAGCGCATATCTCACAGCTCTTCAGCAAAGAAATCCTCATCCATCCGCTGGATGGAAATGGTCCGGCTGGTACGTACACCAACGCCATGCTCAACCATGAGCTTGGTTAGCAAAGCACCATCAATCAGGATAATCCGCTGAACCAGCCCTTCTGCATATTCTTGCGCTTGCTTGCTGAAACTGGATGTTGTGACAAAAATCCCTTTGTTGGCACCCAGCCCAACAAGAGAACCCACAAACCCCTGAACATCTGGACGACCTACCACGTTATCGGCTTTATAGCGTTTGGCTTGCAGATAAACACGATCAAGGCCAAGGCGATCTTCATCAATCACCCCATCAACGCCACCATCACCAGAACGCCCAAGCTGACGAGCTGCTCTTGCATGAGAACCGCCATACCCCATAGAAATCATCAGTTCGATGATCAGTCCTTCAAAGAAACTTGGAGAATTTTGCAGTATTCGTTCAAGAAGATCAGTACCAAGCGAGGAGCGCAGCATTGCATAGGCATTATCAATTTGCTCTTCTGGCGTAGCTGGATCATCAGACAATGACAGACCCACGCTATTCTTGACCACATTGGTTTCTTTTCCTCGAGCACGAAAATCCTGAAACTTCTCGTAACGTATCAAAAATGCATTGTTGATACGCTCCGGCGAATTCTCGAGTACTTTTCGCCCCTCTTGCGTCGCAACAAAATACCCCCGACTAGGGCTTTCCAATAAGCCTGCTTTGGACAAGTAAGTCTTCGCCCAATGAATACGATTGTTCAAGCGCCGCATTCTACCGCTTGGCAAAAGCTCTTCAAGATCTTCTTCAGTAAGCGAAAATTCAGCGGCAATCGGCATGACCAAATCAGCTACGCGAACTGGCTCATTAGCTGATAGCCGTAGAACAGGAAGCATAAGGGTTTGGTAATCGGGAATGGTCATAGGATACTAACCTAACAATGTCTGCAACCAAGGATGTTCAATAACGCGTCGCTTTTTCAGATGGTTGTACATTTCACCGCTGAAATCAGAGCCTGGGGAAATCATTCGAAGAATTGGCTTCAAAGCATCTCTATATTTTTTTTGCCTTTTAGCGGAGCCATCCAACTCATTATACCGATCTTTTGCAGCTACAATTTTCTGATCTAAATCTCTGATTTGGCTCAGTCGCATCTTGTTCAAGGCATCTTGATGCAAATGATATAGCGAAATAGAAACACTAACGCGCTCGCATTCCTTGGGATCGTCAGTCGCCGCTACAGGGCTTCCAGACTCTACCGAGCATCCTAAAAGTTTCCATTCCCCTTCTTCACAAGGGTCAAGGAGCAATGGCACTTCATCATCGGTGTCATCGTCTTCGCAATATGCGCGGGAAGCTTCATCCTGAAGTGGAAAATGATCAGCCTTTCCGCCTTCGGTGCCCCCATTCCTATCTTTACGCTTACTATTACAGAATGTGCAAATATACCGAAAATTACTAAGTTTAAACGCCAGCCATTTGTAGCCAGAGTGCTTCCCCACAGCTTCAGCTACACGGTTTTTGGGACGAAAGTGATCTATTGCATTATCAGATCTGGCTGCAGGAGCCTCACAAATCCAACACCGCTTATCAGAAATAACTGCGAAGGGATCTTTTAAGCACCTCCAGACTCCATCGAAATCGTCAGGCTTAGCTCCATCAACCATAACACGTTGTTTTGCCTGCGCGGCGCGATCTATCCAACCCTCTGGTAACTGAATTTTATCTTGATCAATCCACCGCATCACTCGTTATCCTCACCACCCTGAGCCAACAAGTCCGCAATTACATCATTTGCAATTTCCTCTCGCTCCTCGCGAGATAACCGCGACACTCCCTCTGCAACATCGGTGCGCTTCTGATCTTCAAACCGCTGCTGGAGAGCATTGCTACGCAGGCGCAAGTAACGTGAATATTCGTCGTCTGGATGAAAGAACCTAAAGCCTAGACGGTCCAGATCCTTGTTGATTTTGGTGAGCCGTTCAGCATCGTCTAAAGAAAGTTTGTCCTTACTGCCCAGCTCACGTTGTTCTTCAAGTAAATCCTGAGTGTCCTGATCAAGTGTAGAGGCTATCCCAAACATGTCACTCGTCACAATCGACGCATAACCCATCCCCTTTGGGCTTTCGTCGGGCATGTTTGCAACAACACGCCTATGCTTTTCACTATCATCAACACTCAGGATCTGGACCTGTTCGCGCTCAAGTTCAGCAATCGCCATAGGATTATGTGTGGTGAGAACAATATGGCTGGTGTCTTCTTGCTCATCATCGGTACTTGCAATGAACTTTTGAATGTAATTAAGATAATCAACGCTCCACCTTGGATTGAGGTGAGTGTCAGGCTCATCAAGCAAAAATAGGCTTTCTTCCCCGGCGGTGAAACGCATAAGGCCAAGTACAGTCAGAAGCTGCCGCTCTCCCTCACTTAATTCGCTAAACGTAACCGGTGTCTTGTTCTTCTTTACACGCACATTGATGCGAACATCCTCAATCAGCTGCGAAACATGCGTACTTTCAAGATCACGGAAGAACTCAGCAGGCTCTTGCTCCCCAACAAGCCTCTTCAGAGCATCAAGATCCTTCACAAGTAGATACTTAAATTCCAGCGCCTTCCTGTTTCCCCACTGAGAGACAACTTCGGTACGTTTGATATTGACAGGGCAAATTGCGATGTCCATCAGCCGGTTAAGGAATCCCTGCACAACACCTTTCGCATTCCAGAAGCGCTCATCACCCTCCTTTGAAGTCCATGGAGGTTGTCGCAATACAAACAGGACCGAGTCGAGCCCGCTTTCCGGTTCCAAGCTCAATTGCTTTTCCAGAAACTTACTCACAACATCGCTCTGGCCAATCAAGAAGGCCAGCAGAACGAATTGACTGTGTTCAGGAAGGGCAAAGAATAAGCGTTTGAGGCCGGGATCTTCTCCGGCACGTAGTTTTTTGTCGTATTTCGTCAGATAAGGCGTATAGACGTTTTGCAGTCGGTCACTTTCACCAGAATAATAGCTGAACACAAAACGTGGCAGATTGTCAGGGTCTTTGAGAAACGCTGATAGTCTTACCTCAACGTCTTTATGCTCACTAAACAAATCAAAAGTGGCGCTTTTGACTGGATCGCCTTGAACCCACTCTTTTGAATAAGAGACCCGGACTTTCAGTGGTTCGGACTTTCGGTCTGGATCATTTTCCAGAAACACTTTTCGAGCTTTCTCGCCCTTCCCAATCTCATAGGAAAGTTCAAAGGCAAAGGGGATCTGAGGTTTGTTAGGCTTAGCGGGGCTAATCAGCTCTCGAAATATAATCGACAGCGCTTCGAGTACGTTGGATTTGCCGGTGCCGTTCCAGCCGATGACAACCGTAACCCAATGCTTCTCATCAAAATCAATGCTAATATCTTTTAGGTTTTTATAGGAGTGCGCCGGACTATCCTTCGCACTCCCAATTTTAAATTTATCTAGCCGCATAAAATCCTATGCCACGAATCTAACCATATCTGTTTGCTTGATATCATCTTTATTCCGAACGGCTTTGATTTCAATTTTATTTTGTCTTTCAAGATCCAACAACTGTTGGTAGATAAGCTCTATCTCTCCCGTGCTCGTTCCATCTTTGACCCCACAAAGCTGGAACAACCGCTGAGATTCAAGCCATCCATCTGCCTCTTTCAGGGCATCGAGAACTGTTTTTGCCATTTTGGAAATCTCTGTTTTCTTGCGAGAAACTTTTTTACGTACCACCTTCGGCTGAGCTGCCCGCTCTGCTTTGATGCGTTCAAGGAGCACAGAAGCTGGTTCGTCTTCAGGGTCTTGCGGCACCAACTCACCGCGAAACGCTTTGGCGAGGATTTTTTCATCTAGCCTATCCACCAGATGCAACGCCCGCTTAGCCTCGATAGCTAGTCGGTCGATTTTCGCAAACGCCGCCTCAATACAGGTAACAATTTCTTTTTGCTTAAGAAGGGAAGGTAGTTTCAATTCGAAGCATTTTAATTGCTTCAAATTAATGCGCGGCCGTGTCGCCCCATGCACTAGGTCTTTCAAAATTTCGTAGGTTGTTGAGCTGCCAAGCTGATACATAACAAATCTAGAATCCGTTTGTGCTTCATCTAGCCTGATACAAAAGCAATCAGCTTTATTGATTGCATTGTTGTCAAGTTCCTTCGGCACCTGACAAACGCGAACCTCTTCATCTACAAACGAAGAAAATAATATGTCACCGCATTTTAAAATGTGCTTAGCAAGCGTCTGGAACTTCGCGTTACTAACATACGTCTCTTTTTCCATCTTAAAAAACAAATGACCAATATTCTCAAGCCTAACGACCCGATGGCCAGCGTCTGTATAGTCAGCAGTCTTCAGGCTAGAACCAAATGGACCATCGAAAGTTTTCTCAGCAACAGACGCAATATCGGCACGTCGCCAATCAGCCGTCAGCTCCCCGCTGAAGGCCTTTTTGAGGATGGCCTGTTTGTAGCGTTTGGTGAGGGTGTCGATGCGGGCAAGGTTCTCCCGCGCTATACGGGATTTTTCCGTCAGACTCTCGATCTTCGCCACAATCCGCTTCTGCTCAGCGAGGGGAGGGAGAGGAACGAGCAATTTCTTAAGTTTTGCACCTGAAATACGTTTACGCGTGGTGCCGCTAGATTGCGACTCAATTTCCTTGCGAAGATTAGGAGAATTGATTGTATTAACTACCCACTCTGGCAGTGCACCGTCTGCAGAAGCTCTCCATATCTGTACATCTACAACTGTAACAGCTGATTGTCCCACATCAGGAAAGATACAAGCACGACCTAGAGGATCCGGCATCCGAGCAATCAGCACATCCCCTTTCTGCAGAAAGGTGCAATTTAACATTTCAGCGTTGTCTGACGTCATGAAACGAGAGGATTTATCTTTGAAGAATCCATCACCAATATCAGCTAACTGAATTAAGCGAACGTCGCCATTCGGATCTTGATCTTTGCTCTCCACCCAATCGCCGTCTGTAACTAAGCTTTTGGAGCCGGAGATTAACTCCAACTCAGCGTCAACCCAACCCGCTGGAAGTTCACTCATAGCTCCGCCTCCACAGCATCAGCCCCTTCTTCCAACTCGGCAGAGAGTGCTTCAATCTCGGTCATAGCAGCAGTGAGATGCCCGAGGATTGCGGCAGCGATGTCTTCTGGCTCGCTCAGGCCTTCTTCCTGTTCTTCCTCATCATCCTGCAGCCATTTGATGTCCAGATTATCACCGCGTGCAGCGATCTCATCACGGGTGAAGCAGCGGAAACGGCCTTCCTCGCCTTCATCTACCCGCTTTGCACCGCCATTTGCATCAGCCCCATAAGCTTTCACAAACTCGGCAAAATGGTCTTCAGTCAACGGGCTGGTTTTGCCAAACTGAGGCATCTGGTTGCGCAGATCATAAACCCAGAGCTTCTGCGTCTGATCAGTTTTCAGGGTGGCCAGCTCAACCGCCGCGCTCTTTTGCAAGAAGATCACATTAGTCTTTACCCCTTGAGCGTAGAAAATACCTGTCGGCAGGCGCAGGATGGTATGCACGTTACATTGCTGCATCATCATTTGGCGCAGGGCTTTGCCTTTGCCATCTTCAAATAGCACATTATCAGGAATAACGATGGCCGCACGACCACCGGGCTTTAAGCCTCTGATGCAGTGTTCCACAAACGGTAGCTGATAGCTGGAAACATTGGCCGTCTCGGAAAGATCATCTCGCGTTGGCTTGCCCCCTGCAGGACCAAACGGCGGATTGGTGAGGATCACATCCACCTTATTCTTGCACATAGCCTCCCCATCTGGAGAAAGCGTATCACCTGCCAGAATATGGCCAGTATCAAAGTCGTGCAGGTAAAGGTTCATGAGCAACAGGCGATAGGTATCTCGCACGTTTTCCATGCCATGGAAGGCCTGCTCCTTTTGAAACTTCGCCCCCACTTCGCCCAGATCATAATAGCCATCTGTGCGTGCTTTCATGAAACGGTCTGCAGCAATCAAAAAGCCTCCTGTGCCCGTTGCCGGGTCCTGAATACGCTCGCCCGGTTGCGGCTGCATCAGGTCAACAATCACATCAATCAGCACACGCGGCGTAAAATACTGCCCTGCCCCTTTTTTGGTCTCTTCCGCATTCTTTTGAAGAAGTCCTTCATAAAGGTCACCAAACTGATCACGCTCAATATCGTACCAGTCCAGCTTATCAATCTCTGTTACCAGCTTATTCAGATTAACCGGGTCACGCAGAAAGGTGGCTGAGTTTTCAAAGATGTCCTGCACCATCTTCGGGATTTTTTTGGATTTTTTGTAGGCTGCTTTTTCTTCATCTACGGCTGTTTCGTGCGGCTTTCGAAGCAACTCATCGTCTTTGCCCAAGCGGGAGGAAGTGGTTCCAAGGGTGGTAAGCAGATCGCGGTAAAGCTCCAACTGAGGGAGACCATCCGTTTTCACCAAATCCACCCAACGCATGCCGGTTGGAACAGCTCCTTCCTCCTTCTCTTTTTCCTGCATCATTTTGAGGAACAGGAGATAGGTCAGCTCTGTCACATACTGCTGATAAGTGATGCCGTCTTTACGCAGAACGGAACACAAGCGCCAGAGCTTCTGGACGATACTATTGGTATTCATGGATTATGGCTTCCAGTTGGAGCTTATTTTGATTTGCTATGCAGATTGATTATGCTGCCGAAGAAGTCCAGATAGCCTCGTTGATTTCCTGCAGGACATCACCAAGTTTCCCGTCAAACTCTTTCGAGATACGTTTAAACCCACCCTTATCCTGAAACACACCCTGATTAAGCAAGGACGGGTCAGCAACAGGCTTATCTTTCAGCGCTCGGCCAATACGGCGCAACCACTGAATTTGGTTAGATTTCCAATCTCGCGAGCCAATAATCTTCTCAATGGCGTTTTCCACTCGCGTTGCATACGGCACCAACGGATCACCCAGCGCAGCTTGTCGCACATACCCTATGATGTGGGCAGCAATATCCGCATTACGAGCACGGCCATAAGCGGCCCTGAGCATAGGCTCAGAAAAATGCGCTTCATCCAATTGAGCTGCTAGGTCTGTCAGTTCCTTGCGGGTGAGATTGCGCGGCTTTTGCGTGACAGCTACCATCGCTGGAATACTATTCATATTTTCACGCACATAGGTCTCAAAGCTCTCGATATAGCTTTCCGGTGTGGCGTTGTCTCCAAATACTTCACGAATATGAAGCAACTGATCTTCATGATAAGAAATCGCCACACCATTCTTCAGCGGGTCTTTCTTCACCGGAGCACGAACGAGGTTTTCCAATGCACGAGGATGCTTGTTCAGCCAGTCTTTCACCTCCGCGCCTGATTTGCGCGATAGGTCATTGATGACAGTATCAGCCTCACCGCCCACAGCGCTATCCAGCGCCTCCCGCTCCGCTTCATCCATGCGTTTTGCAAGTGCCCGCATTTTCACCACAACCTGCCCGGCAACCCAGTTCTGCTCTTCCGCATTGGGAGCACGATCCAAATCTGCAATGAGCTCAGCCAATGGCATATTGGGCTTTACAACCACCGGACGCATGTCACTCATTTGCTGAAGTTCAGCATACAGATCCACCGCATCAAAAATGCGGAAGTTCTGCTTGCCGATTTCAGGGCAAAGCCGCGTTGCCCGGCCAATCATCTGGTCATACAGAATGCGGCTTTTCACCCGGCGCACAAACACCAGATTAGCAAGAACAGGGATATCAACGCCAGTGGTGAGAAGATCCACTGTGACGACATATTTAGGCAGCGGATCATTACGGAATTTCTTGATAAGCCCCTTAGCGTCGCGCACAGAGCCGGTAATTTTCATCACCATATCATTGTGAAGGTCGCCGTATTCCTCGCGCAATTCTTCCTTCAACAGTCGCACGATGTCATCGGCATGAGTATCCGTGGCAGCAAAAATCAATGTTTTGCCCGGCGCATCGGGCGCAATTTCATTGGCGACAGACTGACAGACAATGCGGTTGAAATTCTCTGAGTAAACGCGGCGATTGAATTTCGCGAGATCGTATTCCAGCTCAACTTCATCAGGCAGATTGTGAAGTGTGACTTCGCCCGTGTGACGATCCACAATTTCCACCTCTTCGCCACCGTTGAACGTAATGCCAGCTTCTGCCAGCGCGGTGGTGATGCGCTTTGGTGGTAGGTGATCAATCAAGAAACCTTCAACCACAGCCTGACGATAACCATAAGAATATGATGGTTTTTCACAGTCAAATATCTGTAGCGTATGCAACGCTGGTGTAGCAGTCAGGCCAACTTTTACAGCATCAAAATAGCTGAGCACATTGCGATAAGCGGATTCATAGGCAGAAACATCACGATAATCTTCCTCGCCCTCTTTCAGATCTGCATCCAGCGTGTAGCCTCTGTGCGCTTCATCAATAACAATGCAATCATACATCCCCGGAGTAAGGCGCTCCTTGGGGTCTTCTGTAATGTTAATGCGAGCCACAAGCGATTGTACCGTAGCGACGTGTATTTGAGTGGCATCATCAGGTAGTTTCTGATCAAGCCCAGCCACATTATAAATCTGAGAGAACTTATAAAAGCCCTCAAACTCCGTTGTATTGAGAGCATCAGTCGTCTGATCTCCCAAGGCGGTGCGATCAACCAGAAAAAGAATACGCTTGAAACGCTTTGTTTTCAGCAGGCGATACATAAGCGCGATACAGGTTCGCGTTTTGCCCGTACCCGTTGCCATTGCAACCAACACGGATCGCTTTCCAGCTGCGATTTCTTTTTCAACCGCATCAATAGCTTCTTCTTGGTAAGGTCGCAGGCTAGTCTGCCCAAAAGCCTCTTCAGCAAGCGCATTATTGGCCTGCTCTGTATTCTGCTTTAACTTATCGGTTAAATCTTTGGGTGAAAACCAACTAGGCAACGCACTTGCATGATTGGTGTGCAAGCGAACATCTCTAAACCAGATACCAGATTTAGTTTTGAACTGCCGGACAAAAGGACGACCATTACTCGCAAAGATGAAGGGCACTAGGTAGGGTTCATCAAGCCCATGCTGCCAAGGCGCATCTATAAGCAGTTGCTTGGCCTCTAGTTTGATCTTGTGTGCGTATTCATCAGCCTGTTGTAATACACTGGGGACATCAGCAGATTGCCGTTTTGCCTCAACAAGCCCAACGCATTCAAGGCCAACAAACAAAGCATAGTCAACACGCCCGCCCTCAGTTGGCCATTCAGCAATTGCTTGGTTCCGCCCCTTCTCTGGTCGAGCTCCCGATGAATAGCGAAGAGTAGAAGTATCAGCTTCCCAGCCAGCATCCTGCAACTGACGGTCAATCAACTTGCGTGTATCATTCTCGTTTAGCTCAAGCTTTGCAGCTGCATTCTGCGCAAGCGTCTTAAGCTTTTGCAACTGTTGCTCGGTTTGCTCTTCAGCTTCTGCTTGAAGCTTTGCAATAGCTTTTTCGAGTTCAGAATTTTGCTTTTCAAGATCACTAAGAGACCTAACTGCTCGCTCGGCTTCCTGACGAACTTGATCAAGCTCCGCAGCTCTTTCCTCATCGTTCTTTGCCAATTTTGTTAGGCGGTCCTCAAACACCTTCGATTGTTCTTTATAGTCGGCGATTTCTGCAGCAAGCTCGACAGATAATACCTTTGGTGCTTTGGGTACAATGAATGGCGGTGGCTCATAATTTACATCAGGCCCGTAGCTGCGTTGATACCAGACCCCTAGCACCATACAAAATTTGAGCGAAGTGAGCGCTTGGCTAGACGTTCCCTCAACGCCATGGGCAGCATCGTTCCCAGGCTTTCGAACGGCACGGAAAAGATCAGCAACTTGCTTGGGCAAAATCCCATCACGGCTCAATCGGTTAAGGAGCGCAAAAGCAGTTTCTTTGTCTTCTGCTCGATAGGCAGCTGCACGAGCTGCCACATCCTTCACCATAAACTCTGTATACTGTCGTGTTTTAATAAGGCAGGTATTCGCATCCAGAGCAAACACCTGCTCTGCAACCATGCCAAGGCGACACAGATCAAAGTTGAGGGTTTTTAGGTGAAGAAAATTTGACTGTGACATCATGAGCACCAAAAAACGGATATGAATCAATAATATAAATTAATATGCTCAATCACGATCTACAACCTATTATTGCAAGTTTGAGTAAACTCTCACTCTCCTGCCTTCAACCCCGCCTCTATCCGCTCCCCAACCGTTTCTGAGAGCACCCGTATCGGATGAGCATCATGGTTCACATAGCGGTTGGTGATGGTCACGTTGCGGTGGCGCAGAAGATGGCTGATGAGGAAAGCGTTGCTACCTGATTGCGCAGCAAATGTACCAACCGTATGGCGTAGATCATGAATGCGCACATCTGGAATGTCAGCATGATGGCGCACGCGCTGCCATGCGTTTTCCACCAGCTCCTTTGTAATATGCCTTGTAGGATCGTTTATACGAGCAAGAACATAGGGAGAGCCGTCTAAGCGCGGTATATCGGAGAGGATGTCGAGCACATTCCCACTAACCGGGTGAGGTTTGCGGCCATCACCTTTCTTTGAAGGCAAGGCAATTGCCCCTTCATCAAAGTCTACATGCTTCCATTCAAGAGAAGCGATCTCCATCAGCCGCGCACCTGTGTAGAGGAGTAGCTTAAGGCAGTAGAGCGCCATCGGGTTCACGGGTGTCCGCCGTTTCTCAATATCGTTGCGCAGATGCTTTGTGTGTTCCGGCTTGGCCTTGATGATCCACGGGAGCCCTTCTTTCTCTGCAAGTTCCAGCGTCTTACCTAAACGCTGTAACTCATCCCCGGATAGGAACCGGTCCCGTTCGTTTTCCTTGTAACGCTTCACCAACCGCACCGGGTTGCTGTGTTCAGGCCTCAAGCCCCACACCTCCGCCAGATTAAACGCCTTGGAAATGATCGCGAGCACATGATTTGCTTGTCGCGGTGTCCTGCGCATAGAGCGATGTAGTTTAGAGATATCCTGCCGAGTGACTGAGGCCAGCTTCGCTTTGCCCAAAGGCTTGCGCACACAGCGTTCAAGAATACGCCGTATCTCAACAGCCGACTTAGGTTTGTTGTGAACTTCAACATGCTCACTCAGATACATGTCCAGCAGATCATCAACAGTCGGCGCATTGCGAATGATCTTGCGATTAACGGTCGGGTCTTCCCCATTACGCACCTTGGCCAGAACATCGACAGCCAGCCCCCTCGCCTGATCTGGTGTTAGCTCCCCGTATTTTCCGAGGGTCATCCGGCGAGAGCGCCCTTCGAGTGTGCGATATTGGACGATGAAGGTTTTGCGCCCGGTCGGCATCACCTGCAGTCCAAATCCCGAGAGCTTACCGTCCCAGACGAAGTACTTCTTCGCCGTTGGCTTGGCTGCTTCAACCGACCGTTTGGTAACATTGGGCATCAGACAAAACTCTCCCGCTGACAGCCCATGACAAGAACCGCCATCCGTGCGAAAATAGAAGTTAAAAGTAGTCCCCGATTACTGCTGTTTCTGACGGCCTGACAGCTTGTGACGACCTTTTGGGCTTTTCTAATGGCCCTATGCAAAACACGGCCTTACCCCTTAATAGATCGCTTGCGCTATGCCTGCCGTTTTTGTCAGCATATTGTAAGCAAATGTACGAGTTTCGCAGCGAAATGCAAGGTAGGCAGGAGCAAATAATTTTCTACAACTCATTGATTCATAGTACTGAATCGTAGTAGAGTGTAAGTGGACGTGAGTTGCAAATTGCAACTTGTAATCAGGGGGTCGCAGGTTCAATTCCTGCTGCTAGCACCTTCGTTTCTCTCTTGATTTATCAAGAGAATTCCAAAGCCTCCCGGAGGAGGCTTTTTTGCTTTTCTGAAATGAGCTCACCCATCCAAACCAATCGGATCACTGTCAAACGACAGACCAGGGACAAGAGTAACAGAACCGTCCTTTTCTTTCTTTGCTGCCAGTGACAGATACAAAGTTCCCGTGGAACCCACATCCATGATGGCGAAGAGGTAGGGGTTGTCGGGAGTTCCCAATCCTATGGGATGGTCCAGCCGACCTGTTGCGAGGCCAACCAGTGCGGCTCCCCATGCTTTTAGAGTTTTGCGATCGCCAGCAACTTTTTGGACCCAGTTCTCAATGGTCTCAGGCACATCACCGCCATTTGCGATCAGCGAGAGCCAGTCGATTGCAGGCACTTCACCCAGATCTCCAACATGGCCACCAAAACCGATAGCTGGAAAAAGAAGCGGGTTCCATTTACTGAATTCCTCAGCAGCATTTTCAGCCTTATCACTGCTGCCTTTCTTCAAGGCCTGTAATGCATCTTTTAGGCAACCGTTGAGATCTTTGCTGACGGTTTTTAGCTGCTTACGCAATTGAGCAACTGGATCTTTCAACCAATCTTTGTTGAGCTTGTATTCTACGGGGTCTTTTCCCTCAGGAAGAAGTAGCCCAACCAGAAGTCCAAACTCCAGAGTTGCAGCATCCAGCTCATCGGCTCCTATTGTTTTTTTCATACCAAACTCCTCACAGTATCTGCGTTAAAACACTTGTGAGGAATGACGAGAGCTTAGTGACTGCGTGAATATCTGGACTTGTAGAACTCAGTAGATGGTTAAGGAATGAGAAACCCATCAGCATGTTGGCCGCTGATGAAGCCGTTAAAATTCTCATAGAACTTTCGGGCACGGTTTAGGCATCGACTTACCTCAACTCCAACGGACAACGCTCAATACCTCATTTTATGGCTAGATAATAATTACATATCGCCACAGGCACGACCGCATGCTCCCCCAGAACGAGGAGACCTGTAATGAGCTTAGAAAACCCAAACACTGGTGAAGATGTAAATGCGCTTGAAGGGATTATGAGTACCTATCACTCAGAAATCGCAGACAACACAATCTTGCTGGCAGAACTGGCCAAACTGAAAGATTTTCTGGAACACAGTGGCCAACATTCTCTCAAAGAGCGCGTACAGGTCTTTGACCATATTCTGGAAGAACTTCAGGAAAACTCCGGCGATCACCTTCGTATGACAGAAGAGAGCCCTCAACTGGATCACCACGAAGTAGAAGCCAACCGGCATCTGGATGAACAGGAAACCTTAAGAGACGCGCTGAACAGGTTCGGTTCTCGCTACCTGAACTGACTTCAGCGCAAAGCACTCAAAAGCATCACCAATTAAGGAGTGCTGCGTACGCCCCAGCACGTAGCACGGCAGTTTTAATTTGACCGTCCCTTCCCTTCGTATCATGCCTGAAAGCAAGACGGAGGCAATCATGCATGTGCTGCGAGATCTGATTTTACAAAATGAAAACACCCTCATAGACCGCATATTCTTTTATGCCAAAAGTCAGGGTTACACGCAGTACACAGCCACACTGCGGGAGGCATGGCGCATATCAGTTGAAGGTCTCTCAAAATCCATCGTCAAAGCGATGGAGTCTTATGACACCCCCCCTGAAATTGATGTCAGCTCCGATTTCTCCAGCCACCCTTTCGCTGCATTTGGTGTAGAGCAAGCCAAGAGCCATCGGTCCAGAGGTGTAACACTGGGCTACTTCCTCGGTCTGACAAAGTACTACCGCAGCGCCTATCTGGACCTGCTGGAAACACAAGGGTTTTCAGAGGTAGATTGTGCCAGATATCGCGCCTACTTATTGCGTTACTTCGATTTCATGGAACTTGGGTTTTCGACGGAATGGAGTGGTGTTGCCGAAGATAAAAAACTGCACGAGGCTTATGAAGAAAACCGCCGTATCACCAATGAGAAGAACAAGTATCTCACCATCCTGGAAAGCCTGAGCGACCCCATCGTATTGATGGATGAAAGTGGCCAGGTCAATGACCTCAACTATGCTGCTCAGGCCGTTTTTTGTGGGTTGCAAAACACGAAGGTCAAATACGTCAATGCAGCCACACGTGAGCTGCTGACAAACCAGCTACTGCCTTATCTGCCGCAGAAGCTGGAAAGCTGCTATACAGACATCACGCTGGACACCGCGATAGGTCCACGCGTTTTTGATATCCGCGCCCAACATATCGTCGACTTCAGCCGCAAGTTTCCCGGGATGATCCTCATCCTGAATGATGTCACCGACCATAAAAAAGCCAAGGAAGAAGCTGAAGCCGCGAATAGTGCCAAGTCCACCTTCCTTGCCTCCATGAGCCACGAAATCAGAACACCGCTAAACGGAGTGCTTGGACTAGCCGATCTCCTCAAGGACACGAACCTCAAGCCAGAACAGCACCGCTATCTGGATGGCATCATCTCCTCCGGTGAAATGCTGCGCTCAATCCTCAATGATGTACTGGATTACTCCAAGGTGGAAGCAGGCTCGCTGGAGCTGGAGGCCGTTGATTTCAAGATCAGACAAGTCATCCAACAGGTTGTTGACCTCACCCAACAAGACGCTGAAACCAAAGGACTACAGCTTCACATAGAGGTACATCCGCAGGTTCCAGAAATACTGCGGGCTGATCCCACCAAGATCAGGCAGATCCTGTTGAATTTCGTCAGCAATGCCATCAAGTTTACCAGTAAAGGTTCCATCACCATCGGCGTGCATATTCCTGAAAGCAAGATCCGACAGACAAGATGTCTTCAGATCATGGTGACGGATACTGGAGTGGGTCTGCCCACCGGAGATCACAGCTACCTGTTTGAACCATTTGTACAGCAAAACGCCGCAATCAATCGCTTGTTTGGAGGAACTGGTCTCGGTCTTGCAATCTCAAAACGGCTGGTCAACGCGATGGGTGGTGAAATTGGTTGTCGATCTAATCAAACTCAGGGCGCTAGCTTCCACTTCACCATTCCGTTTTATGAAGCGGATCAGACTGTCAGCGTCATTGAAGATAAGCAAGAGACCTGGAAGCCAAAGAAGTTGAAAATCTTGCTTGTTGAAGACAACAAGGTCAATCAGTTGGTCACTGAAGGCTTTCTTGAAAAGGCAGGACATGGATGTAGCACAGTCGGCAGCGGTGAAGACGCATTGGCCCAGTTGCACGAACACCGTTTTGATTTGGTGCTCATGGATAACCGTATGCCCGGTCTGAGCGGCACAGATACCATCGCCCGCATCCGAGCCTCTCACTACCACCATATTTCCAACATTCCCGTTATTGTACAAAGCGCCTGCATCTTCCTGGCTGACATCGAGAAGAGCTTCACTGCTGGTGCCGATGGGTTCCTTGGCAAGCCGTATTCTCAAGAAGACCTTGAGGATGCCATCGCCTCCTGCCTCTCTGACAGAGCCATGTTTGCACGTAAATCCAGACAGACATTGCAGGAGCAACCTACAGAACTCATTGATACAACGGTGTTACGTGGTCACTTCGAAATGTTGGGAGAAACACGTGCTAAACGCATTGTCGATGCATATATGCAAGCGTCGCGTTTCATCATTCCAGAGCTGCGAAACCACATCGCAACCCAAAACTTCTCCAAGATCAGAGACAAGGCACATAGCATGAAGGGCGCGTCCCATAATGTGGGTCTCATTCATACCGCTAATCTCGCAGAGCAGTTGGAACAGGCAGCTCAAAACAAGGAAAAACACAAAATTATGGAGATCTTCAGCGCACTGGAGGTGACCTATACAGCCTCAAAGCACAAGCTGAACGAAACCTGGCTCAATTGCCTGACGAAAGCACCGGCAAGCGCATAAGCGTCTTCAGTACGCACCTGTAAACACATAGCCAACGCCATGCACAGTCATGATCAAAGTCGGGTCTTTGGGGTTCGCTTCGATCTTACGGCGCAACCGGCCAATCAGCACATCAACAGTACGGTCGCTTGGATCCCATTCCCGATGGTTCAGGTGATCCAACAGATTATCACGGGTGAGTACACGGCCTTTGTTCTCAACCAGCGCTGAGAGCAGCTCAAACTCGCCACGTGTTAAACGAACATCCTCTCCCTCAGGAGATTGAAGCCCGCGCTTGTCCAAGTCCAGAACCCAGCCTGAGAAACTCAACACGCGCTCATCAACAGCGACAGGCACCCGCCCTGCCTTCACCCGGCGCAGCAAATTTTTGGAACGTGCTAACAGCTCACGCGGGTTGAACGGCTTGATCACATAGTCGTCAGCTTCCATTTCAAGCGCAACAATCCGGTCCACATCATCCGTTCGGCCTGTTACCATGATGATCCCGACGTCAGACTTCTTTCGCACGTCCTTCAAAAGCGTTAGGCCATCATCATCTGGCAGACGAATATCAAGCATAATCAGGTCCACATCACCACCAGCAAAAACCGAGCGCATTTGCGCGCCGTCTTCTGCTTCAGAAACACGGTATCCTTCGGTCTCAAAATATCCGGAAAGTGCCACGCGGCTGGTCAGGTCATCATCAACGACCAGTATATGTGCCTTATTTGTCATATGCTTGTTGTCGGCTTGTGTGTTTACATCATGTTTACACCATTCTACACCCCGTTCATATTTCCTCCAAACGCTATTTACAACCTTAGTCTAATTCTCTGAGCATTGAACGGACCGATTTGTCCGAGAGTGCAAAAGAGATAGAAGATGAATATCTGGCGACTCCTGCGGACGAAAACCGCAATATTTCCAATAAGCTTATTACTGTTCGGCACATTTGCAGGTGGCGTCGTGTTCTGGGGCGGCTTCCATACCGCAATGGATTACACCAACACTCTGGAGTTCTGCGTCTCGTGTCATGAAATGCGCAGCACGGTCTACGAGGAGTACAAGAAGTCTCCGCACTTCTCGAATGCATCAGGCGTTCAGGCAGTCTGTTCAGATTGCCACGTGCCCAAAGAAACTTACCCAAAGATCATTCGCAAGATCGAAGCTGCCAAAGAGGTCTACTCTAAACTTACCGGCAAAATCGACACCAAGGAGAAATTTGAAGCCCATCGCCTGACCATGGCCAAGAGTGTCTGGGCAGAGATGGAAGCCAACGACTCTCAGCAGTGCCGCAACTGCCACAAGCAAGCTTCCATGGACTTCGCCAAGCAGCATCCCAAAGCCTCTGAAACCATGCAGAAGGGTTTCAAGGACGGCGAGACCTGCATCTCCTGTCACAAAGGCATTGCCCACAAACTGCCGGACATGTCTCAGGGCTACAAAGCTTTGTATGACGAGCTCAAAGCCCTGTCAGTAAGCGAAGGTGCAAGCGCAGATCATCTGTACGCCATCACCAGCAAACCTTTCTTCGTTGAACAGTCAAAAGCGGAAAGTAACGGCAAAAGCGACGGTCGCATTCTGGGCGGAACCGATGTCGCCGTTCTGGAGCGCAGCGGCAATCTTCTCAAAGTGCGCATCGCCGGTTGGCAGCAAGATCAGGTGGACCGCGTGATCTATGCCCTTCGAGGCCAGCGCATCTTCTCTGCCACTGTCGGTAAAAAGGTCATCGATAAAATCAAACGCCTAAAAACCGAGGTGGATCCGGACACAGAACTCACCTGGCATCAGGTACAGATCGACACTTGGGTCTCAAAGGAAAATCTGATTTCAAACGGAGATCAGCTCTGGACCTACACCAGGGAGATGTACAGTGCCGCCTGCTCAACATGCCATGGCCTGCGCGATCCCGAGCACTTCCTTGCCAACCAGTGGATCGGCTCCCTCAAAGCCATGAAGCGCTTCATCTCACTGGACAAAGAACAATACCGCATCCTGCAAAAGTACCTGCAACTCAACGCAAAAGACACAGGTGGGAGTGAAGCTCATGGGTAAGCACGAAACCATCACTCTTTCCAACAGCGACAGATCTCTGGTTTACCGCTGGCTGGCAAGTTTCTTCACCAGTGAAGCGAAAATCGAAACTCTGGAGAGCTATAGCTCTCCAGAAGGACGGGCGCTTCTGGATGTCTTCTCACAAGCACCGGCACTCACATCATTTACAGGTGAGCTTGCCAAGCTGACAGAGCTTCCCGTTGAGAGTTATCAGAGCAAGGTGCTCGATCTGGCAACCGCATATTCTCGTCTGTTTCTGGGTGTTGGCGGTCAACACTCTGCCCCTCCTTACGAGTCCGCCTATTACAACGAAAAAGGCACGCTCTTCCAAAAGCCAACAGCAGACATGGACAAGATCCTTCAGGATCTGGGTATCTCCATTGAGAATTCAATGAAAGAACCCGCCGATCACCTCGGCGTTCAACTCAACGTACTGGCAGAGTACATCGACCGCGAAGCTCTGGCAGAAGCCAATGGCGATCATGAGACCGCATACACCTCACATCAGAACCAGATCTGGTTCCTCTCGAACCATCTTCTGAACTGGGTGCCCTCTTTTTGCGAGAGCTGTAAGCGCTTTGACAAGTCAGATTTTTACAAAGAACTGGCCAATGCCCTCAGCGCCTGGCTTGCCATGGATCTTGCTCACTTGAATGAGGCAAAGACCACCACCTGACCAACTCCATTTACAACCTGTTTACTCGATTTTACATCCCGTTCAATCAACGCGCGAACCACGTTTACACGCAGTGACTACGGTGAATCTCAAGAGAAAACAGGCTGTTTTCATCGAGCAACTCGCTCAACTCATCGATTGTCTGCCAAAATAAAAGGACAGCAGAGATGTCGAAAATCATTGCAAACTATACGTCTCGCCGTAGTTTCCTGAAAGGCGCATCCGCACTGGGCGCTTTGGGTGTATTGGCTCCATCCATCTTCTCACCGCGCTTTGCACAAGCAGCCGTCAACGGAGAAGTTCTCTCCGGTTGTCACTGGGGTGCATTCCGTGCAGTGGTTAAAGATGGACGCTGGACCGAAGTTAAGCCTTGGGAGCAGGATCCACATCCTAGTCATCAGCTGGCTGGTGTCATGGACTCCGTCTACTCACCATCCCGCATCAAATATCCAATGGTCCGCCGTGCCTACCTTGAAAAAAGCCGTGGTGCAGACGTTGAAGACCGTGGCAGCAACGATTTTGTGCGCGTCAGCTGGGACAAAGCGCTCGACCTTGTTGCACAAGAACTCAAATACGCCAAAGCAACTCACGGCCCACGTAGCGTCTTCACCGGCACTTATGGCTGGAAGAGCGCTGGCAAAATCCATAACAGCCGCAGCCTGTTGCGCCGCCTGATCAACCGCGGCCTGCAAATGCCAAACGTGACTCACACAGGCGACTACTCAACCGGTGCCTCTCAGGTGATCATGCCGCATGTTATGGGCACACTGGAAGTCTACGAACAGCAGACAGTCTGGCCCGTTGTTGTCGACAACACAGAAGTACTGGTCGTTTGGGGTGCAGACCCAATCAAGACCAACCAGATCGACTGGCTCATCGCAGATCATGACAGCTACACCTACCTTGAAGAGTTCAAGAAGATCGGCAAAAAAGTCATCTGTATCGACCCACTGAAATCCAAAACTGCAGAGTTCATGGATGCAGAATGGGTGCAGGTCAAACCACAAACCGATGTGGCTTTGATGCTCGGCATGGCACACACACTCTTTGTTGAAGAGCTGTACGATGTCGACTTCATGGACGAGTACACCGCAGGTTTCGAAAAGTTCCTGCCATATCTGACTGGTGAGACAGATCAGACACCAAAATCAGCTGAATGGGCCTCAGAAATCTGCGGTGTCCCGGCAGACAAAATCAAGGAACTCGCACGCCTGTTCATGGGCAATCGCACCATGCTCACCAGCGGCTGGTCCCTGCAACGTCAGCACCACGGTGAGCAACCACACTGGATGCTGGTCACACTGGCTTCCATGCTGGGTCAGATCGGCCTGCCAGGCGGCGGCTTCGGTCTCTCCTATCACTACTCCAACGGCGGCACACCAACCTCCGACGGCCCTGCCCTGTCTGGCATGAACGATGGCGGCGCAATGGAAGGCTCTGTCTCCATTCCTGTGGCACGCGTTGTTGAAATGCTGGAGCGTCCGGGCGAGGAATACGACTTCAACGGCACCCGCTATACCTTCCCGGATATCAAGATTGCTTACTGGGCTGGCGGCAACCCATTCCATCACCATCAAGACCGTAACCGTATGATCAAGGCCTGGCAGAAACTGGAAACAGTGATCGTTCAGGACTACCAGTGGACAGCAACAGCACGCTTCGCAGACATCGTTCTTCCGGCAGCATCTGCTTATGAACGCAATGACATTGAAGCGATGGGCTCCTACTCCAACAAAGCAACTGTCGCGATGAAGAAGATCGTTGATCCTGTCTTCGAAGCCCGCAGTGAATACGACATCTTTGTTGATCTGGCAGACCGCCTTGGTAACAAAGAAGCATACACTGACGGTCGTGACGAAATGGACTGGGTCCGTCACTACTACGAACAGGCTCAAAAACAGGCAGCAAGCAAGAACCTTGAAATGCCTGAGTTCGAGAAGTTCTGGGAAGACGGCATCGTCGTTCATCCCGTCTCACAGGCAGCGAAGGAATATGTCCGCTACGCCGACTTCCGCGAAGATCCTCTTCTGGAACCGCTGGGCACTCCAACTGGCAAGATCGAGATTTACTCCAAAAACATCGAGAAAATGGGTTACGACGACTGTCCTCCACACCCAATGTGGATGGAACCGCTCGAACGCCTCGATGGTCCGGATGCTAAGTTCCCGGTTCACGTCAACACAGGTCATCCAAACGATCGCTTGCACTCTCAGCTCTGCGGAACAGTCCTTCGTGAAGGCTATGCAGTTGCTGACCGCGAGCCATGCATGATCAACCCGAAAGACGCAGAAGCTCGTGGCATCAAGTCCGGTGACGTCATCCGCATCTTCAATGATCGTGGCCAGACACTGGCTGGCGCAATCGTCAGCGAAGACATCATGCCAAGCGTCATTCGCCTTTACGAAGGTGCTTGGTACGATCCTGTCGAAGGCGGCAAAGTCGGCAGTCTCTGCGCTTATGGTGACGTTAACACCCTTACGCCAGACCTTGGTACATCCAAGCTGGCACAGGGCAACTGCGGTCACACCGTCATCGCAGACTTTGAGAAATTCCACGGTGATCTGCCAGAAGTCAAAGTCTTCACCGCTCCAAAGAACGGGTAAATCAGGAACCAAATCAACACCGAAAGGCTGCCACGTGCAGCCTTTTTTTTTTGCATAATCCCAGCATTTTAGTCTATGTTTAGAGCCGTCTATCAGCCTTCAATAACTGCCATCACATAGCATTCAGGCTAGAAAACACGAGTATGCTAGAACCATCTATGAAATAGTCTTGCGGGGAAATGATGACAGAAAAACAACAGAATACATCAGCCCATACCAAAGAAAAAATGGCGCGGCGCTATGACGACGATCATGAGCACAAGCATGATAAAGATCGGCAGGAGTATGAGCGCGGCCAGAAAAGCCATCCGGAAACCCAACATGGTGGTGACCCGGAGGGCCACAAACACCCACACAAGCACCGCCCAGGCAAAAGTCATTCGGACGACGGCCATCACCACGCGAAAATGCATGACCATAAAGAGCACACCAGAGAGCATCATAAGAAAGACGAGCATTGATCTCTGGCTATAGGTTCTCACAAAAACACCCCGACCATTTCTGATCGGGGTGTTTTTTATTCTCAGATTGTCAGCTGTATCAGCTACCCAGCAGACCGTTCAGTATCTCCCAGGCACCGGCCAACGGAGCCATAAACCGCGTGGCCAAGGTCAAAAAATTCAACCAAACTAATACAGCAAAGTAGTTCAGCCATCCACCAAGCATCACCCAGACAACCGCCAGCGGAGCGACGATCCGCATGATCCATGTGAAGGCGCCCATCCACTTGAAGGTCAAAGATCCGTCGTTGCTCAACTCTTTGCCCATCTTCTCAAGCACAACCCAACCAGCAAACAGCGAGGTCAGAATACCACCGATTGGCAGGGTGTAGTTGTCAACCGCATAGACCATCAGGTCGAAGAAGTTCATGTCGAACAGCTTGTACTCGCCCCAGACACCCAGAGCCAGTGAACATGGCACGCCGATCAGGAAGATCACAATGCCCACCACAATAGCAGACCACTTGCGCTCAATGCCGTATTCCTCTGCAAAGTAAGCCACCGGAATAGCCAACAAAGAGATGGAAGAGGTCAGGGCTGCAATCAGCAACATAGCGAAGAAGATGATCTGAAACAGATAACCACCAATCATCTCGCCAAACACAGCTGGCAGAGTGATGAAGGTGAGGCCCGGACCTGCACCTGGATCCATGCCGAAGGCAAATACAGCTGGCAGAACCAGCAGGCCACCCAGCACACCAACCAGCGCTGCTAGGAACACGACCCAGCAAGACGCATTCGGAATGTCTGCATCCTTATCCAGATAGGAACCGTAGGTGATCATCGCGCCCATACCCAGCGACAGACTGAAGAACGCCTGACCAAGAGCTGCACGTAGCATCTCGCCATTCACCTGCGACCAGTCAGGCACGAGGAAGAACTCAATACCTTCCCAGGCACCCGGCAGGGTCACACTGCGCACCACCAGAACCATCAGGAGGATGAACAGCAATGGCATCAGGACTTTAACGGAACGCTCAATACCCTGGGCCACACCTGCGATCACAATCCCCATGGTCAACACCATGAATGCACCATGATAGAAGATTGGCTCCCATACAGCAGAGACCAGACCACCAAACTGGGCTTCCAAAAGCTCAGGCTGTGCAGATTCAATGGTGCCAGCGATACTCTTCACCAGATACGCGATCGTCCAGCCGCCAACAACGGAGTAGAAGGATAGGATCAGGAACCCCGTGATCACCCCAATTACACCCGTAACTGACCACAAGCGGCCACCCAGCGCGCGGAACGCACCAACAGGGTTCATCTTCGCTGAACGACCAATGGCAATCTCTGCCATGATCAGCGCTGCGCCGATGGTTGCCATGATGACAAGATAGACCACCAGAAAGGCGCCACCGCCCTGTGTGCCTGCCAGGTATGGGAATTTCCAGATGTTACCAAGACCGACCGCAGACCCTGCGGCAGCCATAATGAAGCCGAAGCGGCTTCCCCATTGCTCACGTTTCATTTTTTGTTATTGCCAATCAACATGTGATGGTTTGTTTCAATCAAGCGCAAAAGCTTGAAATGAATTCGTTGTTCCAGCTCTTTTGATGAAATCTTTAGCCTTGTTGACCTGACAGATTGTCGCAGGTAATTTCCCTTACCTCAAAAAATATGCGTTTTTGACAGCTGCACTTAATGGGCGAATTCAAAATATAGTCACATACACCCATAATTCACCATCAAACAATGAAACTAATTATAAAATACACATATATTGGCTGATCATACCACTTATTACGTTAACCACGCGACAGCAACGCAACTTCCTGCCACCACATCCAGCCCACAAGTTTTTTCGTCGCAGGCTCTGCTCACGCACCGCACCAACACAGTTCAGACACAAAAAAGCACCGCTCAAACGGTGCTTCTTTCTCTCGTTGGGACGGTGATAAGGCCTTATTCCTGAGGCCAACGTCCCCTTACACTGCGATACCTGGCCTGCTTTTCCTCGTCCAGACATACCATCTCACGCGGCAATCTGGCATTCATGGAATGCACCCAATAGCGCTTCAGCTGCCTCAACATAACCCTGTTCCTTATCAAGACCATCTCGGGTGAAGGGACTATGCCCAACAGGCACATTCTCCTCCCTCTTCCGGCCCAGATTAAGTCAAACTACGGATGACCATAAAACAGCATTAAAAAAGGCCACCAAAACTGGCGGCCTTTTCATTGTTTTTGAGCGAAGCTTTATGCTCCGAAGATGGAATGGACCATCACCCAGATGATCGCAAGCGGTGCAACCACACGGCACATCCACTTCCATGCTGTCAGGTAAGCAAACGGACGTTCACCGTTATTGGTCACTTCCGCAGCAAACTTGTCATAGCTCACCCAACCAGCAACCAGACAGGTCGCAATCGCGCCAAGTGGCAGGAAGTAGTTGTCAGTGAGGTAGCCAAGGAAGTCGAAGATGTTCAGTTCGAAGAACGTGATATCGCCCCACACGCCCAGCGCCAGAGAACTTGGAACACCAAACAGGAAGATCACAATACCAACCCAGATGGTGGCCGCCTTACGACCAACATTGAACTCTTCACAGATGAACGCAACCACAACCTGCAGCAAGGAGATTGCTGAGGTGATCGCAGCCACAAACAGCAATACGAAGAAGCAAAGCTGAATGAACATACCGAACGGCAGCTCAGCAAAGATCGCTGGCAGTGTGATGAAGGTCAGTCCTGGGCCTGCAGCCGGATCCATGTTGAACGCAAACACCGCTGGCAGAATAAGAAAGCCAGCCAGAACAGCGACCAGAAGATCAAGGCCAACAACCCAAAGGGCTGCGTTTGGAATACTCTCTTTGTTACCCAGATAAGAACCATAGGTGATCAAAGCACCCATACCCAGAGACAGCGTGAAGAACGCCTGCCCCAGAGCTGCGGCAACCATGTCCGCATTCAGGTGAGACCAATCAGGAACGAGGAAGTACTCAACACCTGCCATTGCCCCATCAAGAGTCAGAGACCGGATAACCAGCAAAGCCAGCAGAACAAACAAAAGAGGCATCATGATCTTCGATGCCTTTTCGATGCCGCCGGTAATACCGTTGATCACGATCAGCACGCCAATCGCCATAAAGGCAGCGTGATAAATGATCGGCTCAACTGCATCTGTCACCAGCGCACCAAAGTGTCCCTCAAATTCCGCACCGGAATAGCCAGAGAAGCCACCGGTGATTGTCTTAACCACGTAGGCGATGGTCCAGCCACCAACAACGGAATAAAACGAGAGAATAAGAAATGCGGTCAAAACCGCCATGAGACCAAAAATTGACCAGCCTGCGCCACCAACACGTCTGAACGCGCTGAACGGATTGGCCTGAGCCTGACGGCCCAGCGCAATCTCCGCGATCATCACGCATACGCCGATCGCGATCAAAAACGCAACATAGACAATGAGGAACGCCCCGCCGCCTTCCGCGCCAACCAAATATGGAAATTTCCAGATATTACCTAATCCAACCGCTGAACCTGCAGCAGCCAGAATGAAGCCGATACGACTTCCCCAATGCTCTCGTTGCATGTGACCTGAGCCATTCTTGTTGATTTTGCTTAAGTGTATTTTTGAAATCAACTTTCACAAGTTGCCCGATTCTAGCAATATAACGCTAGAGATACACCCCTTTTATGCAACAGAGTTTCTCATATATGACCATCAGGTGTCACGATACCTATAAAAGTGTAATACTGATTACTACGCGGCATTTGGTGAGATTAACTCAACAAGATAAGTAGTATTGATTACTTTAGACATGCAGCAATCAATACTACCAGTGATATATCTTATACTCAATTACACTTAGCACAAGAGTTCGGCCACAGTGTCGTATTGCAAAGAGACTGGATGTTGCTGACGATTGCATCCGCACCAACAGCTTTTGCACTCTGACAAGCACCGTTTGCATTGCCCACGGACAACTTGCCATTAGAGACCACAGACAGCGGAAAACTCATGTTGGTGCGTTGATAAACCAGCGAGTTCTGACCGCACTTGATCATCGGCATAGGGCCATCTGCACTGTTTCCATCCGCATACAGCACATCACCGCGATTACAGTACTGTGTCATGGGCGGAGTAACCTGGTTGGAACTCCCCTGAGCATAGCCTTCAGAGGCAACCATGAAAGGAACGGCCAATAGAAGGCCGAGACACAAAAAGTTACGCATTTTTCTTCCTTCTTGTTTGGTCCCACCCATACAAAATCATGGCAGGACACTGATAAGGACGAAACATCCGCACAGATGTGAAAGAAAAGGCTGCTGAGCCGAACC
>NZ_LMCI01000034.1:0-41516 GCF_001623145.1 Pseudovibrio sp. W64 | reverse complement strand
GGCTTGCGAGGTATCACGCAAGCCATAACGCAAGCCCCTCTTACTCAGCAGGCTCCAGTGTAGAAGCTTGCGCCGTCACCGCTTTGCAAGCCTCATCATACTCTGACGACAACCGAGCAACCAGATCACCAGTGCTGCCAATGGTTTTCACCGCGCTAATGCCCTGGCCGCAGCCCCAGATCTCTTTCCAGCTCTTCGGCTTACCCTTGTCAGCACTGTGAAAGTCCATGGTCTTCAGATCGCCTTCTGGCAGATTACTAGGATCCATGCCTGCTTGCTCGATGGATGGCTTCAGATAGTTGCCATGCACACCGGTAAACAGATTGGAATACACGATATCCTCTGCACCGCTATCAACGATCATCTGCTTATAGGCCTGCTGAGCATTTGCTTCCTCAGTCGCAATAAAGGCGGACCCGATGTAAGCCAGATCAGCACCCATCACCTGTGATGCAAGAATAGACTTGCCAGTACTGATACTGCCTGAAAGCAGAAGCGGGCCATCATACCACTCACGGATTTCCTGAATAAGCGCAAACGGTGATGTTGTACCTGCATGGCCACCAGCACCAGCAGCAACAGCAATCAGGCCATCAGCACCCTTCGCAACCGCCTTATGCGCATGGGTGTTGGTAATGATGTCATGCAGCACGATGCCGCCGTAAGAATGAACCGCATCAAACACCTCTGGGCGCGCACCAAGAGAGGTAATCACGATTGGCACCTTGTACTTCACGCAAAGCTCAACATCATGCTGCAGACGATCATTGGAGCGATGCACAATCTGGTTTACAGCAAACGGAGCTGACGGTTTGTCAGGATTAGCCGCATCATAAGCTGCCAGCTCTTCTGTAATCTGGATCAACCACTCTTCCAGCTTTTCCTGCGGGCGAGCATTAAGCGCCGGAAAGGAACCAACAATCCCTGCCTTACACTGTGCAATCACCAGGTCTGGATTGCTGATGATAAACAAAGGACTGCCAACAACTGGCAGGCGCAACTTATTCTTCAAAATATCCGGCAAAGCCATTTCAAACACACTCCCTTACAATTCAATCTGCTGCCTGTTTGATCTCAATATCAGGCGGCATCACCTCTCCGGCGCTTCAACCTCTCCTGAATGTCCTGCATCATCTCGCCACTCTGGTCATCAACCAGTGCCAGAACATCCCGGGCACTCAATTCTCTATAGTCTTGCGAAAGCACACGCACATCACGCACGGGCTCTCCGCTTTGCTTGTCCAGCAGTTCCAGCCTCGGCCCACCTTCACGGGCTTCCCAGCGCTCACTCCATTGGTGCAGCGCAATCATCACCGGGTAAAAGTCCATGCCCTTCTCGGTGAGCAGATAGACCGTTCCGCGCTTGTCCTGCTGGTCTTGCTCCTTACGCAGCAAACCCGCTTGCACCAGACGCCGCAAACGATCTGTCAGTACACTAGTGGAGATCTGCAAATGCCCCTGAAGGTCATCAAAGCGCTTGATGCCCTGAAACTGACATCTCAGGATAAGCAGGATCCATGGATCACCCATCTGCTCGATCGCTTGAGCAACCGCGCAGTCAACACCTGCAAAGCTTCGTCTCGCTCCACTCATTCCCGGCTCCGGCACTTTCAATTTAACTTCGTTTAAAGAAGCTATTTCCAGTTTACCTAATGGGCAACCTAGCTCTTTGGCCTAGTCTTCAACCGAACCACTGAGTCCTTTTCAAAACCTCTGCACAACACCAAAATCGCTCTGGATTGCCGCATCCAGACGGTCCGCATCAAGTTGTCCCCAGCCCTGCCAAACTTTTTTCAAGCTAAGTTTCGCTCACCGAAACCACCCGAAACCCTCTTTCCGAAAAACCCTGTGTTTCGGTTTCCAAAACCGATTTCGGACTTAACAAAACCGATTTTGTTGACTTCCAAAATCGGTTTTGTAAGCATCATCGATGAAATCAGATCATGAATGGGAGCGATCTGATGACAACCTATTGGGTGGGAATTCTGTGAGCATCACTGACCAGAATGTGCAACAGAGAAAATCTGTGACCATTGGAGACGTGGCACGCCATGTAGGCGTTGCAAAGGGCACCGTGTCCCGCGTCCTGAACAATTACACGGACATTTCCAAAGCAACTCGCGAGCGTGTCCTCAAAGCAGTCGAAGAGCTGGGCTATCGCCCCTCCTCCACAGCACGTAATCTTAAGCGTGGCCGTGTCGACACCTTCGGCATCGTACTGCCGCTCATGCCTGGCAAAGGAGCTGATCCGTTCCTCGCCGAGTTTCTGGACGGCATGACCCGGGCACTCAACGCAGTCGATAAAGACCTGCTGGTGACAACGGCAAGCTCCATGGATGATGCTGTGCTGGCAATCCGCCGCCTCATCTCCTCGCAAAAGGTCGATGGCTTCGTTCTTACCAGAACAGCCACCAACGACCCACGCGTGGACTATCTATTGGACCGGGGTTTTCCGTTTGTCAGCCATGGCCGTACAGCCCGCGAAGGCGAACACCCGTGGTTCGACATCGACAACCACGCCGCGTTCTATTCAGCAGCCAGAAAGGTCATTGCGCAAGGTCACACCCGTATCGCGCTGGTGATGTCTAATCCGCAAATGAACTTCAGCCGCCTGCGTATTGAAGGGTTCCAACAAGGCTTGGAAGAGGCCGGTCTGTCTTTTGAAGAGCAGTTGATCGTCGAAACATCCTTGGATGAACCGGGCGGGGAGCAGGCAGCGCTTCAACTCCTGCATCAGGACCGTCCGCCAACAGCTATCATCTGCATGACCGATGCCATTGCCATCGGCGTCACCAAGATCATTCGCCGCCATGGTTTGACGATTGGTGAGGACGTCACAGTCATTGGTTACGACGGCCTGCCTGTGTGCGAGCATTTCGACCCGCCGCTTACCAGCTTCGCTCAGGAACCAGTCCTTGCAGGCAGTACGCTGGCAGAACTTCTCACAAAAGCAATCAGCGGCCAGCCAGCACGGGAGCTGCAGGTACTGGCCGAAGCAAGACTTATTCAGCGTGGCTCTGATGGTCCGCCACGTAAAACACCTGAGGAGCTGAAAGCTCACCTCAGCGCATACTTCGCAACCGCATAATGGAGGAAATTATGTTCGGGAGGAACATTCTAAGAACGACAGCCCTTGTTGGCACGCTTGCATTTGCAATGAGTGCTGCACAGGCTGAAGCGCTGCGCTTCTGGACCACAGAAGAGCAGCCTGCACGTCTTGCCAAGCAGGAAGCAATGGCAAAGGCGTTTACCGAGAAGACCGGCATTGAAGTCAATGTCATTCCGGTAACCGAAAAAGACATGGGCACCCGCGCAACAGCAGCTTATGCAGCCGGCGATCTGCCTGACGTCATCTATCATCCGCTGATCCACGTTCTGCCATGGGCAGAAGCGGGCATCATCGACACCGATGCAGCAACCGAAGTCATCGAAGATCTGGAAGAAAGCACCTTCGCATCCGGCGCTCTGAACATGGCAGCTCTGCCTGATGGCTACGCAGCTGTTCCGGTGGATGGCTGGACCCAGATGATCGTCTACCGCAAGGACCTGTTTGACGCTGCCGGTCTGGAAGCACCAAACACATACGAATCCATCCTCACCGCCCTTGAAAAACTGCACAATCCGCCAGAGCAGTTCGGCTTTGTGGCTGCAACAAAGATCGACGAAAGCTTCATGAGTCAGCTGCTGGAACATGTGCTTCTGGCAAACGGTGCAACTCCGGTTGACGAAAACGGCTTCAAAGGCTTTGACGAGAAGAAGCTGGCAGAAGCTCTGACTTTCTACAAAGCATTGGCAAAAGCCTCCCCTCCAGGCGATCTGTACTGGAAACAGTCCCGCGAGTTGTACTTCGCTGGCAAGGCAGCCATGATCATCTGGTCTCCGTTCATTCTGGACGAGCTGGCAGGCCTGCGTGACAGCGCACCGCCAACCATCAACGGAGACCCAACCTCCAAAGAACTGGCAGGTAAAACCGGTGTTGTAACCACCTTGTCCGGTCCATCCAACAAGACCGGTGCAGCATGGGGTGACATTCGTTACTTCTCCATCACCAACGATGCTGACACAGAAGCTGCACAGCAGTTCGTGGAGTACTCCATGAATGATGGCTATCTGGCGACCCTGTCCATCGCACCAGAAGGCAAATTCCCTGTCCGCCGCGGCAATGCGGAAGACAAAGAAGCCTTCATCAAAGGCTGGGCAACCCTGCCAGTGGGTGTGGACCGCAAAGCACCGCTCACAGAGCTCTATCCGGCTGAGACAATCACCCAGATTGTAGAAGGTCTGGACACAGCCAGCCGTTGGGGAGTGAAGGAAGGCCAGCTCAGCCTTGCCTCCAAGATCCTGAACTCCATGGCCATCAACCGCTACACCCGCGAGTTCATTGATGACGAACTCTCTGCAGAAGAAGCGGTCACCAAGATCAATCAGGAACTTGCCAAGATCAAGTAAGGCCTGATGCCACGATCTCAGCCCGCAGGCCTCGTGTCTGCGGGCTCTCAATCCACCAAAACCACCGTGATATCAGGAGCACAGCGTAATGAGCGCCATAGCCGATCAGGCCGGAAAATCTGTTAGCACAGCAGGTGAAAGCGTGAGCCAGCCGCCCAAAGGCGCAGGCCCCATGCAAAAGCGGGAAGCCCGCCTTGCCTACACCATGCTGGCGCCCACGTTTCTGATCATCCTCGCAATTGTTCTCGGACCTCTGGTCGCCAACTTCTGGATCAGCTTCAAGCCCGTGGAGCTGGGCGATCTGCGTGCTCCGAAAGTCCTTATCAACGAACGCGTCAAAGGTAAGCCAAAGCAAGCAGGCGATCCGGCAACGCTGGAGTACCGCGTCAGAAACTCCTCCCAGAAAAACTCCATCGCAAACGCTGGTTTTACCGACATCCTCCCACCCGGCTTCACCGCGCTAAAGCTGCCGGACGCCTGCTCTCTCAATGGGATCAACATACAGTGCGACCTTGGCACGCTTGAGGGCAAAGCCCGCGAGAAGCTGGTCATTTCAGGCACAGTCTCTAACGAATACCTTGCCTTGAGAAAGCCGGAGAAAGCCAGCAAGCCTGTTTCCTACGGCGATGCTGACAGTGTGCTCACCAACGGCACCTTCACGCTCGATAACTTCCGCCGTGTGTTTGACAGTGACGAGTTCTGGAGCGTTCTGCGTGTCACGTTCTATTATACCATCTTCGGTACAGTTGGCGCACTGGTCCTCGGCCTGTTTGCAGCCCAGCTCCTCAACACCTCCTTCAAGGGCAGAGGCATTCTGCGTGGGCTCTTCCTGTTCCCCTATGTATCTCCGGTGATTGCCGTTGCTTTCACCTGGGTTGTCCTGCTGGATCCATTCTCCGGAACCCTGAATGCCCTGCTCACCAAGATGGGTGTTCTCGCAGAACCGGTAAACTTCTTCGGTCAGCGCGCTGTAGATCTGCACCTGTTCGGAATCTCCTTCGAGTTTCCACTGGCGCTCTCAACTGTCATCGCGTTTGAGGCATGGCGTTACTTCCCGCTGTCTTTCCTGTTCATTCTGGCACGCATGCAATCCGTTTCAACGGACATCTATGAGGCAGCTGAAATGGACGGCGCCACTCCAATGCAGCAGTTCTGGTACATTTCCCTGCCACAACTCATGGGCATCCTGTCCGTCCTCTTCCTGCTGCGCTTCATCTGGACCTTCAACAAGTTCGACGACATCTTCCTGCTCACTGGTGGTAACGCCGGAACCCGCACCCTGACCGTAGATGTGTACGAACAAGGCTTTGCCCTTTCCAACCTGGGTGCAGGTGCTGCCGTTGCCGTGGTCGTCTTTGTTGTTCTCGTCACCTTCGCCACCTTGTTCATCCGCTTTTCCACCAAGGAGGAAGGGCTATGAGATTGCTCAGTAGCTACGTTCTTGCCGGCCTAAGTGGCGCCGTCTGGGGCTTCCTCTCCATGATCGTGATTGGTGTCACCCTGACACTCATCACCGGAGAGCTCGCCATCCCACAAGTGGGCGCCGCCGTCCTCGCCTCCGCGCTGGGCGCACTCTTCACCCATCTCTGGGATGGAAAAACTCAAAGCGCCGGGCAAAAATATGCCCCTGCCGCAATCATCCTGCTGGCCCTACTTGCAGCAACCTTCGGCGCTCCGTTTGCCCTGCCTCTGTCCGTAGAACCGCTCTGGCAACTCATCGCACTGATCTCCTTTGTAGCCATAACATTCTGGGCTAATCGACAGACACTGGCAGGCACGCCAAAGGGCAACCTCACGCGATATGAGAAGGAAGTCGTCTTCCTGCGTGTTGCAAAAGGATTTGGCTTCGTCATCTTCACGGTGATGGTTGCCCTGCCATTCTACGTCATGGTCATGACCAGCCTGAAAAGCCAACAACAACTGCTCGGCAACCCGCTGGATCTGTCCATTGATCTGTCAGGCGGCATCTCCGGCATGTTCCGCTCTTACGTAGAGCTGTTCACCCAGTTCAACTTCGGCACCTATCTGACAGTCTCTGCCATTGTTTCAGTAGCAACTGTCATCCTGACCCTGCTGTTCTCAGTCCCGGGAGCTTACGCAGTCTCTCGTCTGAACTTTCCAGGTCGCTCCTGGATGTCCCGCTCCGTGCTGCTCATCTACATGGTGCCGGCCATTGTTCTGGTCATCCCGCTTTACGCTGTTTTCTCTCAGCTGGGCCTGCGCAACTCACTGACTGGCCTGCTCATCGTCTATCCGGCAACCACCATTCCAGTCGCCCTGTATATGCTGCAAGGCTATTTCAAAGGCCTGCCTGCAGAGCTGGAAGAAGCTGGCCTCATGGATGGTCTCAGCCGTCTGGGTGTAATCCTCAAGATCACCCTGCCACTGTCCTTGCCAGCGCTGGCATCTGTATCTCTTTACGTCTTCATGATCGCGTGGAACGAGTTCCTCTTCGCCTTCATGTTCCTGGATGATCCGGACATCTTCACCCTCTCGCGCGGTGTCGTGTCCCTCAACTCTTCAGAAGTCCCCCGTCAACACCTGATGGCCGGTGCGGTCATCGCAACAGTCCCTGTTCTTGGCATCTTCCTGTGGTTCGAACGCTTCCTCGTTCAGGGCCTCACAGCAGGCAGCGTCAAAGGCTAAGCGGCACTGTCAAAAAGAAAAAACATCGGAGTATCTACTATGTCCGCACAACTCGACAATCAGGCCATTTCCATCCTCAAGGAAAATGATCTGGGCGGCTACACCATCCCAACCAAAGGCCTCTACCCATACCAGTGGAACTGGGACAGCGCTTTCGTCGCCCTCGGCTTTGCTACGTTCAACATGGAGCGCGCATGGGAAGAGATTGAATTGCTCTTTGAAGGCCAGTGGGATGACGGCATGGTTCCGCACATCATCTTCCGTAAGGATGACCCGAGCTACTTCCCGGGCCCATCCGTCTGGGGAACCACAAACCCGAAGATCCCAACCTCCGGCCACTCCCAGCCACCTGTGGCAGCAACCGTTGTTCGTCGTTTGTTTGAGCAGGACACCTCAGAAGCTGGCAAAGAGAAGATCAAAACCCTCTTCCCGAAACTGCTGGCATGGCACCGCTGGTACCACACCTATCGTGACCCGGAAGGCCACGGCGTTATCGCCATCATGCACCCATGGGAATCTGGCCGCGACAACCTGCCGGACTGGGACAACGCTGCAAGCCACGTCGATATCTCTGATATTGGCGAGTACACCCGCAAGGACACATCTCACGTAAATCCTGAGATGCGCCCGAAGAAAATCGACTACGACCGCTATCTTGCAATCGTGAAGTTTGGCCGCGACAACAACTGGGACCCAAAGATCGTTGCAGACCAGTGCCCGTTCTTTGTGGCTGACCCGGGCAACACCTTCATCCTGCTGCGCGCAGACCGTGACCTGCTGGCCATGGCCGAAGCGCTGGGCGAAACAGACGCAGCCGAAGAACTGAAGGGCTGGATTGCGTTGACGGAAAAAGGCGTGGCCAAGCTCTGGAATGAAGAAAAGCAAGCCTTCTGCACCTACGATCTGCGCAATGACGTTCTGGGCGATGGCATCTCCAGCGCCTCCTTCCTCGCACCATATGCAGGCATTCGCGAAGAGAAGTACATCAACCCAACACGTGAGCATTTCGACCGTATCGCGGCAAAGGTCAACTACACCATGCCAAGCTACGACCCGGATCATCCGCTGTTTGAAAGTATGCGCTACTGGCGTGGTCCGGTCTGGGGCATCATCAACTACCTCATCGCAACAGGGTTTGCAGATATGGGCGACACAGCCCGCGCTGAACGCCTGCGCACAGACACTGTTGCACTGATCGAAAAGAGTGATTTTGCGGAATACTTTGATCCAATCACTGGCGAAGGTGCTGGCGGCAACTCCTTCTCATGGACATCCGCCATCTGGCTCACATGGGCCACACCAAGCCTAACCGCTAAAGCAGCCTGAGGAGGAACGGAAGAATGGGAGCTATTCGCCTTGAGGGTGTCGAGAAATGGTTTGGCGATCTTCAGGTCATCAAAGGGATTGATCTTGAGATCGATCACGGGGAGTTCGTCATCTTTGTTGGCCCCTCTGGCTGCGGTAAGTCCACACTTCTGCGGGTGATCTCTGGTTTGGAAGAAGCCAGCCGCGGCAGCGTACACATTGATGGCAAAGACGTCACCGCCCTGCCACCGTCCGGACGTGGGCTCTCCATGGTGTTCCAGAGCTATGCACTCTACCCGCATATGAGCGTGCGGGAAAACATGGGCTTTGCACTGAAAACTGCAGGCGCTCCAAAAGCTGAGATCGAGGCCAAAGTTAACAAAGCAGCCGAAGTTCTTCAGCTGGAAGAATATCTGGATCGCCGCCCTAAGGCGCTCTCTGGTGGTCAACGCCAGCGCGTTGCCATTGGCCGGTCCATCGTCCGTGATCCAGCTGCCTTCTTGTTTGACGAGCCGCTCTCCAATCTCGATGCAGCCCTGCGTGTTGAAATGCGCTTTGAGATTGCAAAACTACACCGCAATCTGGATGCCACCATGATCTATGTGACCCATGATCAGGTGGAAGCCATGACACTGGCTGATAAAATTGTGGTTCTACAGTCTGGCCGTATCGAACAGGTCGGCTCTCCGCGAGAACTCTATGAGCGCCCGAACAACCTGTTTGTGGCTCAGTTCATCGGCTCGCCAAAGATGAACATCATACCCGTTGAGTTCAGCGGCAATACCTTCACGCTGGCAGGCTTCTCAGAGCAGCCATCACCTTTCAGAGATAACGAAGGCACACCTGTAAAGCTGGGCATCCGTCCGGAACACATCAGTGTTGTTCCACCAGCAGAAGCCGCTGTAACGGGCACGGTGGAACACGTCGAGTACCTTGGTGCAGACCTGTTCATCTATGTTGCCGCCAAAGGGCTTGGCACCATCTTGGTCAGATTATCCGGCCTGGAGCACTACAGCGCAGGCAACACCGTCGGCCTCTCTTTCGACCCCGCCCTCACCCACTTCTTCGGGGCTGATGACAAAGCCGAACGGGTGAACAGCGAGAAGGCAATAGAACCAGCCTGAAACAACAAGCAGTCCCGATAACCAAAAGGCTTGGGTGCTCACACATCCAAGCCTAACTTTTTAGCTACCAAAACCCGCTTAGAAACGATAGGTGATACCAGCACCAACCAGCCAGGGATTCAGCTCAGCTGTGCCCTTCAGCTTGTTACTGCCAACTTTCACGTCAAAGTCTGGCTCAAGGAACAGCTTCTTGACGTCAAGGTTTACACCCCAGTTGTCATCAATCATGTAATCGAAACCAACCTGAAGCGCTGCACCAAATGTGTTTTCAATATCAAGATCATCAACATCGTTGGCATCTTGATTATAGAAAATCGTGTAGTTCACGCCCGCACCGATATAAGGCTTGAAAGCGCCAAAGTTGGTGAAGTGATACTGCAAAGTCAAAGTTGGCGGCAGGATCCATGTGTCTCCCACATCGGTACCAGCAAGAGCACCATCACCATCTACGTTTGCCCACGTCGTTCCCAAAATAAGCTCAGCAGCAATATTTTCAGTGAAGTAATAGGTGATATCCAGCTCGGGCACCACTGTGTTGGAATAGGACAGATCTGAGCCGGAAACACCATTAACGTGCCCGCTATCTTCAGTAATCACACCCAGAGCGCGCACACGGATCTGCCAAGGGCTCTTCTCAGATGCAGCCGCAGCAATGATATCTTCCTGTGGCACAGGCATATCTGCCGCCAGAACCTGACCAGCAGGCACCACCATCGCAGCAGTGACCATAAGGCCCATCACCCTTTTCAAACTCATCTCCACCTCCAGTTGTATAAGCGAGCTTTACACTTATTCCAATTATTGAGAGTGGAGCACATGAGCATTGAGGTGCATCAAACCAGCATTGATAATATAAGTACTATTTATAATAGTAATTTTGCCGGATAAGAAATGTGAAATGTTGATTTCAAATAGACATTTACTGCAGGAAAACTAGCACAATCGCCGGAACTCAACAAGGCTAAGGAAACTCTCATCACTTCATTTCATCAGAATAATTGATACGTAGCCCGTACAACAATGCCTCCTACCATCACAATCACCAGCTGAAAACACACAGGCTTCCCTCACTCCAACGTTTGTCACTGCGCCCAGAACCCGCTATGAAGTGGAGACTTCGTACAGGCAGATCCGTAAGGCACACACCTTCCTTACAGCATCCGGTTCTGACCGAAGTCTCTTCAGTTTTAAGTCTACCGGGTTTTGTGAGTGAGGGAATAAATGGCTGCGCAGTGGTGCATCGGTCTGATGACCGGAACGGTAATGGACGGCAACGTCGACATCGCCATGCTGAAAACCGATGGACAAACCATCGAAGAGTTCGGCCCTTACACACTGGCAAGTTATCCCCCTGAAACCAATCAGCTGATCGCCGAAGCCATGGCCGCCGCTCAGGACTGGAATTTCGCATCCGAGGAACCTGAAATTTTCTCACGAGCGGAGAAAGCACTCAGCGAGGGACAAGCCCACGCAATTTCACATTTCCTTTCAAAAAACTCCATTTCAACGCAAAATATTGCGTTAATCGGTTTTCACGGCCAAACCGTCCTGCACCGCGCACCCAAAGGCGGCCAAAAAGGCGCAACCCGACAACTCGGTGACGGCCAGATCATCGCTGATATCCTCGATATTCCAGTGATTTACGACTTCAGAACGCAAGATATCGAAGCAGGTGGACAAGGCGCGCCCCTCGCAGCCATCTACCATCAGGCCCTCTTAAGAAGCGCCGGTCTGTCCGACAATCCAACGGACACAGCAATTCTGAATCTCGGCGGCGTCGCCAACATCTCGTGGTGGGACGGGCATAACACCCTGATTGCCTTCGACACAGGCCCGGCCAACGCGCCTATAAACGACTGGATCAGCTCCCATAATCGCGGCGACATGGACCGCGACGGCCTCATCGCTGCCAGCGGACAAGCGGACGAAGACCGCCTCAAAACACTTCTCGAACACCCCTATCTCACCGAAGCCTTCCCCAAATCCCTCGACCGCAACAGCTTCACAAAAGACATGGCAACCGGCCTTTCTCTCGCAAACGGCGCAGCAACGCTTACTGCATTTTCAGCAAGCGCAGTTGGCAAAGGGTTGGACATGCTACCAAAACGCCCGGCCCGCCTGGTAGCATGCGGTGGCGGACGCAAAAACCCGCAGCTTCTGAAAGAGATCGAAGCACGGGCAAACGTAAAAATCATTCAGGCAGAAGAACTTGGCTGGCGTGGGGATGCCGTGGAGGCCGAATGCTTCGCCTTCCTCGCAGCCAGATGCGATCGCAATTTGCCGATCAGCTTTCCGGGAACCACAGGCGTTCCAACAGCTATGTCAGGTGGTACCAAGGCGCTTCCACACCAACACACCAGCTAAACAGCCGTACCAGAAGTAAAAAGGTAGGAGCCCTTGCCGCCGCGCAAGAGCTCCCACCGACCTCTTGTTTAAAGCTCAAAAGGTCTCAACTTCAAATATCTATAAGAAAAGGTAGGCAGTATATTCTGGTCGCAACATTGTAGATAATTGATATCTTGAAAGAATTTCAACTATCTGCAACACAATCAACATACTCGAAAGTTATTTTAACAAAAACCCCTCCAAACAACCAAAACAACAACTGTTGCAATTCAGTACCTTGATGTTTATTCGAACACAAACAAGTAGTATTGCACAAATGCACAACACAATACTTATAGGGTCTATGTATTTTTTACAGTAAAAACTGGCAAGGCATGTGCTAATCCATTGGCAATCCCACGAGAAGCGACATAAAGGCAGTTTGAATTTTCCCAAAGTCATGCTACCTCCTTTTTAAGGGAGGAGCCGTCTTTGAAGAGAAGAACTATCAACCGCATTGCCTTTGTTTCCAGCGATACGCCAGAAGCACTTGCTGCACGCCAAGCTCTTGAAAAGATGTATGGATCTGCCTCGCAAGACGATGCGGACGTCATTGTCGCGCTTGGCGGCGACGGAGTTATGCTCTCTTATCTACATAAGTTTATGAACAAAGGCATGCCGATCTACGGCATGAATCGCGGTTCAGTCGGCTTTCTCATGAATGAGTACAAGACTGAAGGCCTGATCGAACGCCTTGAAAAAGCAGAGATAACACCTCTCCATCCACTCAACATTGAAGCTGTCGACAAAGACGGAAACGAGTTCACCGCTCGTGCAATCAATGAAGTCTCTTTCCTCCGCAAATCCCATCAGGCTGCGAAACTGCGCATCTCCGTTGATGGCCGCGTCCGCATGGAAGAGCTGGCCTGCGATGGTATCATTATCTCTACTCCCCAGGGCAGCACAGCTTATAACCTGTCAGCCCATGGCCCGATCCTGCCGATTGACTCTCCCCTGATGGCACTTACACCCATCAGTGCCTTCCGTCCAAGACGCTGGCGCGGAGCTCTGCTCTCGACACAGAACACCGTTAAGATTGAAGTACTTGAAGCAGACAAGCGCCCGGTCAACGCAGCCGCTGATCACCGTGAGTTCCGAAATGTTATCAGCACGACCATCTATCAGGACGCGACAGCTCAAAGCTGCATCATGTTCGATAATGAACACAGCTGGGACGAACGTATCCTCTCTGAGATGTTTAAGTACTAAGACACAACCAGTTGATGCTGTGATCACAACCAAATATGCTAGAAGAAACAACTTCGGGTTGGAATTGCTCGTAAAATAGTTAGATATTATTTCGAATTCGAAATATAATCACACCTACAGCAATGCAGGCTCAGGAATTACGCAGGACAATGGCTTCTTTAACTGGTTCAGATAAATCTTCTCAGGAACACATCCGCGTTCCAAACGACCTTTCCAAAAAAGTCCGGAAGATGTCGACCATTGAAGCTGCCAAGTTCGATCCGGTCAAAGCTGCTGAAGAAGCCATCGAGAAACTCTCTGACAAGTTTGAGAGCTGGATGGGATCGGAAGTCGATTGCCTGAAAGAGACCAATCAGGCAGCTCAGAATGCTGATTTTACAGAGGAAACCTACGACGCACTGTTCCGCTGCGCCCACGATATCAAAGGCCAGGCGGAGACTCTGGGCTTCCCACTGGTTGGCCGCGTTGCAAACAATCTGACACTCTTGCTGGTCGCCGCCAAGACACAAGAGAGCTTCCCGAAAGAGCTCATCGCTCAACACGTAAGCGCAATCAATGCAATGATTTCTGAAGATGCCCGCGACGAAACCAATCGGCTTGGTGTCGCGCTTGTGACAAGGCTGGAAGAAGCAAGCGCACCGCTCACGGAGCTCGTCGACAGCTAATCAAGCAATAATCTGAATACCTTAAGCAACGTCGCTCAGCATTTCAGCTACACGAGTACGTGCACTTTCGCGCGCAGCCTCATTTGAGAGGCGATGCAACAAGTCTTGCAGATCTCCCAGATCCTCAATACCCAGCTCATCTTCCAGCGCAATCAGATCACCCGCTACAATGCGTGACTTGGACCAATGGTCGATCTGCATGTTTTCGACCCGTTGCCAGCTGGCAATACACTCCTGGAAAAGTGCATGCGTGCGATCAGGTAAGCCAGCGGCTGATAAGACGCGTCGCAGCGAAGCACCAAATGGCGTCGCCAATGCGTCAAACACCTGATCCTCCTCATAATCAGACAAACGAGCCAACGAGCTTGTAAGCAAGTTAAAGCAACCGGTTACTGCTGAACGAAGCAAAAGAACGCTTGTCATCTGAGCGGAAACAACCAGATGTTCAACAAGCCCGTGCAGCTCTTTGTCAGAGGCACTCCAGGCCAGTGAAATCGTGGAACGATCCTGCGCATCAGCAACCAGCTGCTCGGGAGCACGCATATTCCTTGCACCAAGCACCTGCGGATGATCACCAAGACCTTCAGTGTAACGCCGCAGCATCATATGTCGGATTTGCAAGGGAACATCATCACGAGACATCAGAGCATCTTTCACGTCCCGGCTTTCGCCAAACCGTGCAACCACACGTTCCATACTGTTGGGTGTGATCTCTGCTTTCTCATTTGCAAGCAAAGCAACACAGGCCTCTTCACAAGCAACTTCGCAGATAGCAGCAGACAAGCCCACCGTAATTTCAGGTCGGCTGGCAACTGCAACACAACGCTGAGTGGAGCCTGTCGCAACAAGATCCACCAGCTCACCTTCTGGAATAGTCGTTGCACCAGAAAGCAAAGGCAGCGCAACTTCATCTTCGTCCACGAGCAAAGCAGAAATGATGTGAGAAGGAACAATCTTTGCAGCGCCAAAGGCTTCTGCAAGAGCGGTCCGAACCGCGACATCACGATCATCAAGCAGGAAGGTCAATGCTGCCTCTGCTTCGCTGTACTCAGAGCTTTCAAGTTCAGAGTACAAGAAAGCACGCACCAAAGCACCAGCCGCCTGTACGCGACTTCCACTTGGCGCATACTGCACCCAATTCAGAAAACTCTTGATAATCATGGCACTCAGAAACCTGTATCCACCAACTATGGGTAGAAATAATTAATCATAATTCTTAAGGCTTCGTTCACCGCACCCGCAGTTTCTCGTAAAACTTGTTTTTTGAAAGATTAGAGCAGCAAGAAACGCCTGTAAGTCACAGGTTCTAGACCTTCTTACTTAAGGACTTTCCACTTGTTTGGGACGGCGCAAGAAATTTGGTCAGGTCCAAAGGCGCACCAGATGGTCGCGCAACTGGTTTTGGTGCAACAAACTGTTGGCTGATTGATTCCTGAACCTCAACACCGGATCGCTTCGTCTCACTCACAGCTTTGGACGCAGTTAATGCTGCCGCTTCATCAGTCCGAAACAGGGACTGAAAAGGAGCCTCATCTTTATCAACCGTCGTCGCACGCCATGCTGTCAGAATGCGACTTTCAACCCGGTGGCTGTCAATCGGCTTAGTGATAGGTCCCCTACGCACACCAACTGCCGGTCGATCTGAACCAGCAATCGTATCATTAAAGCGACCAACCAGGCGGTCATGCACATCACTGACAGTTCGCGCCTGCCCATCCTTATTGTAAAATACAGCCTTATTGGACCGCGCTTGCAGTGGAAACAGGTCCGCAGCCGGGTGCTCTGGTCGGTCCTGAGCAGCATTCAAAAGCCGTAGACTACCATTCACCCCAAGAAAATGCGCAAGATAGAGTTCACCAGCGGACGGATCCCGCCCCAGATTTGAAGAGAGTCCGGAGGCGTTGTCTTTCGCCAAAGCACCAGCAACAAGCGAAGAGATGTCAGGGTCATAACGCAGATCCAGAAGCTGCTGCTTTAGGTGCTTGTTGTCGACGCGGTACTTACCATTTGCATCAACACGAATGTGCTGCGCATAATCTTGCAAGCCCAATTCTTCGCCATTTTTCTTGAGCGTCTCAAGCCAGGTGGACTCGATAAATTGAAAAAGCCCTGAGGCAGAGGAGGTTTTAGCTTTGGCGTTTGGGTCAAAGGAAGATTCACGGGCAGCCGCTTGCAGCAGAAAGTCAAAAGACGTACCTGTTTTGGAACTGGCCTTTTGAAAAGCCGATTCAATACGCCCTGCAATGGAAGGATCGCCTGCAACCTTCACGAGAATCTGCCTCCTATAATACCATTAGTTAATATCTCTTAATATTAGTTAACAAATAGTTAAATTTTAATTTTGCCCTACTGAAATCACTGAGTTATTTGAGTTAAAACAGATTTTTTGCCTATCCTGTTCTCTACGAATTATGCATTACAATTCAATTTCTGATTGGATTCGGAGAAAAACAATGAACTGCCTGCTGAGCGTGATGGCCTCAACATTCGATAACACAGAAGAGCTAAAAGCTCTGAGGAATGTATCACTCGCCATTTTGCCAGAAAAGCCCGTCAGCGAGTTCGAGCCTTATGGCTCGCCAAACACTCTGGCAGAGCTGGGCAAACACCACGATCTTTATCTCACACTAAACGAACCATCAGAGAGCACGATCCTCTCAACGCTCAAGCCCTATGCTCATGTGAAGCCAAGAGGCGTCGTTCCAACCTTCATCAAATCGCGCGCTGATATTGAACGGTTGCACGCGATACTTTCTGTCTTTGAAGCCGAACACGCATTGCAAGACTGCACAGTGAAGATCATTCCTGAACTCGGCAAATATCCTGCAGCCTTTCACAACCTCATGAACCTCTCCAACACCAGCCCGCGCCTAACCGCACTGGCATGGAATGAAGAAGCGCTGAAAGAGGCACTGGACGCGAAACAGTCCAGAGATGAAAACGGAAGTTTGCTGCCGCCGTTTCAATATGCACAAACACAATGCCTGTTTGCTGCAAAATCGGCTCACCTGATTGCTCTGGATACAGCACCAACGGCAGCACCTGAGGATCTGGAAAAATCAGTAGCACTCGGCTTTACCGGCATGAACGCAAACACGCCTGAAGGCGCACATCAGATACAACAGGTATTTTCGAGATAAGAAAAGGGGCGCCTGAGCGCCCGCCATCATGCTTTTTCTGGAAGAACTGGCCGGTCCATCTGAAATACAGAATCAACCACCGAGTAATCCATGTAACCCAACCGGGCCAAAGGCTTCATTTTCGCCACATTGAGCAAGCCGTTTTCAAGCACACTCTCGTCGATATGCACACCAACAACCTGACCCAGTATAAGCCAGCTGTTGGTCTCATTTCCGTCAATATCGACCAGGCGCTGCACATTAACCAGCTTACATTCCAACGCAGTTTTTGCCTCTAAAACGCGTGGAGCCTTGATCAATTTGGACGGCTCTGCCGTTAATCCGGAAAGCTCGAACTCATCAACATCAGTACCAACCATTGCAGAGGACAGATTCATCGCATCTGCAAGATCCAATGTGGCTTGGTTGCAGACAAACTCGCCAGTTTCTTCGATGTTGCGGACAGAGTCTTTGTAACCGCTGGAACCAATCACAACCATCGGCGGTGTATCACACACTGCATTGAAAAAACTGTAAGGAGCCAAATTGCGCACACCATCTTTAGAGACGGTAGAAACCCAACCAATCGGACGAGGTGCAACAACAGCCTTGAATGGATTGTGGGGCAATCCATGCGGCTTATTCGCTTCATAAAACATATACTTACCTCAACTCCTACGCATCAACACCGGAAAGAGAACTTTCAAAATATTCAGTCAATCGGGCAACATCAGGCCGAGGACGCTCACTGGGAACAATGCTAGCGCTTCCGATATGAATGAAGCCTGCAAACCGTTCCCCATCACGAGCACCAAGATAGGCAGCTGCCTCATCATCAAAAGCATACCACTCAGAGAGCCACTGGCCCGCAAAACCCAGTGAAAAGCAGGCATTAAGGAGCGAGACACAAACCGCCCCAACAGCAAGCTCCTGCTCCCAGACCGGAACTTTATGTTCCCGGTTTGGAGAAGACAGAACGCCAATAACCAACGGCGCACGCTTGAAACGCTCCAGCTCCATTGCCTTGGTGTTCTCGCCAAGGGAGCCCTGACGTTTTTCTGCAATTTCAGCAAGCTTTAGACCGATAGGGGCAGCCTGTGAATTGTCATAGATAATAAACCGCCAAGGAGAAATTTTTCCGTGATCTGGAACACGGCAAGCCATTTCAAGAAGCTCTGAAATTTGTGCTTGATTGGGACCAGGATGCACGAGCGTTGCAGCGAGATGGGAGCGACGAGTTTTGAGAAAACTCTTCAATTCTGGAAGGTCTTTAGTTTCCACGGTCTCGATTCTTTTCAGGATTTCAACGATTAAAGCTACGCAATAGTCCTATACAGAATATCAACTGTGTCAATTAAAGGATGGTCTTGCCCCATTCTTGCCACATTGACTACCAATCCCCAACCCACTTAGTAAAAATTTATAAAACACTTCCAAATCACAGTTTGTCACTGTAATCTGATTTCACTCGATAGGGTGTCGGTTTTGTATTTACTGTCGCACACGGGTAACACTTTCTGAAGTAGTAGCGAGAGCACACGTGAAGTTAGAGCGGATATCAACGTTCAGCAAAGAGCTACAACGCGCAGCAACCGCCACAGCATTTTGTGCTGGATTGGCCTTGCTTGGAAACGCCGCTCAGGCTGCAGGTCCTATTCCTGTTTCCAAACCTGCTTTGCCATTCTCTAAAGAAGTGCTGGACTTGGACGCAAAGCCAGACAAGACCATCGCACCTCCTATCAGCTATGATCCGCTCAGCGGTTATCAGGGGCAATCCCTTGCACCAACAATGGGTACGAGCTTCTTGCCGTATGCTCCCCCATCTGTAGGCGCAGAGCAGGCACCTGTCGGCGCACAGCCTGTCCTTTATCTGGTAGCAAAGCTGGCTGAGGGAACACCAAACCTCACACGCGGCCTGAAATGGCGCGTCTACTCTTCAAAAGAAAATGATGATGGATCCTTGACCATGGTCGCGTCCTCTCAAGATCAGGACGCAGAATTCCGCCTCGATCCGGGTACTTACCTCGTTCACACCTCTTTTGGCAAAGTCACAGCAACCACGCGCTATGAACTTAAAAGCGGTGTGAAGACAGGAACAATCATCCTGAACGCAGGTGGTATTCGTCTGGACGCTGCTCTGGGCAACGATCAACAGATGCCACGCAAAGATGTGCGCTTTAACATCTACGATATGACTTACGACACCACAGGCAACCGCGGTCTCATTGCATCTGGCATCAAGCCGGGTGAGCTGGTTCCAGTGAGCGCAGGCACCTACCATGTTGAAAGCCGCTACGGCGATGTCAACGCTGTCGTACGCGCAGATATTCACGTTCAGGCAGGCAAGCTGACCGAAGCAACCCTTTACCATCAGGCAGGCAACATCACACTGAAGCTGGTAAGCGCTAAAAACAAGACATCTTTGGCCAACACGTCTTGGACGATCCTCTCTCCAGGCGGCGACACAGTTGCAAGCGGCAATGGTGCGTTCCTTGATCTTACCCTAGCAGCTGGAACCTATACGGTTATGGCGCGCAACAACGGTGAGATGTATCGCGAAGAGTTCACGGTCAATCCAAGCGTAAACAACGTGGAAGTGGAAGTGCTTGCAGAAAACCCTCTGTAAGACTTGCACAAGATCAAGAATGACCAAGGCGCCTCACTCGGCGCCTTTTTTATTGGCTTACGCGGGCTCTAAGGAGGAGGCCCTACGGGAGAAAAAAGGTTTCCCCCTTTGGCGCCTCAACGCCATCCCGCAAGTTCATAACAGTTGCCTGAAGCTCATCCATCATTTCTCTCTGGCTCTCACATCCCTCTAAAACCTCATAGGAAACAGGAGAGCCAATCCGAGCAAGAATGGTTTGTCCCAAAATGCTCTTGAACTCGCCTATGAGAAGCGACGATCGTAAACTCAGGGAAAAGCGACTGACCATGTGGAACAACGCCGAGTTCTGCCCCTCAAAATAAACCGGCAACACCGTTGCTCGCGCACTTCGAATGAGCTTGGCACTGAACGTCTTCCAAGGCAGTTCTTCTGCCCTGCCAAATGGCTTAGCAGCTGTCGCGACACCACCGCCGGGAAAGATTACGATCGTCACCCCTTCCCGCAGTAATCTCAGCGCTTCCTCCCGTGTTTTCAAATTGGTGCGCAAAGCCTCTTCGGTCTCTTCAAAGTCCACTGGCAAAGCGAAAGGCCGGATTTCAGGCACCTTCAACAGTTCATTATTGATCAGCACGCGGTAAGGACGATTGAGCTGTTCAGCAAGCGAAAGGATCGCGATCCCATCTGCAATGCCATAGGGATGGTTCGCAATCAGCATCAGCGGCTTCCCATCCAGATCAGCGGGCGGCCAGTCGTTTCCGGTACATTCCACACGTAGGTCAATCTGATCCAGCAGATCACGCCAGAGCGCCTGATCAGAAACTGAAAAACCAGCACGCCACTCCTCATAGAGGCCCAACAGCGCTCGCTTGCCAGAGAGCCCTTCAATGCTGCGAATAAGTCATTGCTTCAATTTGGGATGATTACTATTGGCGTAGCTTAAATCCGCGTGGTTCACGACATCCTCACTTCACATAACTCATTTCATCTGAGACGGTTTCGTAAGCTTTCGCAAACTTACGTGAAGTTTAGGCGACAGTGAGGCCAAAAAGAAAAAGGCTGGCAACAGAAACCTGCGGCCAGCCTTCAAAATTTCACTCAGTCTATAAAGATCAGGAAGCCTGCTCTTTCAGATCTGGTGCTGTTGCTTCATCAGTAAGGCTTGCCACCGCCTCATCCAATGTCATTGATGTTTGGTTGCGCGAACCAAGACGACGGATACTCACTGTCTTCTCTTCTGCTTCACGCTTACCAACCGCAATGATCACTGGGATCTTGGCATGAGAATGCTCGCGAACCTTGTAGTTGATCTTCTCGTTACGAAGATCCAGCTCACCGCGCAAACCAGCTTTTTTCAGCGCTGCATGCACTTCTTTCGCATAATCATCTGCATCAGAAGTGATTGCTGCCACAACGAAGTGCTGAGGTGTCAGCCACAATGGGAAGTGACCAGCAAAGTTCTCAATGAGGATGCCGAGGAAGCGCTCGAGAGAACCACAGATCGCACGGTGGATCATCACCGGCTGCTTCTTCTCGCCATCGCTATCGACATAGAACGCACCAAAGCGCTCTGGCAAGGTGAAGTCGACCTGAGTGGTACCGCACTGCCATTCACGACCAATCGCATCGCGCAGAGTGTACTCAAACTTAGGACCGTAGAACGCCCCCTCACCTTCAAGAATGCCTGTCTTGATCTTGCCGCCAGAGTTCGCTTCGATCTCCTTCAGCACTTCTCCCATCACAGCTTCAGCGTGATCCCAAACTTCATCAGAACCAACACGCTTTTCAGGACGGGTTGAGAGCTTCACAACAATCTCTTCAAACCCAAAGTCCTTGTAGACGGACATAATCAGGTCGTTGATCTTGTGGCATTCCGCAGCCATCTGTTCTTCAGTACAGAACACATGCGCATCATCCTGCGTAAACGCGCGAACGCGCATCAGGCCATGCAACGCACCGGATGGCTCATAGCGGGAAACCGCACCGAATTCAGCCATACGCAGAGGCAAATCACGATAGGACTTCAGGCCGTGCTTGAAGATCTGGACGTGACCAGGACAGTTCATCGGCTTAATCGCAAAGACACGGTGATCTTCGGTCTCAGTCGCAAACATGTTCTCGCGGTACCATTCCCAGTGACCGGAGGTTTCCCAGAGCGACTTATCCAGAATCTGAGGTGCATTCACTTCCTGATAGTCATCAGCAAGACGACGACGCATGTAGTTGGTGAGGTTCTGGAACAGCTGCCAGCCCTTGTGATGCCAGAAGACAACACCCGGACCTTCCTCCTGGAAGTGGTACAGATCCATTTCGCGGCCAAGCTTACGGTGGTCGCGCTTCTCAGCTTCCTCAAGCATATGGAGGTAAGCTTTCAGATCTTTCTCATTAGACCATGCAGTACCATAGATGCGGGTCAGCATTTCATTGTTGGAATCGCCGCGCCAGTAAGCACCAGCAACAGTCATCAACTTGAATGCCTGACCGACCTGGCCAGTAGATGCCATATGCGGACCACGGCAGAGATCCAGCCAGTCACCCTGCTTATAGATCTTAACGGTTTGATCTTCAGGGATCGCATCAACAAGCTCAACCTTGTAATCTTCACCCTTGGAAGCAAAGTATTCCTTCGCTTCATCGCGGCTCCAGATTTCCTTGGTGAACTTCGCGTTGCGCTGGATGATCTGCTGCATCTTCTTTTCGATTTTTGGCAGATCTTCAGGTGTGAACGGCGTTTCACGCTTAAAGTCGTAATAAAAACCGTTCTCGATAACAGGGCCGATTGTAACCTGTGTATCAGGCCACAGCTCCTGCACAGCTTCTGCCATCACGTGCGCCGCATCGTGGCGGATCAATTCCAGCGCACGAGGGTCATCGCGAGTAACAAATTCAATCGCAGCACTTGCTGGAATAGGATCAGAAAGATCGCGCAGCTCACCGTCAATCGCGACGGCAACAGCTTTCTTCAAGAGAGATTTAGAAATGCTCCCCGCAACGTCAGCTCCGGTGGAACCAGCGTCATATTCGCGAACGGAATTGTCAGGGAAAGTCAATTGCAGCATATCAAGTCTCCGGCTCACTCCTGCAAACAAGGCAGGTAAGCGGTTTGGTGTTAATCATGGATTGCCTGAATAAACAATTCTTGAAGACGCGTCCAGATGATTTTAAGCGCACCCAACTCTGTTTTCCTCGGGAGAGATCACCTAATCGACAGGTTACACACCTTGAATTACCACTGGTTAGCAAGGGTTTAGCTAGCCTTCCCCCTCCCCACTCCGCATACTGTTTGCAACAACAGGATTCGCAAACTCCATCACAAGGAATGCATGACGCACACTCTACCAGCAACCAGGAGCTGAGCATGACGACGCCAAAGCCAAAGCTCTACTTTGATTTGACCACCTTGAGGCAGAACCGCTCTACCTCATTACAGGCGAATGGCGTCACCAGAACACTCTATGAAACAGCCAGACGCTTTTATAAAGATGACCTTGAAGTCACCTTCATCTGCCATGACGCTCGAACAAACGAATATGTGAGTGTGCAAGCCGATCCTCTATTTAAAGATGATGACCTTAACCCTGCATATCTGCCCGACTTGCTGGGCGCTCCTGTAAAAACATTCCATCTTGAAAAATACAGGAACCGCAAAATCAAAGGACTATTTCACAGGTTGCGGCATACATTGCGCTCACACGCGGATGAAACCATCGGAGCTTATGATGGAGAAGCGCTTGGAGAACCACTCTCCGACATTGACGCTCCTTTCCTTTCATTAGGAAATCTGGAAGAAGCCCGGCGGCTTACAGAATATGTAAAGAGCCGCGCACCATATGTACCAGTTTACGTCATGATCCATGACATCTCTCCTTTGCGTCTCAACGACCCTGAAGAAGATCTCGGCGCAAAACTTTGGCTGGAACATCTAAGGCGAACTGTCACTACAAGACCGCATGTTCTGGCAAACTCTGAGTATACGAGAAGCGATCTGCTGAAATTCCTGGCAGAGCAGAAACTCCCATCCCCTCAGAGCACAAGCGTTGTCCATTTGGCTCATGAATTTCAGGAAACAGAGCCGATCTACCCGCTCAGACAACGCCCGGAGAATGGGTTCTTTTTGCTGTTAGGTGACATTAGATACCGAAAAAATGCGAAGCTGGTTTTTGACGCTTACTTGCACATTCTGGAGCACAATGAGGATACACCTCTGCCACAGCTCATATGTGCAGGCGCAATTCCAAATGGCGCCTTCGCAAGCCTCAACAAAGATCAGCAATATACGACTATTGGCAAGTACGTGACGATTGTCCAATCGCCCTCGCAAGCCGAGCTCACCGCCCTTTACAAAGAAGCAATTGCGCTGGTGTATCCGAGCTTGTTTGAAGGATATGGCCTGCCCGTCGGCGAAGCTCTTTGGATGGGGACACCTGTGCTTGCCTCAAATGCCACTTCCATTCCAGAAGTTGGCGGTGATCATTGCCGATATTTCGACCCGCACAACGCTAAGGAACTGGCCGCCCTGATCCAATCAACATTAAAAACCAAGGACGCCTTACGCGCAGAACTACCCTTAAGGGCTGAGCTCCGGCAATGGCAGAATGTTAAAGAGGATATCTGGCAGGCTATTCAAAGCCACAGCACATCACCGGACAAGCGATCATCCGGCTCAGAGAGCATCTCACAAAAACTGGAAGAGACTTAATTAGGCTTAGCTTGATCGCGTTCGAAGATCTTTACCAGCTGGAAATACTCACAAACCAACTTCATATCTTGAGCAAAGACACCGTTCCGCTCAAAATATTCACGATGCGCGTCCTGCCAAAATTCAAGGCTAAGATCGCCTTCACCTTCCAGCACAGCCCAAATTTCATCAATCTCGTCGAACTGGCGCACATCAACCGTAACCATCTCAATGACGCAAGCGGCTTGCCCCTTACCATCAAGAATAACGAACTGATCACCCGGCTGAGGAAGCGGTTCCCCTTCTTTCTCATAGGAAAGCAGATCGCCACAGGTAGCCGTCTTTGTTCCATTCAGAACAAGCTCAAGCAAGCTGTCAGCAAGGTCAGGGCTGTCGCCAAAAGCATAACTTGGGAGGTCTTCAAAACCTTCAATAGACATGCATCTCTACCGTAACAAACTGATTTTATGAAAGAAAAATGGTGGAGGAGGTTGGATTCGAACCAACGTAGGCATAGCCAGCGGATTTACAGTCCGCCCCCTTTAGCCACTCGGGCACTCCTCCGTCGCATTGGCCAAGTTGGCCGCGCCGTGTGAGGACGGGTTATCTTCATTTGAGCCCCTCTTGTCAACGCTCCTTTGAAATTTGGGTTGGGAAAACATAGGAAAAAACGTTTTTGGCCCTCAATCTGTGAACAACACGCCTCTAGGCAGCTCTCACCTAGGCAAAATCACGTATTTCGCGCACAAAAATTTCATGAATTTCAACACCGGCAGATAGCTTTTCATTAAGCCAAGAACCCGGAACCACTGCAAGTTGCTGGACGCAACTCTACATTAAGCCATTATCTTCAAACGAAATTATGAGTTTCTGTATTGGAGTGCACACCACACTGATCATCCAAAGGTATTCAAATGAGCAGGCACTGGCTTTTCACATATCTTGTCGTCATGGGGTTTGCGCTCACGTCTGGAGCGCGTCCTGCTCACGCTCAGATATCTATTGAACCCTCTCTTGGAACCTCTGGAACTGTCGAACCAGAACCAGATAATGCAGAAGAAGACCCATCCATGATGAGCGGTATGCCGGAATACCAAATGAGCAATCCGCACGACATGCCGGTACCATCCGAACCGACGACTGATCCAACCGCTACTGACAATGAGCAAAGCGAGAGTGACAAAGGAAGTTTTTGGTCGCAGTTCTTTCAGTAGTCTTTGAACTCAATCAAACAGCGGCAAGAATGAAAACAGGATAACCCAATGAAACCCTTAGCAATCCTGAGCGCAAGCGCAGTCTTGTTCATTCATTCATCTGGTCTGGTCGCAGTTGCACAGGTTACGGGAGATGGCCCGCCCGTCCCAACCAGCAAAAGCCTCCAAAGCGACATCCATACACTCGCAGAAACTGGAAGTGGCGCTTCCACTGCAAAAGCCGCCGAGCAATGGTTAGGGAAATCATTGAATTTCGCCTGGACTATTACAAAGGAAGGCGCAGAGGCGATCGAGGAGAAATTCACGACCTTCATATGCAACAGTGAAGCACTCGCCTGGAACACCACCTCCAAACTTGGCAAGAGCAAAGGATCTGCAACCTACACTGTGCAGCAGATCACATCGGAAATTACTCAAATCTCCTGGAAGGATAATCCGCAGGAATCCAATCTCGGATGGGTTTGGACATTAGATGCTGCCAGCGGAAAAGCATACGGCGTTGTTATCAACTCACAGCCCTATGAAAACCTCTCCATTGAAGGAGAGTTCGCGGTTTTGCCAGTCCTAACTGAAGAAGAGAAAAACGAGTTCACCTGCCCTTAGCAACAGGAACGGTTTCTAGTCCGGCAGATCAAAGCGCGTCTTGGGGTCAATATGGTGTCCAGTCCAGTGCCCATAGCGCCAGGGCAGATACCATCTGGAATGCTCGGGCAAACTTGCAGGCACAGGATCATACCCGCTCGCTCCATATGGGTTGCAACGGATGATCCGTGATAACCCAATCCAACCGCCACGCCAAAAGCCGAAACGCACCATCGCTTCAGCTGTATAATGTGAGCAGGAAGGCTGATAACGGCACGCACGCCCGAGTATCAACGACAAACTGTGTTGGTAAATCCAAATAAGCCCGATCCCAACCCGCGCCATCAGGCTGGCAGGCCTCACTTTGGGGAGCGGTTCGGGCTTACACATTTCAGTTGGCCTTAAGCAACGGTAGCTTCAACATCATCAAGCGCTTTCACCAAGGCTTCAAACGCAAGCATGGTGGACGCATGACGCGCTTTATAATCGCGCACCGGTTCAAGGAAGGACAGATCAGCAAAACGACCATTCGGCGGTGGTCCACCTTCCTTCAACATCGCATGGAGCTGCGCATAAGCCTCCCGAATTTCAGAGGGTGAAGCCCCAATAACATGCTGACCTAAAATAGAGGCTGATGCTTGCCCAAGCGCGCACGCTTTCACGTCCTGCGCAAATGAAGTTATTAGACCATCGGCTACACAAACCTCAACGCTCACCGTCGAACCACAAAGCCGCGAGTGTGCTTTTGCCTGAGCTTGCGGGGCATCGAGATGTCCCAACAAAGGGATATTCCCTGCAAACTCAAGGATCTTAGTATTGTAAATGTCGTCCAACATGCAAAACTCTGGCTACTATTCTGACACTCGCTTTATAACTTAAAGCGACCTTGGATCACTCAGTAGTAAGGGAAGACCCTTTCCTAACCAAGACATCTATCTTATATAGGTGGTGCTGCCGAGACCTTGCTAGAGGTCAAAAGCGGAATATCGCAATCTAGCACACATTACCTAGAAGAAACCATAGGTGCCAATTTATTGGCTGTCTAAACGGGTTGTCGTAGTTTATACCCTGCGCCATACTCGCATCTCCTTAGGTAAGCTATAGATTTGCGTATGACAATGGGAAGAGCCTGACTGAAAACAGGCCGACAAAAATAGTTGTTGCGCAGGAACCTATGGCGGGTTCAGTGTTTTTTTAAGAGAAGTATGTCTTAAATTACACTCATCGACTGCGTATTGTTGGAGACATAATATGGACGCTGTTTTGAGACCGGTTACAGAGACCGATCCCACGGCTACAGAAGACAACAAGCTCCCCAACCGCCCTAGCCGGGCTGAAGCTGAGGCTGCTGCACGCGTACTTCTTCAATGGATCGGTGAGGACACCGAACGTGAAGGACTGCTGGATACACCAAAACGCGTGGTAAAAGCCTACGAAGATCTCTTCTCTGGATACAAAGAAGATCCTCGCGAGCACTTGGAACGAACCTTCGAAGAAGTCGGCGGCTACAATGATATTGTACTGCTGAAGGATATCTCTTTCACTTCTTTCTGTGAGCATCATGTGCTGCCGTTCACCGGAAAAGCACATATCGCTTATTATCCAGATCATGCTGTGGTCGGCCTGTCCAAGATCGCACGTGTTGTAGAAATTTACGCACGTCGCCTTCAGACACAGGAACATCTGACCGTTCAGATCGCAACGGCATTGGAAGAATATCTGGCTCCACGTGGCGTCGCCGTCATGATTGAGGCAGAACACCAGTGCATGTCTATGCGTGGCATTCAAAAGCAGGGTGTATCAACACTCACCAACCGGTTCTCTGGTGTTTTTGAAGACAACGCATCTGAACAGGTACGCTTTATGACAATGGTCCGTTCGTAAGCTCGGACCATTCATCACAAAATTCGAGCATTTCATGTCGACGAATATTAAAGCCGACGGCTTCGCGCCGCGTGCTGACAAAAAAGCAATTGAGCTGGGTGATGAACTCTGCCCAAAATTTGACGATAACGGCCTAATCGCAGCTGCAGTTACGGATTTCGAGAGCGGTGAGTTACTCATGGTGGGCTATATGAACACCGAGAGCCTGCGTCGTACAATTGAAACCGGCGAAGCTTGGTACTGGAGCCGCTCCAGACAGGAATACTGGAAAAAGGGCGGCACTTCCGGCCAGGTGCAGGAAGTCATTGAAATCCGGACCGATTGCGATCAGGACGCCATATGGCTGCGCGTCAAGGTGCATGGCAACGGCGCAACCTGTCACGTCGGCTACCGCTCCTGCTTCTTCCGAAAAGTGGACAGCAACGATACAGGCGACGTTTGGCTGGAGAAGACGGAAGTCGCTCCGGTATATGACCCCCAAGAAGTTTACGGGAAAAAACAGTAGGTTTCGCTGTGCCCCGATTCAGTCTTTTTATAGGTTTAAATAGCATAGTTACCCCAAGGTAATTTTGATTATTCAACCGTTGAAAGACAGTCGGGGAGATAGCAGTGCTGCAAAATCTACCTCTGTGGCCAAACAGCAAACAGCCTGTAGAAGAAGAGTCTGAGACACCACCCACCACACCTGAGCCAGAGATCACACCAGGTATCGGATTGGCTCTGGGCGGTGGTGCGGCTCGTGGTTGGGCGCATATTGGCGTACTTAAAGCCCTTTCAGAAGCAGGCATTCAGCCGGACTTTATAGCAGGCACGTCTATTGGCGCTGTTGTCGGCGGCTGTTATCTCTGCGGCAAGCTGGACCAACTCGAAGAGTGGGTTGTGTCGCTTTCTCGCCGCCGGGTCTTCAGCATGGTCGACCTTTCCTTCGGCGGTTCCGGCCTCATCTCAGGCAAAAAAGTCCTCTCATTGTTCGAAGACCACTTCGGCGGGATCATGATCGAGGATCTTGATCGACCTTTTGCAGCAGTTGCAACGGAGCTTGGGACCGGACACGAAATCTGGTTAAAGAAGGGTCCACTCACGCAGGCAATGCGGTGTTCCACCTCCCTCCCCGGCGTGTTCGAGCCGGTCGCATATGGTGGCCGCTGGCTGGTGGACGGTGCGTTGGTCAATCCAATCCCAGTCTCAGTTTGCCGCGCGATGGGCGCACGAGCTGTGATCGCAGTCAACCTCAACTCCGACACATTCGGCCGAGGCTCTACAGTTGTCCATGAACTGCCCCCAATCCCGAAAGACATGATCCCGGAGATCGATAGCAAGCTGCAAAAAGATCCGGGCGGCGCAATCAAGCGCGTCTTGCGACGTCAAATATTCGGTGGGAAGCCAAAAGGATTGCCGGGCATCTCCGGCGTAATGATGGACAGCTACAATATCATTCAAGACAGGATTGGGCGCTCACGGCTTGCAGGAGACCCACCAGACAACATTCTGACACTGCGCCTCTCACATCTGGGTCTTTTCGACTTCCATCGTGGTGAAGAAGCAATTCGCGTTGGATACGAAACCACATGCCGTGCGCTCCCAGAACTCCATCAACTGGCAGAGATGCAGCCTTGATGAAGTGCATTGACCAACAATGTATTGATAAGAAATAGGCTGGATGGAACTGCTGTGCCTTAGAAGCACAGCAGTTTAGGCACAGATCATACGGCCTGAATGTAACTCCGCAGATCCTCTGCTTCACGCTCAACTTGAGCAATGCGGAACTTCACGATATCACCGATCGAGACCAGCCCGATGAGCTTTCCGTCTTCCACAACTGGCATATGACGGAACCGCCCATCAGTCATACGCGCCATAACACCGTTCACGGAATCGGTTTCGTTACAGACGGCAACTTCTTTAGTCATGTAGTCACTGACGGGTTGTGCAAGTGCATCAGTTCCTTCCATGGAAATTGCCTTAACCACATCACGCTCCGACACGATCCCAACAATCACACCCGGCTGATCACACAACACAATCGCACCTATGCGGCGGCCTCCAAGGCTTGCGCATATCTCGCTTAAACTACGTGTGCTCGGTTCCGTAAAAACGTCCCGCCCTTTGCCGTTCAATATGGCAGCAACTGTCATGGCGACCTCCTCGTTTGTTTATGTCATCCTTCTTTCTCAGAGAAAAAAGAGGAAGAGAACAAATCTAACCCTACGGCATCATGACACAAAAAAACAATGCTTGCCTAGCCACCAACTTAGGTGCTGTTAACATATGTAGTTAGCTAACTATTAAACGCTCCACTTCAACGCGGTTTAATCGGATCCAATAATGGGAATAGGATCAAGCCAGCGATAAATCCACCTACGTGAGCTTGCCAGGCAATACTAACGCCCTCACCCGCAATTGGCGCGGACCACATGCCAAATAGGAAGTTCAAGCCAAACCATACCAGAATAAAGGTAAGGACACGACGATCGCTCAACGCCTCCATCAAAGGGCGGGCAGGAATAGAATAGGCTGCATTATCATAGCGCCGAAACGAACTCATCGGACCACCAGCTTCAAAGATAAAGCGTAAGGAAGCTGCCATCTGCCCTGAAACTGCCGCCGATGCACCAATCACCGGGATACTCTGCCCCCAGTTTGTAGCAAGATGAGCCCCCGCGCCAGCAACAGCGCAAACAGCCGAGAGCAGCAGAAAACGGGTCGCACCAAAACGTCGTGCAACAGCACTCCCGAACACTGCCATCCAAAGCACATTGAAACCTACATGCTGCACGCTACCATGCAAAAATCCGTAGGTCAGAAAACTCCAGATCGCCGAAACGGTTTCTCCTGGCCAGGAATATTCAGCCATAAAACCACTAAGATATCGGACAGGCCAGAACGCAAATAAAAGCAGCGTCTGCAAATCCGCGTTGGGCGTCAACACATAGGCACGAACCAGATGTATCCCAATAAAGATCAGAGACAGTCCAACAACCACGGTTGGCAGATTGAACATCGGCTCCCGCGCTGGTCTCTGAAGGTTGGGGCCGTGAGGTGCCATATGGTCTTCATTGGATTGGTTCATTTTATTACAGATCCAAAATTATTGTCCCATTTTGAACTAAGACAACTTGGCACGCTTCGCAAGGCTTGCCGCAAAATGTAAGGATCAAATGAAAACAATAAACCGCCAGCACTCCCCCAAGCGCTGACGGTTTATCGGAGCTTCTCCCCGTTAGGCGTTTGATTTCCCGACTTTTTATCAGCACACGAAATGCTGAAAACCTAGGTTTACCGCCAACAATAGCTCAATTCTTAGGGCCTCAAGGGTTCAGGTGAGGCAACTGCAACCAAGATTATACAAGCCCCCCAACAGCACAACTTAAACTCTTTATTAAGGTTAATATTTTATTAAATTTTTATGATATTTCTAACTTGGCACGCTCCATGCTTATTCCCCACCATAGACCAGCGGATAGTTAAAGTTGTCCATAAAAAGGACACTGACCCCAATGGGAAAACCCAATAAGCGGACTGGGGAAGGCGGGAATATGAAACACGGTGCATCACGGATACTCTTCGAATACTGGGACGAAATTCGGGCTGAACGACCAGCTCCCGAACGTGGCGATATTCAACCTTCCGCAATCAAAAGTGTTTTGGGCGATACGTTTATTCTGGAACTGGCACAGCAGAACAATTTCAGGTTCCGTCTTGCAGGGACACGATTATGTTCCCTGTTCTGCCGTGAACTGAAAGGCCGCAGTTTCCTTGATGGCTGGGATGAGAAAGACCAGCAAGCCGTCACAGCCATGCTTTCTGCGATAACACAGGATGGCGCTGCAGCTGTGATCAGCTTCACGGGCACAACTGAAATGGGCCAGTCAGTAGATCTGGAGCTCCTGCTCCTTCCAATCCGTGTTCAGGGGGAAGGTTGTACGCGTATTCTTGGCTGTATGGCCCCGCTCAAGCGTCCATTCTGGCTCGGTGTTCAGGCGATTTCCAAGCAAAAAGTCAACAGCCTGAGGTTGATCTGGCCGGATGAAGACGCACCTCTCTTCAGTGACGAAAATGACTGCGTCCCACATTTTGGAACTCCAACGCATCGCGCTGTTAGTTCAATGGAACCAAGAGTTAGCCGTGGAAGTCACTTGCAACGGTCAGCAGTACCAAAGGCCGTCGAAATTCCAAACAGCCGACAGGTAGGACACCTTAGAGTTGTTGATGGGGGCAAAATATAAACCTGTACTCCGCACCACAGTTACCATTCTGTTAACCTTGTTTTCCTAGGGTGTGACCCAAGTTTCTACTAGTCAATAATCGCGTAGTCGGGATTCCTAGGAAAATGGCAGGGCGCACAGCGACCAACAGAATTGCTGCACTAGCAGCAAAAGCACCTGACAGACGCCGTTTTTCTCGCGTTGAAATCAACGTGCTGGGCCGTTTCATGCTGGAAAACCGACGTGAGTACCCTTGCCAGGTCGTCAACATGTCACCTGGTGGCGCCGCCTTTATCTCTCCGGTAATGGGCGAAGTTGGCGAGCGCGTGGTCGCTTATCTCGATCACATTGGTCGCGTTGAAGGAAAGATCGTCCGCGAGATCGATGGCGGCTTCGCGATGACGCTCAATGCCAGCGCACGCAAGCGCGATAAGCTGGCTTCTGTCCTGACTTGGCTGGCCAACAAAGACGAGCTTAATCTGCCAGAAGATCGCAGATTTGACCGCTTCACTCCAAAGAATCCGATTACGAAGATCATTTTGCCAGACGGCAGAGAATACGCCTGCCGCATTGTGGATGTCTCCCTCTCTGGCGCAGCACTCAAGACGGATGTACGTCCGGCACTTGGAACACCAATCACGCTTGGTAAGATGCGTGCGCGGATCGTTCGCCACTTTGAAGAAGGCGTCGCAGTCGAATTCGCCACCGTCCAGAATAAGGAACTGCTGGAGCACCATATCTCCAACGCTGAAAAGCGCTAAGCCAGCCAGACCGATTCCTGTCTTATCAACGGTTAAGCCTCAGCTTTTCGATAAATTTATAAAAAAATATTTGCAGTGAGAATTACATGCAGCTGACACAGCTTCACATGTCAACTCTCTAATTAACTGTAACTAAACCATAAAACTCTCGTTAGGTCTCATCAGAAACTCCAGTTTCCTGCGGAGTCTTAGCATAATTACAATTTGAATTAATATTGACTCTTATTTTCAGAAATATTGATTTAACTGATATTCAATCTTGATTTAAATACTGCTCAATTTTGATTAAATACTGACTTTAAAGATTATAACCAAATAAAAATGCGCGAAGGAAAGTAGAGCCTGCCATGATTGGAGGGCGCTACTTGTGTTTGAGTATAAGCTGTTCGCGAAAAGTGTTTTGGGGGTCGCATTGGGTGGACTAATCAGCCTGTCTCAAGCTCACGCTGAGCAAGTCCCAGGACGCTTTATGCCAATTATCGGACAAGCTACTGCCCCCGTTGGTCATATTGAGTTTTGTCAAAACTACCCGCAACAGTGTCGCTATGGTACCAACACGCCGTTGGTTGTCCGCTTGACCAAAGAGCGCTGGCAGGAATTGCTGGATGTAAACGCTTCAATCAACACACAAGTTCGCCCGCTAACAGACGAGCAACTGTTCGGAGTGCCTGAATACTGGACATACCCGCAGGGTGCTGGTGATTGCGAAGAGTACGTTCTGGAAAAACAGCGGCAACTCATTGCCTTGGGCTGGCCGCCAAGCTCCCTGCTCATAACGGTCGTGAAAGACCTGAGTAACGGCGGGCACGCTGTCTTAAGCGTGCGCACTGATCAGGGAGATCTCATTCTCGACAATCAGATCTCTTCAATCTTGCCTTGGTATTCAACCCCATACCGCTACGTGAAACGCCAGTCCGCTCGCCATGCTTCTGCTTGGTCTGCTATTTCGGATAAACGCGTCACCACCGTTGCAAGTATTCCAGAATAAAGCTGCTAAGGTCTTGGCAAACAACAAAGCCGCGGAAAATGCCGCGGCTTGTTTTGTTTTTCAAAAATCGTGATGGCTTCAGAGTTCAACCAGCTGCTCTTTAAAGCGCTGTGCATTCATCACGTAGCCATCTGCTGAGCGGATAAGCATGGCCTGTGCTTCATCATCCAACTCACGAACCACCTTCCCCGGCATTCCCACAACCAGAGAACCATCTGGAATAACCTTGCCTTCAGGAACCAGTGCATTTGCACCTATAATACAGCCCTTACCAATCTTAGCACCGTTCAGGATTGTCGCGCCCATTCCAATAAGCGAGCCCTCCCCCACAGTGCATCCATGCAAAATTGCCTTGTGGCCAACCGTGCAGTTTGCGCCAACAACCAGCGGATACCCCAAATCTGTATGAAGAACCGATCCGTCCTGAATGTTGGAACGTGCACCAATATGGATAAGCTCATTGTCGCCACGCAAAACAGCGCCAAACCAAATATTCGCTTCTTCATCCAGCTGCACATGCCCAATCAGACTTGCACATGGCGCGACCCAGTAGTTTCCATTTTCAGGAACATTAGGGCTTCTGTCTCCAAGCTTATAAAAAGGCACAAGGTTCTCCTAGATTGCACAAATCAAATCCCGCGCAATCTAGCATATGGCTTGCTCAAAGTGCCAAGAGAAAACTCAAAACAAACGTACCGGAAAGAATACTCCACATAGCGGTGAGCCCTCCTGCGGCGGCCAGCATCTTTGGGCTAAATGACTCCCGGTAATAACCCTGGATCGCATTGCGCATAAATATAAAAGGACCAGCAACAAGCCATAACCCGACGACAATAAGCCAGGACAACGGCCCTTTCATCTCAGCAAAAAATCGCGGTGGCTCCCCAGTCACCAAGTGATAGAAGCTACCCAGAATTCCCGCGGTCACAAAACCAGAAGCCGCTATAAACGCGGCCAACAACAAATCGCCCAGCATGCACTTCCCCCATTCTCAGCTGGCTCAATCCAGCTCAAACGCGTTACTGTGCAGTTGAAAGCAATTCCTATGCCGCGTGCTATCCTCGAGTTAACCTCCTGTTAATATTTACATATGAAATCCGCATAGGAAATTCAGGCAGGCGAACAAACTCCATCCCGTTTCAATTCAGGACGCCCACAGCCTTCAAGAGTCTCATTTTGATGCAAAAAGGGCCCCAAAACGGAGCCCTTCAAATCAATCAGATTTTGCGTGAAGCCTTAGAGGCCTTCCACGTCAATATCAAGGATAGCCATCTGGAAGTTCCAGCTCAGTTCGCCATCTTCCTCGTCGCGGAAGATAACGCCAAGAAACTCATCCTTGATATATACTTCTGCGGAATCATCTTTACGAGGACGCGCACGCACTTCAAGTTCTGGCGACTTGAAAGTATTGCGCATGTAGGTTTGCACCTTACGAATTTCATCAGGCTTCACAGCCGTCTCCTTACCAATTTCACTTCAAACTTGGGGCACAAACTATACAAGTTTATCGTCCTGCCAACCCTAGGAAACTAGCTTATCCTTGTTTGTTTTGCGAGGAAAGTCCTTGACCTTGACCGATCATTTGATCCATGGCACGAGCCGGCTGGTCGCAACCAGCTTCACCCACAACCTTGGCAGGAACACCCGCCACAGTCGTGCACGGATCAACGTCTTTAAGAACCACAGATCCTGCTGCAACACGTGAGCAATGGCCAATTTCCAGATTGCCTAGAACTTTGGCACCTGCACCAATCAGCACGCCCTGACGGATCTTCGGATGACGGTCGCCAGAGACCTTGCCCGTACCACCAAGTGTCACACCTTGCAGAATAGAGACATCATCTTCAATCACAGCAGTTCCGCCAACCACAATGCCGGTACCATGGTCAAAGAAAACACCCCGCCCGATTGGAACCTGAGGATGAATATCCATCTGGAACACTTCAGAGCAACGGCTTTGCAGGTAAAGCGCGAAATCCTCTCGCCCCTGCTTCCACAACCAGTTGGCTAACCGGTGTGTCTGCAGCGCATGGAACCCTTTGAAATAAAGCAAAGGTTCCAGGAATCGGTCACAGGCAGGATCACGATCAAAAACAGCACCCAAATCAACACGGAAGGCCTGAACAATATCAGGAGCCTGATCCAGAACATCCAGATAAGTCTGGCGGATAAGAGAAGAAGAGACAACCACATGGCCTAACCGGTCAGCCACACGATGCACAATCGCTTCCTCTAGAGAAGAGTGGTTCAGCACCGTCTCGTAAACAAAAGACGCAAGTGCTGGCTCAGAGCTGGCCATCGCCTGGGCTTCGGCTTTCACGCGATCCCAAACAGGATCATGCGATGCGAACTCCTTGGGGCTACTTGAAGAAAATTGCACCATGAAAGAGCGTTCCTTTATGGATAGGACCTATTCAACCTTACATAGGTGCAGACTGTCTCGATCCAAGCCCCACCCACTCACTATGAATTATCCGCCTATAGTACATCACGCAGTATTGCCATTAGAGAAAGCGCGTACCAAACCTGCATTGGCAATTAGAAAGTGAACCTACATTTCTTTCAAAAATCAGAAACCGGTTCTAATTTTAAGCTGCCGCTTGGTACTCTTTTAAAAATGGCATGATCGCAGCAGTGAAAATATCATTCACATCGCCTGCCACCATATGACCAGCTTCTTTCACATCTGTGAATTGTGCATGGGGAACCAATGCGAGAAATTCATCTACATGGCTCTGTTTCACAAGCTCTGATGCCGCTCCACGAACAAGCATACTCGGCACTTTGAGATTAGCCGCTGCCTCCAACAGCTCACTCTGTACCTTGTCTTTCATATCAGCACGATCAGCGTGATGCGTGATAAAGCGAGGGTCCCAGTGCCAGCGATAGCGCCCATCATCCCGTAAACGCAGGTTTTTCGAAAGGCCGTCCAATGTCTTGGGCCGCTTTCGATGCGGAAGATAAGAGGCAATCATGTCCGCCGCTTCTTCCACACTGCCAAACCCGTCCTCAACCTTTTCAGCCATAAACGACAGGATCTTGCTCACCCCGCCTTCATCTAGGCGCGGGGTCACGTCAACCAGAATAACGCCAGCCAGAACGCCAGGACGCAAAGCCCCCTCAGCCAGAATAGACGCAAGACCACCTAATGAGGCACCGATCGCAATTGGCTTGAAACCGGTTTCCTCATAGATTTGCGCGGCAGCTGCAGCAACATCTGCACCGAAGTCAGAAAAGAAGTACTTCTCCCCTTCAACCCACGCACTGTCACCGTGTCCACGCATATCAAGACAGAACGCCTGCATACCTGCATTGGCGATCATCTCAGCAGTCTTGCCCCACGAATGTCTCGTCTGCCCGCCACCATGCATCATCATCACCGGCTGGCCTTTTGAGCCGAACCGGTCTGCAACAATGCGGTTGCCGTCGGCTCCGATAAATTCGTGGGTGCCTCTATTCATGAAAATTGCTCCAAAAACTCTAATGTGCCTTTTTTGAAAATCTTGTCGCCAACAGCGGTCATATGGTCCCGGTTGGTAATCTCCAGATAACTGGCATTCGGCATAAGGTCAGCAAGCGCCTTTGGATCACCGGCCACGTCATCGTTTGTACCAACAGCAACAAGTGTCGGCGCCGTAATCTTAGATACCATATCCTCAGAAATAGGCTTCCGGGCTGACTGCATACACGCTGCCAGCGCACGCCGGTCTGATTTGGTCTGCTCGGCAAAGGCTCTGAAGGCACGACCCGTCCGGTCTTTCACATCAGAGATCTTGTCAGCCAACAACCCTTCAATGATTGGCTCAGGATTACCAACACCAGAAATCAACCCATACCCCATCCCGCCAAGCGACAGCGAGCGCACCCGGTCCGGTGCTTGCAGCGCACAAAACGCAGAAATGCGGGTGCCCATGGAATAGCCAAGCAAGTCCGCCTTATCGATATAGAGATGATCCAGCAGTTTCAGCGCATCTTCGGCCATAACCGGAGCGCCATAATCCTCTGCATTGTAGTACTTGTAGCTTTCACCATGACCACGATTATCAATCGCAATCACACGGCGGCCATCCTTCACCAACAAATCAACCCAGCCGGGATACACCCAGTTGACGAACTTGTTGGATGCGAATCCGTGGATCAGCAGGATCGGGTCGCCCTCTCCTTCATCAAGATAAGCGATAGGGTGATCATTATTATTGAATATTGGCATATTACCTAACGTTTACGTAAAGGAAAACTATGGGGTCATGGGAGGGTAAATGTAAGGGTGGAGAAAGAAAAGACCAAAGAACTATCAATTTGGACTAGTCCATCAACTATTCACAGAGGCTGAGACAACACCAGTTCCGCGGTAAAACCTCGGTCCTAGGTGAAAAAACGCAGTACAGTTGTGGACCGCATCGATCTCAAGGCAATCAATCAGCGAGAAAAACTGTCTTTTTAACCAGAACCAATTTAATGTCGGCGGCAAATTTTTGTTCCATGGAGCTTGGCGAAAAAATGGCCGGTAAAGTCGTACCCCACTTTCACAACACCAATGGCGTTGACGCCATTAAAATCGGCACCAAAGAATTTATGTGCATTGGCGCACGCCCCCCACAGGACCACCCACACGTCTTCCTCGACATGGGTGCTGATGACAACATAATCTGCCCATACTGCTCAACGCTTTACCACTACGATGCTGCACTCGGTTCTGCAGAATCTAATCCGGCTGACTGCGCCTGGGCACCTGATGCGGCCTAACAACCGCGTCATCTGATCGATAAAACGAATAAACCGTAATCTCATTGCTTTGCCTGATCCCAATAACCTCAGGCAAAGCACGGCAGGCAAGCTGCGTAATGATACCAAAAAATATTGCTATCGCAGGAGCCGGGATCGCCGGACTTACAGCTGCGTTATACCTTGCCCGTAAGGGCCACAGTGTTTTCCTGTTCGACGCTGCCCCAGAGCTTTCCGAAGTCGGCGCGGGAATTCAGCTATCTCCCAATGCAATGAGATGTTTGCAGGCTCTTGGCTTAGGCCCTGCACTCATGTCCAGAGCCGTCTCTCCTGCCAGCGTCAATATACGCTCCGGTCAGGATGGCTCACAACTTGCCACCGTTCCGCTTGGTCGCATTGCTGAAGACCGCTATGGCGCGCCATACTATGTGATCCACCGGGCAGATCTGCAACAGCTGTTACTGGAAGCTGTCCAGAACACACCGGAAGTCACTCTGCGGCTGGATACCAAGGTAGAATCCGCCGAAATCAACGGTGACACTGTCACGCTCAAGGGAGCGGCTTTCTCAGAAGCTCTTGCAGGTATACCGGATCAGTTTGACTTGCTCATCGGCGCCGACGGTGTCCGTTCAAGCATCCGCCAGACCACATTGGGTGGCGCACCAGCCAAACACACCGGTTTCGTAGCCTACAGAGCAACAGCAAAGCCGCCCTTCAATCTGGAACCTCTCCTGAGCACCTCGGGCCTGTGGCTCGCTCGTGACGCCCATCTGGTTCAGTATCCAGTAAAGAATGGCAAGCTGCTCAACATCGTCGCCATCACGAGGGAAGACTGGGAAGAAGACAGCTGGTCCCAACCGGTTGGCAGTGATCATGTCCGCAAGCACTTTCGCAACTGGGCTCCAGAGGCCTTGCGTCTGGTCTACCTGCCGGAAACATGGACCCGATGGTCATTGTGCGAGGTCGACACCCGCCCTGCATGGACCCAGGGCCCTGTGACACTTATCGGCGACGCCGCCCACGCGATCCTGCCATTTTCAGCTCAAGGCGCTGCAATGGCAATCGAAGATGCTGCAGTCCTGTCCAAAATGGTCGACAAACACGGCGCAACACCGCAGGCCCTGCAAGCCTATGAGACTGCCCGCCGTCCACGCATTGAGAAAATGAGCAAGCTCGTTAAGTGGAATGACTGGGTCTACCATATGGGCTTCCCTCTTCGTATTGCACGAGATCTCGTCATGCGCTCCAACACCCCAAGTCAGCTTCTTGATCGGTTTAACTGGATCTATGAATGGACGCCGGAAGACCATACCGACTAAAAACTGATACATGTTCCCGAAAAGTGGGTCCGGTTTTCGGGTAAAAATGCGCATAAAAATAAGCAGCTATAGCTTGGCGCGTGAATGCAGATGAACGCGGCACGCTCTGGCTGTTAAAGCCACCCATATTTCAGGAATACAGAAAGCCATGACCAATAAGATCATCACAGCGGGATATGTCGTTATTGGCGATGAAATCCTGTCTGGCCGCACCAAAGATAAAAACATCGGCTTTCTGGCAAGCTATCTCACGGATATCGGCATCGACCTGTCTGAAGTGCGTGTCGTGCCTGACGTAGAAGATAAGATCGTCGAAGCCGTCAACGCTCTACGCGCAGAATACACCTACGTGTTCACATCCGGCGGGATCGGCCCGACACACGATGACATCACAGCAGATGCCATCGCGAAAGCTTTCGGTGTCTCAATTGATCTGGACCCACGCGCTTACAAGCTTCTGGAAGATCACTACGGCGCTGAGAACTTTACCCCTGCCCGCAAGCGCATGGCCCGCCTGCCTGATGGCGCCGACCTGATTGAAAACAAGGTGTCCATCGCACCCGGCTTCAGAATGGAAAACGTGCACGTCATGGCAGGTGTACCGGCCATCATGCAATCCATGGTCGATGCCATCGCACCAACACTGGAAACCAGTCAAAAGATGCTTTCTGTGACTATTGAGGCCTCTCTTCCTGAGAGTCGCATTGCCACAGACCTAGGGGAAATCCAGAAAAACTTCCCCGAAACCTCAATTGGCTCCTATCCGCAGTCAAAAGATGGAGTATTTTCCACACAGGTTGTTGTGCGATCTAGGTCAAATGATGTACTGGAACAGGCCAGTGAAGCCGTCCGAGCAGCCGTAGAAGCTGCAAAGACAAAATTTCTTTGAAAGAAGACACATGGATAATCAGCAGCAATCCAAAGCATTCCCGGTCTCTTGGGACCAATTCCACCGCGATTGCCGTGCCCTCTCTTGGCGCCTCGCCGACAAAGGCGAATTTACAGCGATTGTAGCCATCACACGTGGTGGCCTTGTTCCAGCTGGCATTATTGCGCGCGAATTGGGTGTTCGCACCATCGAAACAGTTTGCATTGCATCTTACCACGACTACGACGATCAGGGTGAGTTGAAGGTCATCAAGCCAATCGACCCGAAAGTGGTCGGCTCTGAAGGTGGTGAAGGCATTCTCATCATCGACGATCTGGTCGACACCGGTAAGACTGCAAAAGTTGTTCGCGAAATGCTGCCAAAAGCACACTTTGCAACCGTCTACGCCAAGCCAATGGGTCGCGATCTGGCTGATACCATTGTGACTGAAGTTTCTCAGGATACCTGGGTGTACTTCCCATGGGATCTGGGCATGCAGTTCCAGCCGCCAATCTCTAAAGATACCGCAGGCTAATCAGCCCACCGGAATTCTGCATAAGAGTTTCAAAAGCCTCGACCTCACCGCCGGGGCTTTTTCCGTTCATAAGCCGGTAATGATCCAACCTTCACGAATGCATTTTGGCAGCACGAGACGAAGCGATGAATAACATCGGACTAGCGGCTATCTTAGACAAACTTATCCCCCTTGCTCAAATGTGCCCCCATACTAACTTCATGCCCACGTGACGGGCAGCTGGCGGACCGTCCGTCAGCGTGTCGTGGGCTGG
>NZ_LMCI01000033.1:12653-13842 GCF_001623145.1 Pseudovibrio sp. W64 | reverse complement strand
CACTCCCTTATTCAAATCCGTAAGCCTGTTCCATAGGTGCTGACGACAAACACGCAAGACCTGATCACGTCGCTCGCTTATGTGGTGATCAAGGCCGCCGATGAGTTCAAGGATAAGACAACGGTGCCAAACCAGCAGTAGCAAACCTACTTCACATATTTCAAGGTTATCGGCTGGGGTTGGTTTTACCTGTCCATCGTGCTCGATAATTACTCCCGCTACATCATTGCCTGGAAGCTATGCACCACCATGAAGGCCAAGGATGTCACCGAAACCTTGCAACTAGCGCAGGACGCCTCCGGCTGCGAGCAGCCAAAGGTACTGCATCGTCAACGCCTGCTTTCTGATAATGGCAGCTCTTACCTGTCTTCCGATCTGGCTGATTGGCTTGAGGACAAAGGCATGGACCATGTGCGCGGCAAGCCCTACCACCCGCAAACACAAGGCAAGATCGAAAGGTGGCATCAGACCATGAAGAACCGCATCCTGCTGGAGAACTACTACATGTCAGAGGATCCGGAAGCCCAGATCGCTAAGTTCGTCGAGTACTACAACAATCATCGCTACTACGAGAGCCTTTGCAACGTCACACCGGCAGATGTTTACTTCGGGCGCAACAAACAGATCCTGGAACGAAGGAAAACCCTCAAACAGAAAACACTGCAAAACCGACGCTTGCGCTACTACGCAAAAGCTGCGCTACTACGCAAAAGCCGATTAACATTAACACACAAACTGGCCAAATACTCCACTATTCAAAAGTCAATGTTGTCTAACTTCATATGATGACGGACACCAAAATCGACCTATAGTTGAAGTCCCGCACTGGCTGCTGGCAACTAGATTTAGGTTGAACGTTCGTTATTGGTCAGCTGGTACGTGCCAGGAATGTCTAGAAGTTTGGGCGGTGGGTGCAACACTTTAATCTTTAAATAGAGATGGAGTGTTCGACATGACGTATCGCCGCCGTATTTACTATTCTGCCGCACAACGAGCCGAGATTTGGGATCGCTGGCAGCGGGGAGAATAGATGAGTTCGATTGACCGTGTGTTCGACCGACAGTCCTCCTCGGTGTTTTCTGTCATTTCTCCGACCGGAGGCATCCGCCCTTCTGATCGGCATCGTGGTAAGCTGGCGCTGAGCTTGAAAGAACGTGAGAAGATATCGCGAGGTCTCAGCATCAACGCA
>NZ_LMCI01000033.1:12253-12643 GCF_001623145.1 Pseudovibrio sp. W64 | reverse complement strand
CGCCCTTCTGATCGGCATCGTGGTAAGCTGGCGCTGAGCTTGAAAGAACGTGAGGAAATATCGCGCGGTCTCAGCATTAACGCCTCTTTACGATCTATAGCCGGCCAGTTGAGCCGCACTCCGTCTACCATAAGTCGCGAGGTGCAGCGAAATGGTGGTCAGGTCGCTTATCGCGCAGCAGCGGCGGATCAGGCTGCCTGGGACCGCGCTCTACGGCCCAAGACATGCAAACTCGCTTGTCATCCTTCATTGCACCACGCAGTATCGGAGAAGCTGCGCAGCAAGTGGTCTCCAGAACAGATTGCCGGCTGGCTCAAACGTAGCTTTCCAGGAGACGTAAACAAGCAGGTGTCCCACGAGACAATATATCGAAGCCTTTACATACAGGCT
>NZ_LMCI01000033.1:11955-12184 GCF_001623145.1 Pseudovibrio sp. W64 | reverse complement strand
AGAACTGCTGGACCATCTGCGTGCTAAACGCACGATACGCCGGTCCAAACACGCAAGCCTCAAACGAAAAAGGCTAGGCCAAATTAAGGATGCTGTTTCGATCAGCAAAAGACCTGTTTGCGTAGAAGACCGTGCAATACCAGGGCATTGGGAAGGCGATCTGATCGGAGGATCCAAGAATAGCTATATTGCCACTCTTGTTGAGTGGCAAACACGCTCTGTCATGTTA
>NZ_LMCI01000033.1:11857-11945 GCF_001623145.1 Pseudovibrio sp. W64 | reverse complement strand
AGCGGCGGATCAGGCTGCCTGGGACCGCGCTCTACGGCCCAAGACATGCAAACTGGCTTGCCATCCTTCTTTGAGCCATGCAGTATCG
>NZ_LMCI01000033.1:3315-11847 GCF_001623145.1 Pseudovibrio sp. W64 | reverse complement strand
GGATCAAACGAAAACACGAACCGCTTGTTGCGGCAGTATTTGCCCCGAGGCACTGACTTATCTGTACACACGCAGCCTGAACTTGATGCAATCGCAAGGCAACTCAACCAACGACCCCGCAAGACCTTGCAATATCAAACCCCAGCTGAGAAGTTCTCAGAGTGTGTTGCTGCGACCAGTTGAAACCACCGCCAAATCCGGTCCACGAAACCAAGCGTTGTTATTGGATGGCCGTAGCACCATCTGCTACCAGTACATTTGGGGTCTGGTCAAAAATCCAGTCTTGTCAAGGGCAAGGATGCTCGATTTCGGAACAACTTTCAATCGGTACCTCACGCACCAATACTTGGTCGACGACGGCAGAATGGTCAAGCACAGTCACAGAATCTATGGAGGAAAGTTTTGAGGTTCTTGGCGCTGGTGGAAAGGTCAGTGAACAGGTGTCAATGAGCTTTGCATTGTCAGAGAACTTCCAAACGGCGCTATCACAGTCTGTGACAAACACCTTTACTGCTACATGCAATCCAGACAAACATGCCACAAATCGAGTGCTTTTCCAGTTCCAGACAAATACAACTGAGAGCTGTCTGGAGACTGGAAAGTGTACAGGAGCCACCGATACACAAGACTATGCCTGCATTTCTAATCCGCCGGCTGGCTATGGCGGTCCACAATGCGTTCCCGGTTATTGCAGAGAAGATGACCCACTCTGCCTAGAGCCTTGTGCTGAGTGATAAGTATCTTAAAGGCGGCGTCTTTATCTTGCGCCGCCTCTCCATTCAACAAACTGAGTTCACACACAAAATTCGGCTACAACCCTAAAGCTGTCGCTCCATGCGCTGCTTTTCTTGTAACAACCCTTCGCGAAGTTTCTCAATTAAGAACTCGGCCTGCGGTGTAAGAACACGGCCCTGGATCCGATTGACGCAGACGTTGTAGTCCATGGACACATCTAATGGTAAAACTTTGATGGCGGCATCTTTAGGTGGATGAAAGGCTGTTATCATATCAAGAATACTCAAGCATTCTAATGAATCTACAAGTAATGGCAGTTGGCTGGGCGCATCCGCGCTGATCCTGGTATCTGGAACGACACCCACATGCTCTAAGGTTCTCAAAATGAGCTTACCATACAATGTAGATTCTGACGGTAAAATGCTCGGGTACTTGCCAAAATCAGAGACGGAAACTTTCTTCTGAGTTGCAAGTTCATGCGTAATTGGCATAATGCCCACCATCCGCAAGGTGGTCAAAACCACACTTTCAATATCTGGATGGGGCAGCTTAGGAGTTCCTATTCCAAGGTCAATTTCCCCTCTGCGCAGCTTCCAAATCTGAGTATCCCGCCCTCCAACAGAAACAATCAAATTAATATCGGGCCATCGATCTCTCACGGCCCGGATAGCATCACTGAAGAGGCGCAGTTGTGCTCCAGGTACAACAATCATCACCCTGAGGATTTGCTCACTACCGCGACGCAGTGACTGAACAGACTGATCAATATGCTCCAGCTGATCAAACATATCCTTACATTCTTGGTAGAGCGCATCTGCTTCTACGGTTGGTCGCAGGCGCCCCTTTTCGTTGACGAAGAGGTCAAATCCCAATGTCCGTTGAAAATTACTGATATGCTTACTAACGGTAGGTTGCGCAAGTTTAAGCTCTGACGCTGCCTGAGTAAGACTTCCATTCTCATAGATTGCTCGAAAGATCTCAAGTCTCTGAATGGTCAATGTACTCAATTACCCTCCTCCGCCTCATAGCTTATAGCTATAGGGCCTTCAATTTCTTTTTGTTGCGGTGGTCTAATGAGTTGCTTACTCACAGTCCGTAGTTTTACTAGAGCGCAAAATGGAAATCGAACGAACCGAATGTAATGAGCGATGATAAGTAACGAGAGCCCGCATTCCGCGTTACAATTAATCTCTGTGTTTAACTCGAGGTTGCGATAGTGTGCATTTCGGACTGAGAGATCTATATTCGCTGTTAGTAGATGTCAATAATACAGCAATTAATTTTGATACCATTAAGTAGTAATGGGATATTTTTAAATAAAAAATACGTATATATGATGAGTTTATTGAATTATCTCTATCCTATCAAATGAATAAATTGCAAAAATGCGATATATTCTCAAATCAAAATTCTATTAGTATGTAGTAAGTTCAGGTAATATCGAAATATCAAGTAATGTGAGAATATAGTACTTGTCACCCAACTGAAACTTGAGGTGGTACTTGTCCGATTGGTGCCACAGCTGCTCCACATAACCAAGACGACGCCCGTTAGCTGCTGTGCCTCAGACCCGCCTTACAACCAGATAATCCGGCGAACGTCATAGTTTCAAATTACACGTGACGATAAGATTAGAGACCTTAGTTTATGGATACTCAGATGCTTTCTGGTATTAGATCGCGAGTTGTTGTTTCGACTCTTGCGGTTATTGCAGTGATGCTTGCGCTCCAAAGTGCTTTAAGCTTGCTTAAGTTTCGAACACTGGTTGTCGAGGCAACATCATCTCGGTTGCAAGTCACCGCGAGCGCTATTGACGTGGTTATCCGGCGAGCGGAAGCTGTCGGCCTGAGCATGCATGAAATATCCGATCTGGACGCTTTGATCGAACGCGAGCGCTTGCGCGACCCAAAGATTCATCAAATTATTCTCTTAGATCTTCAGGGCACGATCCTGGCTCATTCCGGAGATCGCAATGTCTTGCAAGAAGATATGAATGAGGTTCTGCTCGGCGTTCTAACGAGTGATGATAAGACCATAACACGTGAAAGTGGGGAGTATCTGTACGCTGGCCGCTTACTGCGCGACTCTTCAAACTCCATTATGGGAGCTATTTTAGTCTCAGAGCATACTAAGGAGCTATCAGCAAAAGTGAGAGACACATGGTCCCGTCTCACACTTATGTATCTGGGTATTTTTGCAATCGTTGCAATCTCGATAGGCCTTTTCTCCTTGTTCCAATTACATGCTCGAAAGTCTTACTTCAGGAAGTCTGGTAAGGCGGATTTGGGAACTCTTGATCCCAAGGGATCTGATGAGCTGCAAAAACAGATATCGAAGGGCAAGAGAATGCAAGAAACAGCACTACTTGACCTTTCAAAAATGTCTAGTGTCAGCGCAGTCACCAAACTGAGCGATAGTCTTGAGGAAAGTTGACGTGACGATATTCTCAAGATTCTCAAGACACTTTTTGCTGACTATGTCAGTTGCTATGTCGGTGGCAGCATTTCTAAGTGTTGTTGTTACTCTGGCGGAGTTTAACTCTGGCCTAAACCCATTCTTGCTTGCAAAGGCACAGAGCGTTAGCGAAACCGTCAAGCAAAATCTGGAATATGCTAGCGAGATTGGTATTCCGTTCTCTGAAATCAGAGGAGTTAAAAAGTACCTCACTGACCTAACTGCAGAACACAAGGAAATACGTGGAATTTCTATTGTTGCAGTTAACTCTTCGGTGCATTTGGGAGAGAGTGAGACACTCCCCTTGGAGCGTGAGAGTACCGAGAGCAATGCCATTTTACTTGCTCAGCAAACCTTCGACTCCCTTTCGAAGTTAGGAGTGTTTATTTTTGGTTCTGACAACAGGAAACAGACGGTATTAACGGATGTAGTTGTGAATGGTGCTCCTGTTGCTCGAGTGCAAACCACTTTGGATGAGGAGTACGTCAACAGTCAGCTCACCAGTATCTTTCTTGATACATTTGTTCTTCTCTTGGCGGCATGTCTGATTGCGGTTGAAGTCGTGATTGTTTGCGTCAGTTCAACCATAACAGTGCCACTACGTCTTGTTGAAACAGCCATCGTAAAGTGTGCTGGAGGGCATTTGGGCACATATCTTGGCTCTGACCGCAAAGATTGGGCCGGTCGGTTCATTGCAACGATGAACCGGCAAAACGCCAAAATTCGTAAAACGCTTGAGCAACTGCAGCAGGCAAAAAATATATCACGCGAAGAGTTGCGTACTTTCGCTAAGAAATACAAGTTGTATCGTGTCGAAGAAGGTAACAAGGCGTCTATTGCAGATGCACGGATACCACTTTTTGTATTTTGCTTAGCTGATGAGCTTCAAAAGTCGTTTCTACCGTTTTTCTCCATGGAGTATTACGATGAAAACGATTGGTTCGAAAAAGACATCATGACGGGCCTGCCGATTTCAGCCTTCATGCTGGTCGTCGCTATCATCTCACCGTTTTCAGGACAGCTTATCGAACGTTTCAGCAACAAAAAGCTTTACCTCGCTGGTTTGGTACCTGCAATCGGTGGTTACATTTTCTGTATTTTAGCCCAAGACGCAACTGACATTGTTATTGCTCGTTCGATTACTGCAATCGGTTACGGGATTATTACAATCAGTTGCCAGAGTTATATTGCTGCTGTCGCAGACGAAGGGAGCCGCGCAAAAGCAATGGCAACCTATGTTGGTGTTACCATGACAGCCACTATGTGTGGAACGGCAATTGGTGCAATTTTGGCTGATTGGGTTGGTTATAAGCCAGTTTTCGTCATCGCTATCAGTCTTATGGTCCTTGCAGGTATTCTGGGTTGGCGAATGCTGCAAAACGAGTTGCCAAGCTTCAAGTCGGATACCGTCTCAACAACATCAAAAGCAGGTAAGCCTTTGATAACGCTCTTAGGAAACACGCAGTTCGTGGCAATCCTGATGTTTTGCGCAATTCCGACCAAAATTGTCCTCACAGGATTCCTCTATTTCTTTGTTCCAATCTATCTGGCCAGCTTGGATGCCAGTCAATCTGAGATTGGTCGGATTATGATGGCCTATTCCTTGATTATTATACCAATCAGCCCACTGGCCTCTCGTCTCTCTGATCAGCTTGGAAAAAATCTTTCCGTGATCACTTATGCAACAATTGCGTCAGGAGTGGCTCTGATGGCTCTATACCAAAACACGAACATTATCGCTGTGTTTATAGTGGTCGCGTTGGTAGGCCTCGCTCATGCCTTCATCAAGGCTCCCATCATGGTTGCGGTCATGGAAGCAGTCGAGAAGGAGCAACAAATTAGCAGAACAGGTGCGCTGAGTTATCTTCGTATGTTTGAGCGTGTCGGCAGCGCTGCTGGTCCACTTATCGTAGCAGCACTGCTTGTAAAGCAAGAGTATACCACTGTTGCCGCACTTCTCGGTGCTGCGATTATTGGCTCGGGACTCATAATGCTTCTGGTTTCACGCTCCTCAAAGCAGGAGGTGCAAGCTCATGCCTAAAGTGATGCTCATCATAGTTGCCCTTATTTTAATGGCGGGGGCTACAAGAGCCAGAGAGGACGCCTCGGACGCTTATCAGGTGCGCATGGTTGTTTGGCGTGGCTGTGAAGAGGCTTGTAAAAGCTTCACTCATTTTTTCAAAAGCAGAAAGCTTCCTGTAAACGTGATCGTCACTGATGTGGCGAAAGACAAAAGCCTCTTGCCGGAAGTGAAGCAACTGCTCCTCAAAGAGAGACCCGATCTTGTTGTCACCTGGGGGACTTCAGTCACGCGTTCTCTCATTGGCACGATTGCAGATTACGGTATAGGCTCAGGTTTGGGTGACATCCCATCCCTTTTTATGATTGTCGCAGATCCGGTTCGTGCAGGCATTATCGTAGACCATGAAACCTCAGGGCGGCCCTTGGTAACTGGCGTGCATAATCGTGTGAATGAGACTGTACAGCTCAAACACATTTTTGAGTACCAACCCGTAAAGCATCTCGCGGTTATTAACGAGCCGAACGCAGTTAACTCTCACCAGAACACTCAAAAGTTGGCGGCACTTTCAGATCAACTGGGTTTTGAGGTCATTTCTCTTGAATATAGTCTTGGCGCGGACGAACGGGCAGATCCAGCAGAAATTCCGCTCAAGATTGCCGAGGCAAAAGCCCTGGGCGCAGACGCGTTATATGTTGGATCCAGCTCTTTTAATCTCGAAAACCGGCAAAGTTACACAGAAGCTGCAATATCAGAAAACCTGCCGGTTTTTAGTGCATATGAGCAAATGGTTCGCAACGGCCTGGCCCTTATGTCTGTTTCTAACAGCTACAAAAACGTAGGCAAATTAGCAGCTTCTCAGGCCTACGAAATTTTATTCAAAGCAAAGTCACCTGGAGCACTATCAATCAGGGCTCTCGAACGATTTTCAGTACTCGTAAACATGCAAGCCGCAAAGCGACTTAGTCTTTACCCTCCCTTATCGATCATCAGCATCGCAAAGATTGTTAAATGACAATTGTATTTTCTCATCGGCACTCATGGCCATGACAGGCTGCAAGTTAACTTGATCATCACCGCGGTGTAATACCCGCGCTTTGCGCTGGATTTCGCCACTGAAGTGTTGTGCAACAGAGCTCGCATTCACCCTCCTCCGCTTCATAGCTAATAGCAATAAGTCCTTCAATTTCTTTCTGTTGTGAAAGTCCAAGGCCTAACTATTTTCTGCAAATGAAAATGCTGAGAAGTTGGATACTAGAAGAAGGGTAAGCAATGCAGTTTTCAGGTTACAATACTCAAATCAGGAAACTATCTCAGATATTTACCTGGGCAATTCTGGCTTTGGGTGCTTTGCAATTTCTGCTCGGAATTGGGGGCCTCGAACAAAAACCAGCGGAGATCGACGCGGCTGGCTACACGCGCTTCCATGCATTTTGGGGTATGGGACTCTTGATTGCCGTTCTTGGAAAACTCATCCTACTTTACTTTGTAGACAAGCGCAGACTTCTCAACAAATCGCACCATTGGTTTTTACGCCTATCAATCACAGTGCTATTTGCTCTTCTTGTTGTTTTACCTCTCGTTGGCGGAATGAGATTGGCAGCAAATGAAGGACTTAGCAGCTCTTTGGGGCTTACTGTGGTTAGTTGGATGCATGGGGAAAGCGTAAATTATCTAGCGGAGTTGCACACTGCACTGGCCTATACGCTTGGCTGTGCCACAATTGTCTACGGCCTGAGCTGGGTGGCAAATTACATTCACTCTGTAAATAGAGAGCTGTCCCACATTGTTATTGAGGATCCATATACTTAGATGTGGAGCTCCGCAATAAAGCTACACCGGAAACTCTATCAAGTGACATTCAATGAAGGGCAATTGTTAGTCCATTCGAAAAACATCATGTCTCCGATTGATTTCCAAGCAATGTTGCTGGCGACCCTTGCATTTTGCCAATTGCTCACGCCCGCTCAAAACGCTGATCCACTCACTTGGTGTTGATGACAACCATCGCCGCCTCTAGCATGTTATGCGGCTGGTGCAGCCTTACATCCAAGATTTACTCTATATTTTTTGCCATTGATGCACCTCGTAAAAGAGACCGCATTCATCATCCTCTGCTTCATAGCTAATAGCAATAATGCCTTCATTTTTTTTCTGTTGTGAAGGTTCAGGGATCTAAGTATTTTTAACCCATGAAAAAATTGAAAGGCTTGGCAAAGATGGTTTGAGCCTGACGAAATGAGCGGCAATAAATAGCAAAAAGCCACCTTTTTTATCTGATCCAATTGCCCATTTTTGCTCTCCACCGCTTCAATCCGAATGAGTGGCAGCGACCGTTACGCATGAGCGCGTTGCCCATAAAAAGTGTCCATCCGAACCGGAAGCACTTCGCAGGTACCATTTTGCTCATTTCGGGAAGCCATACCCAAAACTGACGAGTGTTCCTGAACAGGCACCGACAAAATCTGCATCATTTCACGTCAAAACGATCAGGTTTTGAAGTGAGATGGGTACATCAAAGATTTTGAACCAAGAGTTCCGATAACCATATGACTACGCCCCCTTCAAAAGCATGTTTTGAGCACTTTCTGGACCATCTGCGGTGCGGTGGGCGCATGACCAAAGTGGCCGGCACTACAGCAAGTCGAGCGCCCTATCTTGCGGCAGGGCTAATTGTATCAGGACCTTTGATGTTGTCCGTAGCAACCGATGCCTTTGGGCAGACTTGGGAAGGTAACCACTCGACCGACTGGTTTGCTGAGGATAACTGGTCTAACGATATTATCCCGAATGGGGCACGAAGTGTTTACATCGATACCACAGCACCCAATCCGACCAATGTAACGGATAAAACCACCAACGGAACGGCAAAGGCAAAAAATCTGAGTGTGGGCTACAACGGCGAAGGAACTCTGACAATATCCGATGGCGGCGTTGTGAATAGTAACTACGGCTATATCGGCTATAACAGAGGTTCAACTGGCGCCGTTGAAGTGACCGGCATCGGGTCAACCTGGGTCAATTCGGGCATTGAACTTGCTGTCGGAGAATATGGCAATGGCACACTGACGGTGTCCAATGGCGGCATGGTGAGTAATTGGTACGGCCACATCGGTTATAGCAACGGTTCAACCGGCAGTGTTGAAGTGACAGGCACTGGGTCAACCTGGGTCAATTCGGGCATTCTAGCTGTCGGAGGATCTGGCAATGGCATTCTGACGGTATCCGATGGCGGTACGGTGAATAGTGACTACGGCTATGTTGGCCGTTACAAAGGCTCAACCAGCATTGTTGAGGTGACCGGCACTGGGTCAGCTTGGGGT
>NZ_LMCI01000033.1:0-3270 GCF_001623145.1 Pseudovibrio sp. W64 | reverse complement strand
GGGGGGGCTCTCTGACGGTGTCTGATGGCGGCACGGTGAGTAACGAATCCGGCTATATCGGCCGTAATAAAGGCTCAACCGGCATTGTTGAGGTGACCGGCACCGAGGCAACCTGGGACAATTCAGAGAATCTATATGTCGGCCGCGATGGCAATGGTACTCTGACGATTTCTAACGATGCAACAGTGAGTGTGTCCGGGGTGACCCGGCTGGGTTCTAATTCAACGGGTTCTGGCGTTTTGAACATCGGTGCGGGTAGCGGCGATACGGCTGCTGCGGCCGGTACGCTTGATGCATCCACGGTTGAATTCGGAGCAGGAACCGGGGTGATCAACTTCAACCATACGGATACCGACTACACCTTCTCCGCAGATATCAGCGGGAATGGCAGTGTTAATCAGCTTTCCGGCACTACGATCCTGACCGGGACGAACACCAACATCGGAGACACCATTGTTTCTGGTGGCAAGCTGGTTGTTAATGGCAGCATCGGTAATGTGACAGTCAATGGCGGCACCCTTGGCGGCTCAGGCACGATCAACGGTTCGGCAACAGTCACAAGCGGAACAATTGCTGCAGGCAATAGCCCCGGTACGCTAACGGTCGGCGGCAACCTTAGTCTGACAGCTGCCTCAGTCCTCGACTTTGAACTCGGATCGCCGTCTGGTACAGCGGGCGTGGACAGCGACCTCATCGCCGTTGGCGGTGATCTGACGCTGGATGGATCGCTCAATGTCATCGATGCGGGTGGTTTTGACGCCGGGGTTTATAACCTGATCACCTATGGCGGCAGTTTGACAGATAACGACCTTGAAATAGGTCTAACGCTAACGGAATTCTACTACGACATCCAAACCGCCACAGAGGGTCAGGTCAATCTGTTGGTCAATGCAAACTTGCTGAGTTTTTGGAACGGGGCGGTAGCCAGTGCAGACGGCACCATTCATGGCGGCTCAGGGGTCTGGAGTGCAACTGGTACCAACTGGACTAATACCGACGGCACGGGAAGCGCGCCACACGATCCAGACAGCTTCCTGATCTTTCAGGCTGATGCAGGTGCTGTCGCGGTAGATAGTGCCGGGGTGCCTGTCTCCAAAGGCATGCAGTTTGCAACGGACGGATACAGTATTTCGGGCGGAGATATTGCACTAACAGGAGCAACTGCGATCCGGGTCGGAGATGGCACTGGTGCAGGTGCAGGATATTCGACCGTCATCGCCTCCAACTTGACTGGAACCGGTTCTCTCAAAAAGACTGGTCTCGGAACACTCATCCTAACCGGCAACAACACCTATTCCGGTAACACCACAGTGTCTGGTGGAGCACTGGTTGTTGATGGTTTCATTGGAGATGTTACGACTAATGGTGGCAGTCTTGGTGGGTCGGGTACTCTGGGAGCAGTTACAGTCAACTCCGGTGCTGTGATCGCGCCAGGTAACTCCATTGATACGATGAACACGACATCGACTGTTTTCAATGCTGGTTCGGTTTATGAGGTTGAGCTGAACGACGGCGGCGCTGCAGCGGGTGTCAATAATGATCTGCTGGCTGCCAGTGACACCGTCACGATCAATGGTGGAACGGTGCATGTCTTGCCGGAAAGCGGAACTGATGACGGATCGACCTATACCGCTGGCACGATTTACACCATCATCACCGCAGATGGCGGCATTAATGGAACATTCGATTCCCCTACACCAACCGATGATTTTGCGTTCCTCAATTTTGCCCTGTCCTATGGTGCTAATAGTGTTTTTCTGACTTCAGAACTTGCCACGCCCACGTTCTGCGTTTCAGGAATGAGCGCCAATCAATGCGCGACGGGCGACGGTGTGTTTTCGCTTGACAGCGGGCTTTTATACAACGCGGTGCTCAACCTTTCAGGTGAAGAGGCACCGCAGGCGCTTGATCACCTTTCTGGCGAAGTACACGCTTCGATCAGGACAGCGCTGCTTGAGGACAGCCGCTTTGCACGCGAAGCTGCGCTGAACCGTATGCGCATTGCAACGGGAGCTGTGGCCGCCGACGGACAGGCGCAGGCTGAAAAACGTATCAGCGAGAACGCCGCCTTCTGGGGGCAAGGCTTTGGCGCCTGGGGGAGCTGGAGTGGAAACCACAACACTGCAGGGCTTGATCGCTCGACCGGCGGGTTGTTTGTGGGAGGCGATGCCCTGATCGGTGATAATACCCGTCTTGGAGCTTTTGGCGGTTATGATGATACCAGGTTAGAGGCGAATAGTAGAAAGTCCTCTGCAACAGTAGATACAATGTATTTTGGTGCCTATGGGGGAGCTCAGTTTGATGCTCTGGGGCTCCGTGTTGGTGGCAGCTATGCATGGCATGATATCGACACAGCACGCTCGGTTGCTTTTACTGGCCTCTCTGAAAACCTGGCTGGTTCCTATGATGCGCGCACTGCTCAGTTCTTTGGTGAGGTGGGATATCGGTTTGATCACAACACGAGCAGTCTGGAACCTTTTGCCAATGTGTCTTACGTCCGCTTATCCAGCGACGGGTACTCTGAAACCGGTGGTACAGCGGCTCTGACGGCTGGTCATCAAACCATAGATAGCGCCTTTACCACTATCGGGTTGCGAGTAGAAACTCTGACTGACCTTGGTGAGTTCAGCGCGAAGCTTTCAGCTCAAACTGCCTGGCAGCATGCGTTCGGCGGCAAGGAGCTGTTTGCCAGCCATGCCTTTAATGGTGGAAGTAACTTCTCTGTCGCCGGTGCGCCAGTTGCCAGAGATATCCTAGTGCTTGATCTGGGCGCTGCAGTTGACCTTGGAGAGGATGCGGCCATTGGATTGTCCTATAATGGCCGGTTCGGTTATGGGCTCACCGATCAGGGGCTCAGCGCAAACCTTACCTTGCGTTTCTGATCATCCTTGAGCTTCCACCCCCGCACAGACCATCATGCCAGCCGCCGGGGATCAGCAGCGGTGGGCAAGCCTTCTTAAAACACACTGAGTACTAAAGTACGCCATCTCCATCATCTTATACCGGCGTTGTGCATGAGATGCATGGCGACTGGACTGTTGCCTGCGCGCTCACCGCATCGTCCGATGGTCACAGCACCAAACACTGTTCCATTTTCAACAACAGTTTGCGTACCAGACCCAACAATAAGCACTGGCAATCGAACTCATACCCGCAGACGATAGTGCTGAGGGCACGCTCACTATAGATACCGCAAGGGTGCGCGAATGTCTGGTTTTGGTGGTGGGTTCAACTGGTGGGTGCAACACTTTAATCTTTAAATAGAGATGG
>NZ_LMCI01000032.1:0-284 GCF_001623145.1 Pseudovibrio sp. W64 | reverse complement strand
GCGATATTAACAGGAGCTGACCTCTCATGAAGGACGAGCCCAATTACGCATGCTTTTGGCCCATAACGAACGCAGCATTCCATCATTTATGGCTTTCGGAGATACGGAAGTAGATCAGCTAATCAGCCGACCTCTTGAGTTTTTCTCTTTTCATCAACACGCAATACACTCTCTAAATCAAGCACTAGAAGAGAAGGTTTCGTTTCGCTTGACCCAATTACAAGAAGTGCGTCGAGCATGATTGGGAAGAATGATACTTATAGCCGTACCTACACGCCTTCCGA
>NZ_LMCI01000031.1:216272-218020 GCF_001623145.1 Pseudovibrio sp. W64 | reverse complement strand
GCGATATTAACAGGAGCTGACCTCTCATGAAGGACGAGCCCAATTACGCATGCTAATGATCAAGTTGTGTAAGCCTAAATCGCTCATAAGGGCCACTGTGAAACCTTCAGCCGTGCCAATCTCAACCTCAGCAAGCAGTCTTCCAACATATCTACGACGAGACGATCCTCATCCGCTCGCCCACTCAGAGAACAACGCTGCGTGGGTCGGTGCTGACCGAGGACACGGCAAACACGTCGCTCGAAAATCTTCGTTTGGTGAGAACAGGGTTGATGCAGGCCCGGCGATGGGACGGGCTTATAAGTTTCCCTTGGCAGTCTCGGTGAGGATCAGTTTGTCCAGTGTTAAATCAGAGACAACGCAGCACAAACGCTCAGTCACACCGATTTGTCTGATCGCATCAATGTGCGGCATCCCTTGTCCTGTAAAGACTTTAACCTGTCGCGGCTTAATGACAATCTCCTCTGGCTTTGGTCTCTTGCTTCCCATATCTGATCCGCCACTTTCCTAATCATAAACTTGGATCACATCTATGGGGGAGGCTCGCAACAAGATCCTAAGTGATCAGATCAAACACTCACGTTTCTCGCCAGTAAAGTTAAATGCTTTTAACAATGCGGTAGATCGAGTTTATCCGTTGTTGAGACAGAAGCGGATTCAAGTGCTGAAGAAGATGACGGGTTCAAGGTGTCCCGGATCCTTCCCAGGCCTTTGTCTGCCTACGGGTAGTTCGAGACCATGGCGCAAGCGCCAATGTGGATTTCGCGAGGGCTTGGTGTTGAGGTTTTTGTTGTTGTTATCCCTTTTTAGCCCCACTAATCCTATGGGTTTGTGGAGGAATTCGGTTTCCTTGCATTAACACCTTGCCCCAATCATCGCATGCTCATCTTGAGGCGTCAGAACCTCATGTACGAGCGATCACCGCAACCGTTAATTCGCGGCTTCTTTGTGTCTGGAGTTAGTTCTCCAAACGCAAACTCTCGCTTATGGGCGGGAGGGCGTTGAATACAATACCCTTTACGGGGGAATAAACCCGCCTGTCTCGTAACAGGTTTCAAACCTCCCGCTCGCCAGTGGGTTGTCGAAAGCTCTCTGATGAGTGGTGTTCTAACTACTTACGAGGGTTATTAGATGACTGATACTGGTAAAGAGAAATGTGCCCATATGTCCCTTCGCAAGGAAGTGGACCAACTTCACCCCACAACCAACTACCTCAAAAATATAGTTTATTCCATGAGTGTGGTACTGAATGAGCGCATGGAGCACACACAGGAATATGAAGCGTCGTTGACGCTGTTTGATACTGTGCGCAATCACATTGAAGATGTGCAGGGAAGTAGCGAGAAGATTTCCGAGCTGCTCGAACCTTGCGCGCTGGAAGTCTCCAAAGATTAAAAATACGGAATGAGGAGGGGCTTTGCCTCTCATGGAATATTCTGGCTTGGGAAGCGTGATGCTTCTCAAGCCCTTTTTGTTGATCGCTTGAAGCGGGCATGCCCATTATCAAAAGCACTAAAATTGCGCTCTGACGACAAGCAACAGTTCTCTGACGGCTTTTCAGCGCTCAAATTTTATGGGAAGTTTGCGTACTGATGACCAGTGACGACATTAACAGCTTTTCCAGAGTTAATTTGAAAGGGTATTTGCAGGAGCTAAGAGAGGTGAAATTACGATTTCAAACACTCTCATTTGCTTACATAGTGCTGACACAAGGCACAAAAGCAAAAAGCTCCCGAGAGGGAGCTTTA
>NZ_LMCI01000031.1:10903-216217 GCF_001623145.1 Pseudovibrio sp. W64 | reverse complement strand
ACCAGCTGAGCTACGGGCTCTCGGCGGGACCGTTAGGTCGCTGCCTGTGAGGGGTCTTCTAAGGATTGCAGGGGCTTAGCGCAAGCGGTTTTTTCGATTTTCCACACGGAGCGTTTTTTGCGCTTATTTACCGCTCTTATGTTGTCTAAGCGATGAAATTACTGAAATCAGCTCAGTGTAAATGTGAGTAGTAAAATAATGTTAGGTTTCGCTTCCTTGTTTTTCCAATTGGCAGGTTCTTTATCTGGCAGAGTGTAGGGTGCAGTGCACAAAATGCGCTTTCCGCTATAATCTGCTCTAAGGTGGGAGAGCGCTGCAATCATCTCGTTCATCCCTTGGTTTTGGGGGTATTATTAGTTCTCTAGGTGAAATAACGTAGAGATATTGTTCGAAATGAAGCGTGATACTTCACAAAATCTGTAATACCTTAGTATACTATTTTGTGGAAGCAATCGGCAGTTTGCTGGTGTGTCACCTGATTTTTGGCAGTTTTTCGTGAAATATCTGTGGGGCTTTCGCGTGTGCGAAATGCTCATATATCTAAAAAATATTATTTGAATCAGTTTGTTAGGTGAATAGATATGCAGCTTGGTTGTTGCCGGCGGCTTTGAGAGTTTACTGGTAATCCAAGCAATAGATGTGTACGTATTTCACCGCTTTTGGCATCTTTCATTCTGTGCCAGTGGGAAATAGGCGTGTCTGATGGTTAAAATGCCAAGATTTCCTATTCGCGATACCGTGAGTAACGGGATCGCGCAATTACAACTTAAGTGGAGGTTCGTATGAAACTTAGCAATGTTGCAGTTGGAGCTGCGCTAATTGCGGTTAGCGTTGCAACTGGAGCTTCGGCAGAAAATCGTTTCGTATCCATCGGCACCGGCGGTGTTACCGGTGTTTACTACCCAACTGGTGGTGCGATCTGTCGTCTTGTAAACAAGACCCGTAAAGAGCACGGTATCCGCTGTTCTGTAGAATCTACAGGTGGTTCTGTTTACAACATCAACACCATTCAAAATGGTGAGCTGGAGTTCGGTGTTGCTCAGTCTGACGTTCAGGCGAATGCATACGAAGGTCGCTCCCAATGGGATGGCAAGCCTTTCGGTGAGTTGCGCTCTGTATTTTCTGTACATCCTGAGCCAGTAACAATGCTTGCTTCTAAAGGTTCCGGCGTAAACAACTACACCGACCTTAAGGGTAAGAAAGTCAACATCGGTAACCCAGGTTCCGGTCAGTATGCGACATGGCAGCTTCTTGAAAAAGAAGGTATCGTGAACAAGGCTGATCTTGCTCTGGCGACTGAGCTGAAGTCTGCGGAAGCTGGTTCTGCGCTTTGTGACGGCAAAATCGATGCTTACTACTGGCTGGTTGGTCACCCATCCGCATCTACTCAGGAAACTGTAAGCACCTGTGATGCGCAGCTTGTAAACGTTGAAGGTAAAGCGATCGACGATCTGGTCGACAAATACTCCTTCTACCGTAAAGCAACTATCCCAGCAGGCATGTACAACAACGCAGAAGACATCAACACCTTTGGTGTTGGCGCAACCTTCGTTTCTTCCGCTGCTGTGCCTAATGATGTTGTTTACGTCATTGTTAAATCTGTCTTCGAAAACTTCGACGACTTCAAAAAACTGCACCCTGCATTCAAAAACCTGAAAGAAGAAGAGATGATCAAGGCTTCCTTGACAGCTCCTCTGCATGACGGTGCAGTGAAGTACTACAAAGAACGTGGTTGGATGTAATCTACCCAAGTTTTCTACGATGCGGGGCTGTTCTGGCCCCGCATTTTTTGGCTTTCTATGAGATTTAGTAGGTTTCTTGCTCTGCCTTTACAGCTAAGGCAAAGGGGGAACTGTATTTGGGGGTGCAAATGAGTCCAGAACGACACAAAGCGCAAGTTGATGCGCAAGAATTGGTCGCTCAGGCAGATACCGGCGCACGAAGCCTGGCCGGTGGGCTAGGCGTGATGATTGCTGCCATTGCCTTTATCTGGTCCGTCTTTCAGCTTTATGTGGCCTCGAACGTTCCATTTTGGTTGAATGATACCTTTGGCATCAATCTCATTTTCAACAATTCTGCAGTTAGAAACATTCACCTGGCATTTGGCCTGGTGCTTGCTGCTTTTGCATACCCTCTGTTTTCCCGCAGCCCACGACACACCATACCGTGGTATGATTGGGTGCTCGCATTTTTAGGTGCTGCGGCTTGTCTCTACCTTGTGATTATGCGCTCTGAGATCGCTAATCGCGCCGGTCTTCCAACTCAGATGGATCTGATTGTGGCCACCACTGGCCTGACTGTGCTTGCGATTGCGGTGTACCGGAGCCTGGGCCTGCCTCTCGTTATTGTTGCTGCGGTTTTTGTTGGCTACGCGATGTTTGGCAACTCTCCTTGGCTGCCAGACGTCATTCAATGGCGTGGTGCCTCCTATGGTAAAGCCATGTGGCATTACTGGATTCAGGAGGAGGGCGTCTTCGGCGTTGCTGTTGGTGTTTCGGCGTCCATGATCTTCCTGTTTGTGCTGTTTGGTTCGCTGCTGGAGAAAGCTGGCGCGGGTAACTACTTTATCAAGGCCGCGTTTGCGCTTCTTGGGCATTTGCGTGGTGGCCCTGCAAAAGCGGCGGTTCTTGCCTCTGCGATGAGTGGTCTTTACTCTGGTTCTTCCATTGCGAATGTTGTGACCACTGGTACGTTCACCATTCCATTGATGAAGCGGACTGGCTTTCCTGCTGAAAAGGCGGGTGCTGTTGAAGTGGCTTCCTCTGTGAATGGTCAGTTGATGCCGCCTGTGATGGGTGCTGCAGCGTTCCTGATTGCTGAGTTTACCGGCACCAGTTACCATCAGGTTGTTATTCACGCCTTCATTCCAGCTGTGATTTCTTACATCGCGCTGGTGTACATCGTTCACCTCGAAGCTTTGAAGATGAACCTGAAAGGTCTGCCTAAGCCTCCGGTTCATGTAACCATTTTGCAGCGCCTGATTGGTGTACTGACAGGCTTTATCGGTATCACACTTGTGGGTGCTGCCGTGTATTACGGTCTGGGCTGGACGAAGACTGCGTTCCCGGCACTTACGTTCCCTGTTGTGCTAGCGTTGTTTGCTGCTGGCTATTTGTGGTTGGTGTATATCGCCGCGCAGGTTCCAGACCTTGAGGTGGACGATCCTAATGCGCCAGTGAGTGAGTTGCCTGCTGCTGGCGATGTTGGCCGTACTGGCTACTACTTCATCCTGCCAATTGTTGTTCTGATCTGGTGTATTCTCGTCGAGCGGTTCTCACCATCCCTGTCTGCGTTTTACGCGACTATGGCGATGACCTTCATCGTTGTGACCCAGCATCAGTTGAAAGCTTTCTTCCGTAAAGAATCTCAGGCCGGCCGTACATGGCAGGGTATTGTGGACTTCGTTGAAGGCATGATCGGCGGCGCTCGCAACATGATCGGCATTGCAGTCGCGACAGCTGCTGCGGGTATCATCGTGGGGACTGTGTCTTTGACCGGTATGCATCAGATGATTGCTGCATTGGTTGAGTTCCTGTCTGGCGGTAACCTGTTGCTGATGCTGGTGCTGGTTGCGGTGATGAGTTTGATCCTTGGTATGGGACTACCAACCACGGCGAACTATCTTGTTGTGTCCTCTCTGATGGCGCTGGTTGTTGTGGACCTTGGTGAACAGACCGGATTTATCGTTCCGTTGATCGCAGTTCACTTCTTCGTCTTCTACTTCGGTATTATGGCGGATGTGACGCCTCCGGTGGGGCTAGCCGCCTTTGCGGCAGCTGCGATCAGTCGTGGTGATCCGATCAAGACTGGTGTTCAGGGCTTCATTTACTCTTTGCGTACTGCCGCCCTCCCGTTCCTGTTCATCTTCAACACGGATCTTTTGCTGATTGATGTTGAGCCACTTCAGGCTGTCTTCGTCTTTATCGTCTCTGTGGTGGCGATGATGTTGTTTGCTGCGGCAACGCAAGGGTACTTCTTTGCGCGCTCCCGTCTGTGGGAATCCGTAGCGCTGCTTCTCATTGCGTTTACGCTGTTCCGTCCGGGCTTCTGGCTCGATCAGGTACAGGATCCATACGTAACTGCTACAGGTCCGCAAATCATGGAGATGGTTGGTGAAGCTCAGCCGGGTGATATGGTGCGTCTTAACCTCGCAGGTCCGGATTTTGATGACATGGATAAAATCCTGACACTGACATTGCCTCTATCTATTGGTGAGGAGCAGGGGGCTGATGCACGACTTGATGCATCTGGTCTGGTTACCATGCAGGATGACGGAGCTGTGGTGCTTGATGAACCATTCCCAGGCACGACATTTGCTGAAAAACTGCAGGGCTTTGACTTTTACGGAGATGTTCCGGTTGTGATCGTAAGTTCTCAGGTGGATGCAGAACGACTGCCAAAACAGTTGTTCTATATTCCGGCTTTGCTTCTGCTGTTGCTGGTTGTTGCACTTCAACGTCGACGCCAAACACAGCCCGCTTTTTAAGCGGGCTGTGCCATAAAACTATAATTTTTGAGGAGTTGGGAAATGTACTCCAATATCTTGCTGCCTTTGGATTTGAACGAAGAAAGCAGCTGGAAAACTGCGCTTCCCGTGGCTGTTGATTTGGCTCGTCATTACAAAGCTCAGCTTCATGTGGTGACGGTTCTGCCGGACTTTGGCAAATCTATCGTTGGTGGTTATTTCGCTCGCGAGTTTGAAACTGAGGCTTTGGAGCGTACGCGTGAGGCTCTTGAAGAGTTTCTTGATACGCAGCTTCCTGATGAGGAGCTGGATGTGAAAGGGCATATTGCTCACGGAACGATCTATGAAGAGATCACAAGCGCAGCGGATAAGCTGGGCACTGATTTGATTGTTTTGTCCTCGCATCGTCCTGAGCTGAAAGACTTCCTGCTTGGACCGAATGCGGCGCGTGTCGTGCGCCATGCCAACCAGTCTGTTCTGGTTGTACGTGACAACTAAAGGTCACAGTTGATATTTGTGGTCGACGGTAGGTAGCTGTTATTACCTACCGTTCACCAAAATGTGTCGCAGATTTTCTTGCCTGTTTGACGAAACACATCCAACTTTCAGCAAAATTGTATATATAAGCCTTGGTGATCTATTGATGGACTATGATGTCGTCACGCTTCCGCGCGTGCAAACGTCAGGTCATGTGGATGCATTCCAAGTGGAATTAGGATAGCTATATGTTGCAAGACATCACCCTTTGGGGCGCTTTTTTCGCAGGCATTTTGTCTTTTGTTTCTCCCTGCGTATTGCCGCTGGTGCCGCCTTATCTTGGGTATATTGCTGGTTTGTCCATCGAAGAGGTGACGAGCGAAGATAAGAGCGCTGCACAAAGCAATCGGGTTATGGTTGCCGCGATGTGTTTCGTTGCCGGTTTCTCAACCGTGTTTGTGTTGCTTGGTGCAAGTGCTTCATTCCTTGGTCAGTTTGTTCTGCAGTATTCGCAGTATCTTGCCTATCTTGCTGGCGGTATGATCATTATTATGGGCCTGCATTTTCTTGGCGCCTTTAAAATTGGGTTCCTCTACCGCGAAGCGCGTGTGCAGATTGACCGTCAGCCGGGTGGTTTTGGTGGTGCTTATCTGATGGGGCTTGCTTTTGGTTTTGGCTGGACACCGTGTATCGGCCCTGTTCTGGCAAGTATTCTCTTGATTGCCGGTACGCAGGCCTCGGTTAATCAGGGTGTTATTCTGCTCGCTGCCTATGCACTGGGTATTGGGGTGCCGTTCATGATTGCTGCGATGTTCGCAGGGCCGTTTATGGGCTTTATGGCACGCTTTCGTAAGCACATGGGGATGGTTGAAAAGGTGATGGGTGCGTTTCTCGTGCTCACCGGCGTTGGTTTCCTGACCGGTTACATTCAGGCATTTTCCTTCTGGCTGCTCGAAACGTTCCCGGTCTTTTCGCTGATCGGCTAATGGACGCTCCAGATCTTGAGATGAAAAAAGCAGGCTTTAAGGCCTGCTTTTTTGTGCTTGGTGTATTGCTTTAGTTTCTAAGCGCTGGCTTTTCGCCGGAATAAGCTTGCTGGCAAGGTTGCCAACAAGAGACCTGCCATGATTGGGATGAAGCCCAGATAATGGAACACCTGGAGTTGCTCTCCCAAAAACAGGACTGCCATGCCGACACCATATGGTGTCATCAGGTACATGAACATGCCAGCGATCGATGGCCCAACCAGTCGGATGCTGAACTGGTAAGTCAGGAAAGAGGCCACTGAAGCGATTAGTGCGACGCCTGCGATAGACATCCAGACTTCACCTGTATCCGGTATCGAGGCTGTGATCGCCATTTCAGCGACTGCAAATGGTGCCAGAATTATGGTTCCAAGAATGGCGAGGATTGCAAACAAAGGAGCTGTAGAGATTGCTTGTAACTGGCTTTTCTTGATGAGTACGGAGTAAATTGCCCAGCTCAGCGTACACAGGGCAAACAACAAATCACCGCTGTTTAGTTGTAAGTTGAGCAGGTTGCCGAGCGAGCCTTTGGTCACAATCACAAAGACACCGATGATAGCGAGTGAGATCCCGGCAAACTCCCTTATGGCTACTGCTCGTCCTCTGAAGAGCCATTCAAGCGCCAGGATAAGGGCAGGGGCAGCTGAGTAAATCAATGTTCCGTTGGTCGCCGATGTTTCTTTTAGTGCCAGATAGACAATAGCTCCGCAGATCCACATTGCGAGGAATGCCATGAAGCTGAGGAGCTTCAGGTTTTTGCGGATCAGCGGCATGTTGGCTTTGAGCTCACGGTATGTGAACGGCAGAAGAATAAGTGAGGCAAGGCCCCATCTAAAAAAAGCAAGGGTCCACGGCTCTGTATGAGCGATGGCTGGTTTGGCAATTATTATGTTGGAGCTCATGAAAATGGGCATGAGAAACAACAGGGCGTATGTTGAGGCCCAATTTGAGCTCGAAGATGAATGAGACACGCGTGGTATTCCGAAAAGACCTGCAAGGCATGGAGATACGCTCACGTCATTGCTGACAAGCGCCTCAATGCTTAGGTGCTAAAAGATGAGAGCAACTTATTGGAAAATGGTTGGCAAGCAATTGACTTTTTCTCGCGCCAGTCTTGCGCACACAACAGCGGTGTCTGCAGCATTGTAAAACGGGCCAGCTGTCAGTGAATATTTTGTAGCGCCGTCTACTTTTGTAGCGGAAACGCGTTTCTTCAGATTTCCGAGCAGGAGAGGATTGTCTTCTCTCAGCCTTTGCCACTTGCTTTCCAGTGAGTTTGCATCTTCGAAATTGCCCAGTTCAATGGCAAAGGACGTGCGAAGAATTCTTCGAGTTCCCGACTGGCGAAGCTTGCCTGCTGCCGGTGTTTTTTGAAACTCAGGCAGATCGAGAGCAGATGCCTTCTCAGGAATGGAGGCGACTGTCTCTGGATTGGAGGCTTTTGGTAAGGCGATGGCCGCAAGTGTACCAACTTCGGAAAGCTTAATTTCTGGCAGAGGACTTGCTGTGATGATTGGTACTGAAGCTTGCAAGAGTTCAGGTGCTGGCAGGGTTTCTATTGGTGTCGCCGGTTTTTGCTTCGGCTTTATCGGGGTTTTGGCTGATGCCGTGGGCATTTCAGCCTCTGATGTTTTGTGCATCGCAGCTTCATCAAGCGCCTTAACATGACTTGATAGTCTGCGGTTTTGCTCTGTGAGACGCAGCACAGAACGACGCAAAGATATGATTTCTTCCCTCACAGCATGCAATTCTTTTGAGTTTTGCAGGTTCTGTTGTGATTCGTTTCCGCTGGTATTTTCATACACTTGGAACGCGTTTTGCGCTGTTTGACTGCCAATAGAGGCGGTTGTCGTAACCGGGCCGGGAGCGGGGAGAGGGAGTGTGATCTGCGAATAAAGTGCTTGTTGGGAGGCGAATTTGCCAGGCATCTGCACTGCGGATGCGGCGAGGGCGACAAACGAGAGCGCAGCAATACCCCATGCAAGAACGGTAATGCGTTCTCGCAGTACTTTCGGTTCCTGTCGTAACTCGTTGATTTTATGAGGAAGTCTCAAAGCTTCCGGTCGCCTCGTATTCGAATCTAATCCTAACTATATGTATTAGCTTGGTTTTTTATGGTTAACAAAGTGCAAATGCAATCTGAAAAAGATGTATTAAACACTATCTGCTACTTCTAATGGGTGCGCTGATTTTCTTGGTGAAAGCACTGCGATGTTCTTTGAAATGCCAAAGCACTCGTGCAATTTGCCTGTCAGTTTGTAATTCTAGGTTCCCAAGGGGTTTGCATGTCCAATAGTTCTTGTTTGGCAATTGTTCTGGCTGCTGGATTAGGAACGCGTATGCGTTCGGCCTTGCCAAAGGTGATGCACGAAATTGGCGGGTTGCCACTTGTCGGACACGTCCTGAATTCCGTTATGCATGCTGGTGCTGATAAAGTCGCTGTTGTGGTTGGCCCTGAGATGGCGAAGCTGGAAGAGCATGTCGCGCTGCGCGCTCCACACGCGACCTGTCATGTTCAGGTTGACCGACTGGGCACTGCGCATGCTGTGAAAGCTGCCGAGGAGGCTTATAACGACGCCTCTGATCATGTTCTTGTTCTTTTCGGAGATACACCGCTTGTGAAGGCTGACACGCTGCACCGTTTGCGCGAGCGCTTGTCTGGCGGGGCGGATGTTGTTGTGCTCGGCTTTGAAGCTGAGAACCCATTTGGTTATGGTCGCTTGCTTGAAAGTGATGGTGAACTTGTTGCGATCCGTGAGGAAAAAGAAGCAACAGATGAGGAACGCAGAGTCACTCTTTGCAATGCGGGTATCATGGCGTTCAAGGGCAAGGCTCTGCCTGATTTGATTGCTGAAATTAAAAACGACAATGCCAAGGGTGAATATTATCTGACGGATGCCGTTGAGGTTGCGCGCAACAAAGGGATGAAGGTTGTTTCTGAACTTGGTGATGAAAAAGAAGTTCAGGGCATTAATAACCGGGCTCAACTTGCCTCGTGTGAAGCTGTGTTCCAGCAGGTCCAACGCGAAACTTTCATGGAAAACGGTGTGACATTGCGCGCGCCAGAGACCGTCTATTTCTCATTTGATACTGAGATTGAGCCGGATGTCATTGTGGAGCCGAATGTGGTGTTTGGCCCGGGTGTACATGTTGATGGCGGAGCTCGTATCCGTGCGTTTTCTCATCTGGAGAATGCGCGTGTGAGTGCTGATGCGACTGTTGGTCCTTATGCCCGGCTGCGTCCTGGTGCTGAGATTGGCGAGGGGGCTCATATTGGTAACTTTGTGGAGATCAAGAACGCAAAGGTTGAGGCTGGCGCAAAGGTCAATCATCTTTCCTACATTGGTGATGCGCGCGTTGGTGCGATGTCCAACATTGGGGCGGGTACAATCACGTGTAATTATGATGGCTATCTGAAACATCACACAGATATCGGTGCAGGCAGTTTTGTTGGTTCAGACAGCGTGCTTGTTGCCCCGGTTAAGCTGGGTGACGGCGCCTTTGTTGCTGCCGGATCTGTGGTGACCTCTGATGTGCCAGCGGACGCATTGGCGATTGGCCGAGGCCAGCAGGTCAACAAAGAAGGTCGTGCTGCTGTAATGCGTGAAAAGCTTGCCGCGGCTAAAGCTTCAAGAAAGGGCTGAGTAATATTGATGCACATTGCTGAGGTTGGCGGTGTGCTTACTCAATTATCCTCAAGCTGTAACGAAACGAAACACGGATTGATTTCCCTCGCATAGAAGCATCGAGCTAAAGACTTGGCCTAAAGTTGATGCTCGCACCAGTTGCGAGGTGGGAATTCAAGGAGAACATATATGTGCGGTATTGTCGGAATTTTGGGGCAGACACCTGTTGCACCATTGCTGGTAGATGCGCTGAAACGGCTTGAGTATCGCGGATATGACTCTGCTGGTATTGCAACTGTTCAAAATGGTGAGTTGGTTCGCCGCCGTGCGAAAGGGAAACTGCGCAATCTGGAAGCTGTGCTGGAAGGCAACCCTCTTGGCGGTGTGAGTGGCATTGGCCACACCCGTTGGGCGACGCATGGTGCTCCGACTGTTGAGAATGCACATCCACACGCTTCTGATGGTGTGATGGTGGTTCACAACGGTATTATCGAGAACTTCCTCGAGTTGCGCGAAGAGGTGCGCAGGGCGGGAGTGAAGCTTTCCACTGAAACGGATTCTGAAGTTGTTGCGCATCTCATTTCACTGGAAGTGAAAAGCGGTAAGTCTCCGCAGGATGCTGTTGCTGCCGTTCTTGGCCGCCTGAAAGGTGCTTTTTCGCTCGCAATTTTGTTTGCTGATCAGGATGATCTGATGATTGGCGCACGCCGTGGCTCGCCGCTTGCTGTTGGGTATGGTGAGGGCGAAATGTTCCTCGGCTCTGACGCAATTGCGCTGTCTCCTTTTACTGACCGCATCAGTTATCTTGAAGAGGGTGACTGGGTTGTTGTGACACGCGCTGGCGCGCAGATCTTTGATGAAAACAATGCTGCTGCCGAGCGGGCTGTTCACACATCCAGTGTGAGTTCTACCATGATGGACAAGGGCAACTACCGTCACTTCATGGCAAAAGAAATTCATGAGCAGCCAGAAGTGTTAGGTCATGCAATTTCGCAGTACCTGAAATTCAATGAGGGTAAAGTCACTCTGCCTGAGGGGAATGAATTTGATTTCTCCAAGATCAATCGGCTTGTGATTTCTGCATGCGGTACTGCGTATTACGCTGGTCTGACAGCAAAATATTGGTTTGAGAAGTACGCTCGGCTTCCAGTAGACATCGATATCGCTTCGGAGTTCCGTTATCGCGAAATGCCTCTGGGCGAAGGTGATCTGGCGCTGTTCATTTCCCAGTCTGGTGAAACGGCTGATACTCTTGCATCGCTGCGCTACTGTAAAGAGCAGGGCATGACCATCGGCGCAGTGGTGAACGTGCCTGAGAGCACGATTGCGCGTGAATCTGATCTGGTGTTTCCGATCTTTGCTGGTCCGGAAATTGGCGTTGCGTCTACGAAAGCCTTCACCTGTCAGCTGGCTGTTCTTGCCAGTCTTGCTGTTCTTGCTGGCCGTCAGCGTGGAAACTTGAGTGAAGATCAGGAAAAAGAGCTGGTTGGTGCTCTTGCTGAGCTACCTGCACACGCGATGCAGGCGTTGAAACTGGAGCCTCAGATCGAAAAGCTGGCACCGTGGATGTCCAAGAAGCACCATGCGCTGTTCCTTGGCCGTGGCACGAGCTTCCCGTTGGCACTGGAAGGGGCTTTGAAGCTGAAAGAGCTTTCCTACATTCATGCAGAAGGCTACGCAGCAGGCGAGCTAAAGCACGGCCCGATTGCGCTGATTGACGAGAACATGCCGGTTCTGGTTGTTGCCCCGTTCGATGGTGTTTACGAGAAGACTGTTTCCAACATGCAGGAAGTGGCAGCTCGTGGCGGCGAGATTGCTCTGTTCACAGATGAAAAAGGTGCAGAGGCCGCAGGTGTTGCCGCTGATCAGATGATCATTCTGCCAGAACTCCCTGAAATCGTAGCACCACTCATCTACGCACTGCCACTGCAAATGCTGTCCTACCACACCGCTGTCTTTATGGGCACAGACGTGGACCAGCCACGTAACCTGGCGAAATCCGTTACGGTTGAATAGTTGCTCAGAAAAACTATTGCTTTTCAAAAGCGCGGGGCTCATTGTTCCGCGTTTTTTTGTTCAGGAGGTGTGGTTTCAGAACCTCTTTTACGAAGTCGAGACTTTCAAGTGGCCAGGGGTTTGGAGGGGCGGCTGGCTATGTAGGCGGCTATGGCGCACATCATGAGGGCGACTGCTACGGCGAGCAGGATTGTTGGGTGAGACATTTTCAGGAACATCAGGTAGCCAAAGATAAGGCCTGTGAAGGCAAAAAACTTTGCTCTTTTGGGAATGACTTTATGTTCCTGCCACTGGATGACACTTGGTCCGATCTTTGGATGTGTCAGGATCCAGTTTTCCAGGCGCGGGTTGGACTTTGCAAAGCAACCTGCTGCAAGGATGAAGAAAATCGTTGTCGGCAGCAATGGCAAAAAGATGCCAACAATCCCTGTGGCCACAAGGGCTAATCCAAGCGTCATATAGAATAGCTTCTTCACAGAGAGCTCCACTTCCGGCAAGCATGATATGCCTTATACGCCGTGTTGGTGAGTGCTGACAATAGTGGGAGTTTGGCTATTGGCGCATCAACCGGCGACCATAGCTAACATATCCACCCTCTTAGATGAGATGCATGAATTCTTTTTCAAGAGGAACTTGCAAAACCGACAAAATACACTAGTTCGTAAAGAAGCACGGATATACCTGCGCCTTGTCGCTGATATAAAGCGGAAGGTTCCCGAATTATGAAAGTTTGGCCGATGGGATCTGACGGGGATAAAAAGCCGAAGCGCGTTGGGTTTATGACGCGGCTGCGGAACTATTTCTTTACTGGCCTTGTGATTACAGGCCCGGTTGGCATTACGCTTTACCTGAGTTGGTCCTTGATCCAATTGATTGATGGTTGGGTGAAGCCCTTCCTGCCATCCATATACAATCCAGATAATTATCTGCCGGTGGAAGTTCCAGGTTTTGGTTTGTTTGCGGCGCTGCTCGCAATCACAGTGATCGGCTTCCTGACAGCTAACATTGCAGGGCGTTCGCTTATCAGCGTTGGCGAGTCCATTCTTGGTCGCATGCCGTTGGTGCGTAACCTATATTCCGCGTTGAAACAGATTTTTGAGACTGTTTTAAATGATAGCGGGCGTAACTTTACCAAAGCAGGGCTGGTGGAGTATCCGCGCAAAGGTTTGTGGGCGATTGTGTTTCTAGCCACGGACACCAAGGGTGAAGTTGCCGCGCATCTGGAAGAACAAGCGGATACGGTTTCTGTCTTCTTGCCAACCACGCCGAACCCGACCTCTGGTTTTTTGCTGTTTGTACCGCGCGATGACATCATCGAGCTTTCCATGAGTGTTGAAGATGCCGCAAAGCTGGTGATTTCAGCTGGTCTTGTTAGCCCGGAATATCCGAAACTGTTAGAGGGCGAGGATAAAAAGGCCGTTGAGGCGCATCAGCGTAAGAAAGCTGGCAAAAGCGGCGATGGTCCAGAGACTGTCGCTGCTGAATAGGTCAGCCTGCTCTGAGCAGTTTGATAGCTTCGTCTCTGGCGAAGAGGTACAGGAGGTGGCGCAAGGCGTCGCCTCTTTCTGATTCAAGCTCAGGATCGGTTGCCAGAATAAGCTTTGCATCATCACGAGCGATCTCCATCAAATCCGCATGGTCTTCAATGGAGGCGAGCCGGAAGCCCGGTGTGCCGGACTGACGAGTGCCCAGGAGCTCACCTTCACCGCGTAGGCGCAAGTCTTCCTCGGCAATGAGAAAGCCGTCATTGGTTTGGCGCAGGATATTGAGGCGGGATGCTGCCGTCTCATTAAGAGGGGCTTTGAAGAGGAGCAGACATGAAGAGGCCAGACTTCCGCGGCCAACACGTCCTCTGAGCTGGTGCAGCTGCGCAAGCCCAAAACGCTCGGCATGTTCAATTACGATGATGGTTGCGTCCGGGACGTCAACGCCAACCTCGATCACGGTGGTTGCTACAAGCACGCGCGCGTCACCAATTTTGAAGGCATCCATGGCGGCTTGTTTTTCATCGGCCTTCTGACGTCCATGTACAAGAGCGACAACCGGGCCGAGGGCGTTTTGCAGGTCGTTGAAGCGCTCTTCGGCAGCGGCGAGATCGATCTTTTCAGACTCTTCCACCAGAGGGCAGACCCAATAAATCTTTTGGCCCTGTGTAATCATGGCTTTCAGGCGGTCAACAACTTCACCGATGCGATCCAGGGATATGGAGACGGTTTTGATTTCCTGACGGCCTTTTGGCTTGTCGGTCAGGCGGGAGACGTCCATATCGCCGAAGTAAGAGAGGACCAGCGTGCGTGGGATTGGTGTTGCTGTCATCACAAGCACATCCACGTGGGCGCCTTTGGAGGACAGGGCCAGTCGCTGGTGGACACCAAAGCGGTGTTGCTCGTCTACGATTGTGATGCCAAGGTCTTGGAAGTTGACAGTTGACTGGAAGAGCGCATGGGTGCCGACGATCAGATCGATTTCACCAGCTTCCAGCGCTACGCCAATCTCACGTTTTGTTTTGGCAGTGTCTTTACCTGACAAAACGGCAGTGCGGATGCCTGCTGCATCGCAGAGAGGTTTCATGGAGGCGTAGTGCTGGCGGGCCAGAATGTCCGTTGGAGCCATCATAGCGGCTTGAGCGCCTGTTTCGATAACAGCTGCCATTGCCAGGAGGCCAACGACCGTTTTACCAGACCCAACATCGCCCTGAAGCAGGCGCAGCATGCGGGTTGGCTCTTCCAGATCAGCGAAAATCTCTTTCAGCGCTTCTTCCTGACCGCCTGTGAGTTCGAACGGGAGGGCTGCAAGGATCTTTCGGCGCAAAGAGCCGTCGCCTTTGCGGGCTTTGCCGCCCATGTGGCGCAGAGAGTTGCGTACAAGAGCAAGGGCTAGCTGGTTTGCCAGAAACTCATCGTAAGCGAGGCGTTCGCGGGCTTTGCCTTCTGGTGCCAGATCTCTGGCATCTTCTGGTTTATGTATGGACCGCAAGGCAACATCAAACGGCGGGAAATCGCGTTGTTCTATGAAGGGCTGATTTTGCCACTCAGGCATTTGCGGGAGAAACTCAAGAGCGGTGCCCATTGCGCGTTGTAGCGTTTTGGAGGCAAGGCCCGCTGTCATTGGGTAAACAGGCTCTACGAGCGGCAGATTTTCAGCTTCTTCCTCAGAGACCATGTGATCTGGGTGCACCATTTGGGCTCGGTCGTTAAACCATTCGACCTTGCCGGAGACGATGCGCTTCTCACCCTCGGGCAGCGTGCGATGCAAGAAATCTCCACGTGCGTGGAAGAATACCAGCTCAATGGCCCCGGTCTCATCATGTGCGAGAACCTTATAGGGAGCGCGGCTGCCGCGTGGTGGTGCGCGGTGCTGGTCTATATGGAGCACAAGCGTCACGATTTCCCCCTCGGGGGAGCCGGAGACACCTGGGCGCAAGCGTCGGTCGATAACATTTACCGGAACATGGAAGAGCAGATCGGAAATGCGGGCGTCGCGGTCCGGGCTGCCGACAAGCAGGTTTGTTATGGTCTTCGCAATCTTGGGGCCGATACCCGGAAGTTTGGTGACCGAAGCGAAAAGAGGATCAAGGCGAGTAGGGCGCATACCATATAGACCAGAACGTGAACAGCAGATCTGATCTGTGCCACGTTCCTGTGATTTGTGCAACGCCCTTAAGAAAACACTGACAGATGAAAATAAGGGTTGTATACAGGCGAAACATTTTGGCCCTATCTATTTGCAGATAGTGACAAGGATCAGCGACCTTCTAAGGAAACGACGATGGATCAGAGTGCGCAGAGCGAAGATCAAAACGAGAACACCGGGCTGGATAACCGCCGTAAACGTATCATTTTCCGCTGTCACCATCGTGGCATGAAGGAAATGGACATCATGCTTGGTGGCTACGTTGAAAAGCATATTGTTCAGATGAGTGATGAAGAGCTGGATGAGCTGGAAGTGTTTCTGCAGCATCATGATCAGGATCTCTTCTCATGGTTTATTGGTACGAAGCCGGTCCCCGATGAAGCGAACACAGATCTGTTCCGCAAGATCCTCGATTACTACAAGGACAAGGCTGGAAGCTGATTGCGCTGTTGTATCTGATTGGCTGTAGATCAGATGCTTGTTATTGCCCGCCGACGATTTGAAATAATAAGGTTGCCCCTCCCGTGTTTGAAAGTTTGCTCAAAAAAAGTGAAAACATCACGCTTGCTTCCGTTCCTGATGGAGCAGAAGCCTACGTGCTTTCAAAAGTGCTTGCTGAAGTTGAGGAGGGCGGCCTTGCGCTGACTTATGTTGCGCGGGATGCAACTCGTATGGCGGCGCTGACAGAGGCTCTGGGGTTCTTTGCGCCTGATGTGGAAGTGCTTCAGCTGCCTGCATGGGATTGCTTGCCGTATGACCGTGTTTCACCTCATGGAGCGATTGTTGCGCGCAGGTTGCTGACGTTGCTTCGGTTGGCAAAGGGGCTGCCGAAGAAAAAGAAGTTTGTTCTGATCACAACAGTGAACGCAGCTTTGCAGCGAATGCCTGTTCGTGAGTGGACGGCCAATCATATTCTCTCGTTTATGCCGGGCAACCGTATCAATCCCGATAAGATCGTTAAGTGGCTGGAAGTCAACGGCTTTGCCCGTACGCCAACAGTGCGTGAAACCGGGGAGTATGCGGTGCGCGGCGGCATTATTGACCTGTTTTCTCCGGCAACCAAAGAGCCTGTGCGTCTGGACTTCTTCGGGGATACACTGGAGTCCATTCGTTCCTTTGATACGGATAGTCAGAGAACGCTGGCGCAGAAGAAGGGTCTCACGCTTGTTCCTATGAGCGAGATCATTCTAGATCCTGAAACGATTTCGCGATTCCGTCGTAACTATGTGACTGCTTTTGGGGCCGCTGGGCCTGAGGATGTTCTCTATCAGTCCATCAGTGAGGGACGGCGTTATGCGGGGATGGAGCATTGGTTGCCTCTATTCCATGATAACCTTTCTACCCTGTTTGATTATATTGGTGAAACGCCAGTTGTGCTGGATGCCAGTGCAGAGGACATGATCAAGGAGCGCCTTGAGCAGATTGAAGAGCATTTTGGTGCGCGTCAGGACGGGCTCAACAACAAAGCGCTTTCCTCTGGTGTGCCGTATAAGCCTATTCCGCCAGTTGCCATTTATCTTCAGGACACCCAGTTCAGCTCATTTGTAGCTGACAGGGCTTCTGCTCAGTTATCCCCGTTCGCTATGCCTCCGGGCACGGGCAAGACTGCGATTGATATGGGGGGGCGTCAGGGACGAAACTTTGCGGCTGAACGTGCTGCGGGTGATGTAAACATTTTTGATGCGCTTTCCAAGCATGTGTCAGCTCTTGCCAAGGATGGGAAGAGGGCGGTTCTTTCTTGTTGGAGTGAGGGTTCTCGGGAACGGTTAACCCAGGTTCTGAGCGATCATGGGCTGGACCGGACCGGATATGCGGGCAATTCTGCTGAGCTGGGCAAGGTACCCGCTGGGCTGACGGCATTGATCCTTCTTGGGCTGGAACATGGCTTTGAGATTGATGATCTGGCCTTCATCGGGGAGCAGGATATCCTCGGTGATCGTCTGGTTCGTCAGCGTCGGCGCAAGTCCAAAGGCGCGAATGTTCTGACCGAGGCCACTGCGTTGTCACCGGGTGATCTTGTGGTGCATGTGGAGCATGGCATTGGACGGTTTATCGGGCTGAAAACCATTGAGGCTGTTGGGGCACCGCATGACTGTCTTGAACTGCAATATGCGGGGTCCGATAAGCTTTACCTTCCTGTCGAGAACATTGAACTGCTGACGCGTTACGGCTCAGAAGATCAGGAAGTTCAGTTAGATAAGCTTGGCGGCGGAGCATGGCAGGCTCGTAAAGCCAAGATGAAGAAGCGCATTCTTGAGATTGCCGATGGCCTGATCAAGATTGCAGCAGAACGTGCGTTACGAACCGCTCCTGCGATTACAGCTCCTGAAGGGGCTTATGACGAGTTTTCTGCGCGGTTTGTCTATGATGAGACCGATGACCAGATGAGTGCCATTGAATCTGTGTTTGATGACATGGCATCAGGGCGTCCGATGGACCGGCTTATCTGTGGGGATGTGGGCTTTGGTAAGACGGAAGTTGCTCTAAGGGCTGCGTTTTTGGCGGCGATGTCTGGGAGGCAGGTGGCGATTGTGGTTCCGACCACGTTGCTGGCGCGTCAGCATTACCGGACTTTTGCGGATCGTTTTAATGGATTGCCGATTGAAGTGCGCCAAGCTTCGCGACTTGTCCCCGGTAAGGAGCTGTCTGAGACCAAGAAGGGGCTGAAAGAAGGCTCTGTCGATGTCGTCATTGGAACGCATGCACTTCTGGGAAAAGCTATTGGCTTCAGGGATCTGGGTCTTCTCATTATCGATGAGGAGCAGCATTTTGGTGTGAAGCATAAAGAACGGTTGAAAGAGCTGAAAAGTGATGTTCACGTTCTGACCCTCTCTGCGACCCCGATTCCTCGTACCCTGCAATTGGCACTGACGGGCGTTCGGGAGCTTTCCCTTATTGCGACACCGCCAGTGGACCGTTTGGCTGTACGCTCGTTTATATCCCCGTTTGACCCGATGGTTATCCGCGAGAGCTTGCTGCGTGAGCACTATCGCGGGGGGCAGAGCTTTTATGTGTGTCCGCGTGTGTCTGATCTGGCAGAGGTGAGGGCGTTTCTGGAAGAGAATGTGCCTGAAGTTAAAGTGGTTTCTGCGCATGGGCAGATGCCTGCCGGGGAGCTGGATGACATCATGAACGCCTTCTATGAGGGCAAGTTTGATGTGTTGTTGGCGACCACAATTGTGGAGTCCGGATTGGACATACCAAACGCGAACACTTTGATTGTGCACCGCTCAGACATGTTTGGTCTGGCGCAGCTCTATCAAATCCGTGGGCGTGTGGGACGGTCGAAGACGCGGGCTTATGCTTTGTTTACTGTTCCTGCCAACAAAACGCTGACACCTACTGCTGAACGTCGCCTTAAGGTGCTGCAAAGCCTAGAGAATTTGGGTGCTGGCTTCCAGCTTGCATCACATGATCTGGATATTCGCGGAGCGGGTAACCTGCTTGGGGAAGAGCAGTCCGGGCATATTAAAGAGGTTGGGTTTGAGCTTTACCAGCAGATGTTGGAGGAGGCGGTTGCGCAGCTGAAATCTGGTGGTGAGGACTTCCAGGAGGACAAGTGGTCCCCACAAATTGCCATCGGTACGCCTGTTCTTATCCCCGATACGTATGTGCCGGACCTTCAGTTGCGGCTTGAGCTTTATCGCCGTCTGGCGGACCTCATGGAGCTTGAAGATATCGATGGCTTTGGGGCCGAGATGATTGACCGCTTCGGGCCACTTCCTGAGGAAGTTCAACATCTTCTGAAGATTGTCTACATCAAGGGGCTGTGCCGCAAAGCGAACGTTGAAAAGATTGACGCTGGGCCGAAGGGCATCGTGATTGCTTTCCGTAATGGCGAGTTTAACAATCCGGCAGGGCTGGTATCCTACATCGCGGAACAAACTATCCTCGCCAAGATCCGCCCGGACCAGAAGGTGGTGCTGACCCGTGACTGGCCGTCTGCGGACGACCGGTTGAAGGGCGCCGCTGCTGTGTTGATTAAACTGTCACGGCTGGCGGAAAACGCCTGATTTTTCTTCCTGATTGGCTCATTTGCTGGGGTTCCATACAAACCCCAGCTTTGCGTTGCTATGTGCGTTCATTTGCGTTTTTTTGCGATTATGTGAAAGGTTTTTGCGAATTGAGAAGATTTCCGGGTTTTCGGAAACTCTTGGTTAAGGGCGTTGTGAAATAGTGCGGGCATGTGACCATTTTTGTAATGAGTAGGTCAATCAGTGCTAGCTACCACACGTCAGCGGAAACACTCCTATCTAAAGAATTTCCTTGTGCCAGGAATTGCCATTGGTGCGCTGTGCTACTTTGCATTTCATGCGCTCAACGGTAAGCTGGGTCTTGTGGGCCGACCACAGATTGAGCATGAGATTCTTGCTCTTGAACTTGAGCTTGATGAGTTGCGGGAAGAACGTCTGCAATTACAACGCCGTGTCATGTTGCTTGACCCGGAGAGCCTTGATCCAGACATGGTGGATGAGCGGGCTCGCGCTTCCCTAAATCTGGCGCACGTGAATGAAGTTGCAATCATGCGCAACTAAAACATCAGCGTATATTAACTTGAATTGGGTTGATCTGATTGAATTAACCTAATTTGAGTTAACTTGAAAATATCAGTAAAATCAATACCTTAGATAAATCCCCAAGTGTTTCTGCTCATATTGGCATTCAGCGCTATGGGAGATAGTGTGCTTTCACCAATTCACGTCACAAAGAGACGAGGCTCATGGCTGGAACTCAATCCAAGTCTTCAGGCGGTCGCGCTAAAAGTGCTACCAAAGCCCGCGGTGCGATGAAAAACGTACCTGCACTAGTAGAATTCTCCAAAGATGAAGAGCTAAACGCTTATCGCGAAATGCTTTTTATCCGTCGCTTCGAAGAAAAGGCGGGTCAGCTTTACGGTATGGGTCTGATCGGTGGCTTCTGTCACCTTTACATCGGCCAGGAAGCTGTTGTCGTTGGAATGGAGATGGCCAAGGAAAAAGGTGATCAGATGATCACTTCTTACCGTGACCATGCTCACATGCTCGCTTGCGGCATGGACCCGAACGGCGTGATGGCCGAACTGACTGGTCGTCAGGGTGGTCTGTCCAAAGGTAAGGGCGGTTCCATGCATATGTTCTCCAAAGAACAGGAGTTCTATGGCGGACACGGCATCGTGGGTGCTCAGGTCTCACTTGGTACCGGTCTTGCGTTTGCGAACCGTTATAAAGAGAACGGCAAAGTTTCCATGGCGTTCTTCGGCGATGGTGCTGCCAACCAGGGCCAGGTTTACGAGAGCTTCAACATGGCGAAGCTTTGGAACCTGCCAGTGATCTACGTCATTGAGAACAACAAGTACGGCATGGGTACCTCCATTGAACGTGCTTCTTCCACGACAGATCTTAGCCAGCGCGGTGCTTCCTTCGGCATTCCGGGTGTTCAGGTTGATGGTATGGACGTGCGCGCGGTGAAAGCTGCGACCGACTATGCGATGGAATGGTGCCGTGAAGGCAATGGTCCTTACATCCTTGAGATGATCACCTACCGCTACCGTGGCCACTCCATGTCTGACCCTGCAAAATACCGCAGTAAAGATGAAGTCCAGAAGATGCGCTCTGAGCATGACCCGATTGAACAGGTTCGTGCTCGCCTTCTTGAAAAAGAATGGGCAAGTGAGGACGATCTCAAGGCTATCGATAAGGAAGTGCGCGCTGTTGTTGCTGCTTCTGCTGAGTATGCACAGAACGATCCTGAGCCGGATCCATCTGAGCTCTACACAGATATCGTGCTCTAAGGTCGGGATAATACATTATGGCTGTTGAAATTTTAATGCCTGCGCTTTCTCCGACCATGGAAGAAGGCAAACTTGCTAAGTGGCTTAAGAAAGAAGGCGACACCGTTACTGCAGGTGACGTGATTGCTGAAATCGAGACCGACAAAGCAACCATGGAAGTGGAAGCGGTTGATGAGGGTGTGCTTGGCAAGATCCTCGTTGCTGAAGGCACCGAAGAAGTAAAAGTGAACGCACCGATTGCAGTTCTGCTGGAAGAGGGCGAAGACGCCTCTGCTGCTGACAACCTGGGCGCTGCCCCTGTTGCGCCGGCGGCTCCTGCAGCTGCTGAAGCACCAGCCGCGCCTGCTGCACCGGCAGCTCCTGCGGCACCGATTGTAAGCGTTGCACCTGCTGACCCAGAAATTCCTGCGGGCACCAAAATGGTGAGCATGACCGTTCGTGAAGCTTTGCGCGACGCGATGGCGGAAGAAATGCGCCGCAATGAGAACGTGTTCCTGATGGGTGAAGAAGTTGCTCAGTATCAGGGCGCCTACAAGATCTCCCAGGGCCTCCTGGATGAGTTCGGCGAAAAGCGCGTGATCGACACTCCAATCACCGAGCATGGCTTTACCGGCCTTGCTGTTGGCGCTGCGATGGCAGGTTTGAACCCAATCGTTGAGTTCATGACCTTCAACTTCGCAATGCAGGCGATTGACCACATCATCAACTCTGCCGGTAAGACGCTTTACATGTCTGGCGGTCAGATGGGTGCACCAATGGTGTTCCGCGGTGCAAACGGTGCGGCTGCTCGTGTGGGTGCGCAGCACTCTCAGGACTTTGCTGCATGGTATGCTTCCATTCCGGGCCTTAAGGTTGTTCAGCCTTATACCGCTGCTGATGCGAAGGGCCTTTTGAAAGCTGCGATCCGCGACCCGAACCCGGTTGTGTTCCTTGAAAACGAGATCCTTTACGGTCAGCACTTCGATGTGCCGGATGTTGAAGATCTGGTTCTGCCAATCGGCAAGGCGAAGGTTGTTCGTGAAGGTACTGATGCGACCATGGTTTCCTGGAGCATTGGCATGACCTACGCACTGCAGGCTGTTGATGAGCTGGCAAAGCAGGGCATTTCTGTTGAGCTGATCGATCTGCGTACCATTCGTCCGCTGGACATGGAGACTGTTCTGGCCTCCGTTCGTAAGACTGGCCGTCTGGTAACTGTAGAAGAAGCCTTCCCAATCTGTTCCGTTTCCTCTGAAATCGCTTATCAGGTTCAGAGTGAAGCCTTCGATTGGTTGGATGCGCCAGTTCTGCGCGTGACCGGTAAAGATGTTCCAATGCCATATGCAGCAAACCTTGAGAAGCTGGCTCTGCCAAACACCAAGGAAGTTATCGACGCTGTTAAGGCTGTGACCTACACCGCCTAACCGGGAGACAAGTGGTATGCCAATCAATATTCTGATGCCTGCGCTTTCTCCGACTATGGAAGAAGGCAATCTGGCCAAATGGCTGGTTAAAGAAGGTGACGCGATTTCTGCAGGCGATGTGATTGCAGAGATTGAAACCGATAAAGCGACCATGGAAGTGGAAGCTGTCGATGAAGGCACCATCGGTAAAATCGTGGTTGCTGAAGGCGCAGAGGGCGTGAAGGTGAATGCACCGATCGCGATCCTTCTGGAAGAGGGCGAAGACGCTTCTGCGATGGATGCAGCACCTGCTGCACCAGCCGCTGCTGCTGCCCCTCAGGCTCCTGCAGCACCTGCTGCTGAAGCGGCGCCGGCACCAGTTGCAGCTCCTGCACCTGCTGCTCCGGTTGCAGCTTCTGGTGAGCGTGTGTTCTCATCCCCTCTGGCGCGCCGTCTGGCGAAACAGAATGGTCTGGACATTGCGCTGATCAACGGCACTGGCCCACATGGCCGCGTTGTGAAGCGTGACGTTGATGCGGCGATTGCTGCTGGCACTGGCAAGGCTGAGGCTGCTCCGAAAGCTGCGGATGCACCGAAGGCTGCTGAAGCTCCAAAAGCTGCGCTTGCGTCTGGTCCATCTGATGAACAGACCCTGAAGTTGTTTGATGAAGACAGCTACGAGCTGGTTCCTCACGATGGCATGCGTAAGATCATTGCCAAGCGTTTGACCGAATCCAAACAGACTGTTCCACACTTCTACCTGACACTGGAGTGTGAACTGGATGCTCTGCTGGCTCTGCGGGCTCAGCTCAATGCTTCTGCACCGAAAGACGGCGACGGCAAGCCAGCTTACAAGCTGTCTGTCAACGACATGATCATCAAGGCGCATGCTTTGGCACTGAAAGCAATTCCGGCTGCCAACGCATCTTACCTTGAGAGCGGCATGGTTATGCATAAGCATGCTGACGTTGGTGTTGCTGTTTCCATCGATGGTGGCCTGATCACTCCGATCATTCGCCGCGCTGAAGAGAAAACGCTCTCCACGATCTCCATCGAGATGAAAGATCTGGCAAAGCGTGCTCGTGAGCGCAAGCTGGCTCCAACCGAATTCCAGGGCGGAACTACTTCTGTTTCCAACCTTGGCATGTTCGGCATCAAGGAATTTGCAGCGGTGATCAATCCTCCGCACGCAACCATCCTTGCTGTTGGTGCTGGTCAGAAGCGTCCAGTTGTGAAGGGCGATGAGATCGTTCCTGCGACTGTGATGTCTGTGACCCTTTCCACTGACCACCGTGCGGTGGATGGTGCGCTGGGTGCAGAGCTTCTGCAGGCCTTCAAAGGCTACATCGAAAACCCGATGTCCATGCTGGTTTAATCAGGACTTACCGGCAGAAACAGGAGCCCCTGCTTTTCTGCCGGTAAATCCAAGTGGTAGGTGTGAGCAAATAGAGTGGAGTAAGCTGAAGACCGTTTGAGCAAGGAGACCGTATGATATGGTCAAAGTTGTCGATGGCTTCACGTTTTTCAACGAACTCGATACCCTGGAAATTCGCTTGGGCGAACTTTTCGATGTGGTGGATGAGTTCATTCTTGTAGAGGCCACCAAGACCTTTACGGGACACGAAAAGCCTCTCTATTTTGCTGATAACAAGTCGCGGTTTGCACCGTTTTTGAGCAAGATCCGGCATATCATTGTCGAGGACATGCCAGAGGCACCGCAGAACGCCTGGTCGAGGGAGTACCACCAACGCGATTGCATAGAACGCGGCCTTAAAGATCTTGCGGTGAAAGATCTGATCGTTGTTTCCGACGTGGATGAAATTCCAAAGCCGGAGGCGCTGCTCAGAGCGAAAAATGACCCCAGGAGCTGTAAAAGCCTGACATTCTTTGGCGCAGATATTTTCCGATACAGACTGAATTTCAAAGATGATGTCTCGGATTTCACCTCGTGCCCGCGAATGATCAGCGCGATGTTTTTCAAAGGTGCTCAGGCTTTGCGGCGTGAGCGGGCCTTGCAGAGCAAAAGCCTCTCTCCTGTTCTCGAGGCTGCTTTGTGGCAATGGAAAGCTCTTACACGGCACAGCCGGCTTATGCGACGTCAATTGATCAGGTCTTCCAGCTGGCACTTCAGCTTTTTGGGGGACATGGACAAGGTGGTTACGAAACTTGAGGCTTACTCGCATGCCGAACACATGAATGATGCCTATCTGGGCCGTGCGCAAAGAACGCTGGACCGTCTGGATGCGGGTGATGGCAGAGGAAAGCTGATCGCTAAGGACAGCGGAGAACTGCCCGACTACGTTTTGGAGAACTTTTCCAAGTTCTCCCACCTTTATGTGGAGCCTCAAGCTCCTTGATGCCGATTTGGCGAGGTTAAAGAGATGAGTGGCAACGCCTACGACGTGATTATCATTGGTTCTGGTCCTGGTGGCTATGTAACCGCAATCCGCTCCGCGCAGCTTGGTTTCAAGACCGCGATTGTCGAGCGTGAACATATGGGCGGTATCTGCCTGAACTGGGGCTGTATCCCAACCAAAGCGCTGCTGCGTTCTGCTGAGATCTACCATTACATGCAGCACGGCAAAGACTACGGTCTTTCCGCTGAAGGCGTGAGCTTTGACGCTTCTGCTGTTGTGAAGCGCTCCCGTGGTGTTTCCGGCCAGCTCAATGGCGGTATCGGCTTCCTGATGAAGAAGAACAAAGTGGACATCATCTGGGGTGAAGCAAAGCTCACCAAACCGGGTGAGATCGCTGTTGGGCCTTCTTCCAAAGACGCTATGCAGCCACAGCACCCAACACCTAAGGGTGTGAAGGGCCACGGCACTTATTCCGCCAAGCACGTTATTGTTGCAACTGGTGCGAAGCCGCGCGTCATTCCGGGTCTTGAGCCTGACAAAGAAAACATCTGGACCTATTTCGAAGCGATGGTTCCAGAAAAAATGCCTAAATCCATTGTTGTGATGGGTTCCGGCGCGATCGGTATCGAGTTTGCATCTTTCTATAAGACAATGGGCGTTGACGTGACCGTTGTTGAAATGATGTCGACCATTATGCCGGTTGAAGATCCTGAAATCTCCGCGATTGCGAAAAAACAGATGGAGAAGCAGGGCATCAAGTTTGTGATGGAAGCGAAGGTTTCCAAGGTTGTTAAGGGTAGCGGTCAGGTGACTGCGACTGTTGAGACCAAAGACGGCAAGACGCAGGAAATCACCGCTGAGAAGCTGATCTCCGCTGTTGGCGTTGTTGGTAACATAGAGAACCTTGGCCTTGAAGCGCTTGGCATCAAGACAGACCGTGGCTGTATCGTGACTGACGGCTTCAGCCGCACCAACGTTCCTGGCGTTTATGCGATTGGTGACGTTGCTGGTCCTCCAATGCTGGCGCACAAGGCTGAGCATGAAGGCGTGATCTGCATTGAGAAGATCTCCGGCCTTGATGTTCACCCGATGAAGAGCGAGCAGATTCCGGGCTGTACCTACTGTAACCCGCAGGTTGCTTCTGTCGGTCTGACTGAGCAGCGTGCGAAAGATGCTGGTTATGAGCTCCGCGTTGGTCGTTTCCCGTTCATGGGTAACGGTAAGGCGATTGCTCTTGGTGAACCTGAAGGTCTGGTCAAGACGATCTTTGACAAGAAGACCGGTCAGCTGCTGGGTGCGCACATGGTTGGCGCGGAAGTGACCGAACTCATTCAGGGTTTCGTTGTTGCCATGGGTCTTGAGACCACCGAAGAAGAGCTGATGCACACTGTCTTCCCGCATCCGACCCTTTCCGAAATGATGAAGGAAAGTGTTCTGGACGCCTACGGACGCGCTCTGAATATGTAAATCAATTCCCTCTCACTGGAATTTTACCAGTGAGGGGGACTTAATTTTTCCCGGGTACTCTTCTTATCAAAAAGGAGAAGAACCGTGGACTTTATGAAATCAATCATATGGCTGGTGACATCAGCCGTTTGTGCCGTTGTAGCTACTGTGCTGGTGATGGCTACAGTTGGCGGAGACTTCGCCGTGTTGATTATCGCCGGATTTCTCGGTGGTATTTCAGGGGTTTACCTGTTCGAATTTGCGGATGTGGAAGTTTCCCTGGGGAATGAATATCTCGACCAGGCGGTCGTTGCGATGGTTGGCGCCATTGCGTTTGCTCTGATTGCCTCACTGATTGGTGGGGATGCAATTGGCTTTGAATAGGCGTGGTCCTGAGGCACGGAACTGACTGAACACCAGTGTCTGGCATTGAGAGATGCTTCATTTCCTGTTATGGACCACTAAACTTATAAGAGACAGTGACACTGACCCTTAAGGCAAGTGTGCAGCAAAGTCTCGGACCTGACGGAACTGATATGGTTACACTGGTAAATACACTCGATCCTAATCATAAAAGCCAAACGGCGTCTGCACTGCAGGAAAAAGAGCGTCCGCGCCATCCGGAAAAAGCGCATCGCCCGGATAATCCTGTTCAGCGCAAGCCAAAATGGATCCGTGTTAAGGCGCCCACTTCTCCTGTCTACAAAGAGACCCACGAGCTGGTTCGCAAGAACAACCTCGTCACGGTTTGTGAAGAAGCTGGTTGCCCGAATATCGGTGAGTGCTGGTCCAAGAAGCATGCGAGTTTCATGATCCTGGGTGATACCTGTACCCGTGCCTGTGCGTTCTGTAACGTACGCACCGGGATGCCGGGGCCAGTTGATCAAAATGAGCCTGAAAGCATTGGTAAAGCTGTTGCCTCCATGGAACTGCAGCACGTTGTTATCACCTCTGTGGACCGGGATGATCTTGATGATGGCGGTGCGACGCACTTTGCCAACGTGATTGCTGCAATCCGTAAAGCTTCTCCCAAAACAACTATTGAAGTGCTGACGCCTGATTTCCTTCGTAAGGAAGGCGCGGTTGAAATTGTTGTTGCGGCGAAGCCTGACGTGTTCAATCACAACATGGAAACAGTTCCTTCCAACTATCTGAAGGTTCGTCCGGGCGCACGCTACTTCCACTCCATCCGCCTTTTGCAGCGCGTGAAGGAGATTGATCCTGAGATGTTCACCAAATCCGGCATCATGGTTGGTCTGGGTGAGGAGCGCAACGAAGTGCTTCAGCTGATGGATGATCTGCGTGTTGCTGATGTGGACTTCCTGACCGTTGGCCAGTACCTGCAGCCAACCAAGAAGCACCATCCGGTCATGAACTTCCCAACACCAGACGAGTTCAAGGCCTATGAGAAGATTGCTTATGCAAAAGGCTTCCTGAAGGTTTCCGCGAACCCGCTGACCCGCTCTTCCCACCACGCTGGCGAAGACTTTGCCGAGCTGAAAGCAGCCCGTAAGGCAAAACAAGGCAACTAAACGCCGCTTCCATTCCACGAGTTTTAAAGAGCGTCACACTGCATGGTGTGACGCTTTTTTTGTTTGTGGGCTGCTTATTCCGCCCAGGCTAATTGCCGGCATAGGCGGGGGTTCTTCGTTCTATCCAGGCGTTGAGGCCTTCGTGGATGTCGTTGGTGGGGACCATTTGGGCGAATTGGGCGGCTTCGATTTGGTGGCCTTCAGAGATGGTTGTGTTGAGGCCGCGGGTGACGGCGGTGAGGATGCGGGCGGCGGCGAGTGGGGAATGGCGCAGGATGCGTTCTGCCAGAGCGAAGGCTTCTGGCAGCAGGTCATCGTGCGGGACGACCTTGTTGATGAGGCCAAGCTCACAGGCTCGGTCTGGGCCGAACGGGTCTCCCGTGAGCAGCAGTTCCAGCGCACGCTTGCGACCGGCGAGACGGGGCAGGCGCTGGGTGCCGCCGAAGGTGGGCGGAATGCCGATGTTGATTTCTGGTTTGGCAAAGACGGCACGGTCTGAGGCGATTGCCAGATGGGCGGCCTCGGTGATTTCGCAGCCGCCGCCAAAAGCGATGCCGTTGACAGCGATAATGATGGGCTTGGTGAAGTTTTCGATGCGGCTGGTCATGGTCTGGCCGCGGGCTACGAATTGCTTGACTGCAACATCTGTCCCTTTGGTGATGCTCTGGGAGAATTCATGAATGTCACCACCGGCGGAAAATGATCGTTCTCCTGCACCTGTGAGGATCACAGCGCTGATTTTCGGGTCATCTTCAATCCGGTCCAGAAGGTCCAGAAGGCGGTCGTTGGTCTGGTAGTTCAGTGCGTTGAGCTTTTGCGGACGGTTTAAGGTGAGCAGTGCAATGCGATCTCTTATTTCAAACAGAACGAGCTTTTTCATGGTGTTTCCCTCATTTCAAGCTGAATTGACTCAAGGGTAGGAGTGCTGCACTCTTCAGTAAACTCACTGGTTAGTATACATGGCTCAGAAAACTCAGCGGACGACCCGCGATCGCATCTTAGATGCTGCAAACAAGTTGTTTTACGGTGAGGGCATTCGTGCTGTCAGTGTGGATGCTGTTGCCGAGAAAGCAGGGATCACCAAGAAGACGCTCTACTACCATTTCAAAAGCAAAGATGATCTGGTGACTGAGTATCTTATCTCCCGGGACCAACCCAATCTGGAAGCATTTGCGACGTGGTTTGATGAGGCGGAAGGCAGTGCTGCGGACAAGACTGCTGCAATTTTCCTGCGTGTTGCGTCAAACGCCCGGCATCCGAAATGGAAGGGATGCGGTTTCATTCGCACAGCTGCGGAACTGGCTAATATGCCGGGGCATCCGGCTGTTGTGGTGGGGGCAAAGCACAAGAAGACGTTTGAGGCTTGGCTGGCAGAGCGTTATACGCTTGCCGGATTGATGGAGCCTGAGGTTCTGGCACGCCGTGTGGTGTTGCTGATGGAGGGGGCCTTTTCCATCATGCTTATTCATCGTGATCCTGCTTATGCTGAGGAGGCTGCTGATACGGCAAAGTGCCTTGTTGAACTGCAAGGTAAGGCTTAGCTGGTTTTGGTGTGTGAGCGCCTCACTACGATGGGAGGCGCTTCTTTAGGAGCTCAGCTGGTTGCCAGTGCTCTGGTGGTGCTCATGTTCTGCAGCCATGTGGTGATGTAGGACAGGCTTTCCTCCCAATTGTCTTCCAGCATGATGTCGTGCCCGGCGTGGGGCACGATTTTATGCGTTGCCTCATAGAGGGCAGAAGAGTGCAGAGAGCGGTTGAAGGGGATGATGGCGTCTTCGCTGGCCGTGAGCCATAGTTTGGGTGTTTCATCATCTAGCGGGGGAAACCATTGCGGCGGGCGATGTTGCAGGAGCACGACGTCGGATTCTGGCCCAAGCTGGCTCTGAATGTACTGGGCAACCGGGTTCGAGCGATCTGCAAGGAACCATTTTGCCACGGTTTTGGGGGATCTGAACTGGAACTTGTATCCCAAAAGAGGTGACAGCGCTGTTCCAAGCCAGTCGATGGACATGGCGTTTTTCAGGCAGTCTTGCATAACGTCAATGGCGGTCCATGAGGCGACAAAAACGGCAGCTTTCAGCCCGCCGACATATTTCAGATACCACTGCACTAAAGCACCGCCCATGCTGTGGCCGATCAGAACGGCTGGCTGGTCATGGCGGGTAACCTCCTCCTGCACAAATCGGAGGTAATAGCCCAGTGTGGCTTTTGCTGTGGGGCGTTGTTCTGGTGAGTGACCGTGGCCGGGCAGGCTGATGGCAACGCTCTCCCAGCCGGACTCTGCGAGTTTTTCCTGATAGTTCTTCCAGCACCATGCGCCATGCCACATGCCGTGGATGAAGATGAGCGGGGTTTTGTGCCGGGCTTGGTGGGGGATGTATCTGATGCGTTCAATCCCGCCTTCGACCACTGTGATTTGATGGTATTTGGCGGTTTCTTCGCGGCTGATGACCTGCACAGGACTATCTGTAAGAGTATTAGTGGTTTTAATGTAATCTTCTTCTCCGCCTTCTTTGGCGAGGTGGGAAATTTTAAAAGGACTAAGCATTGGGTTTGCTTTCAAAAAGAGCTAAGTATTAGCGCATAGTGTAGAATTGAGTTTTGAGTACTGACCAGAGTTTTGAGAATGAAACGGTTGCGTTAGATCGTCGCGGTATAATTGCGACTTGAAAATTTCTGATGCTTTTGGCTCACAGGGGCCTGCTTGATGAGAGAAAACCTGAAAATTTTCTTGGCAAATCAAAAAAGGTCGCTTAGAGCATCCTGAAGAATTTTTGAAAAACTAGAAGAAAAAGAACGCGAGCATATGCCGTCTTTCGAAAGCACACACCGGGTTCAGCACAGTGCTGATGATATGTTTGATCTGGTTGCAGATGTGGAGCAGTACCCCCAGTTTGTGCCGTTGTGTCAAGCATTGCGTGTGCGCGGACGCCGGAAGATTGATGACCACCGTGAAATGATGGTGGCGGATATGACTGTGGCTTACAAAGTTTTCAAAGAGACATTTGCCAGCCGTGTGACCCTTGATCGTGAGGCGAGTAAAATTACGGTTGAGTATCTGGATGGCCCGTTTCGCCATCTGGAAAATGTCTGGAGCTTCGATCCGGTTTCTGAAAAGGAATGCGATGTGAGCTTCTATATCAATTATGAGTTCAAGAGCCGAACACTCGGCACCATGATGGGTGCCATGTTCGACCGCGCCTTCCGCAAATTCTCCAGTGCCTTTGAAGACCGCGCCGACAAAATCTACGGCACCTAAAAATCTGAAGACTGATGTCCGCTAAAATTGGGCGCACTTAGATAATCTAAATATATTCCATAATCGTAAGGGCAGCTCATATTCTTGTGTGGGCTATCGCAGGATCTCCAGGTGTTGCTTTAATCCTGCAGGGAAGAGGTCAACGCCGTTTGGGGTGAGTTCTTCGGGATCGAACCAGCGTGCGGTGATTTCCGTTCCGCTGTCTTCCAGAAATGTGATCGTTTCCTGCGTGGTGAAGGCATTTGGCGGGAACGTCACATTTGCGATGAACAGAATTTCGTGACCTGTCTGTCCTTCGTGTTCATAGATGTTTTCCATGACAACGGGATCGCCAGAGATTGTGACCTGGATGTTCAGTTCTTCTTTGAACTCTCTGATCAGAGCGGTCTTCCAATCTTCGCCAAACTCGACAGTGCCGCCAAGAGGGCGGACGCCTTTGAGGTTGCCTGCGTCATCATAGACTTCTGCGGCCAGCAGGCGATTGTTGCGCCAGTGCAGGCCGAGAGATTTCACCCTGATCGTTTGTGCTGGTCGCCAAATATGCATTTCGCCGCTGCTCCTTCATGCAAAAAATTCATGTACAAAGAGCAACCGAATAAAATGCATTGGTGCTGATCAGTCGGTTGTTTTCAGGTTTTCCGGCATTTCTTTGGCTGAAAGACCTCGGAGAAACGGCTTAATTCTTGTCGCGATTGTTCAGGAACTGGCTCAGGCGGGAGCCTCTCTTCTCGTAGTTTTTGGTAATTTCGGCTTCAGCCTGCTCTGGGGTAAGGCCGTTGCGCATGACGAAGGTGCGTCGGATTGCCTGAAAGCGGTTGGTGAGTTCCTTATCCGGGTCACCGTGCTCCATGGTCTTTTCAAGAGAAGCGTAAATGCCGACATCTTTGAGGTTCAGCTGTGTTGTTGGTTTGGTGCACAGAACCACCCAGCCATAGCCCTGGTTTACTTCAAGGCGGATCTTGTGGCCAAGCTGTTCTTCCCATTTTGTCCAGGCAACAGAGTAGGGGCGAACCCAATAGGACTGGCCGCACAGGCGCAGCTCTTTATAGCCACCGCGTGGCATTTTCTGCACTTCGTGAGAGCCGATGAACTCGTCATCGAACCCTCGTGAAATGAGGAATACATCTGATGCCGCATAAGCTGAGGTGCTTAAGCACATGCCCAAAAACAAACTAGCAATATATCTCATGGGTATACCGTGACATTCCGTTGTAAATTTAAAACAGATTTTATCTAAGTTTTCTTAGAATGTCATAAGGTAGTAGTGCCTACCCGGTACTCTTTTAACGAGAAGGTAAATTTCGATTAGCTAGTTTCAATAAAATTTTCTAATAATTTTAATGCTTGTACCAGTGCCTGAAAGCGTATTCCCTCGCGTCCGGTGTTCTCGAAGAGGCATTGGACGTGCTTGGTTTCCTCTTGGTCAGCTGCAAAGCCAAAGTGGACAAGTCCGACAGGTTTGTCTTTGGTGCCACCGTCCGGTCCGGCGATGCCCGTAATGGAAACGGCCACGTTGGCATTGGAGCAAAACAGGGCGCCGCTTGCCATGGCTTTGGCAACTTCGCTGCTGACCGCGCCGTAGCTCATGAGCAGGTCAACGGGGACGCCGATCATCTCATGCTTGGCTTCGTTGGAGTAGGTGACGAAGCCACGATCAAGCACAGCAGAAGAGCCGGGCACTTCTGTCAGCAGGCCTGCGAGCAGGCCGCCGGTGCAGCTTTCTGCTGTGGTGATCCTGATCTCTTTTTCAGCGTATCTGGAGACGAGAACGCGTGCTCTTTCCTTAAGGCTGAGGATGTCGGTCATGGTTCTCTGTCCCTTGTTTTGGTGGCTTCGTTTAATCTTCAAACGGAAGCCGGATGGTTGCGCAGGCTTGTGCAGCAATGCCTTCCTGGCGACCGGTGAAGCCCAGCTTTTCGGAGGTGGTTGCTTTCACAGCCACGCGGCCAATGGGCAACTCGCAGATCTGTGCGATCTGTTTGCGCATTTCTTCCCGGTGTGGGCCGATTTTCGGAGCTTCACAGATCAGCGTTAAATCCAAGTGTGCGATCATGCCGCCGCGCTTGTGAACCCGGTCTATTGCGTATTTCAGGAACTGGTCAGAGGCCGCACCTTTCCACTGCATGTCAGAGGGTGGGAAGTGCGAGCCGATGTCGCCATCTGCCAATGCGCCGAAGATGGCATCCGTCAGGGCGTGCAGGCCAACGTCCGCGTCGGAATGGCCTTTGAGTTTCTGGGTGTGCGGGATGGAAATGCCGCCGAGAATGACGGCCTCACCAGCTTCAAATGCGTGCACATCGTAGCCGGTTCCAACGCGAATGTCGCCAAGGTCTGCGAGTTGTTTCATGGCGATCTGTTCCTGTGCGTTCGTCATGTCTTTGAGTGTGGTGAGCTTGATGTTTTGCGGGTCGCCTGTTGTGATGGTGACAGGTTTGCCTTGCCATTCGATGAGCGCCGTATCATCGGTGAAGCTGTCGATGTTCTCATTGGTCGCTTGTTGATGAGCTGCCCAAATGAGCGGATACGGGAAGGCTTGCGGTGTTTGGGCGGCCCACAGGTGGGTGCGATCGACCGTTTCCAGAACTTTCTGGTTTGCGTCTGCCCGCTTTAACGTGTCTGCGACAGGTACTGCAGGAAGGGCCGCTTGCGCGCCGTTTTGCAGGGCCGTGATGGCGTCCTTGATCACCGCTGGTGTGATGAAGGGGCGGGCTGCGTCGTGGATCAGAACGTAGTCCGGGGCGTGCTCTTCCAGTGCTTTCAAGCCGCATGCGACAGATGCCTGACGGGTGGCTCCGCCCGTGACGGGCCTGATCAGGCGATTGTCAGTCAGTGAGCTTGCGGCCTCTTGATAGGCTTCGCCGTCTTCTGCGTGGATGACAGGCAGCACCAGATCCACCTGTGAGGAGGATAAAATCGCTTCCAGTGTTCTTTGCAGAACAGTCTTTCCGCCAAGGTCCCGATATTGCTTCGGGCTGCTGTCATTTTGCGTGGACATGCGTGAACCGCGTCCGGCTGCAACTATGATGCATGCAATTTTTTCAGTGGACTGCAAAACTGGATCACCTGCTTTGAGTGTGAACTGCGTCCTCAGAGTGTGAGGTGGCGGCTCTTAGAAACTGTGTTGGTGAGGGTTTTGCTCGATTTAAGAGCGAAGCTCAACACTTCAATCTCTTCTCTTTAATATTCCCTTGCCTAAATTTTTAGTTTGGTTAGAATATGTGCAACTTCATATGCTGCTTATCAAATGTGCAACTGGGCTCTTTCAAGAAATATGCGTAATGCTTACGATAGGTAATATCCCCCTCAAAAACAAAGTTATTCTTGCGCCAATGTCCGGCGTTTCGGATTTGCCGTTCCGCCGTATTGCTTTGCGCTATGGCGTGGGTTTGGTGGTCAGTGAAATGGTTGCCAGTGAAGCGCTGTGTACCGGGCATCCAGAATCGCTGATGCGGGCTGAAGGTGAGGGGATCGATCCTCACATCGTGCAGCTGGCAGGTAAAGATCCTCACTGGATGGGCGAGGGCGCGCGCATGGCTGAAAAAGCCGGTGCGGATGTGATCGACATCAACATGGGCTGTCCTGCGAAAAAGGTGACTTCTGGTTATTCCGGTTCTGCTCTTATGAAAGATCTGGACCATGCCATGACGCTGGTTGAGGCGACGCTGGAGGCTGTGTCTGTTCCAGTGACGTTAAAGATGCGTCTGGGGTGGGATGAGACTTCCATTAATGCTCCGGAGCTTGCCAAACGGGCGGTGGATGCGGGTGTGAAGATGATCACCGTGCATGGTCGTACGCGATCGCAGTTTTACAAAGGCAAGGCGGACTGGAGGGCAATCCGGCAGGTGCGGGATGTTATTCCGGATGTGCCGCTGGTGGCCAATGGCGATTGTTGCAAGTTTGAGGATGCCGACGAGATGTTGGCGCAATCTGGTGCTGATCTGGTGATGGTTGGCCGTGGTGCTTATGGCCGGCCGTGGGTGCCGGGGCGGATTGCGCATTATCTGGAAACGGGTGAACGGCTTGCTGACCCACACGGGGAAGAGCTGGCCGCGCTTGTTGTGGAGCACTACGACGCCATGCTGGAGCAATACGGCTTTGAGATCGGCGTGCGGGCCTTCCGTAAGCATATGGGCTGGTATCTGGAAGCTGCGGGACGGCTTGATGATGCGCCGCAAGGATTTATGCGAGGGCTTATGACCAGTCTGGATGCTGATCTGGTGCGGAACACCCTTTATGACTGGTTTGTTCAAGTCCCTATGAGGAGCGCTGCCTGATGTTGGAGACGGGAGGAGACACTCTGACAGAAGCCAAGGCTGGTTTGGGCAAGGGTGTGCCGGGACAGGCCGTTTTGGATTCTCTGCCGCACCCTGTTGTGGTGGTTGGAGGAGATGACAAGATCGTTGGGGCAAACAGTGCGGCGGAAGACTTTTTCCATGCCAGTTTGTCGATGCTGAAGCGCCGTGAAGTGTCCTGGTTTGTGCCGTTTGGCAGCCCTCTGCTGGGTTTGATTGCACAGGTGCGTGAGCGCGGCGGTGCGGTCAACGAGTATAAGGTGGACATTGGGACACCGCGCATTGGGCAGGAGAAACTGGTTGATATTCACGCTTCTCCTTTAAGTGATGCTCCGGGCGGCGTTGTGCTGCTGTTTCAGGAGCGCACCATGGCGGAGAAGCTGGATAAGCAGCTGACCAGCCGCGGTGCTGCGCGTACCGTGACGGGCCTTGCCGCCATGCTGGCCCATGAGATCAAAAACCCGCTTTCTGGTATTCGCGGCGCAGCTCAGCTGTTGGAGCAGTCAGCCAGTGAAGATGATCGCACTTTGACCCGTCTCATCATGGAGGAGACGGACCGGATCGTGAAGTTGGTGGACCGGATGGAAGTGTTTTCCGATGAACGCCCGATTGACCGCGAGCCGGTGAATATTCACGTGGTGCTTGATCATGTGAAACGGGTTGCGGAAAATGGCTTTGCCTCCAAAGTGCGGATCGTTGAGGATTATGACCCCTCCTTGCCGCCCGTCTATGCCAACCGTGACCAGTTGGTGCAGATCTTTATCAATCTGATCAAAAACGCGAGCGAAGCGCTGAGCGGCGTGAACGAGCCGGAGATTGTTGTCTCCACGGCCTTCCGTCCCGGTGTGCGTTTGTCTGTGCCCGGCGTGCAGGAGCGTGTGAGCTTGCCGCTTGAATTTTGTGTGCGCGACAACGGCTATGGTGTGCCGGAAGATCTGCGCCCGCATCTGTTTGACCCGTTTATTACGACAAAGACGAATGGCTCTGGCCTTGGGCTGGCGCTGGTTGCCAAGATCGTGGGTGATCATGGCGGCGTGGTGGAGTGCGAGAGCGGCAATCGGGGCACGACCTTCCGCATTCTGATGCCTGCCTTTACCGGGCCTGACGTACATTCTGGAATTGAGGACTAAGAGCATGCCGAGTGGAACCATTCTTGTTGCTGACGACGATTCTGCGATCCGTACCGTTCTCAATCAGGCTCTGTCCCGTGCAGGGTATACTGTTCGGCTGACGTCCAACGCCACCACGTTGTGGCGCTGGGTGAGTTCGGGCGAAGGGGATCTGGTGATCTCCGATGTGGTGATGCCGGATGAGAACGCGTTTGATGTGCTGCCGCGCATCCGCAAGCTGCGTCCGGAATTGCCTGTGATCATCATGAGTGCGCAAAACACCTTCATGACGGCGATTAAGGCCTCTGAGCAAGGGGCCTATGAGTATCTGCCCAAGCCGTTTGATCTGAAAGAGCTGACGGGTATTGTGGGCCGTGCGCTCGCTGAGCCTAAAGGGCGGCAGTTTGATATGAGCGGCGAGGGGAATGACAATATTCCACTTGTGGGTCGTTCTCCTGCCATGCAGGAAATCTACCGCGTGCTTGCCCGCTTGATGCAGACTGATCTGACCGTGATGATCAACGGTGAAAGTGGCACTGGTAAAGAGGTTGTTGCGCGGGCGCTGCATGATTATGGCAAACGCCGGAATGGTCCGTTTGTTGCGGTCAACATGGCGGCGATCCCAAAGGATTTGATTGAATCTGAGCTGTTTGGGCATGAGAAGGGCTCGTTTACTGGCGCTCAAGCGCGTTCTTCTGGTCGGTTTGAGCAGGCTGATGGTGGTACGCTGCTGCTGGATGAAATCGGTGATATGCCGATGGAAGCGCAGACCCGTTTGCTGCGTGTGTTACAGCAGGGCGAGTATACCTCTGTAGGTGGTCGTACGCCGATCCAGACAGATGTGCGGATTATTGCGGCGACGAACAAAGACCTGCGTCAGCTGATCAATCAGGGGCTGTTCCGTGAAGATTTGTATTTCCGTCTGAATGTTGTGCCAATTCGCCTTCCGCCTTTGCGGGAACGGACTGAGGATATTCCTGATCTTGTGCGCCACTTCTTCTCTATTGCAGAGAGCGAAGGTTTGCCTGCCAAGCAGATTGAGGTGGCAGCACTTGATAAGCTGCGCCGTTATCGCTGGCCGGGCAACGTACGTGAGTTGGAAAACCTTGTGCGCCGTCTGGCAGCGCTCTATCCGCAAGATGACATAACCGCCAGTTTGATCGATCTGGAACTTTCTCAGCCTTCTACGGCTGTGAACGACATGGATGCGCCGTCTGTTCAGGATCTTGGTGGGTCTGTGGAGCGGTATCTGGGGGATTACTTCGGCGGATTTGGTGAAGATCTGCCGCCTCCGGGCCTTTACCACCGTATCCTGCGTGAGGTGGAGTACCCCTTGATCAGCGCAGTGCTGGCAGCCACCCGTGGCAACCAGATCAAGGCTGCTGAACTTTTAGGTGTGAACCGCAACACACTGCGCAAGAAAATCCGCGATCTGGACGTTCAGGTGATCCGCAGCTCCAGATAATCGATTTTTATCGAGTGAAGCTTTCAAAATGGCGCGATCTCTTGCGCCATTTTGCGTTTAATGGGGTGAGAATGCGTTTGAGTTGTGCACTGCATGCTTATTCTGACCTGTGGACTTTTCGGTTTTCCCCATCAAGAGTGTGACTAATAAAACCCATTGTCGCATTTTGGCAACAATTCGTGCTAATAGTCTGTTTCCAATATTAATAAAGTTATCACAGGTGCGCAGGTTCGCGTTTCATGATTTTCAAGTCAAAAGCAGAAGAACATACCCCAAAACTTGATGCGAAAGGCCGCAAGTCTCGCATGTTTGGCCTTTCCGTGGTCTTGCTGGCGCTGTGTTCCATCGGGGTTTCCTTTCTGGTGCTGATGGGCGTGACGCCTATCGTTCCTTCTGAAACGGTTGTTTACATTGCGCTTGGATTTAATGGCGCACTGGTGTTCCTGCTTATCGGCTTGATCATCTTTGAGCTTGTGAAGCTGTTGCAGGCGCGGCGCCGTGGGCGTGCTGCGGCCCGGCTTCATGTGCGCATTGTGACTATGTTCTCGCTGGTGGCTGCACTGCCTGCGTTTATTGTTGCTGTGGTGGCAACGATTACGCTGGATCAGGGGCTTGATCGCTGGTTTGAGACAAGAACGCGCAATATCATCACCAACGCCCAGTCGGTTGCGGCCGCTTATGTTCAGGAGCACGGAAACTCGCTGCGGTCCACGCTGATTGGCATGGCCAGTGATGTGGATCTGAACCGTAACTCTTATTTTTATGACCCCACTCGGTTTGACCGCTTTTTTGAGACCCAGACCTGGGTCCGTGGCTTGCTGGGGGCTTATGTTCTGAAAAATGACGGCACCGTCGTGATGCGTGTGTTGCGCGATCCGAAGGTGGAGCCTTTGCTGCCACCGCAGGTGGCGATGAACCAGGCTAAGGATGGGGCTCCTGTGCTGATTGCACCGGGCGTTTCCAACCTTGTGGGCGGCGTGATTAAGCTGTCCGCTTTTGATGACCTCTATCTTTATGTGACGCGTGCGCTTGATCCCCGGGTGGTTGAATATCAGCGTCTGGCGGAAGCTGGCGTCAATGAGTATGCGGAGCTGGAACAGCGCCGCTTTGGTGTTCAGCTGGCGTTTGCCCTTGTTTACGTGGGTGTGGCGCTTGTACTGCTGCTCTCCTCCATCTGGGTGGGCTTTGGGTTTGCCAACCAGCTTGTGTTGCCGATCCGTAACCTTATTGGCGCTGCAGATCAGGTTTCCAAAGGCAATTATTATGTTGAGGTTGAAGCTGCGAAGGCGAGCGGTGACCTTGAGAGCCTTGGGCGGACCTTCAACAATATGACGGGTCAGTTGCGTGGGCAAAGGGATGCGCTGCTGGCTGCAAATGACCAGATTGACCGCCGCCGCCGCTTCAGTGAAGCCGTGCTATCTGGGGTGTCCTCTGGCGTAATCGGGATTGATGATGAGGGTGATGTGACCATGGTCAATCGCTCAGCAACACGTCTTCTCAGTCAGGATGAAAACGAGCTTCTGGAAAAACCGATCTACGACAATCTTCCAGAGGTGCAAGAGGTTGTGTCTAAGGCGCTTGAAGAAAGCTCCAGTGGCTCGCAGGTGGCACAGGTTGCCATTATGCGTAAGGGGCGTGAGCGCACTGTGAATGTGCGTGTGACGACTGAGGAAGCGACCCGTTCTGAGCATGGTTTTGTGGTGACGCTGGACGACATCACGGACCTTGTTGCAGCTCAACGTAACTCGGCCTGGGCGGATGTTGCCCGCCGTATTGCGCATGAGATTAAGAACCCGCTGACACCGATCCAGCTTTCTGCTGAGCGTATCCGTCGCCGCTATGGCAAGCGTATTGAAGATGATGACCGTAAGGTGTTTGACCAGTGCGTGGATACGATCATTCGTCAGGTGGGGGATATTGGCCGTATGGTTGATGAATTCTCCTCGTTTGCGCGTATGCCAAAACCAAAGATGGAAGAGGCCGATCTGCGCTCCGTGGTGCGCGAGTCCACCTTTATGGTGTCTGTTGCCAATTCTCAGGTTCATTTTGAAACCGATGTGCCGGATGAGGCTGTACGGGCAACATTTGACAGTCGTCTGGTTGGGCAGGCTGTTGGTAATGTGATCAAGAATGCGTCGGAAGCTGTTGAGGCTTATCTGGCGAGCGAAGAAAACCCGGAGCAGGGCTCTGTTCTGGTGAAACTTTATAGGGAAGGTCCGGTTCTCACGATTGATGTGATTGATAACGGGATTGGCCTTCCAACTGAGCACCGCACGCGGCTTTTAGAGCCGTATATGACGACCCGCGAAAAGGGCACCGGCCTTGGGCTCGCGATTGTGCGGAAAATTATGGAAGATCATGGGGGTGGAATTGAACTGCTGGATGCGCCATCTGTTGCCGAGGGCGGGCATGGTGCCATGGTTCGGCTGACTTTGCGCAGTTTTGATGTTCCTTCCTTCACTGAAAATGTAACGTAAGAATGGTGGTGATAAGCCGTGGCAAGTGACATTCTGATTGTTGATGATGAAGCAGATATTCGTGAGCTGATCGCCGGGATTTTAGAGGATGACGGCTATAATACCCGCACCGCTGGCAACAGTGATGCGGCGTTGGCTGCGATTGCGGACCGTCGTCCTTCTCTGATTATTCTTGATATCTGGCTCATGGGCAGCAAGCTTGACGGGCTTGAAGTGCTTGAGGTGATCAAGAAAGAAAACCCTGATCTGCCTGTGGTGATCATTTCTGGTCACGGCAACGTGGAGACGGCGGTATCTGCGATCAAAAAAGGCGCCTACGATTACATCGAGAAGCCGTTTAAGGCAGACAAGCTGGTTCTGATCACTGAGCGCGCGCTGGAAGCTTCTTCCATGAAGCGCGAGATCAAGGAACTGAAGCAGCGTGCTGGTGACGTTTCCAATCTGGTGGGCAGTTCGTCCTCAATCAATAACCTGCGCATGACGATTGAGCGTATTTGTCTGACCAACAGCCGTGTGATGATCACCGGGCCGTCTGGTTCTGGCAAGGAGACCGTTGCGCGGACGATCCATGAAGCGTCTCCTCGCTCCAAATCACCGTTTGTGGTGCTTTCTGCGGCGAACATTACGCCGGAGCGGATGGAGGAGGAACTCTTCGGTATTGAAGAGACCGACTCCACACCGCGCAAGGTGGGCGCGCTTGAAGAGGCGCATGGCGGGACCATCTATCTTGATGAGATTGCCGATATGCCGCTGGAGACGCAGAATAAAATTCTGCGTGTGCTGGTGGATCAGACCTTCACCCGTCTGGGTGGCCACAACAAAGTGAAGGTGGATGTGCGTCTCTTGTCTTCCAGTGGCTACAATCTGGAAAACAGGATTGCGGAAGGTTTGTTCCGTGAGGACCTTTATCACCGTCTGGCTGTTGTGCCGCTGCGTGTGCCTGCGCTTGAAGAGCGCCGTGAGGATATTCCTCAGCTGATCCATTTCTTCATGAAGCAGATTTCCAACTCCACCGGCCTGCCAATGCGCCGGATTGGTGAGGATGCGATGGCCGTGCTGCAAACGCATGACTGGCCGGGGAACCTGCGCCAGCTGCGCAACAATGTTGAACGTTTGATGATCCTGACACGGGCTGATTCAGAAGCTGTGATTACAGCGGATCTTCTGCCTGCTGAGGTGGCATCGACTGTGCCAAGCATGCCGGGGTCTTCTGGCGGTGAAGAGCTGATGTCCTTGCCACTTCGTGAAGCGCGGGAACAGTTTGAACGTGAATATCTGCAAGCACAGGTTAAGCGTTTTGGCGGTAATATCTCGCGTACCTCTGAATATATTGGTATGGAACGGTCAGCATTGCACCGAAAGCTCAAGTCTCTTGGTCTCACCTGATTGGTGAGCTTTGAGGTGGAGCAAAGGACTGAATTATGAAGGTTGTAATTTGTGGCGCCGGACAGGTTGGGTACGGCATTGCCGAAAAACTTGCAGCGGAACAGAACGACGTTTCTGTGATTGATACCAGCCCACAGCTGGTTCATGCCATTCGTGACACACTGGATGTGCGCGGCTTTATTGGCCATGGTGCGCATCCGGATGTGCTGGCGCAGGCTGGCGCTGATCAGGCTGACATGATTATTGCCGTGACCTTGTATGACGAGATCAACATGGTTGCGTGTCAGGTTGCGCACTCTTTGTTTAACGTGCCGATCAAGGTTTCGCGTGTGCGTGCGCAAAGCTATTTGCAATCCCATTACCGCAATCTGTTTTCGCGCGATAACATGCCAATTGACGTGATCATTTCTCCTGAAATCGAAGTGGGTGAGATGATCCTGCGGCGCTTGTCGTTGCCAGGTGCCATGGAAACTGTGCGCTTTGCGGATGATAACATGATCATTGTCGGGATCGACTGTGGTGGTGACTGTCCGGTGCTGGATACGCCACTGCGCCAGTTGACCGAGTTGTTCCCGGATCTGTCGGCTGTTGTTGTTGGTATCGCGCGTGAAGGCAAGGTCTTTGTTCCGCACAGCTCTGATATGATGCGGGAAGGGGATCTGGTTTACGTTTGTTGTGAACGTGGTCAGGTGCGCCGTACACTGAGCATCTTTGGGCATGAAGAGCCTGAAGCTAAGCGTGTTCTTATCGCTGGTGGTGGTAATATTGGTGCTTATGTTGCTCGCCGTCTTGAGGAGAAGCAAAGCAGAACCAAAGTAAAAATTATCGAACATTCCCGCGATAGGGCTATTCGTATTGCGGATGAACTGCGCAGAACTGTGGTGTTGCATGGCAGTGCGCTAGATCAGGTGATGTTACAGGAAGCGGATGTCGAAGATTCCGACATGATGGTGGCGCTGACCAATGAAGATGAGGTGAACATCCTGTCCTGCGTCATGGCTAAGAAAATGGGCTGTGAACGGAACCTTTCCCTGCTGAACAACACCAGTTATCCAGCTTTTGCGCATGCTTTGGGCATTGATGCCTTTGTGAACCCGCGTCAGGTGACGATTTCCAAGATTTTGCAGCATGTGCGCCGTGGCCGTATTCGGGCAGTTCATGCGCTGCAAAACGGTGCTGCTGAGGTGATTGAGGCTGAGGCGCTGGATACTTCGCCGCTCGTTGGTCGTCCCCTACGTGAGGTTGAGCTTGCTGAAGGCATTCGCATCGGTGGAATCTTGCGTGATGGCAAGGTGGTGACACCGTGCGGCGATGAGCGTATCCAGGCCCATGACCGCGTTGTGATTTTTGCTATTGCAGACAAGGTGCGTCAGGTGGAGCAGATGTTCCGCGTGTCACTGGAGTTCTTCTAGAGCCAGTTTTGCTACATGGTTCCGGCGCTCTCGTATGAAAGTGCCGGAACATCAAGTCGTTAAGCCTGAAACGCGAGTGTTCGCGACTGGCCAGCAGAGGTGTCGTGGCCTTTGTTTTTTCTTCCCGTCTATAAACCTGTGATTTTAAGTATTTCTGGCTTAAACGCCCGGATAGTAGGTTGGTTTTAGCTTCCCAAAACGGAAGCTCAGGTTTTCTCAGTGATCCCACTCGGAAATATCTAGTTTTATCTGCTGTTAGCCACTTGATAGTATTCAGTAAATGCCCTTAGATGTAACCTGTTGAATGTTCCTGAACAGGAGAGGCTGATGAGCCGTGTTGCCTACGTAAATGGACAATATGTGCCACATTCTCATGCAGCCGTGCATGTGGAAGACCGGGGCTACCAGTTCTCTGATGGCGTTTATGAGGTGTGTGAGGTCTGGAGAGGCCAGATTGTGGACATGAGCGCCCATCTGGACCGGCTGGATCGGTCACTGAGTGAGTTGCAGATTTCAGCCCCTATGTCACGTGGGGCCTTGACGCGGGTGATGAAGGAAGTGATTTCGCTCAACCGGGTGAAGAACGGCTTGATCTACATGCAGGTTACGCGCGGCGTGGCTCCGCGCGACCATTATTTCCCGCCAGCTAATACTCCACCGTCTATTGTGATGACTGCAAAATCGGTGCCGTCACACAAAATGGACCAAATTGCGGCCAAGGGTGTTGGGGTCATTACGGTTGAAGAGAATCGTTGGGACCGGGTCGATATCAAGACTGTTGGTCTTTTGCCTAATGTCCTTGCTAAACAAAAGGCTAAGGAGTCTGGTGCCCGCGAAGCATGGTTTGTGGATAAAAAAGGCCTGATAACTGAAGGCGGTTCAACCAATGCTTGGATAATTCTAAAGAACGGCACTTTGGTGACGCGACCTGCTACCCACGGAATCTTAAAAGGAATTACCAGAGCGGGCGTTCTAAAACTGGCGGAAATGAAAGGCTTTTCCGTAGAAGAACGCGGTTTCTCTCTGGAAGAGGCAAAAAGTGCGCATGAGGCATTTTTAACAAGTGCATCGGGGCTTGTCATGCCCGTCGTGAAAGTAAATGGAACAATTTTGGGTGATGGTAAGCCCGGTCCAATCGTTCAAGACTTAAGAAAATCATTCCATGAAGCGTCAGAGTTGATTAAACTGACGGTTGCCGGGGGTTAAGTGCCTCCGGTGTTTGCTGAAGGGAACTTAGGAAAGACGGCGCACCTTATTAGTGTTGGGGCATCTCTCTTGTGTTTGTGAGTGTCACTTGGCCGTTTCGAGGATGGGAACAGTAAATGGTGGATGCCGCGGCCGTGTCCACTGAGAACAGGAAAAAAATAGTTATGGCTGACCGCGCTCAAAATCTTCAAGATACATTTTTAAATCATGTCAGGAAGCAGAAGACGCCACTGACAATCTTTTTGATCAATGGTGTAAAACTGCAGGGTGTAGTTACTTGGTTCGATAATTTCTGCGTATTATTGCGTCGTGACGGGCACTCCCAGCTCGTTTACAAGCACGCTATCTCAACAATCATGCCAAATAGCCCTATACAGCTGTTCGAACCAGCTGAAGAAGAAGGCGAAAAAGCAGGAGGCTGATGAAGCCCCAATCTAAAAAAGAGGCCGGTCTGAACCGCAAGCAACGCGATGCGAATGTTGAGGCCGGCGAAGACGAAGTGACCCGGGGAACCCGGTCACTCGTCATCGTACCGATTATTCAAAGTAGAGCTCTGGCGAGAGGGAAAGGTGCTCCTGAGCGCCCCTTTGGTGCCGAGCGCAGCCCACAAGCCAGACTGGAAGAAGCTGTTGGACTAGCAGCTGCAATCGAGTTGGAGATTGTCTCCTCAAGTCTGGTTCGATTGGCAAATGTAAAACCGGGAAGTCTGTTCGGCTCAGGCAAGGTGGAAGAGATCCGCTTGCGAATTGATGTCGAAGAGATTGAGCTGGTTGTTGTTGATCATCCGCTCACCCCAATCCAGCAAAGAAATCTGGAACGAGACTGGAACACCAAGGTTATTGACCGGACAGGTCTTATTCTGGAGATTTTTGGTGAACGTGCGCAGACCAAGGAAGGTCGCCTGCAGGTCGAGCTTGCTCACCTGAGTTGGCAGAAATCCCGTCTGGTGCGGTCCTGGACTCACCTTGAGCGTCAGCGCGGCGGTCTTGGTTTTGTTGGTGGCCCGGGTGAGACCCAGATTGAGGCCGACAGGCGTATCATTCAGGATCGTATCACACTGCTGAAAGGTCATCTGGAGCAGGTTCAGCGCACCCGTAAGCTTCACCGCAAAGCACGTAAGAAAGTGCCGCATCCGGTCATCGCTTTTGTTGGCTACACCAATGCGGGCAAATCTACGCTGTTTAACCGCATGACCAATGCGGAGGTGTTTGCCAAGGATCTGCTGTTTGCGACGCTCGATCCTACGCTTCGCCGTTTGAAGCTGCCGCATGGCCGTGAGGTCATTCTGTCAGACACGGTTGGCTTCATTTCCGAGTTGCCGCACAATCTGGTGGCTGCTTTCAGGGCGACGCTGGAAGAGGTTATTCAGGCTGATATTGTGCTTCATGTGCGCGATATTGCTCATGAGGACACCAAAGCGCAGTCTCAGGATGTGAATGAAACGCTTGAGATGCTTGGTCTTAAAGTGTCTGAGAGTGATCGTGTCATTGAGGTCTATAACAAGATCGACATGCTGGACGAGGCACATCGCGCCAAGTTGCTTGAAAGTAACTCGGTTGATGAGGGACCGGTTGCGGTTTCTGCGCTGAGTGGTGATGGGATCGAAGATCTGATTGTCCGCATCGAGACGCGTCTGGCTGAGCAGCTGGATACCGTGACGATGATCCTGCCACACAGCGACGGGCAGGGGCATGCATGGCTCTACCAGAACTGCGAGATCCTTTCGCGCGACGATACAGAGGACGGCATCCGCTTGTCTGTCCGCGTCCCTGATGCACATCGATCTCGCGTCCGGGAACGTTTCGCGAAATACTTCGTGACCGGGCTGGAGCTGGCTGAAGAGCCGACTTCAGAAGACGGTGAAGAAGATGACGACGGTGATTACTCACCGATCTGATTGCCTCTGAGAGACGAATGAAAACAAGAAAGCCCTGCTCATGCGAGTGGGGCTTTTTTGTTGGTGGGCTGTGATATGCCCTAGGCATCCGCGTTATGCGCAGTCTTCCAGCCTTCCTGCTTGTGAGGGACTTGAAGGAGTGTTGTCTGGTGTAGCGTTGCTGGTTGTTGTTTTGGTCGTTAGTCTGGTTGTGTCATGACCTGCCCAGCCAATTCGCATTTAAAGCTTACACCTCAGTTGATCGCCGAGATCAATCGGTACCTGCTTGTCAGAACCGAGATCCGAAAGGCTGATCTGTGTTTGCTGTTTGGCTCACACAGAAGTGCTGAGGCGCGGGTTCAGGTCACAGCGCAATTGTGGCGTGATGGGCTTGTTGGGCGAGTTCTGATTACTGGTGGTGAATACACAGCGTCAGGGCAGCTTGAGGCGCATGAGATGTGTGAGGCGCTTGTTGCTGGCGGTGTGCTAAGGCGCCATATAATTTTGGAGACCTGTGCGACCAACACGGGCGAAAATGTGAAGTTCTCAATTGAGCGTTTGAAGGGGCTTGGGCTTCATGATGCCATTGGCTCTGTGATTGCCGTTGGCAGTGCGAGTGCGTCGCGCCGCTATCTGATGACGTTGGAGCGGCATTGGCCAAAGGTAATCAAGATGATTGCGCCTGCAAACAAGTATCCGGTGGATGTGGTGGATTGGTTTGCTCACCCGGAGTTTGCAGCTGAGGTTTTGGAGGAGTGGGGCAAGGTGCAGCCATATCTTGAGGCTGGTTACCTGCGGGAACTGAACCCAGATACGTGCCCGTTGCTCTAATGCGCGCGTTGCTGATCAGGCGAGGTGTTATCTGCTCGCCTGACAGAGTGCTTTTTAGCTTGCCGGGTCAAACTTCTTAGCTGCTTGCCAATGGGCTTCCATCTCGCCGAGGGAGAGGTCTTTAAGCGGGCGTTGTTCGGCTGTTGCTGCGTCTTCTATGTGGGCGAAGCGGCGGCGGAACTTGGCGTTGGTGCGTTTGAGGGCGGCTTCTGGCTGGATTTCCAAATGACGGGCGAGGTTGGCGATGGCGAACAGCACGTCGCCGAGTTCGTCTTCGATTTTTCTGCGGTCTGGCGTGTTGGCTGTGACTTCAACGGTGAGTTCTTCGACTTCCTCCTTGATCTTGTCGAGGACGGGCTCTGCTGCGCCCCAGTCAAACCCGACTTTTGAGGCGCGGTGCTGGAGTTTTTCGGCTTCTGTCAGGGCTGGGAATGCGGATGGTACTTCATCCAGAAAGCGTGGCATCTGGTCAATGAGGCCCATTGCGGCGCGTTGTTGTTTGCGCTCCTGCTTTTCCTCTTCCTTGATGCGATCCCATGTGCCTTTCGGGAAGCCCGCTGCTTTTTGCTCGTCGTCTCCGAACACATGCGGATGGCGGCGGATCATCTTTTTGGTGATGGCTTCAACCACATCGCCAAAGGCGAAGGCGTCTTCTTCTTCGGCCATGCGGGAGTGGTAGATGACTTGAAGGAGCAGGTCTCCCAGTTCTTCTTTCAGATCACTCAGGTCTTCACGCTCGATTGCATCGGCAACTTCATAGGCCTCTTCGACGGTGTAGGGCGAAATGGTTTTGAAGTTCTGCTCCAGATCCCAAGGGCAGCCGGTCTCAGGTGTTCTGAGGGCTTTCATGATTTCGATGAGGCGGGAAATGTCGCGGGAAGGTAGCATGGGAGTCCTGATGCGTGAGGGCTTTGTAATTCGGGCCGCACATTATCAGCCTCGTGGTTTCATGGCGAGGGGCTTTGTTGTGCATGCTGGGATATGTGGTGAATTGCTGCTCAGGAACTGGTTAAAGTTAATAAGGATTAACTTTAGAATGTGCGTGTAAGTTACTTATAACGTTGCGGTATGTAAAAAGAGGCGCCGGGGCGCCTCTTTGAAATTCCATGCTGAAACAGGAACTTAATCCAGGTTCTTAAGGACGTCGCGTAGTGTGCCAACCAGTACGTCGATCTCGCTTTCGGAGATGACGAGTGGTGGAGACATTGCGATTGTGTCGCCTGTGGTGCGGATGAGAATGTTCTTCTCATAAGCTTTCAGGAAGGCGGTGAATGCACGCTTGGTTGGCTCGCCTGCAATCGGCTCCAGCTCGATTGCGCCAATCAGGCCGATGTTACGAATGTCGATTACATTCGGGCAATCGCGCAAGGAGTGAAGGGCGTCCTGCCAATACGCGGCCATTTTGGCGCCGCGTGTGAGCAGCTCCTCTTCAGCGTAGACATCCAGCGTTGCCAGGGCAGCTGCACAGGCAAGTGGATGAGCTGAGTAGGTGTAGCCGTGGAACAACTCGATCAGATGCTCAGGGCCGGTCATGAATGCATCATAGACTTTGGAGCTGGCAAACACTGCCCCCATTGGCACAACGCCGCTGGTGAGGCCTTTGGCCGTGGTGACGAGGTCCGGAATGACGTCAAAGTAATCGACACCGAACGGTGTGCCCAGACGGCCAAAGCCGGTGATGACTTCGTCGAAGATCAACAGGATGCCATGCTCATCACAGATGTCGCGCAGGCGCTTCAGGTAGCCTTCTGGTGGAAGGATCACACCAGCGGAGCCCGCAACCGGTTCCACAATCACTGCTGCAATGGTGGATGGGTCGTGGAGCTGGATGAGACGCATGAGGTCTTCAGCGTACTCGATGCCGTTTTTCGGTACGCCCTTGCTGAACTCATTGCCTGCAATGCCATGGGTGTGACGTATATGGTCAACACCAGCGAGCATCGCACCAAACTGCTTGCGGTTGGCAACCATGCCGCCAACAGAAATGCCGCCGAAGTTGACACCGTGATAGCCGCGCTCGCGCCCAATCAGGCGGGTCCGTGAGCCTTCTCCCTTAGCCTTGTGGTAGGCCAATGCCATTTTGAGGGCGGTTTCAACGCTCTCTGAGCCGGAGTTGGTGTAGAACACGTGGTTCAACGGGTCTGGCATGAGAGCTGCTAGACGGGCCGCGAGCTCGAACGACTTGGGATGTGCCATCTGGAAGGCAGGTGCGTAATCCAGCTCGGCGACCTGCTTCTGCACAGCTTCGACGATCTTCTGGCGTCCATGGCCAGCATTACAGCACCACAAGCCTGCTGTGCCGTCCAGAATCTGACGGCCATCGGCAGCGGTGTAATGCATGTCCTTGGCCTTCACGAGAAGGCGTGGATCTTTCTTGAACTGCCGGTTTGCCGTGAATGGCATCCAGTAGGCATCAAGGTTGTTTGTAGTCAGGCCGGTGATCTCTTGGATCTCGTCCCGCGCCAATATGTTAGTCTCTGTCATTTCCCCTCCAGTAACGCTTGAGACGAATATTGCTTGTTCGGCTGAGCGCCTTAATTATTTTACCCTCTGGCAGGATATGGATTCGAGACTAGGTAGAAGAACTGACTAAATCAAGCGATATCAAACATATACGTGCATTATACGTTCGCCTATACCTGCGGTGGAGCGTAGCTTTGTTGCGTAAAACTTTGCAAATCTGAGGGGCTGGTATTATAGCGTGCACTGTTGCTTTACTGGTTGTTTTTTGACCAAAGAGTAAAATTTCTTATTTCAATCAATGCTATGCATGCGTGGTGTAATGGGCGGGCCAGATGAGTGAGCGCAAAAAAATAAAGGTGAATGAGCGCTACTCAATTGAGGAACGCGACATCAAAGAAGACTTCATCAGGGCGTCCGGACCGGGCGGTCAAAACGTGAATAAAGTGTCTTCTGCCGTGCAATTGCGATTCAATCTGGATGGAAATGCGACTCTCCCGGATGACTTAAAGACTCGTTTGCGCAAGATCGCGGGCTCACGTCTGACGCTGAAGGGTGAGGTCGTTTTGACGGCTGATCGCTTCCGCACGCAGGAGCGCAACAGAGAAGATGCGTTGGAGCGGTTGCTGGAGCTTATTCGCAAAGCAGCTTATGTGCCCAAGACGCGCAAAGCCACACGGCCAACGCTGGCCTCCAAGCGCCGGCGAATGGAAGGGAAGAAGCAGCGCGGCAACATCAAGAAGCTGCGTAGTTCCAAGAATTACGACTGATTTGGAGGCTTGGCTCCTCCGGTAAGGCCAATCGCCCATATGCCGATGAGTGCGAGGCTGTGCTTGTCGTGCCCCACAGGACGAACAAAAAACAACAGCGCATCCAAACTGTCTGACAAAAATACAAAGAGATATTTATCAAGCAACGTAAGTCTTCATCATGTTTTTTTTGATCTAGTCCTTTTATGAAAAACACCTTGTTTGCTTTAGGCGGAGGCATGTCACGATGATGAACATCAATTTCAATTCAGATGATGAAGACAATCCAATACATGCTGCGCTCAAGAAATTTTTGATCGACTGCCAGGTACAAGACCTTAAAGAGGCAGGCAAGACCGAAGAAGCTGAGCAGCTTGCTTTAAAAAATGTAGAGCAAGATTTAAGTGCTATCGAGCAAGAGCAGTTAGCATCTGGATCGAACGATGAGAATTACACACCTGACACGGTGCCTGAGCAGTGTGTGAGCAAGACTTTTGACAATTATGCAGACAACTTTGATCAGCACCTGACGAAACAGCTCAACTATGCGGTGCCTCAGATTATTCAGGATATGGTCAGCAAGTTCACAGAGGGCAGGTTTAAACGCCTTTTGGATTTGGGGTGTGGCACTGGTTTGTGCACTGAGGTAATCGGCGATCTTGTACTGCATAAGACGGGAGTAGACCTTTCTGAAGGGATGCTTGAGAAGGCCGATCAGAAAAGTCTTTATGACGATCTTTATTTGAATGATCTGACTGAATTCCTGCAGAACGACTGGGATGAACGCTGGGACTTAATCATCTCTGGCGATACATTTATTTATCTTGGGGCACTGGAGGAGGCTGTCGCTGGCCTTGCGAAGAACATTGAGCTTAATGGCAAGGTCATTTTCACAACGGAAACAGCGGCAAACGAGGCTTTTTCAGAAAAACCATATGTGATGAGCAATCGTGGAAGGTTTGCTCATTCTGCTGATTATCTACGCAAGGTGCTGGCGGATAACGACTTTGCACTTATTGAGCTGGATGAAATCACGCCGCGTTTTGAAGATGGAAAACCCGTTCAAGGGCTTGTTGTTGTTGCACAGTATAACGGCAAGTGAACCCAGAGAGCACTTGAATTTCCTGAGTTCGCCCGATGAGGCAAAGCGGCTGCGCCGAACTGTTGCAAGCGTTTGATAAGCTCATACGCATCAACCGTCTACACTGCCTAGTCTTCTTCTTCCAAAATTCGAAGTGCGGCGTCCATGGCAAGTGTGTAGCCGTGCGCACCGAGACCGCAGATCATGCCTTTTGCGACCTTGGAGATGTAGGAAGTGTGGCGGAACTCTTCTCGTTGGTGGATGTTTGAGAGGTGGAGTTCGATCACCGGGCGTTCCACACTGGCGATTGCATCCATGATTGCAATTGAGGTGTGAGTGTAAGCGCCTGCATTGAGCACGATTGCGGTCCGCGTCTGGCGGGTCTCGTGGATCCAGTCGATCAGCTCGCCTTCATGGTTGGATTGCTTACATTCTATGTCTAGGCCGAGCTGTTTTGCGTGGGCGCGGCACTGATCTTCAATCTCTGCAAGCGTGGTGGAGCCATAAACTTCTGGCTGGCGCATTCCAAGCAGGTTCAGGTTCGGTCCGTTGAGGATGAGGATCTTCTTCATGAAAGCTCTCTGAAGTTGTGCGGTGATCAAGTCTCACCTTAATGGCTTGAAAGCAGCTGAGACGCAAGGTCTTTGCTGTTGAGGCCGAGTGTTGACTTCAGTTCTTCCTTAAGGATCTGGACGGCCATGTCTGGCGTCAGATCTGTGTCGGGCAGGTTGGACACGTCGTAGAGATTAAAGGCCAGTGACATGAGTTTCCATGCAACAAGTTCGGCGGGTAAGGTGAGGGCGTACTCGCCGGTGCGAACGCCTTCCTTAAGGTTGTTGCAGATCCATTCCTGGATTTTGTTGGTTTCTTCAGCGTAGACACGGGCAAACTCCGGTTCTCTGTTGGCTTCATCTGCTGCACTGATCCATATGCTGGTCTCTGCCTTTTCCTGAGGAGTTGCATTGAAGCTGATGAGGCGGAGCAGGGCTTGTGTCGGTGGAAGATCTTTGGAGACCGAGATGCAATTATCGCCGTTCTTTTGAGAGAGGTAGCGCAGGGCTTCGCATTTTAAGTCTGTGAGTGATTTAAAGTGGTGATGAACAATGCCGGTTGCGGCGCTAAGCTGTTTGGCTACGGCGCGGGTGGTGATGCCAGCAAACCCATTTTCCTTCACAACGTCCAGCGTTGCCAGAATGATTGCTTTGCGGCGTTCTTCCTTCGCCAGATAGGCCATATAGCGTTCCAGATTAGCTCTTTAAATTGGTCAATCTTGACATAACATGAAATTGAGCATATGTCCAAGTTGATCGATCGTTCAAATTCAATTTCTTATCAATTTTGATTGGAAAAGCGGGAGAGCGCTCTCGTAGGCAAAGGTGAAAGCATGTCAGTGGCAATGGCAAACGAGCAGATGACCAAAGGACATCCGGCGAAAGAATTTTTCCGGTTTGCGGTTCCTGCTGTGCTTGGCATGATTTCCATTGCTTCTGCCAGTATTGTTGATGGCATCTTTGTCGGAAACTTTGTTGGTGCGACGGCATTGGCTGCGCTCAGCCTGATTACGCCTATGTTTGCGCTTTACTTTGGCGTGGTGGTGATGTTGACCGTTGGCGCTGCGGTGATGGCAGGCAAGTTCATCGGTGAGAAACGGGAAAGAGATGCCTCCAACATCTTTATGAAGGCACTGATCAGCGTCCTGGCCTTTTCCGTGGTGTTTGCGGCATTGCTGCTTATCTTTACACCAACAGCAGCACGGATGCTTGGTGCAAACACAGAAACTGCTGAGATGGCGGAGACGTATATCTTCACCGTTGCCTGGTTCTTTCCTGGTTTGAGCCTTGCGGTTGCGCTATCGCATTTCGTCCGCGTTGACGGTCGCCCCAACTTTTCCCTTGCCGGCATGGTGATGATCACTGCGGTCAACATTGTGCTGGATGCCTGGATGATCGGGTATCTGGGATGGGGCGTTTGGGGTGCCGCGTTGGCAACTGGATTGGCCAGTCAGGCTGGCATGCTGTTTCTGCTTTTGCATTTCGCCAATAAAAGCGCCAAGTTGCGGTTTCTACGGCCCTTTGGATCCTGGCGAGTGATGTACACGGCTGCCTATAATGGTCTGTCTGAGTTCATCAATGAAAGCTCTGGCGGTATTGTCGTGTTCCTGTTCAACTGGATCCTGATCACCGAAATCGGTGCGCAAGGCGTGGCTGCTTTCACCATTGTGAACTATCTGTTCTTCAGCGGTATCATGGTGTTTTATGGCGTGGGTGAGGGGCTTGGGCCTCTGGTGAGTGTCAATTTTGGTGCACGAAAACCGCGGCGGATTTATCAGTTTTTGTCGCTTGGGGTCGGGACCAATTTTGTTGTTGGCTTGCTGTTGGCGTGCCTTTTGATTTTCCAGCCCATGTTGCTGGCAAGTGCCTTTGTTGGAGATGCAGATCAGTCGACAGTAGAGCTGACGATTGAGATCATTGGTGTGATCTGGCCTGTCTTCCTGTTCAACGGGGTTAATATCGCGTTTTCCGGCTATTTTACAGGTATGCATTGTGCGACCCAGTCGGCACTGATTGCTGTGTCTCGGTCACTGGTCATGCCGCTGCTGCTGATCGTTGTCCTGTGGTTTGTGATTGGGCCGATGAGTGTGTTTTACGCACTGCCTGTGGCTGAAGCGCTGACGCTGGTCATGACGCTTTTGATGTTTTCGCAGAAAAAGCCACACTGGATACTTCGCCAGACACGGCGTACGGCTTCGGGCGTGCTCTAGGTCGTTCAGATTTTACTGAGTGAGTCTTTCGGTGACTAAGTAACTTTCACGTAAGCTGCACGGGGTTTTGCGTAGTTGGGTGTGGCTCCGTCTAATTTTATTGCCGGAATTTGTAGTAAAATATCTCAACTGTCTTTTGTGCGGGTGTCTCCGATCACAATCTGGAGATATTTCATAGTTTTTTATGGACAAGTACTTTGACGTAGGCAATGTGGTGCCTGTGCAAAATGTCACGCGTAGTTTTGCGTGTCTATGGACGGTCAATCGAACAACAGAGCTACAGCCCGGAGGCTGTAAAATGAGCCACATCTTTCCTAGAAATACCCGTGTAACACTACCAACAGCTGCTAAAGGCGACGGGTGCTACCTCATTGATTCCACTGGTAAGAGATACCTTGACGCCTGTGGGGGCGCCGCGGTTTCCTGCCTTGGTCACTCTAATGAACAAGTGATCGACGCGATTAAGGACCAGCTGGATAAGTTTTCGTTCGCTCACACTGGCTTTTTTGGCAGTGAGCCGGCGGAAGAGCTTGCCGATAAACTGGTGGCCCAAGCTCCTGAAGGCATTGACCGTGTCTATCTGGTTTCAGGTGGATCAGAGGCAATGGAGTCTGCTGTTAAACTTGTGCGGCAGTACTTTGTTGAAAAGGGAGAAAACCAACGCTCGCATATGATTGCGCGTTGGCAGAGCTATCACGGAAATACGCTGGGAGCGCTTTCCGCTGGTGGCAACAAGTGGCGCCGTGAAATGTTCGGCCCATTATTGATCGAAATGTCTCATATCGATCCTTGTTACGCCTATCGCTACAAGGAAGAGAGTGAAACGCTTGAAGAATACGGGCAGCGTTCCGCCAATCTTCTTGAAGAAGAGATTTTGCGTGTTGGACCGGAGAAGGTTGCTGCGTTCTTTGCTGAGCCTGTTGTTGGTGCAACCATGGGCGCGGTACCGGCTGTTAAGGGCTACCTGAAACGTATCCGCGAGATCTGTGACAAATACGGCATCCTGCTTGTGCTGGATGAAGTGATGTGTGGCATGGGCCGCACCGGTCATATTTTCGCGTGTAACGAAGATGAGGTTCGTCCGGACATCGTTGCCGTTGCGAAGGGTATTGGTGCTGGTTATCAGCCACTTGGCGCGATGCTGTGCTCTAAAGAGATCTACGATACTATCGCGACGGGCTCTGGGTTCTTCCAGCATGGTCATACCTACATGGGGCATTCTCTGGCTGCTGCTGCTGGTGCTGCTGTGATGGACCAGTTGACGGCTCCAGGCCGTATGGAGCATGTGCGCACCATGGGTGAGAAGCTTTCTGCTGCGCTGCATGATGAGTTTGGTCAGCACCCATATGTGGCTGACATTCGTGGCCGTGGTCTGTTCCGTGCTCTTGAGCTGGTGAAGGATCGGGATACGAAAGAGCCGCTTGATCCGTCCTTAAAGCTTCATGCGAAAGTGAAGCAGAATGCCATGAAGGCTGGTCTGATGTGTTACCCGATGGGTGGTACGGTTGATGGTAAAACGGGGGATCACATTCTTCTTGCTCCTCCATTCATCATTGATGACAATCATATCACTGAGATCATCGAGAAGCTAAGCCTTGCAATGAAAGAGAGTTTCACGCAGGCCGGAGTTTCTATCTGATGACAAAGCGGCTCATCATGAGTGCGCCAAATGGTGCGCGTCGTGGCAAAGCGGATCATCCGCAGCTGCCGGTGACGATTGAAGACGTCGTTGCCTGCGCGGTGAGCGTGGAAGCGGAGGGCGCTGATGCCCTCCATGCCCATGTGCGCGGTGCAGAGGGGCAGCATGTTCTGGATTCTGGTCTTTACAAGGAGCTTATCCTTGAAGTGACGGCCAAGTGCCCTGAACTGGCTGTTCAGATCACTACTGAAGCGGTTGGCCGGTACAGTGCGCAGGAACAGTATGATGTTGTTGCCGCTGTAGAGCCTGAGGCTGTTTCTGTTGCTATGCGTGAAATGGCGCCAGAGGGCGGTGATATGGATCTGGCGCGCGGGTTCTACCATGAAGCGAAGGAGGCGGGCCGTGCGGTTCAGCATATCCTGTATGCTCCGGAAGATGTGGCTCGTCTCGATCTCCTGATGGGTGAGGGCGTTGTTCCTGCCGGGTATGGCAGCCAGCTTTATGTGCTGGGCCGTTATGCCAAGGATCAGGAGAGCGATCCGCGTGACCTGCTTGGTTTCCTTAGCGCTCGCGATGCTGCAGCTCATATTGCGCAGGACAATCCGTTTATGCTTTGCGCCTTTGGGCGGGCTGAGACGGCGTGCGGTGCTTTGGCGTTTGGTCATGGTGGTCATGCGCGGATCGGCTTTGAAAACAGCTTGTGGCACGGTACTGGTAAGCTTGCCAGGGACAATGCGGAGCGTATTCAGGTGGTCTCTCATATCCGCAGTGAAATGGGCTATGAAGGCGCAGTTTCCAGGGATGATGTACTGAAAGTGCTTGGAAAACCTCAGTAAAGTGGGATTTCGAGACTGAGAATTCAAAAGGCTGCTATCACACCGATAGCAGCCTTTTTGTTATTTGCAGTCTTTGCTGTGTTCTTCGATCAGGTCTTCGCGGTGGTCTGGGTCGGCTTCCAGAATGGCGGAAATCTTGCCGGAGCCGTAACCTAGTGCGTAGATGGCTTCCTGCTTCTTCATGCCTTTGGCATAGGCCATGGCTGTGATGACGCCTCTGGCAATGTCCTGCTTGCTGCTTTGGTTCGTCAAGCCGTAGAGATAGTAGCAGATGATGTGTTCTTCGTTTTTCTTGGCGAATTTTTCCGCCCTGCTTTGATTAAAGCCTGCATCTGCAACTGATGCGCTTGCGGTGAGCATAGCCAGCCCACCGAGGATAACTCGTTTACTCATGAAAAAGCCCCCATGTTTTCGAGGGCTAGTCTGAGTATGTATTGTGGCGACTTTTTCCTGAAAATCAGGAGAACCTATGTAATCGACAGGTATCTTTGGGGCGCCTGTGGCTGAAGCATGGCAGATGTTCAGTGTACGTCCAATCCGTACTTGCGGAAGGTTTCTTTGGCAGCTTCCGTTTCTTCGGCTGATGGCTCGCGGGTGTCTTTGAGCTGGTAGGCTTTGCCCATGGACTGCCATTTGTGTTCGCCCATTTTGTGGAAGGGCAGCACATCAACGCGCTTTACGTTGCCAAGCTCGGAGACGAACTTTGCGACGCCTTCAACGTTTTCAGGGGCGTCTGTGAGGCCCGGTACCAGCACGAAGCGGATCCAGACGTCTTTTTCCATCTTTTCCAGACGCTTTGCGAAGTCAAGGGTTGGGCCAACTTCAACACCGGTGACCTTCTTGTAGGTTTCCGGTACCCAGGATTTGATGTCGAGCAGGTAGAGGTCTGCCATGTCGATGGTTTCGTCATCAAGGTTGGCGTGCAAGTAGCCGGATGTATCCACGGTGGTGTGAACGCCCATCTGGTTACAGCCCCAAAGAAGCGTTTTGAGGAACTCTTTTTGTGCCATAGGTTCACCGCCACTCACGGTCAGGCCGCCGCCACCGGTTTCAAAATAAGTGCGGTAGGTGGAGATGTCCTTCAAAAGCTCATAGGCGGAGGATTGTTTGCCAGCTTTCAGTTTCAGAGTGTCCGGGTTGTGGCAGTACAGGCAGCGCAGCGGACAGCCAGAGGTGAACACAATGTAGCGCAGGCCCGGACCGTCTACCGTTCCGCCTGTTTCTACTGAGTGAACATAGCCCATGGTGTCTTGCATGGCTGGCGTCCTTTACATTGTTTGCGAGCGGCCTGTTTTTGATAGGGAGTGAGGATTTTTCCTCTGGCCGCTTCTGCTTTTTATAATGCTTTAAAAGTAAGGCCTTTGACCTTGTTTTTAAAGATGAAATTGTGCAACGCAGCCATCCATTTTCGGTGCATGTGCGCTCCTGTCGCACTCATTTTGAGCAATTGGAGCACGTTTCAGCGGATTTGTCGCAGCAAAGAAGGCGCGGGACTGAGTCCCGCGCCTTGTCTTGGAGATTGAGAGGTTAGCGTTATAAGCGCTGACCGTTGGCCCAGTGCTGTTAGCGCTGACCGTGGAATGTACGGTTGATCACATCCATCTGCTGTTCACGGGTCAGCTTGATGAAGTTCACTGCGTAACCGGAGACACGAACGGTGAGCTGTGGGTACAGTTCAGGATGTTCCATCGCATCTTCCAAGGTCTTGCGGTCGAACACGTTCACGTTGATGTGGTGACCCATGTCATGCATGTAACCGTCGAGCAGGTGGGACAGGTTGTCGATCCGTTCAGCTTCGTCCTTGCCCAGTGCGCCCGGGATGATGGAGAAGGTGTAGGAGATGCCGTCCTGGCTGTCTTCGTAAGGAAGTTTGCAGAGAGACTTCATAGAAGCCACTGCGCCCTTCTGATCACGGCCATGCATTGGGTTTGCACCCGGTGCAAATGGCTCACCTGCTTTACGTCCATCCGGAGTAGAGCCAGTCTTCTTACCGTACACCACGTTGGATGTGATGGTCAGAACAGACTGTGTCGGTGTCGCATTGCGGTACATTGGCTGATTGCGGATTTTGCCCATGAATTTCTTCATGATGTCTTCTGCAATCACATCAACGCTGTCGTCGTTGTTACCGAAGCAAGGGAAATCACCCTCAATTTCGTAATCAACTGCGAGACCTTCGTCGTTACGGATGATGTTGACCTTCGCGTTTTTGATTGCGGAGATACTGTCAGCAACAACGGACAGGCCAGCAATACCACATGCCATGGTGCGCAGGATGTCGCGGTCATGCAGCGCCATTTCAACACGCTCGTAGTTGTACTTGTCGTGGCTGAAGTGGATGCAGTTCAATGCCTGAACGTAAACCTTTGCAATCCAGTCGAGCATCTGGTCGTAAAGTGGTTCCAGCTCATCCCATTCCAGCACGTCGCCGGTGATTGGGTGTGCTTTTGGACCAACCTGTTTGCCAGTTTTCTCGTCGATGCCGCCGTTGATTGCGTAAAGCATTGCTTTTGCAAGGTTGGCACGTGCACCGAAGAACTGCATCTGCTTGCCAATGCGCATAGCAGATACACAGCAAGCGATACCGTAGTCATCACCCCAGTAACGACGCATCAGGTCATCATTTTCATACTGAACAGAAGAGGTCTCAATGGAGATCTTTGAGCAGTAATCTTTGAAGCCCTTAGGCATATGCTCGGACCACAGAACGGTCAGGTTTGGTTCTGGTGCAGGGCCGAGGTTCACAAGGGTCTGCAGAACACGGAAGGAGCTTTTGGTGACCAGTGTGCGGCCATCGACGCCCATGCCACCGATGGATTCAGTTACCCATACCGGATCGCCAGAGAACAGCGCGTTGTAATCTGGAGTACGCATGAAGCGAACCATACGGAGCTTCATAACGAAGTGATCCATCAGTTCCTGTGCTTCATCTTCCGTGATGATGCCTTTGTCCAGATCGCGCTGGATGTATACGTCAAGGAAGGTGGTTGTGCGGCCCAGAGACATGGCTGCACCGTTCTGCTCTTTGATCGCAGCAAGGTAGCCGAGGTAAAGCCACTGAATAGCTTCTTGAGCATTTTCTGCAGGGCGGCTGATGTCGCAGCCGTGTGCAGCGCCCATTTCCTTCAGTTCAGCGAGGGAGCGGTACTGTTCTGAGATTTCTTCACGAAGGCGTAGCGTTTCTTCGTTCAGGACGTTGCCGTCCAGAGAAGCATGCTGTGCTTTCTTGTCTTCCATCAGCTTGTCGATGCCGTACAGCGCAACGCGGCGGTAATCGCCGATGATGCGGCCACGGCCATAAGCATCTGGAAGGCCGGTTACGATGCCAGCGGAACGAGCGCGGCGAATTTCCGGAGTGTAGAGATCGAACACACCGTCATTGTGTGTTTTGCGGTGCTTAGAGAAGACCTCAGCGGTTTTTTCTGAAAGTTTGTAACCATTGCTCTCCAGAGCGGCTGCTGCCATTTTCAGGCCGCCGTAAGGCATCAAAGCGCGCTTCAATGGGGCATCGGTCTGCAAACCAACGATCTTTTCGAGGTCTTTGTTGATGTAGCCTGGTGCGTGAGAAACGATAGAAGAAACAACTTCAGTATCAGCGTCGAGAACGCCTTTCTTGTTTTCTTCTTTCATCAACTCAAGAACGTTGTCCCAGAGTTTGGTTGTTGCAGCGGTTGGGCCAGCAAGGAAGTCGTCAGCACCTTCATAAGGGGTGTAGTTGAGCTGAATGAAATTGCGCACGTCAATTTCTTTGTTCCAGTCACCCTTTTTGAAACCTGCGTAAGCCTTGGGTCCGTCGTCTTTCAGAAAAGGAAGAGTGTCGGCGGTAGCTTTATCGATGTTCTGGTGAACGCCCATTTTTAGGTCCTTCATCATTTGAGCAATTTAGCGTGGTGCTACAAGTAAATTCCAAAGGCTTGCAGAGAGTTACGCTTCCTTGCGTCCAGTGCTTGTTGACATTGACTGTACGCTTCAAGTGGGGCCGCATCTTGATTTATGTCAATTCCGAAATGGCTGGCAGACCTGCAAAAAATGCAAGGCAGAATTATACAAATGCATACATTTTGGATATTGGGCGGCCAATTGTGGGTAGTGATATAACTCGCTCAAGTTGTGTGCGTTGCGAAGAGGCCTGGAATGGTTCTAGTCCTATGAATTTACTTATAAAATTGCGTGTTTAGAGGCGCGAATTTTGTGCGTTTGCGAAACAGTGCAACAGGGCGCCCGCATTTTCACTTAGTCGCGCTCTAAGTACATTATAGTAAGTATAATGTAGGTAGGTCAATTTTGCATAGCTGATATGCGATGTTTGAAATATTAGTGGTGGGCGTGGAAAATCGACTTTTGCAGTTCAGGGCAACACCTGGAGGTGGCCAAAAAGACTCAATTTCACCACAAATCTTGATTGGTAAACGGTGATATCCACGGGAGATTCAGAGTGCCGCAATTGGAAAAAACTTTTGCCAATCAATTTCCTAGTGCGACAATCTGTAGGGCTCAATGAGATGTGACCGATATAATTGATGGAACGGGTTGACCTACCACCTGTTACAGCGCGGCCACCACTCTCCTTCATGGTCTCCGTCGATCATATTGTACCCCTCATAGGCGGCGACAGTCATGCAAGAATGGTTGGGCAGAACACGGAGCTGTGATCCCAGAGGGTATAGTTCGAAGGGAAGAGGGCTTCCGTCTCTGGTGGTGATGTAGCCATGCTCCTGGCTGACACCTTGCACGTAGAGCAGCGGGTCGATGTGTCCATCTGCATCACTTAGCAGGCCGAAACCGCAGTCATTGCTTTGGCTTGCGCTCGAGCGGTCTTTGGAGAGTGCCAGTCCGCCAGCATCTACAACGATGCGGTTGAGGTGTGGGGCATGGCTGATGATGCTGGTGAGTACAGTTGCGGCCACATCTTCCATGGCGCACATGCCAAGATTGGCCTGAAACACATCCTGAAACACGTAAACACCTGCCCGGACATCAGAAACTCCGTCAAATGATGTTCCGAAGAGGGCTGTTGGGGTGGAGCCGATGCTGACGTACGGGCAGGGTAGGCCTGCTTCCAGAATGGCGTCTTTGACTGCAAGGGTTGCGGTGCGCTCCTGTTCCGCAGCGGCTTCCAGTTCCTGCTTGCCGTTTGCTGCATAACTCACACCGCCGCCGTGGGCCATAACGCCGGCGAACTCAACGTTAGATGCGTTTGCAAGTATTCTGGCGACATCTACCGCGCGCTTTTGATCTGCCTGCACGCCGGTGCGATGGCCGTCTACATCGACCTCCAGATAGACGCGGGGCTTTGGACCGTCCAGCGTCATGGTAGCAAGGTGTTTTGCCATCTCGGTACTGTCCAGACAGATGGACATTTGAGCGCCGGCGCGATTGAGGTGCATGATGCGATCCATCTTCTGCGGGATGATGGAGACGGCATAGAGGATATCTTTGAGGCCAAAGGAGGAAAAGTACTCCGCTTCCTTCAGCGTGGAGACGGTCCAGCGGTCTGCGCCGTGCTCTTGCAGTATCCGGGCGACATCGATGGATTTGGCTGTCTTGAGGTGCGGGCGCAGCGGAACGCCGATCTGTTTGAACCTGTCTGCCATGCCTTTGATGTTTCGGCGCATTGCGGTTTCATCAAGCAAAAGGCAAGGGGTTTGAAGGTCTTCAAGCATTCCAGTGGCTCCGCAGTCCAGTGTGTTCCTCGTAAAAATGCCTAGCAGATCTGAGACGGAATAAACAGTAGGTGCTGCCGGTTTTGTAAGGGGCCTCTCTTTTCTCACAATTTCAGCTTCTTAGGCGGTCTGTCGAGCCTAAGGTACCGGCTGGGCTGAAGGTGCTGCAGCGCGAGTATTTGCGGCAATCACCTCAACTTCTCGGTGATTAACACACCGATTTTCAAGAGGAGGCAGTTAGGCAAGTCTGACTGGCGGTTGTTTATGACTTGAGGAGACTGGCTTATGAATGCGGAGAAAGTCCTGAGTATTTTAAATCCTGAACTGAAGAAGAAGCTTGCTGATAAATATGATGCTGCGGTGCCCGGTATGTCTGAAAGTGTGGTGGACTGGGCCTACGACAAGCACTATGGCCGTGAAGGGGTTGACCTGAAGACCCGGCAGTTGTGCAGCATTGCGGCTTTGACAGCGATGGGCGGGCATACAGGGCCGCAACTAGTCATGAACATCGAGCATACACTGAACTCAGGAGCACGCCCCTCCGAGATCCTTGAAGTCATCTGGCAAATGGCGGTCTATGCAGGCGTTCCCGCCGCCCTGAACGGCCTGAATACAGCAATCGCGTATTTTGAAGAGAAGGGACTGGATCCGCGGTCTTGAAGGAATTTCCTCGACCTCTCATCTGGAGTGCGAACCTGATGTCCGCACTCCATTTGTCTTTGTGCGTTTTTACTTCTTCTTCGCCGGGCGGGATGGGCCTTCGCGTTCGGAGGATTGGGCCCAGAGGTTGATGTTGGCTTCTGTGGCGTACTGATCGATGGCGGTCAGTTCGTCCTCTGTGAACTCCAGGTTGTTGATGGTGGCTGCGCAGTCGATCACCTGCTCCTTGCGGCTTGCGCCGATCAGAGCTGAGGTGACGCGGCCTTTGCGCAGAACCCATGCCAGCGCCATCTGGGCCAGTGTCTGCCCACGGTTCTCGGCAATCTCGTTCAGCGAGCGAATGTGGGTCAGCGTGGTCTCGTTGAGGAAGCTTTCCTGGAAAGAACCGACGTGTTTGCCCGCGCGGCTGTCCTGTGGAACGCCGCCCAGGTATTTGTTGGTCAACATGCCTTGTGCCAGAGGGGAAAAGACGATGGAGCCGATGCCTTCTTCTTCCAGCGTGTCGAGCAGGCCGTCCTCTTCCACCCAGCGGTTGAGCATGGAATAGCTTGGCTGATGGATAAGACACGGGGTGCCCAGTTCCTTCAGGATCTTCGCTGCTTCCTTGGTGCGTTTGGAGTTGTAGGAGGAGATGCCCACGTAGAGCGCTTTGCCCTGACGAACGATCTGGTCGAGGGCCATCATGGTCTCTTCCAGTGGAGTATCCGGATCGAAGCGGTGGGAATAAAAGATGTCGACGTAGTCCAGCCCCATACGCTTCAAAGACTGATCGCAGCTGGCCATGAGGTATTTGCGGCTGCCCCATTCGCCATAAGGTCCCGGCCACATGTCATATCCCGCCTTGGAAGAGATGACGAGTTCGTCGCGGTATCCGGCAAAGTCGGTGCGCAGGATCTCGCCAAAGGCGGTTTCTGCACTGCCTGGAGGCGGGCCGTAGTTGTTGGCAAGGTCGAAGTGGGTGATGCCCAGATCGAACGCTGTGCGACACATTTCGCGTTTGGTTTGATGTGGGGTAGTTTCACCGAAGTTGTGCCAGAGGCCGAGGGAAATGGCAGGTAGCTTGAGGCCACTCTTCCCGCAGCGGTTGTACTTCATGGTGTCATAGCGATTTTCAGCTGGTTGCCAAGCCATCAGATGTCCTCCCAGACTTCTGTTTATTTGTTTTGGATGGAAAAAATAAGGAGGGCTGGTGGCGCGGTCGCCACCAGAATTTTTGGAGGGTACGCTCAAAATGAGCGCGGTATTTAAGCGGAGAGTTCAACCCAGACCGGGACGTGGTCTGATGGTTTCTCCCAGCCGCGGACGTGTTTGTCGATGCCGACGCCCTGCATGATGCGGGCGGCTTCCGGTGAGAGTAGCAGGTGATCGATGCGGATGCCGTTGTCGCGTTGCCATGCGCCTGCCTGATAATCCCAGAACGTGTAGGTTCCGGCAGTGCCGTTGGTGGCGCGGACGGCTTCGGTGAAGCCGAGGTTGAGCAGGGCGCGGAAACGCTGGCGGCTTTCCGGGCGGAAGAGAGCATCACCAACCCAAGCCTCTGGCTTCTTTGCGTCTTCCGGCTCAGGAATGACGTTGTAATCGCCAACCAGCAGGAAGGCTTCTTCCTTTTCCAGCTGCTTAACGGCGTGCTTGTGAAGGCGATCCATCCAGCGCAGTTTATATGGAAACTTTTCGGTCTCTACCGGATTGCCGTTTGGTAGATAGAGGCAGCCAACGCGGATCGGCTCGTTGTCGCCGGCGATAACGGCCTCGATATAACGGGCTTGCTCGTCTTCATCTTCACCCGGCAGGCGGCGGTTAACCTCCTCAAACGGGCGTTTGGAGAGGATTGCGACGCCGTTGAAGCCTTTCTGGCCGTGGGTTTCCAGATTGTAACCCAGCTCCTCAAACGGAGCGCGCGGGAAGTTCTCATCAACCGATTTAATTTCCTGAAAACAGGCGACGTCTGGCTGTTCTTCTTCGAGCCACTTGAGAACCGTTTCTAACCGCGCTTTGACGCCATTAATGTTCCAGCTTGCGATTTTCATCGGGTTTCCTCTCAATAAGGCCTGATAGCCATATTCTGTGTGGTTCTGCGCACTGTTTAGCCCAGTGCGGAGTTTCTCTTATGAAAACTCAGATAAGGGGTGTTGTAGACTCTCAGCTTTGGGTGCGTGCATCAACTAGGCGCTTTAAGTAATCAACGACAAACGCCAGAGCAATTAACTGTCCGCTCCCCCACATAGTTGCTCCAAGGTAATAGAGCATCACAGGAAGGGAGTTGTTGCTGTTATTAAAGAAACCGCCGAAGCCTTGGAGAAAAATAGGCGTAACGATATTTAAGTAAATTTCACCAACGAGCTTGATGGCGCCGAATGCTAAAAGCCCGATTACGACGACTTTGTGGTACTTGTCGAGTTGATGCATTAAATCCTCTGAAATACGTGTAATTCTGAGTGCAATGAGTTCGGGCACCGAATTAAATTGTATGGGGGGCAACCTCCTTTGATTAGGAGGATAACTTGTTTGCGTTGAAATGTGCGTTGGTTTGAGAGGAAAGCGGGAAAGTTGCGTTCCTATGGGGCGGAGCTTTGAAGCCAATAGGGCGTGGTTGCTTTGGGATGCATTCACGCCCGCTTTTTAACTTATTCCCCTGATGTGCGACTGGCTTATCTTAGATGGAGAAGCTTGTGCCGCATCCACAGCCGGCGGCGGCCTGAGGATTTGAGATCTGGAAGGACTGGCCCATGAGATCTGTTACGAAATCAATTTGCGAGCCTGCCATATATTGCAGGGAGATGCTGTCGATGAGAACCGTTGCGCCGAGTTTGGCGAGGACGAGGTCGTCATCTTCCTGTTCTTTTACGATGTCATACTTGTATTGAAAACCGGAGCAGCCGCCACCTTCGACAGAAATGCGGAGCATGCTGCCATTGGTTTCTGTTTCCAGTATCTGGGCTACGCGTTTTGCGGCCTTGTCGGTCAAGCCGACGGTATTTTCAGGGGTCTGGGTCATAAGCTCAGTCTTGTTTCGGCTTGTATGCTTTCTTTGCCTTATAATTTAGGTGGTCTCCATGGTAATTTCCATAGTATTTTATTGCTAAATTACATTTGGCTTGGGAAAGCGGTTGTTTACAGGGCTTTTACATCTGTTATGTCATTGCTGTGATACGAAAATCGCAGGGAATGACCTGGGCATTTTCTGATTGTAAGGGGCGGGGGATAAAGAATGGTCAAGACGTTAGGATACGGTGCTCAGCCACGGGCGGAGTATGCTGTTGATCCGGAAGTCAGCCGTGGCCGACTTTTTCCAGAACCGGAAAGCCCGACACGCACTCCGTTTCAGCGCGATCGTGATCGTATTATTCATAGTGCAGCTTTCCGCCGCCTCAAGCACAAGACGCAGGTCTTTGTGTACCATGAGGGCGATCACTTCCGCACACGCCTGACGCACACCATTGAGGTCTCCCAGATTGCACGCTCGCTGGCGCGTGCGCTGCGGCTGGATGAGGATCTGGCCGAGTGTCTGGCACTGGCGCATGATCTTGGACACACTCCGTTTGGGCATGAGGGCGAGGACGTGATGCATGAATGCATGGCGGACTATGGCGGGTTTGACCACAACGCCCAGTCTCTGCGCATTGTGACGGATCTTGAGCGCCGGTATGCCGAGTTTGATGGCCTCAATCTGGCGTGGGAAACGCTGGAAGGGCTTGTGAAGCACAATGGGCCGCTGACGGATCGATCCGGCGCGCCGTGTGGCAAGCTTGAAGGCAAGCATCTGCCGTTTGCTGTGAGCGAATACGCCAGGCATCAGGATTTGCTGCTGTGGTCGTGGCCGAGTGCAGAAGCGCAGGTGGCAGCGATTGCAGATGATATTGCTTATGATGCGCATGATCTGGATGACGGATTGCGGGCTGGGTTGCTTAGCTTTGAGGCGATGAAAGAGGTGCCGTATCTGAAGCGTATTTTAGACGAGGTGGACGGGAAATATCCCGGTCTTGAAGATGCGCGGCGCATTCATGAGATTGGGCGCAGATGTATCACCGGCATGGTAGAGGACGTGATTGCGGAGAGTATTTCGCGAATTAATCAGGTTTCTCCCAAGAAATGCGGGGATATTCGTGATGCAAATGGTCCTGTTATTGCCTTTTCAACTGAAATGGCGCGAGAAGAGCGCGAGTTGAAAGAATTTTTGTTTGCCAATCTGTACCGGCACGAAAGTGTTCTGGCGGTTCGCAGGAAGGTTGCCAAAGTGGTGCGGGATTTGTTCCATGCCTACTTTAAAGCACCGGAAAGAATGCCAGAACCATGGTGTACGGGACTGAAAGGCGAGGGTGATGATGTGAAGGCCCGCAGGGTTTGTGACTTCATTGCAGGCATGACGGACCGTTATGCCATAGACGAACACCGACGATTATTTGACGATACCCCGGAACTGGGGTAATGCGCCAATTCAAACACTATTAATTCATGGAGTTTATGTGGGGCTGCGGCTTTGCAAAACCCTGTGAGCTGTCAAACTAGGCTATTAAAAATGAACATCTTTGCAGACTTCGCCGAAAGGGTAAACAGTGTAGTCAAGGGTCTCGACCTTGCTGCTGACGCGCCGGAGCTGGATCTGCGACGAGTGACTGTTGAACCTCCTCGGGATGCTGCTCATGGCGATCTGGCGACCAATGCTGCCATGGTGCTGGCTAAACAGCTGAAGATGAAGCCGCGTGATCTTGCCGAAAAGATTGCAGAAGGCCTGCGCGCCGACAGTGAAGTTGATGCTGTTGATATTGCCGGACCTGGCTTCATCAACATCCGCGTAAACAAAGCTATATGGGAACGCGTGCTGGCAGATGTTGTTGCCAAAGGCAATGCGTTTGGCAGTGGCAGCCGTGGTGCCGGTTTGAAGGTGAACGTGGAGTATGTATCCGCGAACCCGACCGGGCCTATGCATGTGGGCCATACACGTGGTGCTGTTGTGGGGGATGCGCTGGCAAGCCTGTTGCAGTTTGCTGGTTATGATGTGACCCGCGAATACGTGATCAACGATGCTGGCTCCCAGATTGATACTCTGGCGAAGTCCGCCTTCCTGCGTTACCGCGAAGCACTGGGTGAAGACATTGGGCAGATCCCTGAGGGCTATTATCCGGGCGAATACCTTGTTCCCGTCGGCAAGGCGCTGGCAGAGGAATATGGTGAGCGCCTGAAGGATATGGGCGAGGGCGAGCGCCATGCTTTGCTCAAGGGCTATGCCGTTGACAAGATGATGGATCTGATCCGTGAAGACCTGAGTGCTTTGAACGTGAAGCACGACGTGTTCTTTTCAGAAAAGACCATGCACGGTCAGGGGAATGCCATTGATCTGACGCTGGATGCTCTGCGTCAGCGCGATCTGGTTTACACTGGCACTTTGCCACCACCAAAAGGCGAAGTGCCTGATGACTGGGAAGACCGTGAGCAGACCCTGTTCCGCTCCTCCAATTACGGTGATGACAGTGATCGTGCGCTGGTGAAGTCTGATGGCAGCTACACCTATTTTGCCGCTGACGTTGCTTACATGCGCGACAAGATTGAGCGCGGGTTCAAAGAGATCATCTTTGTGCTTGGTGCAGACCATGGCGGCTATGTGAAGCGTCTGGAAGCGATCGGCAATGCGATCTCTGGCGGTGATGTGGATGTGATTGTGCGTCTGTGTCAGCTTGTGAAGCTCTTTAAGGGCGGCGCCGAGTTCAAAATGTCCAAGCGCTCTGGTAATTTCATCACCCTTCGCGATGTGGTTGATGAAGTGGGCGTAGATGCGGTACGCTTTATGATGCTCTATCGTAAGAACGATGCGCAGCTGGATTTCGATTTTGACAAGGTGAAAGAGCAGTCAAAAGACAATCCAGTGTTTTATGTTCAGTACGGTCACGCTCGGTGTCATTCTGTGCTGCGTCAGGCTGCTGGAGAGCTGGATTGGTTCTCAAATACTGCTGAAGAGTTGCAGTCTGCAGATTTTGCACAACTTGAAGATGAGGGTGAACTTGCACTGATCGCGAAGATGGCTCAATGGCCTCGAATTGTAGACGGAGCCTCAGAAAATCACGAGCCGCATCGCATCGCGTTCTATCTTTATGAGCTGGCCAATGCGCTTCACAGCCACTGGTCTCGAGGCAAGGAAAAGCCGCAATTACGCTTTATTAATGATAAAACGCCAGAATTAACCAAAGCTCGACTCGCGTTAGTTTACGCAGTTTCACAGGTAATAGCTTCTGGCCTCAATGTTTTGGGTGTCACAGCACCAAATGAAATGCGCTAGCGCCTGAGCATAGTTGATAGAGTACTGGAGGTTCGCGGTGGGGATTGCGAGCCTCTTATTTAAGGGAAAACACCGCTGCAATGACCAATCGCTCCAAGTATCCGGGTCCGGGTGAGGTTTCTGCTAGGCAAACGGCAGGCGATGAACCGCAACAGTGGGCAGGCGATCAAGATCCGCTCGTAGAACTTGCCAGAATTGTCGGGGAGAGCGCTGCTCAGTACCGTCCTAGTTCTCGCGTAGAAAGCGAAGTCTCTGACCGTCCGCTGTTTCCAAAGACTGACGAGCGCAGTGTAACTGCCGATCATGCTCCACAGCATGGCTCTCAGGACGCCACGTTGGCCGATGATTATTCAGTGGGTGCAGCTGAAGTGAATGAGCCTGCATCAACTCAAGATTCATTTGCGGCTCTGGATGCTGTTTTTGCATCTCCAAAAACCTCCGCGTCACCTGCACATGCTGATCCGTTTGCGGATTTGAGCGCTGCTGCGTTGTCTGCTGGTGCGCCGAGTGAGGCTGTTGACTATGTCAGCGATCTTCCACCGGTTCCAAAAGCGGCGGCTGTGCCTGAAGCAAAGCCAGTTCCTGCTCCTGCACCTGTGCGCCAGTCTGTGACTGCTGCTGATGTGACTGCAGAGCCGGAAATGGATGATATTCTTTCGCGCGATCTTGAAGAGAGCCTTGTTGCCTCTCTCAATCAGTCTCAGGTGGAGCGTGAGCAGACGTCTCGTCCTCAACGGTCCGTGAGCCGTGCGACACCGACGCTGGATGCTGTTGGCGCACGGGATGTGCGCCCTGAGCAGACTTTGCGTGAGCGCCTTGAACGCCGCACAGTGGATGCTCCACGTGTGGTTGAAACACCGCGCGTTGCTGAGCCTGCTGCGCCTGTACAAAATGTGGCGTCTGCTTCGCCGAGAGCTCTGGATGAGCTTTCCCAGAGTGATTATGACAGCTGGCGCGCCGAGCGTGCTGCTGAGCGTGCAACTGCGGCAGCAGCTGCCAAGCCTGTTCAGCCTGCACCGGCACCAACGCCTGCGATTGAAGAAGCTCCTGCCGCGCCTCAATTGCGTGGCACGCATGATGATGTGGCACCTGCTGCTGACCCTGTTTCATTTGAACCTGATATGACAGCGTTTGCGATGGACACCGGTGCTGAGCTTGAGGGTGAGCACATCAGCGCTCCTGAAGTGTCTGCACAGGAAACTGTTATTCCTGCCAAGCATCTTGAAGAAGCTTTGTTGGCTGAGTTCAGTCTTGACGAGGAAGCGCAGCCAAGCGTTGTTGCTGAACCTGTTGCGCCTCAGCCTGTGCGAAATGTTGCGCAGGAGATTGAGGCGAGCGTTGATGACATCTTTGCAGATGAAATTGCGCAGGAGCCGCAGCCAGAACCAGAGCCGGAGGTTGAAATCGGCCCTGAAGTGGCTGCAGAGCTGAATGAATTTGAGCGCATGAGTGCCGGTTTTGAACAGGTTGCTCAGGAAATCGATCCATTTGCCGTTGAAGGTGATGATGCATGGCAGCTGGACGAAAGCGTTGCCAACGATACGTCTTTGGATGAAATGTCCTGGCCTGCTGCTGCTGAAAAGCTGGCGCAGACAGAAGCTGCTCATCAAGAGGCGATGAATGCAGCGAAAAAGCCTGGTGAAGAGCAGTCTCCTCCTCCTGGTGGATATGATCTTGATGCTGTGGCGCAGGCTATGCGCAAAGAAGACCCGAGCCTTGATGGCGGCGTTCTTCCGCAAGCTGTGCCACGCGTTTCTGTTGATGTTCCGATTGAGGCAGAAGAGAACCGCAGTGGCGGTATGCGCAAAGGCCTGATGGCTGCTTCGCTCATTGGCGGTATTGTTGTGGTTGGCGGTGCCGGTCTGTTCCTGTTCGACTTCGGTGGAACAGGCGGAGATGCAACTCCACCACCAATTATTCGAGCTGATGCCTCTCCAATGAAGGAGGTTCCATCTCCTTCTGCGCAGCCTAAGAACGACACAGCAAAAGTCTTTTCTCCGGAGGAAGCGTCTCAGCCAGTCACTGGCGAGAAGATGATTCAGCGTGAAGATGCAGCTGTTACACCATTGCCGCCAGCATCCAGCGAAACGGATACTGCAAAGTCCAGCGTGTTTGATGTGAACCCGACGAAGAAGGTGCGGACCGTTATTGTTCGTCCTGACGGGACCATCGTTCAGCGGGCTGGTGCAGAGGCAAATGTGTCTGCGCAGCCTCGTGTTGTCACAAGCAGCACTGTGCGCAACAGCAATCCGCAGAATACGGGTAGCACCACACCGGCGGCAACGTCTGGGCAGTGGGACCCACTTCCGGGTGAAACCCAGAGTGCAAACCAGCAGGCTGCAGCTGTACCAACAACCACCAGCTTGCAGGATGCGTTTGCGAATGCTCCGGTGGCAACGCGGACCGAGACGCGCAATACGCTTCTGGGTGTGAGTGTTGTGCCTCAGTCCAAGCCATTTGTTGTGGCCTCTGCCAATACAGGCAGCGGTACTGTTCGCTCCAACACGCTGACGCCGCTGCAGCCGCAGCCGACGTCTCGTGCCAGCAACGCACCGCTGAACCTGACTGGAAACCAGAACACGCAAACAGCTGCTGTAAACCCGCAGGCAATTGCTCCAACTCCAACACCTACCGAAGGTGTTGTTGGTGAGATTCCAGGTGGGACTTACATTGTGCAGGTGGCTTCTGTGCGCACTGTTGAGGATGCTCGTGGTCAGATCCGCCGTTACAACAGCCGCTATCCAAACCTGATGGCGTTGGTGACACCGGTGATTACGCGTGCTGATCTTGGCGACAAAGGCATTTACTACCGCATTCAGGTTCCGTTTGATGGTCCGACCAGTGCAAACACCTTCTGCGGTGAGTTTAAATCTGCTGGTGGCGACTGTTACGTTCGCCGCAACTAAATACGCTTTCCCTTTTCAGGGACTACGCTTTGGAGCTTGACGCCGTAACAGCGTCAAGCTACCAGCTTTACTCATGTTTTTAAAATCGTTCATTTCCGGATGCCTTGGACCTGAGCTCAGCGCTGAGGACAAAGCCTTTTTTCGCGACCAGCAGCCGTTTGGTCTGATCCTTTTTGCTAGAAACATGGAAACGCCGGAGCAGATCCGCCGACTTTGCGCTGATTTTCGTGAGGCTGTTGGCCGTGCGGATGCGCCTGTTTTCATTGATCAGGAAGGCGGGCGTGTGCAGCGCTTTGGTGCGCCACATGTGCCAGTCTATCCAGCGGCAGGGATCATCGGGCGGCTTTATGCGCAGGACGTTGAGGCGGCGAAACGAGCTGCTTATTTGCATGCCTTGCTGATTGGGCTGGATCTGCGTGATCTTGGGTTGAACGCCAACTGTATTCCGTGTCTTGATATGCCCATTGAAGGTGCGAGTAACATTATTGGTCTGCGGGCCTACGGATCTGATGCGGCGCTTGTGAGTGATCTGGGCCGCGCTGCGATGGATGGCTGTCTTGCTGCTGGTGTGATGCCGGTTATGAAGCATATGCCGGGCCATGGCCGAGCGCTGGTTGATAGTCATCTTTCCTTGCCTGAAGTGACAAGCCCTCTTGAGGAGCTTGAAGCGCGGGACCTTTTGCCGTTCAAATCCTTGTGGGATTGCCCGATGGGGATGACCGCTCACATCGTCTTTAAAGAGATTGATGGAGATCATCCTGTTACGCAATCTTCCTATGCTATTCAGAAGGTTATCCGGGAAGCGATTGGTTTTGATGGCGTCCTGATCAGTGATGACATCTCCATGAAAGCGCTTGGCGGTGATCTGAAGAGCCGGGTTGAGAAAATTGTTGCGGCGGGGTGTGATCTTGTTCTGCATTGCAATGGCGAGCTGGATGAGATGAAGACGGTTGCTTCGGCTGTGCCGGAGATAGATGGCAAGCGCGCTGAGCGCGTTGAGGCGGCTATGCAGCGAAATACCCAAGTGTTTGATGGGGATGAAACGGCACTGCGCGCGGAGTTTGATGAGTTGTGTGCGAAAGTTTGAGAAGGTGTCTTCTTACCGGAGTGCAGGACATGCTCTTCGGGGATACGCTTTAAAGGGATTGATGCTTGAGCGACGTTGAGGCCACAGAGCAGATAGAGGAAGCGTTGGCAGGCGCGGCGGCTGTGGAGCAGCCCGCGACTGGCGACCCGAACCTGCTTGTGGATGTGGACGGGTTTGAAGGCCCGCTTGATGTTTTGCTCACACTGGCCCGCAGCCAGAAGGTTGATATCACCAAGATCTCCATTCTGGCGCTGACAGAGCAGTATCTTGAGTTTGTAAAGGAAGCGCGCCGTTTGCGGTTGGAGCTGGCTGCAGACTATCTGGTGATGGCGGCGTGGTTGGCTTATCTGAAATCCCGTTTGCTTATTCCGCAGCAAAAAGACAGCGACGAGCCAACGGGTGAAGAGCTGGCAGCGGCGCTGGCGTTTCGTCTGCAACGATTAGAAGCCATGCGGGATGCTTCTGCAAAGCTGATGAACCGGTCGCGTCTTGGACGGGACTTGTTTGCGCGTGGTGCTCCTGAAACGGTGTCGGTGGAACGGCGCAGTGTCTGGACTGCCACGCTTTATGATTTGCTGATGGCGTATGCCTCTCAGCGCCAGCGCCACTCGGTGACGTCCGTGCATGTGAAACGGCGTGAGGTTTGGTCGCTTCAGGATGCGCGCGATATTCTGACCCGTCTTGTGGGGCAGGTCGCAGTATGGACGCCGATTGAGCGGTTTTTGACGGCTTATCTGGAAGATCCGCAGGAGCGGGCGACGGCTATGGCTTCTGCATTTTCGGCCAGTCTGGAGCTGGTGCGTGAAGGCGTGATCGATATTCAGCAGTCCGGGCCGTTCGAGACGATCTATGTGCGTGCCTCACAGCGGACGCCGGAAGAGATTGGTGCGGGTGAGCCTGCTGAAGAGCTTCAGGAAAAAGAGGTTGAGTTGTCATGAGTAAAACGCCAGACCTGCTCGACACAGTCTCACAAGATGAGGCGATTGAAGTTGCGGATGCCGGGGAGCTTTTAGAAACGGAGCGCATGGTTGAAGCTTTGATCTTTGCCAGTGCGGAGCCTCTCAGTTTTACCGAGCTGACAAAGCGTATTCCCGGTGATCGGGATATTCGCGGCGCACTCAATCGCTTACGTGCTCATTATCGCAAGCGTGGCGTGCAGCTGCGGTCTGCCGAGGACCGGTGGTCGTTCCGTACTGCTGAAGATCTGTCGTTTATTTTGCACCGGGAAGCGGTGGAGCAACGGCGTTTGTCGCGAGCTGCGCTGGAAACATTAGCTATTATCGCCTTTCACCAACCTGTGACCCGCGCGGAGATTGAAGATATTCGCGGTGTTTCTACATCTAAGGGCACGCTTGATGTGCTGCTGGAAACGGGTTGGGTGCGCATGCGTGGTCGACGCAGAACACCAGGGCGTCCTGTAACTTATGGAACGAGCTTTGATTTTCTTGATCATTTTGGTCTTGAGAACATTAAGGATTTGCCGGGACTGGAAGAGCTGAAAGGGGCAGGGCTGCTTGATAGTGCGATCCCTGCCAGCTTCCATGTGCCAGCACCGGATGACAGTATTGATCTGACAGAAGATGAAGATCCTCTGGAAGAAAGTGAAATGTTTGCAACTGGCGCACTTGAAGAAGACGCCGGAGAAAAATAAACACATGCAAGGGGCGCGATGTTGTGTTCGCCGCCTTGCAAGTTTTATGAGGGACGAATGGAGCCAGGGAAGGTTGCAGCATCAGAACGGCTGGTGTTTGACAATATCTACCATCATTATGGGGACTTACCTGCGGTTCGCGGTGTTTCGCTTTCATTGAAAAGCGGTGAAGTGCTGTGTTTGCTAGGGCATTCTGGTTGCGGAAAGACAACGGTGCTGCGTATTGCAGCTGGTGTTGTGCGTCAGCAGCAGGGAAGCGTCCGGATCAATGGTTCTGTGGTTGCCGATGAGCGGACTTTTCTGCCGCCGGAAAAGCGCGGTGTGGGGCTTATGTTCCAGGACTATGCGCTGTTTCCGCATCTAACGATTCTTGAGAATGTGAAGTTTGGTCTTTCCGACCTTTCTTCTGAAGTGGCCGAGCGCCGTGCGCGTGATGCGCTGCACATGGTTGGTCTTGGTCAGTATCTGGATGATTATCCGCATGGATTGTCTGGAGGTGAGCAGCAACGTGCTGCGCTGGCGCGTGCAATGGCACCGCGGCCTCATACACTGTTGATGGATGAGCCATTTTCAGGACTGGACAGCCGCTTGCGTGATGATGTGCGCACGCAGACGCTGGATATGATCAAAATGCAAGGCGCGACAGCGGTTGTGGTGACCCATGATCCTGAAGAAGCCTTGCGCGTGGGTGACCGGATTGCGCTGATGCGTAATGGGGAGGTGGTACAGCTGGCGACGCCAGAGGATATCTACTTCCGCCCGAATAGTTTGTTTGCCGCTAAATTCTTTTCCGATCTCAATGAGATACCCGGAAAAGTTGTTGGTGGCCGTGTGGTCACGCCTATCGGGAATTTTTCCTCTAATGGCCTTGAAGAAGGGGCTCATGCGACCTTATGTGTAAGACCGCATCACTTAAAGGTATGCCATGGTGAGGGACAGTTCAAAGGCAGAGTAATTTCTCGCGCAATGGCAGGTGAGACAGATCTTCTGGACGTACAAGTTGATGGAATTGAGCGTCTTCTACGTATTCGTACGAGGGATGTATTACAATTCTACCCAGAAAATGTCATAGACTTGTGTATAAATGCAGAGAATGTTTTGGTTTTTGGGCGAGAGACGTCAGTAAATCATAGTGGGTAATTCTTCTGGATACTACCTATTAGTATCTGGGGGATGTAGTGTCTCTCAAAACACAGTTCAGGGTTCTTAAGGAGTTTGGTTGATGGGCTCAATTGGTATTTGGCAAATTGTCATCATCGCGGTTGTCGTAGTTCTGCTGTTTGGTCGCGGAAAGATTTCCGAGCTGATGGGCGATGTTGCAAAGGGCATCAACAGCTTCAAAAAGGGGCTGAATGATGATGCTGCGGAAGCAAAAGAAAAAGAAGAAGATCCTAAAGTGATCGACCATGCGCCGGGTGACACCGTGAATGCGCAGGAAAAAACTGAAGACACCGCGAAAAAGGACTAAGTCTCCTTTAAGGTAGTCTGTGTAAATTACCTAGGGAAAGTCGGCGTTTTCTGGCTTAGAGTTTGTGATCTACGCCTTTCCCTAGTGAATGTGCCGTTTGCGGCACGACATGTCTATGATGAGAGCCTGGCAACGGGCTGTCATTGAGACACTAACGAAACGGCTTCTTTATGTTCGATATCGCATGGACAGAGCTGCTGCTTGTTGCTGTGGTTGCCATTTTGGTGGTTGGCCCCAAAGAACTGCCGGGCATGTTGCGCACAATCGGGCGCACAATCGGCAGTGTGCGGCGTATGGCTGGCGAGTTTCAGTCTAGTTTGAATGACGCTGTCAAAGAAGCGGAGAAGCAGACCGGCATTGATGAAATGCGGAAGCAGGCTGATGCCGCACAAAACTTCAATCCACTTGATGACTTGAAAAAGACATTGGCGGACGAGAAGAAAAAGCTTCAGGACAGCATGAAAACTGCGGAGAGCGATGTGAAAAGCTCGCTGAACGGTGAGGGCTCTTCGGAGAGCAAGCCGGACAGTGCGCCAGAAGCTGCGCCTGTGAAAGCAGAGGTTCCGACGCAGAAAGTTGTTTCTTCAGCTGAGCTGGCTTCCACGCAAAAAGCAAAAGAAAGTGCCGCAAGCACTCCTTCCAGCAAAGATGAAAGCTAGGGCGGCTATTTTATGAGTGATAACGAAATTGAAGATTCGCGTGCGCCACTGATTGAGCACCTGATCGAATTGCGTTCCCGCCTGATGAAGTCGGTGATTGCGATCGCTATTGCCTTTGCGGTTTGCTTTTACTTCTCAAATGACATCTTCAACTTCCTGATTGAGCCGTTTTCGGCAGCGGCCGGGGAAAGCATTGAAGTCAAGCTGATCTACACCGCACCGCACGAATGGTTCTTCACCCAGATGAAGCTGGCTTTGTTTGGAGCGCTGTTTATTGCCTTCCCGGTTCTTGCTAGTCAGATCTACATGTTTATGGCGCCCGGGCTTTATAAGCACGAGCGCAGTGCCTTTATTCCGTATCTGGTCGCGACACCTATTTTGTTCGTGATTGGCGGGTCGCTGGTTTATTACCTTGTGCTGCCAATGGCGATGGGCTTCTTCCTGGCCATGCAGCAGATGGGCATGGACGGGCAAGCGTCCATTGAGATGCTTCCGCGTGTGAGTGAGTACCTGAGCTTTGTGATGGTTCTGATCTTCGCGTTCGGTCTGGTTTTTCAGCTTCCGGTTGTTTTGACGCTTATGGGACGCGCGGGTCTTGTGACCTCTGAGTCTTTGAAGGGTAAGCGGAAATATGCTGTGGTTGCTGCGTTTGCAGCTGCGGCAATTTTAACACCTCCTGATCCGATTTCGCAGATCGGTCTTGCACTTCCTACTCTGCTTCTCTACGAAGTCTCCATCTATTGTGTAAGGCTCGTCGAGAAGAAACGTAAAGAGAAGGAAGCGGAAGAAGAGGCCTAGTCTCACTTCCACCCTGATTTACGAGTTTCCCGGCGGGTTATTTGAAGGCAAACCTGCCGGGGTTACTAAGTTATGCTTGATATCAAGTGGATTCGTGAAAATCAGGAGAGCTTTGATACAGCTCTCGCTAAACGCGGCCAAGAGCCACGCGCTGCACTGCTCGTTGAACTGGACGATGCGCGCCGTTCCCACACCACCAAGCTTCAGGAGGCGCAGCAGCGCCGTAACTCCGCATCCAAAGAAATCGGCATGGCCATGGGCCAGGGCGACAAGGAAAAAGCAGAGGCCCTGAAGGCTGAAGTTGCCGAAATTAAAAGCTTTATCCAGAACGGCGAAGAGGAACAGCGCAAGCTGAACGCTGCGCTTGAGGATGCTTTGGCTGTTATCCCCAATATTCCTCATGAGGATGTTCCGCTTGGCGCGGATGAGGCTGACAACGTTTTGCTGCACACGCATGGCGAAAAGCCGCGTAACAACTTTGAGCAGAAAGAACATTACGAGCTGGGTGAGCAACTTGGCGGCATGGACTTTGAAACCGCTGCTAAAATGTCTGGCTCCCGTTTTGTATTGCTGAAAGGTCAGATTGCGCGTCTGGAGCGTGCGATTGGTCAATTCATGATTGATCTGCACACGCAGGAAAACGGCTACACCGAAGTTTCTCCACCACTGTTGGTGCGCGACAATGCACTTTATGGCACCAGCCAACTGCCGAAGTTTGCTGAAGACCTGTTCCGTACGACAAATGATCACTGGCTTATTCCAACAGCAGAAGTTCCGCTGACGAATGTGGTTGCTGGTGAGACGCTTGCTGAGGCAGACCTGCCACTGCGTATGACTGCTCTGACCTATTGCTTCCGGTCTGAGGCCGGGTCTGCTGGTCGTGATACGGCTGGCATGCTGCGTCAGCATCAGTTCCAGAAGTGTGAACTTGTTTCTATTACGGATGAGAACAGCTCTCTGGAAGAGCTGGAGCGGATGCGTGAGTCTGCTGAAAAGGTTCTGAAGCTGCTTGGCTTGCACTACCGTGTTGTCACACTGTGTGTTGGTGATATGGGCTTTGGTGCTCGTAAAACCTACGATATTGAAGTTTGGCTGCCAGGTCAGGATGCTTACCGCGAGATCTCTTCCTGTTCTGTTTGTGGTGACTTCCAGGGCCGCCGCATGAATGCACGCTACCGCGTGGAAGGCGAGAAGGCTCTGAAGTTCGTTCATACTCTGAACGGCTCTGGCCTTGCTGTTGGGCGCTGCCTGATTGCGGTGATGGAAAACTATCAGAATGCAGACGGAACAATTACGGTTCCTGAGGTTCTTCGCCCGTACATGAATGGCCTTGAAGTCATTGGCGCTTAACAATTGATGTAAGCGTATTTTCAGCAGAAGGGCGGTAGCGTTCTTCTGCTGCACTGCGCGACTTATATGAGGAATTGCTGCGATATGCGTATCTTACTAACCAACGATGACGGGATCCACGCTGAGGGTCTTGAGGTTTTGGAGCGCATTGCGCGGCAGATTTCAGATGATGTTTGGGTTGTTGCACCAGAAACCGACCAGAGCGGTGTGGCGCACTCCCTGTCTTTGAATGATCCGTTACGCGTTCGTGAAATTGACAGCCGTCACTTCGCGGTTCGCGGCACTCCAACTGACTGTGTGATCATGGCGGTTCGTTCCATCATGGATACACCTCCTGATCTGGTTCTTTCCGGTATCAATCGGGGTGCGAACATTGCAGATGATGTGACCTATTCCGGCACCATTGCTGCGGCTATGGAAGGCACTTTGATGGGCGTTCGTTCCATTGCGCTGTCTCAGGCCTATGCTTTTGGGTCTGAGTTCGGCCCGAGCTACGACACGGCTGAAGCGCATGCCGTTGGTGTGATCCGCAGCCTGCTGGAATTCAATCTGCCATCTGACACGCTGCTGAACGTGAACTTCCCGAAAGACGCGCCTGACATGGTTAAAGGTGTTAAGGTTGTGCGTCAGGGTAAGCGCGATGCGGGTTCGCTCTACATTGAAAGCCGCAAGGATGGCCGCGGTAATCCATATCACTGGCTTGCTTTCCAAAATCGTGTGCCAAGTGCGTGTGAAGGGACTGACATCAATGCTTTGAAAGAGGGCTATATTTCGGTCACGCCTCTGCATCTGAACCTGACAGCTGATGAGTTGATGGGGCAGTTGGAAAAGACACTCGAAAAGTCCTGATTTGATGTGAAGCTGATGAGGTCCTTCGGGTTCACGTCAGGTTCTTAGGTTATATGTGCGTTTCCTTCAAAGGGCGGTAGTGGCCTTTGAAGGCGCGCTCTTTTGAGCTTGCTGGCCCGCCAGCGGGTTTTGCACTGCAGATAGACGGAGTGTTTTAAAATGGAAGACAGTCTGTTTGCTGATGAAGAAGGTCGCTTTGATGAGAACCTTGCCAAGCAAGCGGCATGGGTGATGAAGCTGCGATCTGAGGGCGTGCGGAACCTTGAGGTTCTGGGCGCGCTTGAAGCTATCCCTCGTAGAATATTTCTGTCAGCCAGCCAGCAATTTCTGGCCTTCGAAGACCGTGCATTTCCAATTGATTGCGGGCAGATGAGTACACAGCCATCCTTGATTGGGAAGGTTGCTGATTTTCTGCAAATGAAGCCGGATCATTCCCTTCTGGAGATTGGTAGTGGGTCCGGGTATCAGTGCGCGGTTCTTTCTAAAATCTGTGATCGCATCGTCTCGCTGGAGCGCTACCGGACGCTGGCTGATCTGGCGCGTGAGCGACTTCGGTCTTGCAAGATCAACAATGTCGATGTGATTCATGCAGATGGTCTTGTGGCGCCTGTTGATGAAGAGGATGATGGCGGCCCGTTTGATCGCATTATTTTAAATGGTGCATTGGACCGTGTGCCGGGCTTCTTGTTCGACCGCCTTGCGCCCGGGGGGCGTTTGTTGGCGCCAATCAAGCATGAAAGCGGTATTTGCCGCCTAATTCAGTATGACAAAGGTGGCCGCGGTCTTGATGAGACTGACCTTGGTGGTTTCCGCTATCTTTCTCTCACACCGGGAATAGCTGCGAAACTGTAGGGGAATGAGGCTTTAATTAAGTCTTTATCAACTCTGTTGTCAGTAAACTTACGCCAGTTAGCCTTTTATTTGTATTGGGTAGGGCGGATATGCAGTTTCATTCCCGTGAGAAAGCCAGATTGCGGCGCGGTGTAGCCTTGTTTTTGCTGTCAGCAGGTCTTGCTGGTTGTAGTGGCAATGTGGACCGGTTTGGCAAGTCTGAATATGTTGATGAACCAACGTCTCCGGCTCGAACTGCCGTTGTGGTGACGCCCGGACTTCCATCATCAAGCACAAAATCTGTTGTTCAGCGCGGTGTCTTGTTGCCTGCGCCAACATCAAGCAATGCTCCTATTGTGACCGGATCTGCGCAATCGCGCGGGTATCCGCAGCAGACATGGCAGCCAACATTTTCTAAACAGCCTATTGCGGTGAGCCAGCGCACGCGCGCGAGCGCCCGGGTTCCTGCAGCACTTGCCAAAGCGCCGAATGATGGCACGCTTGGGTGGACAGCTGTTGGTGGCCGCGTTGTCACGCTGAAAGCCAACGAGAATGTTGATAGTCTTGCCTGGCAATACCGTGTGCCGGCGAACGAAATTCTTCATGCCAATCGCGTGACTGTGAGTTCTGCGCTGCAGCCAGGTGATTCCGTTGTTATTCCGGTGAAGATGGTTCGTAAACCGAACCGCTTGCCGAAAGCCAGCGCTCGTGTGTTGCCGTCCAATAGCCAGCAACCTCAGACGACAGCCTCCATTCCTTCGCAGTATGTTGCGCCTTTGAATGCCAATGGCTCTGCTTCCAGGCAGTCTCGTGATGTGTTTGCGACCAAGATTGCGGCTGCGTTGCTTCCTCCGGGCAATGTGGGAGAACGATCGCGTCCTGTTTACAGTGATGCGCCTCCAGCAGCTTATCCGGTGCAAAGGCGAGCACCAGCAGCAGCTGTGCCTGCGTCTTCGCTTCAGCCAATTCAGCAGTCTGCACCTTCTCAGGTCTATCGTGCACAGCAACAGCCAACGACCTATCGCAGTCAGTCTTTGACACCGATTGTCGCTCCTCAGTCTGCGACTGCGCAGCCATCTTACGGTGTGCCTGTTACGGGGCAGGCAGCGCGCAGCGTTGCTCCTCTGCGCGTTTCAGCTGTGCCAAAGAGTAAACCCAGGGCTTCTGTTGCACAGCGTCCGGCATCGGTTGCCAGTGTTACAGCGACACAAGCCGTGCCGAAGCCGAAGAGAATCGCTTTGGCAGGGTTGAACCCGCAACGCGTGACCGCTCCGGTTGCGACACAGCGCACGCTTGCCAATTCTCTTGCGCCGACCCCAGTTCACACCGCAAGTGTTCAGAAGCCGCAAAAACCGATTGTTCCGGTTATCTCTGAAGCTGAGACGGATGTTGTCCGTTTGCAGCCGACAGAAGTTTCCAAGCCAGCGCCTGTGCAGCCAGTTGCGACAGCGAAGGCTCCTAAGGTTGCTGTGGCAGATGAAGCGACGTTCCGCTGGCCGGTGCGTGGGCGGATTATCTCTGACTTTGGCGTGAAGCCGGGTGGGTCTAAAAACGACGGCATTAATCTGGCGGTTCCATCAGGGACAGACATTAAAGCTGCGGAAGACGGAACCATCGTTTACGCCGGTAACGAGCTGAAAGGCTTTGGAAATCTGGTGCTGATCCGCCATGATAATGGCTGGGTTTCAGCTTATGCACACAACAAAGAGCTGAAGGTGCGCCGTGGTGATGCCGTACGCCGTGGTCAGACAATTGCCATGGCTGGCGCGACCGGGTCTGTGACACAGCCTCAGCTGCATTTTGAGCTGCGTAAGGATAACAAGCCGGTAGATCCTATGAACCATCTACCGCGTTCCTAATAAAAAGGGGGAGGGTTCTTCTTGGAACTCTTTTCATAGGTAGAGCACGCCGCGTTGGTGACCTTCACGCGGCGTGCTTTTTTATGAGCGCTTTTGCTTGTCAGGACAGCGTTTGGCTGAGGCGGCCTGCCAAATCCTGAATAAACTGCCATGCGACACGGCCAGAGCGGGCGCCGCGTGTGGTGGACCATTCCAGCGCCTGTGCGCGGAGCTGCTCCTGCTCGACCTTTAAGCCAAAATGCTCTGTGTAGCCGTAGATCATATCCAGATACTCATCCTGAGAGCATTTGTGGAAGCCGATCCAAAGGCCGAATCGATCAGAAAGTGAAACCTTCTCTTCCACCGCTTCGCTTGCATGGATCGCGGTTGACCGCTCGTTCTCCATCATATCGCGCGGCAAAAGGTGTCTGCGGTTGGATGTGGCGTAAAACAGGACATTTGCTGGTCGACCTTCAATGCCGCCGTCCAGAGCTGCTTTCAGGCTCTTGTAGCTGGTGTCGTCGCCATCAAAGGAGAGGTCGTCGCAAAAGATGATGAAGTTGTATGGCTTGCCGCGCAGCTCGTTCATCAGCGCGGGGAGGGCTTCGATGTCCTCGCGGTGAATCTCAATGAGAACAAGTTTGCGGACGCCTTCGGAGTTTGCGTGTGCTGCGTTGATCGCAGCATGAGCAGATTTCACCAAAGATGACTTGCCCATGCCTCTGGCGCCCCACAACAGCACGTTATTGGCCGGAAAACCTTCTGCGAACCTATTTGTGTTCTCCATCAGCATTTTCTTGGAGTGATCGACGCCTTTGAGCAGGCTAATATCAACCCGATTGACTTTGGGTACAGGTGCAAGCTCAAACGGGGAAGGGTGGAATACAAAGGCATCGGCTTCGTCGAAATTGACAGTAACCGGAGGCTTTGGAAGGGAGCAGGCCAACAGGGCGACAATCTCGTCCAGCTTGGATGTAAGAAGGGCGACTTCAGAGGTATTTTCTTTAGTGGTCATGTGTATCTACGTGATTAACTCAGGTGCGCTGGCATAGGCTTTACGCATAATGCACTAGGTGAAAAATTTTCTCAGCGGCGGTTCTGCTATTTGATCTGCGGCCAAGTATCCCTATTTACAGCTGTATCATGTCCAATACTCTTGGGGAAAGTCCCAGTTAGCATGTCAATGCCTTGAAAAGGTTGGAGTGGACTGTATAGTCCAGCGCAAAATCCTTGTTCTTTCGGGCCAAGGTCAATTTTGGAGGGGTTTACCTCGCCAATTGTTTAATGAACGCCACCAGGTTCCTCGGGAATTTGTGGTAAGGAGAAACTAATGTTTATTACCCCTGCCTATGCACAGGCCGCAGGCGGCGTGCCAGACGTTGTAATGTCTATTGTGCCGTTCGTCCTGATCTTCGTGATCATGTGGTTCCTGATCATTCGCCCTCAGCGCCAGAAAATGAAGTCTCATCAGGAAATGGTGAGCAATCTGCGTCGCGGCGACACCGTTGTGACCTCTGGTGGTCTGATTGGTAAAGTTGCTAAGATCGTTGATGATGCTGAACTGCAGGTGGACATTGCTGAAGGTACGCGTGTGCGTATTGCTCGTGCCATGATCCAGGAAGTTCGCTCCAAAGGTGAACCTGTTAAGGACGGCGAATAATCGCGCCTTGATACCTGTAGTTTCAGACCGCTTTCCTGTTTCGGCAATCGCCGCAGTGAGAGCGGTCTGCCTATTCTAGGACCGGGCATATACTCATGCTTCATTTCGCGCGTTGGAAAATCGCCCTGATTATCGTCGTGGTGCTGGGCGGTATCTTTACAACATTGCCGAACTTCTTCCCGGCAAGTACCGTTCAATCCTGGCCGGATTTTATGCCTAAGCGCCAGATTGTTCTCGGTCTTGACCTTCAGGGCGGTGCTTATCTGCTCTATGAGGTTGATAAGGAAGATTACAAAGAAAAACAGTTCCGTCAGCTGGTTGGAAATATCCGCCGGGCCCTGCGCGAGAACCCACGTATCGGCTACACCGGTCTGGGTATTCAGGGAGACGGTGTTCAGGTTCGCATTCGTGATAATGCACGCTTCGATGAGGCTGAACAGCGCCTTGCAGAACTGGTAAACCCGCTTAACTCCGGCGTTTTTGGCGGTGCAGCGGTTAACGAATTTGTTCTTGAACCTCAAGGTGATGGCCTGTTCCGCATGGCTTTCTCCGAGGAAGGTCTGGACATGCGCCTCGCTTCCGTTGTGAGGCAGTCCATTGAGGTTATCCGTCGCCGTGTTGATGAACTCGGCACGACTGAGCCTTCCATTCAGCGTCAGGGCACTGACCGTATCCTTGTTGAAGCGCCGGGTGAATCCAACCCTCAGCGTCTGAAGGATATCATTGGTGCAACTGCGCAGCTAACGTTCCATCTTGTTAGTCAGGAAATGAGCGCGTCACAGGCACTTCAAGGCCGTCCGCCAGCAGGCACGATGGTTGTTGAGGGTTCTGATGGGCAACCATACCTGTTGGATGAAAACCCGTTGCTGACGGGTGAAGAGCTGCAGGATGCTTCTGTTGCGTTTGACCAGCAGACAAACGAGCCTGTTGTGAACTTCCGCTTCAACACTGCCGGTGCCCGCGTCTTTGCGGATGTGACCCGCGCAAATGTTGGTCGTCCGTTTGCGATTGTGCTGGATGACGAAGTGATCACCGCTCCGGTTATCCGCCAGCCAATTACAGGTGGTTCCGGTCAGATTTCCGGCAGCTTCACTGTTGATGGTGCGAATGATCTTGCTGTTCTGCTGCGTGCTGGTGCGCTTCCTGCGCGTCTGGATGTAGTTGAAGAGCGTTCAGTTGGTCCGGGCCTTGGTCAGGATTCCATTGATAGCGGTAAGGTTGCTTCCATCGTTGCAGCGGCAGCGGTGGTGATCTTCATGCTGCTGGCTTATGGCCAGTTTGGGATCATTGCGAACCTTGCGCTCGCTTCCAACGTGTTCCTGATCTTTGGTGTGCTCACCACACTTCAGGCAACGCTGACCCTGCCGGGTATTGCGGGTGTTGTTTTGACAATTGGTATGGCGGTTGATGCCAACGTGCTGATTTATGAGCGCATTCGTGAAGAGGCACGTGCTGGTCGTTCCGCTATTGGTTCGATTGATGCGGGCTTTAAGCGTGCACTTGGCACCATTTTGGATGCAAACATCACAACGCTGATTGTGGCTGTGATCCTGTTCTTCATCGGTTCCGGTCCTGTTAAAGGGTTCGCCGTAACGCTGATGATCGGTATCTTCACCACAGTGTTCTCTGCGTTTACTATCTCTCGTTTCCTCATCTCTGTATGGGTGAAGCGTAAGCGTCCATCCAAACTGCCAATCTAATTCGGAGCATGAACCTATGAAACTTCTTAGACTTGTTCCGGAGCAGACCAACTTCCGCTTTATGCATTGGCGGGTGTTGAGTTTTCCGTTTTCTGGAATTACGGCAGTTCTTTCCGTTGTGCTGTTCCTGACAATCGGCCTGAATTACGGCATCGATTTTAAGGGCGGAACACTGATTGAGCTGCAGTCCACAAGCGGTCCTGCGAACCTTTCTGAAATTCGGCGGACCCTTGGTGGTCTTGATCTGGGTGATGTGCAGGTGCAGGAATTCGGTAGTCCTACCGAAGTTCTGATCCGCATTGAATCTCAGGGCGAAGGTGAAAGCGCCCAGCAGGATGTGGTTGAGAGTGTCCGTGGTGCCTTTACCGATGGATATGAATTCCGCAGAACTGAAGTGGTTGGACCTCGAGTCTCCGGTGAGCTTGCTTATGCAGGAACGCTGGCGGTCGGGTCTGCCTTGCTGATGATCATGTTTTACATCTGGTTCCGCTTTGAATGGCAGTTCGCAGTTGGCGCGATCATCACCACCTTCAATGATATCCTGCTGACGGTTGGCTTGTTTGCGGTGTTGCAGCTGGACTTTACGCTGTCCAGTATTGCGGCGGTGCTGACGATTATCGGTTACTCACTTAACGATACGGTGGTTGTTTATGACCGTATTCGTGAGAACCTGCGTCGTTACAAGCGTCTTTCTCTGGAAGAGCTGCTTGATAAGTCCATCAACGAGACTCTGTCCCGTACAACAATGACATCCGTGACCACTTTGCTCGCGCTGTTTGCGTTGTACTTCCTGGGCGGTGAAGTGATCCAGTCCTTCGTGCTGGCGATGATCTTCGGTATCGTGATCGGGACTTATTCTTCTATCTTCCTTGCTTCTCCGCTGCTGATGCTCATGAAGCTTCGCACCAGCGTGTTTGACAAGAAAGACGACGAAACATCTCCGGCAAAATCTGCTTAACCAACGGAAACAGCTAGTGTTTTAGATGGGGCTGACCACAGTTGTGGTCAGCCCCATTTTCTATTGGACATTCTTTCGCGTGTAATTAAACAGAGGCTATCAATTTGCGCGTATACTGGGCGAAAATAGCCATTGGAGGACACTATGGGAAAACGTGGAGAGCCTTTGGAAGTGCGGGATGCGCATTATCCAAGTATGGTTCAAATCGACGCCTACGGAAATGGCGGCTTTCGATTTGCCGATATGTCTCATCGTGGATCGCTGATGTGTGTGCCGTCTGGCGTTTATGGCTGGTCGCCTACCAGCTTTGATGAAGTTACGGATGAAGCACTGGCGCAAATCCTTGCAGAGTCTGACGACATTGAAGTGCTGTTGATTGGTGCTGGTGACGAGTTGAAGCCATTTCCGGAGTCTCGTAAGGGGCCGTTTCGTGAGAGGGGCATCATGGTCGATAGCATGTCCACTGGTGCTGCTGTGCGCACATACAATGTGCTTCTTGGTGAAGACCGCGCTGTTGCAGCCGTGTTTATTGCAGTTGAAGACGTTTAAGAAGAAGCGTGGAACCCAGCTATGAGCCAGGCCTATGACCACTGTAATGATTTCGTAAAACGCTTCTCCTACGAGCGTTACCTGAGCACATTGTATGCTCCGATTATTGCGCGTCCGAGTTTGATTGCCCTTTACGCCTTTGCCTGTGAGATTGCGCGTATCCGAGAACTGGTCAATGAGCCGATGCCCGGAGAAATTCGCCTGCAATGGTGGCATGATGCGCTGAGTGGAACTGATCATGGCGATGTGATGCACAACCCGGTTGCGCAGGCGATCATTGAGACGATTGAGCATCATAAACTGCCAAGAGAGCCGTTCCTCAACCTGATTTCTGCGCGCCGGTTTGATCTTTATTCCGATCCAATGCCAACCATCAATGATCTGGAAGGGTATTGCGGGGAGACCAGCTCTACAGTGGTTTTGCTGGCCTCTATGATATTGAGCGGAAAACCAGCTGATCGCCAGCTTTCTGATGCCAGCGGGCATGGTGGTGTGGCGTATGCGCTCTCTGGCTTGATGCAGACGCTTGCGTGGCAGGCTTCGCGGCACCAGCAGTTCCTTCCCAAAGATGTGATGGAACGACACGGTGTGGATGCCAATGCCTTGCGAGGGAACCGTTCAAATGATGCTGTCTGGGCGGCTTTTGAAGAAATGGTGGAGCTGAGCAAAAAGCATCTTGATGATTGTGAGAGTGCACTGGAAGGGATTGACCCGTCTGTGCTGCCTGCGTTTTTGCCCGTGTTTCAGGTGGAGCTGTTCTTCAATGAGGCGGACAAAGATAGTTTTGAGCCGCTGCAGGTTTGCGGTGGGGCGCCGCATATGCGCCGTGTCTGGCATATGTGGCGGACATCTCGTCGCCTCACCAAACTTTCGCGGAAATAGAAAAAGGCCGGAGTTTCCGGCCTTTCCTGTCTCTAATAGCATGCTGCGTACGCGTTAGACGTTCGCGACCCATGCTTTAAAGTCATCCAGACCACGCTTGGCCATAACCTGCTTTTTAAGGCGGGTCTTTTCTTTGCCGCGCAGGCGCTTGCCTTCCGGATGCTTCGGCATTTCGTCCAGAGGAGGCAGGAGGCCGAAGTTGATGTTCATTGGCTGGAAGGAACGCGGGCCGGAGCCATCTTCGCGATCGATGTGACCGCCCGTGATATGGTTGACGATTGCACCGCATGCAGTTGTGACTGGCGGAGGTGCGATGTCGGTTCCAAGTGCCTGATGAGCTGCAAACAGACCTGTCAAACATCCAACAGCGGTGGATTCCACATAACCTTCACAGCCGGTGATCTGACCTGCGAAACGCACGTGTGGTAGAGCTTTGAGGCGCATTTGATCATCGAGAAGACGCGGTGAATTGAGGAAGGTGTTGCGGTGCAGGCCGCCGAGGCGGGCAAACTGAGCTTCTTCCAGACCCGGGATCATGCGGAGAATTTCTGCCTGTGCGCCGTACTTCAGTTTGGTCTGAAAACCAACCATGTTGTAAAGCGTGCCAAGGGCATTGTCCTGACGCAGCTGCACCACAGCGTAGGCCTTGATGTCTGGCTGATGGGCATTGGTCAGGCCCATTGGTTTCATTGGGCCGTGGCGCAGAGTTTCGCGGCCACGTTCTGCCATCACTTCAATTGGCAGGCAGCCATCAAAGTAAGGCGTGTTTTCTTCCCATTCCTTGAAAGAGGTCTTTTCGCCACCGATCAGTGCATCGATAAAGGCTTCGTATTGCTCTTTATCCATTGGGCAGTTGATGTAATCTTTACCCGTACCGCCCGGGCCGACTTTGTCGTAGCGAGACTGAAACCATGCCTTGTCCATATTGATGGATTCAGTGTGGATGATCGGTGCAATCGCATCAAAAAAGGCGAGGGAGTCTTCGCCGGTTGCTTGCAGGATCTGCTCGGAAAGAGCTGGAGATGTGAGCGGGCCGGTTGCAAGAATGACCTGACCGCTTTCTGCTGATGGAATTTCAGTCACTTCTTCGCGGAGGATCTCTACGTTCTCGTGGCCTTCCAGCGCGGCTTGTACAGCTTGGGAAAATCCATCGCGGTCCACGGCCAGTGCGCCGCCAGCAGGCACTTTGTTGGCATCTGCGCATCTCATGATCAGGGAGCCAGCGGCACGCAGCTCAGCATGAAGCAGGCCAACGGCATTGTTTTCGGCATCGTCAGAACGGAATGAGTTGGAGCACACCAGTTCTGCAAGGCCATCTGTTTTGTGTGCATCGGTCTCACGTGTTGGGCGCATTTCGTGCAGAACGACCTTCAGGCCTTTTTCTGCGATCTGCCATGCTGCTTCGGAGCCTGCCAGGCCGCCGCCAACCACGTGTATGGGCTGCTTCGTCATTTCCTATCCAATCGACTGGGCTTCTGTTGCGCCAAAGCGTCTGATGAAGCCTAAGTGTTTATCGCTTGCGAATTGCTTAGCCTCTGAACTTGCTCAGTTCAATCATTTAGGCCATCAATCTTCCATGGTTGTGCAAAGTGATTCACAAAAACACATGTATTTTTCAAATAAGAAACTGAAGAAAATTTCTCAGGCCTTCGTGATTGCAGTTGGCGCAATTGGGCTAACTGCGTGCATGAGTCAAATTAATAGAAAGCCAAGTACCTGGTATACTCAGATGGGTGGCATCGAAAACAAAGGTGACACACTGTACATCTGTCATGGTTTCGGCTGCGAATATCGCACGGCTGTGACGTTTAGCCAGAAAGACAAACAGCGATTACGCACGATTTTGAAGCGAGGGCATCGAAGCCCTGAGGCAGAACGCGCTGCAATTTCCAAAGCGGTGCAGTGGCAAGAAAATCGTGTTGGGCCTGTGGTTGGGTCATCCAATGATATTGGTGGGCTGGATATGGGTAATGGCAACGTTAAAGGGCAGATGGATTGCATTGACGAGGCGACCAACACGACAAGCCTGCTGGTTTATGCGGGTTCTCAGGGTTGGCTCAAATACCACCGTGCGGCGCGGCCTGCCTCTCGTGGTTTCTTCCTTGATGGTAAGTATCCGCATGCTTCAGCTGTTGTGGTGGATACAACGACTGAAATTCCATGGGTGGTAGACAGCTGGCGCCTGAGTAATGGCAAGCCGCCGGATATTCTGCATATGACTAAGTGGCTGAATATGACCAGCGCTGATTTGGAAAACCCATCAGGCAGGTGATCTGGTGATGAGAGTTGCGCAGTGATGTGCGTAAAGCAGTGATGATTTGGAGAGCGTATCAGCGAGGCTGGTGCGCTTTTCTTTTGTGTGATTGCTTTACTGAGGACGATAGGCAGTTTTGAGGAAAATAGGCCCTTAAAACAGCTAACGCCCGTCGATGGGAGGAACGACGGGCGAAGCTAGTAAACAGAGAACTGGGAGGAAATCTCTGTTTAGAACCATCAAGCAGCTTGGGAGGAGGTGCTGCCTGAGGATTGTATGTTAGGCTGCCGAGGTTTAATTGGGAGGAGTTCCTCAGCGGCCTTGAGTTGGTTTATACAAAAGACTTTCCAATTGTGCATCACATCATTTCGCATGTCCGATATGCTAAAAATGCATGGCATTATGGCAAATGATGGCGCTACCATTCTTCAAAACGACATAAATGCTAAAATTAACGATTGTGCAGTGCGGTAATTTTGTGATTTGCGGCACAAATCTGCATACCTGAAGGGCTGGGAGTGCTGTTTTTAGGCAGTTGGTGCTGAAAACTTAATCATATCTCAATGTGTCGCCGGCTTTGGGTGGGGTTTGCAGAGGCTCGGCGCCAGTTGGTATTTTGTGTTGTTTTCGCGGAAAGAGACTGTTGGGGTGGTGGTCTTTGCAAAAAAATGACCGGGACAGAGCCCGGTCATTTGGTTTTTATTCTGCGGCGTCCAGCTTGTTGGCGCTTCGCCTTTCAAACAATTCCTTGAGGAAGTGTCCCGTATAGCTCTCTGGTACCTCTGCCACATCCTCTGGGCGGCCGGTTGCGACGATGGTTCCGCCGCCGTCCCCGCCTTCAGGGCCAAGGTCAAGGATCCAGTCTGCGGTTCTGATCACTTCCAGATTGTGTTCGATCACGAGGACTGTGTTGCCCTGATCGACCAGCTCATGAAGGACATCGAGCAGCTTGGCGACATCGTGGAAATGGAGACCGGTTGTTGGTTCGTCCAGAATATAGAGCGTACGGCCAGTTGAGCGTTTGGAAAGTTCCTTTGCCAGTTTCACACGTTGTGCTTCACCGCCGGACAATGTGGTCGCCTGCTGGCCGACCTTGATGTAGCCGAGGCCCACACGGGCGAGGGTTTCCATTTTGTCGCGGATGGATGGCACGGCAGAGAAGAAGCTTGCTGCTTCTTCAACGGTCATGTCCAGTACATCTGCAATGGATTTGCCCTTGAACTGAACTTCCAGTGTCTCGCGATTGTAGCGCTTGCCCTTACAAACATCACAGGTGACATACACATCAGGTAGGAAGTGCATCTCGATCTTGATAACACCGTCACCCTGACAGGCTTCGCAGCGTCCGCCTTTTACGTTGAAGGAGAAGCGGCCTGGCGCGTAGCCGCGCGTTTTCGCTTCCGGCATGCCTGCAAACCACTCCCGGATTGGAGTGAAGGCGCCTGTGTAGGTTGCCGGGTTGGAACGCGGCGTTCTGCCAATAGGGGACTGATCAATGTCGATGACTTTGTCCAGACGCTCCAGGCCTTCAATCCGGTCATGCGGAGCAGGGTTGTCGCGTGCGCCATTGAGGCGACGAGCGGTTGCCTTGTAGACAGTATCGATCAGGAATGTGGATTTGCCGCCACCAGATACGCCGGTTACGCAGGTAAATGTGCCAAGCGGGATGGTTGCATTCACGTCTTTGAGGTTGTTGCCGCGTGCGCCGAACACCTTGATCTGACGGTTCTTGTCAATCTTGCGCGGCTCATCTGGTTGCGGAATGCTCATTTTGCCGGAAAGATACTTGCCGGTGAGGGAGGCCGGATTGGCCATCACTTCATCTGGAGTGCCTTTGGCAACAACCTGTCCGCCGTGGATGCCTGCGCCCGGACCCACATCTACCACGTAATCCGCGGTGAGGACGGCATCTTCGTCGTGTTCTACCACAATGACTGTGTTGCCCAGGTTGCGCAGGTGTTTCAGGGTTTCCAGAAGGCGGGCATTGTCGCGCTGATGCAGGCCGATTGATGGTTCATCCAGAACGTAAAGCACACCGGTCAGGCCGGAACCGATCTGGGAGGCCAGGCGAATACGTTGGCTCTCACCACCAGACAAGGTTCCGGAAGAGCGGTCCATGGAAAGGTATTCCAGACCAACATCGTTGAGGAACTTCAAGCGCTCACGGATTTCCTTGAGGATGCGATATGCGATTTCGTTTTGTTTATCGGAGAGCTTTTCATCAATGCTGGAGAACCAGTCATGTGCGGTTTTGATGGAAAGGGCTGTGATCTCGCCTATATGGCGATCTGCTATTTTGACGCAAAGAGCCTCAGGCTTGAGGCGGTAGCCTTTACAAGCATCGCAAGCATGGTCGGATTGGTAGCGTGAGAGCTCATCGCGCACCATCTGAGAATCTGTTTCACGCCAGCGCCGCTCGATGTTGCCGACAACGCCTTCGAATGGCTTTTCGGTTTTGTAAGAGCGGGTGCCGTCATCATAAACAAACTGCACTTTTGTGTTGCCGGTTCCGAATAGCACCGCATTGCGGAAGTCTTCCGGAAGGTCTTTCCAGGCTTTGGTCATTGGCTGCTTATGATGCTTGGCCAATGCTTCCAGTGTTTGCGTGTAATAAGGAGAGGTTGAGCCGGTTTTTGACCATGGCAGGATCGCGCCGCCTCGAAGGGACAGGGTTTGGTCCGGTACAACGAGTTCGGCTTCAAACGCCAGTTTTGTGCCGAGACCATCGCAAGTCGGGCATGCGCCAAACGGGTTGTTGAACGAGAACAGACGCGGTTCAATCTCCGGGATGGTGAAGCCGGAGACCGGGCAAGCGAACTTTTCAGAGAAAATGAGCTGCTTTGCTTTGCCTTTTTCATCCTGCTGATCTGCAAACTCAACAGTAGCGAGGCCTTCAGCCAGCTCTAGTGCGGTTTCCAGAGAATCTGCCAGGCGGCCAGCCATATCTTCGCGCACAACGATACGGTCAACAACGACATCAATATCGTGTTTGAACTTCTTATCCAGAGCGGGCGCATCGGCGATTTCATAATACTCGCCGTCAACTTTTACGCGCTGGAAGCCCTTTTTCATGAGCTCAGCGAGTTCTTTTCTATACTCACCTTTGCGGCCACGCACGATTGGTGCCAGCAGGTAAAGGCGGGTTCCTTCTTCTAATGTCAGAATACGGTCTACCATTTGGGAGACGGTCTGACTTTCAATTGGAAGGCCCGTTGCCGGAGAGTATGGAATGCCTACGCGCGCGAACAGAAGGCGCATGTAGTCATAGATTTCTGTGACTGTGCCGACTGTGGAACGTGGGTTTTTGGAGGTTGTTTTCTGTTCAATGGAGATTGCAGGTGACAGGCCGTCGATCTGATCTACGTCCGGTTTCTGCATCATTTCAAGGAACTGGCGGGCGTAAGCGCTCAGGCTTTCAACGTAGCGGCGCTGCCCTTCAGCGTAAATCGTATCGAAGGCAAGAGAGGATTTGCCTGAGCCGGACAGGCCTGTCATGACGATCAGGCTGTCTCGTGGAAGATCCAGGTCCACATTCTTCAAGTTATGTTCGCGAGCGCCACGTACAGTGATCTGCTTCATAAGGTCTGCGCGCGCGGGAGTATTTTGTGTGTCATGTGTTGGCGACTTCGCCATGGAACTGTCCTTTATCACGGATACCGAGTTCGCATATAAAAAGCAAAACAGGTCTGGGCGCGATCCTCAAAATGCAGGAGAATGAGCGCTGGAAATCAGGTGGAACATAAACGGAACAATTTTAAGGAGCAAGCCTTTTTGAGTTTGCTCTCGTAAATTTGTCTTTTAGAAAAATTGAGAGTTGAACTTGGCAGTTTTGCAAGGCATTGTATCGGAACAAAAATAGAACGAGCAGAGAGCCTTGCTTGCGGGCGCCTGATATTCCGACTGAAAGCCTAGGAAATGTGGACAACCACCGCGGGTTTGAGAAAGTCTGTTTGAATTGTAGAGCGCGGAGCATAGGTTACTTGCCAACTTAACTCGCTTAAACTTTGGGTGGGTTCAGACTTAGGAGTAATTCAATGGCCGGTAGCGTCAATAAAGTCATTTTGGTTGGAAATTTGGGCGCAGATCCGGAAATTCGCCGTACGCAGGACGGTCGTCCGATCGTCAACTTGCGTATCGCTACTTCGGAGAGCTGGCGTGACCGTAACAGCGGCGAGCGCCGTGAGCGGACCGAATGGCACCGTGTTGTTGTGTTTAATGAAGGTCTTGCAAAGGTTGCCGAGCAATTCCTGCGCAAAGGCTCCAAGGTTTACATCGAAGGTCAGTTGCAAACTCGCAAATGGCAGGACCAGAGCGGCCAGGATAAATACTCCACCGAGATTGTTCTGCAGGGCTTCAACTCTACGCTGACTATGCTTGATGGTCGCGGCGAAGGCGGTGGTGCAGGCGGCCAGGGTGGCCAGTCCGGAGGCTTCGGCGGCAGCGGCGGCGGTGGCGGCGGATACGACCAGGGCGGTGGCTTTGGTGGTGGTGGCTCCAGCAATCAGGGCGGCGGCTTCGGCGGTGGCGGCGGTGGTGGCCAAGCACCATCTGGCGGCTTCGGCGGTGGAATGGACGACGAAATTCCGTTCTAAGCCAAGCATGTAATTCAAGATGGCCCGGAGTGAGCGCAGGTTCACGACCGGGCTTTTTTGTGTTCCGGCGTGAGGTCCTGATCAGAGGGTGATGCGGGTAAGGGTCTTACCTTGCGACTTTACTCGGGCTTAAATGGATTGGTTGCAGCTATGGGGATTGGAGAGCTTGTTTGCAGAGATGTGTCGTCAGTGCTTGCTCTCAAAATAATAGAGAAACAGCGCATAAAGATGCGATGCTAGCAAAACAAATAAATTAAAGGAGAGAATTGGTACGCCCAAGGGGAATCGAACCCCTGTTTCCGCCGTGAAAGGGCGGCGTCCTAACCGCTAGACGATGGGCGCACACTACAGCATTTGCGCAATGTGGCGCGCTGTGAGGTGGCTTATAAGTTTTCAGTAGGATATTGTCTAGTGCTTAAAATTTTATAATTCAAACAATCCACAAATATGGATTTGGTCTATTCTTTTCTTAATTATTGTTAGATTTCAGCGCCTCAATTGAAATTGAGGCGCTGAAATACTTGTGCTGAAATTACCAGCTGCCGGTGTTGCCCATGGAGAGCCATGGCTCAGCTGGTTCAAGGCTTTCACCTTTTTGCAAAAGCTCAATGGAAATTCCATCTGGAGAAACAATGAATGCCATACGGCCGTCGCGTGGTGGTCGGTTGATTGTGATCCCAGAGGCTTGAAGCTTTTCGCAGGTCTCATAGATATTGTCGACTTCATAAGCGAGGTGGCCGAAGTTGCGACCTCCGGCGTACTCTTCCGGATCCCAGTTGTATGTTAGCTCGAGTGCTGGTGCGGAAGATGCGCTGAAGCTTTCTTTGTCTTCAGGCGCAGCCAGGAAGACAAGCGTGAAGCGGCCAGCTTCGCTTTCGTGACGGCGAACTTCTTCCAGCCCAAAGATACTGCAATAAAACTTCAGGGATTCATCAAGATCTTTAACGCGGACCATGGTGTGTAGATAACGCATGTCGAACTCTTTCTTTTATGGGATTGGCTCTATGAAGTGGGAACCAGCAGAGGTTGAAGTTGGCCGAAGCTAGCGCGAAAAAAGCTAGGAGGGAAGGGTGCCTAGTATTTCTGAATTCTGAATATGCAAGGTATGCTCCGCAATAGTGTGTATCTGATGACAAGCGGAGACTTTGAAAGTAACGCGGGGATTCATGGGATAAAATCTTCAGTAGTGTTAGCTATACCCCCTCCAAACTTCAGGTAAATGGTGTTGATAGGACAACACTAACCAAATCAATGGGGGATCATTTAGCTCTTTGTTAATTTTTTACCTTTTTGCCGTCGGGCGTAATGATATTCTTTTTGTGGAATCAAGTGGTGTTCGGTTTTGATCGAGCGTTACATTTCAGATGCGGCAAATTTCGGGGCATTCATCATGGTGGTAAAAACGGCGCCTCAGTTAGGCTCTGTCGAGGACCTGGTTGACGATACAGCCTTAGATGTTCTTCAAGTGGCAGGAACAATCAAGTGGTTTGATATTGGTAAAGGCTATGGTTTTGTAGAGCCGGAAGACGATCTGCCTGACGTCTTGTTGCATGTTACATGCTTGCGCAGGGACGGCTATCAGACGGCGTATGAAGGCGCGCGTGTTGTTTGCGAGGTGCTTAATCGTCCGCGCGGATTGCAGGCGATGCGCATTCTTTCCATGGATGAGAGTTATGCGGTTCATCCTTCTCAGCTGCCACCGTCTCGGACGCACGTGCAGGTGACGCCAGAGGGTAGCTTTATCGACGCGGAAGTAAAATGGTTTAACCGGGTCAAGGGCTTTGGTTTCCTGACGCGCGGCGAAGGCACGGAAGATATCTTCATTCATATGGAAACGCTACGTCGTTTCGGTATTACTGAGTTGCGGCCTGGGCAAAAGGTGCAGGTGCGCTTTGGTGATGGGCCGAAAGGCAAGATGGCTGCGGAAGTTCGGCCTGTCGGGAGTGGTACTCACATTCCGGCATCGCACTGACGAGAGTCTTACCATTTTCAGATCACATTCCTGAGATTTGCTAGTTTTAAGCCCTTGGTGACTTGCCAAGGGTTTTTCTTTGGCTCAAAGCTAAAGAAAACGAGGTTTAGGGCTATATGACGGTTCTTCGAATTGCTTTCATTTTTGTTTTGCTGGGTATGACATCGACGGTTGCTGCGGGTATGAGAACTGAAATTCTTGAAGTGCGTAGTGTCAATGGAACGCATGAGTTCCAAGTTCAGGTCGCTGAAACGCCTGATGACAGGGCTCAAGGCTTGATGGGCCGAACGGATCTGACAGCTGATCAGGGGATGCTGTTCATTTTCCCGCAGTCGGGTCTTCAGTACTTTTGGATGAAGAATACGCCGACTTCGCTCGATATCATTTTCATCGGGTCTGATTATAAAGTTAAAAGTATTGCTGCGAACACAGTGCCGTACTCGGAGGAGATTATCCCTTCCGGTTTGCCTGCTCAATATGTTTTAGAGGTGGTGGCTGGGCGCGCGGCTGAATTGGGTATTCAGCCCGGAGATCGTGTTATCCGTATCCCATAGATGAAGCGTTTAGTGCTTCGCAGAAAAGTGTGCCGACTGAGGAGTTCAGCCGGCGCAATAGCGTCTAAAGACTGTTTTTGAATTGGAGCTTTTTCTCCCAATCCAGCGCATGCTTTACGATTGTTGGCAGATCATCAAAGCGAGGCTTCCATTCCAGATTGCTCATGATTCTGAAGTTGTCTGCGACAACTTTTGGAGAGTCGCCAGCACGGCGCGGCTCTTTTTTCACCTCAAAATTAACGTCTGATACGGCTTTCACAGCGTCGATGACCTGAAGGACTGAGTAGCCGTCACCGTAGCCTGCGTTCATGATAATGCTATCTCCGCCATCGCGCAGGCGTTTTAGGGCGAGGTAATGTGCGCTTGCGAGGTCGGAAACGTGGATGTAATCGCGCACTCCAGTCCCATCTGGTGTGTCGAAATCATCGCCAAAAATGCCGAGATGGGTACGCTTACCGAGGGCAGCTTCGCAGGCCACTTTGATCAGATGTGTCGCATTCTTGGTGGACTGGCCAGTGCGACCTTCCGGATCAGCGCCTGCCACATTAAAATAGCGTAGAGCCGTGTATTTGAACTCGTGGGCGGCGGCCGTATCGCGCAGCATAAGTTCTGTCATCAACTTTGAGGTGCCGTAAGGGCTTAAGGGGGTTAGAGGGGTGTCTTCAGAAACTGGAATAACTTCTGGATCACCATAAACCGCTGCGGTTGATGAGAAGATGAAATGCTTGATGCCACTCTTCACACAGGCTTCAATTAATGCGCGTGAGGCTGCTGTGTTATTCTCATAATATTTCAATGGGTTAGAGACGGATTCTGGGACGATAATTGAGCCCGCGAAGTGAATGACCGCAGAGATGTCGTGGTTGCGGAAGATTGTCTGGAGCAGATTAAGGTCTGTGATTTCGCCTTCGTAAAGCTTGGTGCTTTGCGGGATGGCCCAATCGAAGCCCGTGGACAGGTTGTCTATGACGACAAAATCCTCTCCTGCGTCGTGAAGACACCACGTCATGTGGCTTCCAATATATCCGCAGCCGCCTGTTACAAGTATGGTCATTGTCTGCTCCAAAATTCTTAGTATGTAAGCTTCTTAAGGGGCTAATCTGTGTGTCACTAGGCGGATAAACTACTCGCCCTCAAGAATCTGATGATCGCGTGCAGCCTGAACTTCAAGGAATACGCGTCCGATCAGTGGCTGCGCCCGTTTGATTGTGTCTTCCAGCGAGAAGATGACTTCTTCAACTGCGCCTGCTGTCAGGGCGTCTTCGAAATCCAATGAGGCTGCGAGAAGGACATCATTTGGACCCAGGTGTAGCGTGCGAATCTCATTCACGCCTTTGACGGCTGCTGGTGCTTGTAGAATTTCTCGTACGGAGGCAACAAGTTCGTCAGAAGCGCTTTCGCCGATGAGGAGGCCTTTCGTCTCCAGCGCCAGTACAAATGCTGTGCCTGCGAGGATGAGGCCAATTACGACAGAGGCTGCTCCGTCCAGCCATGCAATGCCCAAAGCTTGAGCGCCGTAGATGCCGGCAAATGCTACGAGCAGGCCAAGCATTGCGGCTGTATCTTCGAAAAGTACAGTGAAAACTGTTGGGTCTTTGCTGTCGCGCACAGCGGCAAGGAAAGGGCGCTTGCCTTTGGTTTTTTTGAACTCTTTGTAGGCGACCATCCAGGCCCAGCCTTCAAAAATGATTGCGAGTCCAAGGACGATGTAAGCGATCAGGGCAGATTCAATCGGGTGAGGATTGAGAATTTTCTGAATGCCTTCGTAGAGCGAAATCCCTGCACCAACGGCGAAAATCATGATGGCGACGACAAATGCCCAGAAGTAAATTTCTGAGCCGTATCCGAACGGGTGTTTTTCATCTGCAGGTTTTTCAGCGCGCTTCATGCCAAGCAGCAGGAGGCCCTGGTTTCCTGTGTCAACGAGCGAGTGAATGCCTTCGGATAGCATTGCGGCAGACCCGGTATAGGCTGCGGCAGCAAATTTGGTGATTGAAATGAGTGTGTTGCCAGCAAGGGCGGCGAAAATCACTTTTTTTGAGCCGTGGGCAGCCATTCGAATCCTCCGTAAAATACAAGGTGACTTTACGAAGGGGATTTGGGACTGCAAGCTTTAACTCATTTGGAGAGAAGAGCGCCCACAAGAGGTATGGGCGCTCACCTGAATTATGAATGCATCTCGATTAACGAGAAGATGCCGTCTGCAACGAACTGAACGGACAGCGCTGCGAGGATCACACCAAAAAGACGGGTGATGATGAGCTGGACTGTTGAGCCGAGCAGTTTATCGATGCGTGCTGCCAGCAGAAACACGAAGAAGCTGAGTGCGAGCACAGACAGAAGGACTGCGATCAGGCTCATCTGGCCAGCAAAGCCTGGTGCCTGACCGGCGAGCAGGATGATTGCAGAGATAGTTGCCGGACCTGCAATGAGCGGAATTGCCAGCGGGAACACTGCTGTCTGGGACAGGTCTTCCTGTTCGACAACCTTTTCCGCACTTTCAGCTTTACGCTTTTGGCGATGTTCGAACACCATCTCAGTTGCAATGATGAAGAGCAGAAGGCCGCCTGCAACCTTAAATGCAGCTTGAGAGATGCCGAGAACTTCCAGAAGCTGGCGTCCGGCAAAGAAAAATGCCAGGAGCGTGATGCCAGAAATGACTATGGCTTTAATCGCGATCTGACGGCGCTCAACACTGCTTGCCCCGGCGGTTACGGCCAGAAAAATTGGTGCCAGACCAATCGGGTCGATGGTGACAAACAGCATGGCAAATGCATTGATGAGGAACTCAATGAGCATTGCGCTTTACCTTGTATGTGGTTTAGCCCATCGTTGGGCGCTTTTACCCGCATTTCTGCGGTTCTTGAGAGGGCGCTACCAGACAATGTTGTATTTGGCAAGAGTTTGATAGGATTTTGCACTGCCTGCGTATAGCTTAGTATTTTTATGAGGAAGAGCGATGCTTTTGAGCAACGAAACTGTGTAGAAAGGCCTAGTAACCAGTGGTCGATGAGGCCGTGGGGTAAGGTAGTTGTTATTAGGTGTCTTTTCAGGGCTTGTGGCGTTTGGTTCTGCGGTTTGAATCGGCTATAAAGGCTAAGAATTCTGACTTAAAATTGATGAGAATAATCCTTGGCAGATCAGGACTTAAGTACACCACCAGGTGGCCTACCCAGCGACATTCGGCCCGTCTCTATCACAGATGAAATGAAGCGCAGCTATCTCGATTACGCAATGAGCGTGATTGTGAGCCGTGCGCTTCCCGATGTTCGTGATGGTTTGAAGCCGGTTCACCGCCGTATTCTGTATTCTATGCATGAAAACGGATATGAGTGGAACAAGCCCTATCGTAAATCCGCCCGCGTCGTTGGTGACGTTATGGGTAAATATCACCCACATGGTGATAGTGCGATTTATGATGCTCTTGTTCGTATGGCGCAGAATTTTTCCATGCGCCTGCCACTCATTAATGGGCAGGGCAACTTTGGCTCGGTTGATGGTGACCGTGCTGCAGCGATGCGTTACACAGAGTGTCGCCTCGAAAAAGTTGCTCAGACACAGCTTTCCGATATCGACAAAGATACGGTGAACTTCAATGAGAACTACGATGGCTCCGAGACGGAACCTGAAGTTCTCCCAGCACGCTATCCGAACCTACTGGTAAACGGTGCTGGCGGTATTGCTGTTGGTATGGCGACCAATATTCCGCCGCATAACATGGGTGAAGTGATTGATGGCACGATCGCAATGATCGAGCGCCCTGAAATCACTCTGCCAGAGCTGATGGAGATTATCCCGGGTCCGGACTTCCCGACCGGTGGTATTATTCTTGGCCGTGCTGGCATCAAATCAGCCTATGAGACCGGACGTGGTTCCGTTCTTATGCGCAGCCGAGTTGAGACGGAAGAAATTCGCTCAGGCCGTATGGCATTGATTGTCACTGAAATCCCTTATCAGGTGAACAAATCCTCTATGATCGAAAAGATCGCAGAGCTTGTTCGTGAAAAGCGGATTGAGGGCATCTCTGACATTCGCGACGAATCAGATCGTCGTGGCATGCGCGTTGTTATTGAGCTGAAGCGTGATGCGGTTCCTGATGTTATCCTGAACCAGCTCTATCGTTACTCTCAGCTTCAACAGAGCTTTGGCTGTAACGTGGTGGCTCTTAATGGTGGCCGTCCTGAGCAGCTTGCACTGCAGGATATGCTGAAAGCGTTTATTGCTTTCCGTGAAGAGGTTATTGGTCGCCGGACCCGGTTCCTTCTGAACAAAGCGCGTGATCGTGCTCATGTTCTCGTCGGTTTGGCTGTTGCGACTGCCAACATTGATGATGTTATTCATCTTATTCGCACAGCACCTGATCCTGCGACTGCGCGCCGTCAGCTGATGGAGCGTAACTGGCCAGCGAAAGACATCGAGCCGCTGATCCAGCTGATTGATGATCCACGCTACGCTATTCAGGAAGATGGTACGTTCAAGCTTTCTGAAGATCAGGCTCGCGCCATTCTGGATCTGCGCTTGCAGCGTCTGACTGCTCTTGGCCGTGACGAGATTGGCGATGAACTCGACAAACTGGCGACGGAGATCAAGGATTATCTTGATATTCTGCGTAGCCGTGAGCGTATTCTTCACATCGTTCGTACCGAGCTTGAAGAAGTACGTGATGAGTTTGCGACACCGCGCCGGACAGAAATTACCGATGGTGGTGGAGATCTGGATGATGAAGATCTGATCCAGCGTGAAGATATGGTCGTGACCGTATCTCATACCGGCTACATCAAACGCGTTCCTCTGGACACCTACCGTGCGCAGCGTCGTGGCGGTAAGGGTAGGTCTGGCATGCGGACGAAAGACGAAGACTTTGTAACCCGTCTGTTCGTTGCCAATACTCATACGCCGGTTCTGTTCTTCTCTTCACGCGGTATCGCTTACAAGATGAAAGTCTGGCGCTTGCCTCTGGCCAGCCCTCAGGCACGTGGTAATGCTTTGGTCAATATGCTTCCTTTAGAGCAGGGTGAACGCATCACATCTATTTTGCCGCTTCCTGAGAACGAGGAAACGTGGGCAGAGCTGGACGTGATGTTTGCGACCAAGCGTGGAACCATCCGCCGGAACAAGCTTTCAGACTTCGCTCAGATCAACAAAAACGGCAAGATCGCCATGAAGTTGGAAGAGGGCGATGGCATCGTCAACGTTATGACTTCAACGGAAGATGATGATGTTCTGCTGACGACCTCGTCGGGTATGTGTATTCGCTTCCCGGCAACAGATGTTCGTGTGTTCTCTGGCCGTAACTCCGTTGGTGTTCGTGGGATCAACCTTGCTGAGAGTGATCACGTCATCTCTATGACGATCCTTGGTCACTTTGAGTGCGATTCCGAAGAGCGGACGGCTTATCTGAAGCTTTCCCGTGCTATGCGCGGTGAGGAAGCAGAAGATAATGTGTCCTTTGAGGACGCGGGCATCTCCGAAGAACGCTTTAAAGAGATGGACGAGAGTGAAGAAGTCATTCTTACTGTTTCTGAAAAGGGTTATGGCAAGCGCACCAGCTCGTACGAGTACCGTACCACCGGTCGTGGCGGTAAGGGGATCGCGGCGATGACGGTGAATGATCGTAATGGCCGCCTGGTTGCGTCTTTCCGTAGTGAGGACAGCGACGAGATTATGCTGGTGACCGATGGTGGACAGCTGATCCGTTGCCCGGTTAACGGCATCCGCATTGCAGGTCGTTCGACACAAGGTGTGACCGTGTTCAATACCTCTGCTGAAGAGCAAGTTGTTGCAGTGGAGCGCATTAGCGAAGCTGATGATGACGAGAATGCTGAAGCTGACGACGTCGTTGAGGCTGGTGCTGAGACTGGCGAAGCTTCGGCACCTGAGGGTGACGGCGGTGAAACGCCAAGCGCTGAGTAAGTGCTGTAGATTTTAGAAAAAGGCGGGGCATGTGCTCCGCCTTTTTCGTAAGTTAACTAGAGATTTTGTATTTAGAACGACAGACGAAGTCAGCTTGGCTGGCTTTGGGAAGGACTTCAATGGATCACTATGATGTATTATGTAAATGGTGGGCGGACCCAGAAGTTCTCATCATACCAGCTGATGAAACAGATCAGATTATTGAGTGGCTCGGGCATCAAACTCCTGACACTTGGCACCAGGTTGTAATGAACTGGAATTGGGATGCCGGTAATGAGGTCTTGTCATGGATTTTGGCTCAGGATAACTGTGACAAAGGTACAGCAGCTTATATTTTCTTGGTTGAAGGGGTAGGACATTGGCTCTGGGGTGCACTTGCTGATGCAGATAAGGCGCATGATACAAAACATATTTGCCGAATAGTTTTAGACAATTGGCACCGCTATATTACTGGTGAACTTAAGCATGAGTACGATGATGACATACCTGATCAGCTCATTGAGATGTTGAGGGAAAAGGGCGATGAACATCAGCTTGCGGATACTCCATTAAAAGAGATTATGCATTACGAGGGCACGCGTGGTGCTGTGTCGAAATACGCATCCGAAGATGGCAAAATCGTTATTGCTCTCGATTACTGGATGAAGACCAAAAGCCTCGAAATTACTTCATAATAAACTAGACAAAAATACTATAAGAAATCGGATTAAACTTGAAACTCAACATTTTTCCCGTTTCAATCGCGCTAGCGCCTGAAAGGTAAGTGTCATTTATGATGCTTATGGGGAGAGGTATTTGTGACGCGAGAGATTATATGAAGCGCATTGCACTTTATCCGGGGTCTTTTGATCCTATGACACATGGCCATCTGGACATTCTGGAACAATCATTGGTTTTAGCTGATGAGGTGATTGTAGCCATTGGTATTCAGGCTTCCAAGGCCCCGTTGTTTTCCTTTGAAGAACGCGTAGAGTTGATCCGCCTTGCGTGTGAAGAACAGTTTGGAGCAGAGAATGCTGCTCGTATTCGCACTGTCTCCTTTACGGGGCTTGTCGTGGACGCCGCGCGGGAGCATGGCTCCAACATTCTGGTGCGCGGACTTAGAGATTCAACCGATCTCAACTATGAAATGCAAATGGCTGGAATGAACGGGGCTATGGCTCCTGACATCAAGACCGTATTTTTTCCAAGCTCACCTGTGATGCGCCCCATTACGGCTACACTGGTGCGCCAGATTGCAAAGATGGGGGGAGATTACAGTTCGTTTGTCCCCAAGTGTGTTGAGGCTGCGCTCAAAAAGCGCTTTGAGATTGCTTAAAAACAACGCAACAGAAAAGACTGCCTATTTGATAGGGTTAGACTTTTTTAGCGCGTCGCGTTTATGTGCAATCACGTAACACCCGCTAAATTTTGTTTTGAATGCGTATCTCTTTTCGAAAGCCAATTGGGAGTTTGGGAGGTACGCCTTGACTAAGACAAGGACAGAAATCTTGCTACGTATCCTGACAGCATGTGCGATGGTTCTGGGCGCATTTATGATGCCTTTTACCGCCAGCGCCAAAGATCTTGAAAACACGATTTATCTGGACCTGAAAGACGGGCGCGTTGAAATTGCGCTGCGTCCTGATCTTGCTCCTGAGCATGTGAAGCGTATTAAACAGCTTACGCGTGAAGGTTTTTATGATGGCATCGTATTCCATCGTGTGATTGACGGCTTCATGGCGCAGACTGGTGACCCAACCGGCACTGGCATGGGTGGCTCTGAAATGCCTGACCTGAAAGCTGAGTTCTCCAAGGCTCCGTTCAAGCGCGGTACTCTTGGCATGGCGCGTTCCCGCAGCCCGAACAGTGCGAACTCTCAGTTCTTTATCATGTTCAATGATGGGTCCTGGCTTGATGGTCAGTATACCGTATTTGGTGACGTGGTTTCCGGAATGGACGCTGTAGACAAGATCAAACGCGGTGAACCTGTTCGTAACCCTGATAAGATCATTAAAATGCAGGTTGCGGCAGACGCCAAGTAGAGGCTATGTCTGCACTCAGACTTATTCTAAGATAAAGGACAGTCCCGTGGCTGATATCAAAGATCCAGAAAACACACTGCTGCTGGAAACCACTCAGGGTAACGTTGTTATTGAACTGCGTCCTGATCTGGCACCTAACCATGTTGCTCGTATTAAAGAGCTCGCACGTGAAGGCTTTTACGACGGCATCGTGTTCCACCGTGTGATTGACGGCTTCATGGCTCAGACCGGCTGCCCACAGGGCACAGGTACTGGTGGCTCCGGCAAGAAGCTGAAAGCTGAGTTCAACGATGCGAAACACGTTCGCGGCACTTGCTCCATGGCTCGCTCTATGGATCCAAACTCCGGTGACAGCCAGTTCTTCATCTGCTTCGGCGATGCATCCTGGCTCGACGGCCAGTACACCGCTTGGGGTCAGGTTGTCGAAGGTATGGACAACGTTGACAAGATCAAACGTGGTGAACCTGTTTCCAACCCAGATAAGATCGTATCTTTGAAGGTTGCTGCAGACGCTTAATAGCGAACGCACTGCGAATTATAAAAGGCTCGGCATTTTGCCGGGCCTTTTTGTTGGGGCCATGCAAATGGACGCAGCGCTCTTCTAAACAGGTTGACCTAAATCGCGTCAGGGGGTATCTCCCTCTGGCTTCAATCGTTTGACTGCGGGACAGGTGACAGCAAGGCCTGCAGAATACAAACGGATTTGGCAATAATTCCAATAAGACAGCACGGAGATGGCGACCACATACTGTGCGGCGCTGATTTGCTGTTTTGTAAAACTGGATACCCTATGCTGGTTGATGATTTTGATTTTGATCTGCCATCGGAAAACATTGCGCTCCGCCCGGCAGTTCCGCGTGATAGTTCACGGATGTTGGTGGTGCGCCCTGATGGTGAGCAACTGCTGACAGATGATCAGGTGCTGTCTCTGCCTGACCTTTTAGAGCCGGGTGATGCGCTCGTCTTTAATGATACAAAAGTTATTCCGGCACAGCTACTTGGCTTCCGCTCGCGTGATGGTGTTACGGCAAAAGTTGGTGTGACATTGCACCAGCGTGCCAGCGCGAAGGAATGGCGTGCCTTTGTTCGTCCAGCTAAGAAACTGAAAGTTGGCGATACTGTTCGTTTTGCTTTTGATGAGGAAAGTAAAGATACTGCAGAGCTTTCTGCTGTTGTGACTGAGAAGTCTGAGGCTGGTGACATTCTGTTTGAGTTTGACCGTTCTGCCGGTGAGTTGGATGCTGCGATTGCACAGGTGGGACACATTCCGCTGCCGCCATACATTGCAGCCAAACGTGCAGAAGACGATCAGGATCGCAAAGATTATCAAACCATCTACGCAAAATATGAAGGTGCTGTTGCTGCACCCACTGCTGGCTTGCATTTTACAGATCAATTGTTTGCTGCCCTTGAAGAGCGCGGTGTTGAGAAGCACTTTGTGACGCTTCATGTGGGCGCTGGCACGTTTTTGCCAGTCAAGGCCGACAAGACTGAAGACCATAAAATGCACTTCGAATATGGCGAGATAAGCGGTGAGACAGCTGCAGCGCTCAATGCTGTTCGTGCCCGTGGCAACAAGATTGTTTCTGTTGGTACAACTTCACTGCGCATTCTTGAGAGCTCAGTTTCTGAAGATGGCGTGATTAACCCGATTTCTCAGAGCACCGATATTTTTATTACGCCGGGCTATCAGTTCAAAGCTATTGATGCGCTGATGACCAACTTCCATTTACCGCGCTCAACGCTGTTTATGCTTGTGAGTGCGCTGAGTGGTATGGACGAAATGCGCGCTGCTTATGAGCATGCGATCAGCACTGGCTATCGTTTTTACAGTTATGGAGACAGCTCGCTGCTGTTCAAGAAGGCTTCCAAATGACCGAAACATCTCGTGAAACACAGCAGAGCACCAAGCCGTTTTCCTTCAAGCTGCTGAAAACAGATGGCATGGCGCGCCGCGGTGAAATCATAACGCCACACGGCAAGGTTCGTACACCTGCGTTTATGCCGGTTGGTACACAGGCGACTGTAAAGACTATGTATCCGCAGCAGGTGCGTGATCTGGGGGCGGATGTTGTTCTCGGTAACACATACCATTTGATGCTGCGCCCGACTGCTGAACGGATTGCCAAACTTGGTGGCCTGCACAAGTTTATGGGATGGGACCACACCATTTTGACCGATTCTGGTGGGTTTCAGGTGATGTCTCTGTCTGGTCTTCGCAAGATGACAGAAGAAGGCGTAACCTTCTCGTCTCATCATGATGGGTCAAAGCATTTCATGAGCCCAGAGCGTTCTGTTGAAATTCAGGGCCTGCTTGGTTCAGATATCCAGATGCAGCTTGATGAGTGTATTGCTCTTCCAGCTGAGCGGGATGAAGTTGAGCGCGCCATGCAATTGTCTTTGCGTTGGGCTGAACGCTCCCGTGCTCAGTTTGAGAAGATGGGCGGCCCAGAAAAAGGGCAGGGCCTTTACGGTATTGTTCAGGGCGGGGATGTGCCGGATCTGCGCGTTGAATCTGCTCAGCGGCTTGGTGAGCTTCCGATGGAAGGTTATTCCGTTGGTGGTCTGGCCGTTGGTGAGCCTCAGATTGTCATGCTGAAGATGCTGGAGATCACGACGCCAGCAATGCCAAAGGACAAGCCGCGTTATCTGATGGGTGTTGGCACACCAGAAGATATTCTGGAAAGTGTCGCGCGTGGTATTGATCAGTTTGACTGTGTGATGCCAACCCGTGCTGGCCGTCATGGATTGGCCTATACCCGATTTGGTAAGGTAAACCTGAAGAATGCGCGCCATTCTGAAGACCCGCGCCCGTTGGATGAGCAATCCAATTGTGAAGCAACTTCCAAATACTCCCGCGCTTACCTACACCATCTGGTGCGTGTGAATGAAGGTCTGGCTGCGATGCTGTTGACCTGGAACAACCTTGCTTACTACCAGTACCTGATGCAGGGCATCCGTGATGCGATTGATGAAGGTCGGTTTGAAGAATTCCGCCAGCAGACCAAAGACGACTGGGCGCGTGGCGACATGGAACCTTATGTTTGGTCATAAGGTTCAGCAAGTATAAAAACTACGAAGGCTTGGGTGTGAGAATGCCCAAGCCTTTTCTATAGGCGCCATAGAAGCACATGCTCTGGTGTCTTCTCCCTTTCCAAAAGACCATGAAGATCGGCTACAAAGACTTTTTCTGCACTTAAGTACCGCTCCATCACATGCCAAGGTTCTTCGTTTTCGAAGAATGCATGATGGGGAACTGCCAGAATAACTGCATCACAGTCACCCGGTGGAGTTTCCTGGTAGAGTTCGACGCCAAAGTGCTCTTTCGTGTGTTCCGGATCGGCTAAAGGGTCGACAGCGAAGATATGGGCACCGAAGCGTTCCAACTCTCTAATCAGGTCGATTACTTTGGAATTTCGCGTGTCAGGCACGTCTGCCTTGTATGTGATGCCTAAAATGGCAATGCGAGGTGGCATGGGGCGTGCAAGTTTTACGCAGCCTTGAATGACTTCTGTTGCAATGAACTTGCTCATACTTTCATTGGTTCCTCGTCCTGCAAGGATGACCTGAGGGGAGAAACCAAGCTGGTGTGCTTTATCTGTCAGGTAGTAAGGGTCAACGCCGATACAGTGTCCGCCGACCAAACCGGGATGAAATGGCAGGAAGTTCCATTTGGTTGAAGCTCCTTCCAGAACATCGCGTGTATCGATATCCATGGCATGGAATAGCATGGAGAGCTCATTCATGAGGGCTATGTTCAAGTCACGCTGTGTATTCTCAATGACCTTGGCCGCCTCTGCGACTTTGATGGATGAGGCTTTGTAAACACCTGCTTTGACGATCTTTCCATAAAGCTCCGCCAGTGTTTCAAGTGCATCTTCTGAACTGGCTGCAACGATTTTGAGCAGGTTGGAAAGTGTGTGTTTTTTGTCGCCGGGATTGATCCGCTCGGGTGAGTATCCAATCTGGAAATCCTTCTGAAATCGCAAGCCGGACTCTCGTTGCAAAAGGGGGATTGCGATCTCTTCGGTGGCGCCGGGATAAACTGTAGATTCGAACACTACGATGTCGTTGGGCTTCATGAAGGCCCCAACGATTTTTGAGGCTTTTTTGATTGGGCCGAGATCAGGGCGTTTGGAGATGTTTATTGGAGTGGGAACTGCAACGATGTGGATCCGCGCCTGTCTGATATCAGGCGCGGAATACGTGAGCGTTAGGTTTTTGGAAGAAAGAGCCGTCTTGCTGACAGATGCAGTTCTGTCATTTCCCTCGAGAAGCTCTTGGACCCGGTGACGATCTATGTCGTAACCAATGGTTTTGATACCTGCATGCGCCAACGCACAAGCAACAGGCAAGCCTACATAGCCAAGCCCGACAACTGAGACGATTTCTTCCATAAAATGGCACCTTGGGATGTCCTACACATTGTAGTAATCCCGATACCATTTGACGAAGTTTGCAACCCCTGCCTTTACGGAGGTTTGCGGTTTGAAGCCCGTTGTCTCAATCAGATCTGTAACATCAGCAAAGGTGGCTGCAACGTCTCCAGGCTGGAATGGTAAGAACTCTTTCTTTGCGGTCATGCCCAGCGCGTCTTCGATAGCGGCAAGATAGTCCATCAGCTGAACCGGATCGCTGTTGCCGATGTTGAAGACCTGATACGGTGCGCTGGAGGTCGCCGGATCAGCTGCTTTTCCATCCCAATTATCCGTACGTTTTGGGGGGAGGTTGGAAACCCGCACAATACCTTCCACAATATCATCCACGTATGTGAAATCACGGATCATATTGCCGTGGTTGAACAGCGGGACAGGTTTACCCTCTAATATGGCCTTGGTGAATTTGAACAAAGCCATATCCGGACGTCCCCAAGGACCGTAAACGGTGAAGAACCGTAGGCCTGTGCAAGGGATGTCAAAGAGGTGGGCGTAGGAATGGGCCATGGCCTCGTTGGCTTTTTTGGTTGCAGCATAAAATGAAACCGGATGATTGCCGCCGCGATGTGTCGACAACGGCATTGTTTCATCTAGCCCGTAGACTGAGCTGGTGGAAGCATAGACCAGATGCTTTACATCATGCGCGCGAGCGCCTTCCAGTATAGATAGAAAGCCAGTGACGTTTGCATCGACGTAAGACTGAGGACTTTCCAGCGAGTAGCGCACGCCTGCCTGAGCTGCGAGGTGAATGACCTTTGAGGGTGCATGTTGCTTGAAAATGCGCATAACAGCCTCTGCATCTTCAAGCCTGATCCGTTCCTCTGTGAAATGGTTAGAGGATGTGAGGCGTTTCAATCGCTCTTCCTTCAGCGTCACATCATAGTAGTCTGTGACACAATCCAGGCCGATGACATGATAGCCATCTTGTAACAGACGGAGGGCTACAGCGTTGCCGATAAAGCCGGCAGTGCCTGTTACAAGTACTTTTTCCATTTCACGTTTCCCGATACTCAGCTGGTTTTTACAAGAAGCTTATCCAACATTGGGCGTAGCTGAGCAGCCAGCTCCGAATCATCCAATGCATAAGCGACATTTGCCGACAAGAACCCTGAGCGAGAACCACAGTCGTATGTTTCTCCACGGAATTCGACGCCGTGGAAGTCCTGCCGGCCCATCAGTGTGAGCATGGCATCGGTGAGCTGGATTTCACCACCGGCACCGGTGCTCTGGTTTTCGAGAAGTCCGAAAATCTCTGGCTGCAGGATATAACGGCCATTGATGTAGAGATTAGATGGTGCAGTCCCTTCTGCTGGCTTTTCAACCATACCAGTGATGGAGAACGTGTCGTCAGCGCGTGGAGCATCCCGCTCGACAATGCCGTATTTGTGTGTTTGATCCCACGGCACTTCCTCAACTGAGATGATGTTGCCGCCATGGTTCTCATAGGCCTCTACCATTTGTGAGAGGCAGCCTTTCGGTGCTTTCATCAACATGTCTGGCAGCAGAATAGCGAAAGGTTCATTGCCGATGATGTCGCGTGCACACCAGATCGCATGCCCCAGGCCGAGAGGTTCCTGCTGACGGGTAAAACTGGTTGTACCTGCGGAAGGGCGGATCTTTTCAAGAAGTTCCAACGCATGGTCTTTGTTTCTGCGACGCAGAGTTTCTTCCAGCTCGTAAGCAATATCGAAGTGATCTTCGATCACCTGCTTGTTTCTGCCTGTTACAAATACGATGTGCTCAATCCCGGCAGCGCGAGCTTCATCAACCACGTATTGGATGATAGGCCGATCCAGAATGGTCAGCATTTCTTTTGGAACGGCTTTTGTTGCAGGAAGGAAGCGGGTGCCCAGACCTGCAACCGGGAGAACAGCTTTTCGTATCGCACGTGTCATATATTTGAATTCCTTAGGTCAAGGAGATCGAAACAGTCATTTTCTTAGCACTTATCTGCAGCGAATTAGGCTCGTCAATGGTACCAAATGAATTTGTCCTAGGACATAATGCTTCGATTGCCCGAAATTTGAATTACTCATTCTTTAGAGATGTTCATTCGCAGTCAATTATCGCGAAATTGTGAAGCTCTCTTGTTTCTCCAGAACATGCTGTTCTAAAAGTTACTTCCGAATGAACAAGATGCAATCAGAGGTATAATTGTGATTGAAGGTTTTAAACTTGCGGCATTGGAAGCCGGACAACGAATTCTGGGGATTTATGGAGAGGACGTTCAGTCTAAAAAAAAGGGAGACGGGTCACCGGTCACGGTTGCTGATCAGCTGGCGGAGGAGATAATTCTGAAACATCTAGCTGTTTTGTGTCCTCATGTACCAGTCATCGCTGAAGAATCTATGGAGGCCGGGGTCATGCCTGAAACTGGTTCTTTTTTCATTCTTGTTGACCCACTTGATGGCACGAAGGAATTCATCAACAGGAACGGAGAGTTCACTGTCAATATTGCTTTGATTGAGAACGGCAAACCGACAAAAGGAGTTATTTATGCCCCTGCAACTGGTGAGTTATTTTGGGGAGAAGATAACAAAGGTGCCTTTCGTGCTGATGCAAAAGGTCTTGAGTGGGGTGATGAATCTCAAATGAGTTGTAAGGCGGTTTCTGAGGAACTGTTAGTTCTGGCAAGTCGTTCGCATCGCTGTGAGAAAACCAATACCCTCATTTCAAAGCTAGAGAACTCTTCAATTATAGCCGCGGGTTCTTCTTTGAAATTTTGTCGTCTTGCGGAGGGAAAGGCAGATTTCTATCCACGCATGGGGCCAACGATGGAGTGGGACACAGCTGCTGGACAGGCAATTCTGTGTGCAGCTGGGGGAAGCGTTATAGTGGAAGGCGGAGAGCCACTTGAATATGGCAAGCTGGAAACGCCTCAAGGCAAGCCTTTCGCAAATCCTTGCTTCCTTGCGGTCGCAGACGAAAAAATTATTTCCCATTATGGCTTAAGGTCGGGTTGGTAAGCTTCGGCGCATCAATGCTCAACCGTTAAACTCTGGATCAAGACTTAACGACACGTCCTTTGGAGACCGTGATGGGCATTGATAGCCAGTCGCATTTGCGACGACTAGAAAACGAGAGCATTCATATTATTCGCGAGGTAGCGGCAGAGTTTGACAACCCTGTGATGCTTTATTCCATTGGTAAAGACAGCGCGGTGATGCTGCACCTTGCTCTTAAAGCCTTCTATCCTTCCAAGCCCCCATTTCCTCTACTGCACGTGGATACTACGTGGAAGTTTCAGGAGATGATTACTTTCCGTGATTACACGGTAGATAAGTATGGACTGGATCTGATCGTTCACACGAACGAAGAGGGCGTCAAAAACAACATCAATCCATTTGATCACGGCAGCTCCAATTATACGCACATCATGAAAACGCAAGCGCTGAAAGAAGCGCTTACGCAATACAAGTTTGATGCAGCTTTCGGTGGTGCGCGGCGTGATGAAGAAAAATCGCGCGCGAAAGAACGCGTTTTTTCGTTCCGTTCTGCGAGCCATGGTTGGGATCCTAAGAACCAGCGCCCGGAACTGTGGTCACTTTATAACGGTCGGATTGCCAAAGGTGAATCTATTCGCGCATTCCCGCTCTCCAATTGGACTGAGCTGGACATCTGGCAGTACATTCTGGCTGAAGGCATCGAAATTGTACCTCTCTACTTCTCTGCCAAGCGACCCGTGGTTGAGCGGGATGGCACTTTGTTGATGTTGGATGATGATCGCTTTCGTCTGGAACCAGGTGAGAAAGTTGAGCAACGGGATGTTCGTTTCAGAACTCTTGGATGTTATCCGCTGACAGGGGCTGTGGAATCCACAGCTGATACTCTTGAAGATATTGTGAGTGAGATGCTCATTGCCCGGACTTCTGAACGTAGTGGTCGCCTGATTGATCATGACAGCTCCGGCTCAATGGAAAAGAAGAAGCGTGAGGGGTATTTCTAAATGAACAAGATCGCGCCAGTGGCAGAAGCATTTGATCTGTCCACCTATATCAACTCACAAGAGTCCAAAAGTTTCCTGCGGTTTTTGACTTGCGGCAGTGTCGATGATGGAAAGTCCACGCTTATTGGTCGCTTGCTCTACGACACCAAGCTGATTTTTGAGGATCAGCTGGCAGCGCTTGAGAAAGATAGCCGCAAGCACGGAACTGTTGCAGACGAAATTGATCTTGCGTTGCTCGTGGATGGCCTTGAAGCTGAGCGAGAGCAGGGGATCACGATTGATGTTGCTTACCGCTTTTTCTCGACTGAAAAACGGAAGTTTATTGTTGCTGATACACCTGGGCATGAACAGTATACGCGGAACATGGCGACCGGGGCGTCAACGGCAGATCTTGCAATTTTGTTGGTTGATGCGCGCAATGGACTGCTAACGCAGACACGTCGCCATGCGTTTATTGCGTCTTTGTTGGGCGTGCGTCATGTGGTTCTGGCGGTCAACAAGATTGACCTCGTTGACTATGACCAAAAGCGGTTTGAAGAAATCAAGGCGGATTTTGAGAGCTTCTCATCTGGGTTTGATTTTGACAGTAGCGAAGTCATTCCGCTTTCAGCGCGTTTTGGTGACAATGTGACCACCAATAGCGAGAAACTCAGTTGGTTTACTGGTCCGACTTTGCTTGAACACCTTGAAAATGTTGAACTTGGTGAAGAGCACAGTGAAGCAGCGTTCCGTTTTCCAGTTCAGTGGGTGAACCGTCCAAATCTGGATTTTCGCGGATATAGCGGCACTGTTCGTGGCGGATCTGTTAATGTGGGTGATGAAGTTGTCGTTGCCCAGTCTGGCAAAACCAGTCGCGTTGAAAAGATTGTCACCATGGATGGTGATCAGCTGCGAGCTGATGACGGTCAATCGGTTACTCTGACATTGGCTGATGAGATCGATATTTCTCGTGGCGATGTTCTGGCGCCAGCGCACTCACGACCTGATGTAAGTGACCAGTTTGCCGCTCATCTGATCTGGATGTCTGAAAATGCAATGTTGCCGGGGCGTCCATACCTTTTGAAGTGTGGTACTAAAACCATCGGGGCAAGTGTTACTGAGATCAAACACAAGGTAGATGTGAACACGTTTGATCATCATGCGGCAAAGCAGCTGGCTCTTAATGAAATCGCGTTCTGTAATTTGGCGCTTTCTGAAGCAATTGCGTTCGACCCGTATGAAGCAAACCGGGATACTGGCAGCTTTATTCTCATCGACAGAATGACGAATGAGACTGTTGCTGCTGGTCTGATCTGGTTTGGATTGCGACGGGCAACTAATGTTCATCGTCAAGCCCTGGATGTGAACAAGAAAGCGCGTGGCGGCCTTAAAGGGCAGAAGCCTGCAGTTCTCTGGTTTACAGGGCTTTCAGGTTCCGGGAAGTCGACCATCGCGAATGCGGTGGAACAGAAGCTCCTGAGCCTAGGACGGCATACATATTTGCTTGATGGTGATAATGTTCGCCACGGTCTGAATAAAGATCTTGGATTTACCGATGCTGATCGCGTTGAAAACATCCGCCGAGTTGCTGATACATCGAGACTCTTTGTGGACGCAGGGTTGATCACACTGGTTTCCTTTATCTCGCCATTTAAGGCTGAACGTCAGCTTGCTCGTGATTTGCTGGATACGGACGAGTTCTTTGAAATCTTTGTCGATACAACTCTAGAAGAGTGTGAAACACGTGACCCTAAGGGACTTTATGCCAAGGCCCGGAAAGGTGAGATTTCCAACTTTACTGGGATAGATAGTGCTTATGAAGCCCCTGAGGCTCCGGAATTGCACCTGAAAACTGCAGGGCGCACTGTTGAGGCTCTGGCTGATGAGATCGTCGACCGCTTGCTTAAAGATGGCTATATTGGCTCGGACAATACCTGGGTCATCTAAAACACCAGTAAGTTTTTGGAATTTGAAGCCGGGGACGAGAGTTCCCGGTTTTTCAGTTTCAAGTGAGTGTTTTATCAGGCATGGTTTATGCCAATCTTTCCGAATTGCTCTAAGATTTTTTTACCAAGGTGAGACCTCGTAATTTTTCGCAGGGTCGATATCAGGTAGTTTCTCGCTGCGTTTGTGCTGTCATGGCAAAACAGTTGGAGGAATAAATGCCAAAGGCTCTCAAAAAATATAAGAATGTCAAAGAGTTCTTGAGTGGTGTGTCTGCTTTCCAGAAAGAAATGGAAAAGAAACATAAACTCCCGGCTAAAGATGTCGCTAAATACGGCAAGTTGACGAATGATAAAGCGGCTGTCGAAAAGGCCTATATGAAACTCGTCGAAGATGAACCGAAGCTAAAGAAAATTTCTGCTGATATTGAAACAGGTCAGAAAGCCCTCAAATCTCTTGCGAAAGCGCAGGACGACTATATCAAGGCACATAATTTGGTGGAGCAAATCACCAAGGGAATGAAAACTTTGGAAGCTGAAGCTGGGGGAGACAAGAAAAAGCTCATTGGCGTTGAAAAGTATCAAAAACTTCGCCAGCATTTAGATACTGCGAACAAAGGTTATGATGCCGCTGAGAAGAAGATTGCTCAGGTGACCGCGCTCCAAAAGCAAGTTGAGCGGTTTCAGGATACCTATGAAAAAGAGCGAGACAAAATAGCAAAGAGTTATGGAGTTACCTTAACAACAGATGCGAAGAGTTTGATTGTTCTTATGGGGAAGACTGCCGAGATGTCTATGGTTATTGGATGACGCTGTTTTAGCCTAGTGGATATTTCGCTTGGCTACACAGTTTCTGATGGTTCGCTTTTGTGTTGGCGCTGTTATGTTTCATTTAAGCTCAGTGTGGGTGGCAACGTATAAATTGGCCGGTTGCTTCAATATGCTCATCAAAGAATGTGTTTTGAACCACAGGCTTTGGCTAGTGAAAAGGTAGCCATCCAAGTTGAGGCGTTGCACTCATCTACTCACAGATGAGATGCATTCTATGCAGTGCGTGCTGTTGTTAGAAATGCATTGGACCAAGCAAGGTGATGACTGCAGTTATCCCATGAACCTCAAGCTTTTTAGCGTTCACAGATTTGGAGGACTGGCTGTAAGATCTGCGTATGTCAAAGGTCTCTGTGGAACGCATCGCATCGTTCCTGCTCTTGTAATTTGGAGCCAAAGCGCCTAATCAGCTTTTGGATTATTTTCACGCCTTTAAGGAGATCTCTTCGTGTCTCAACCAAATTCAGAAGTTTCAGTTGGAAACGCTGTCTTTTCAAATGATAAGCCGTTTTCTCTTATTGCTGGACCATGCCAGATGGAGAGCCGCGCACACGCCATGGAAATGGCTCAGGCTGTCAAAGAAATTGCAGAAGAACTGAATATAGGTTTGGTTTTTAAAGCGAGCTACGACAAGGCAAACCGGACTAGTCTGTCTGCCAGCCGCGGTATGGGCATGGCCAAAGGTCTGGAGGTTTTTGCCGAAATCAAAGAAACCTACGGCTTGCCGGTGATTACCGATGTGCATGAGCCAAACCATTGTGCGCCAGTTAGTGAAGTATGCGATATTTTGCAGATTCCAGCTTATCTGTGCCGCCAAACTGACCTTCTTGTTGCTGCTGCTAAAACCGGCAGAGCGCTGAATGTGAAGAAGGGGCAGTTTCTCGCGCCCTGGGACATGAAAAACGTCATGACCAAAGTGGTTGAGAGTGGCAACTCCAATGTGATGCTGTGCGAGCGTGGCGCAACATTTGGCTACAACACACTTGTTTCAGACATGCGCGCTCTGCCGATTATGGCGGACATGGGTGCTCCGGTGGTGTTTGATGCAACTCACTCTGTACAGCAGCCTGGCGGCCTTGGTGGCACATCTGGTGGACAGCGCGAGTTTGTTGCAACACTGGCACGTGCTGCTGTTGCCGTTGGCATCGCAGGTCTGTTTGTGGAGACGCACGACGATCCTGACAACACCACGTCATCTGATGGTCCGAATATGATTCCTCTAAACCGACTCAAAGACTTGCTGCTGTGGCTGCAAGAGTTTGACCGGATCGCGAAAAACGGAAGTTTTACGCTTTAGATATTTCACGGCACCTAAGGAAAGTGACAAAATACTGCGTTTTTACGTAGAGGTGCGACAAAATACATTCGTTTATTCCCAAGGATTTACAGAAGGGTACGGTCTCTTCTCTTCCTTGGGGGCAGTACCTCGGGTAAAAGCTCTTAGAGCCAAAATTCCACACTCTACAAGTACATTGGAGTACTCTTAGATGACTGCTATCATCGACATTATTGGTCGCGAAATCCTTGACAGCCGCGGCAACCCAACTGTTGAAGTTGATGTGCTTTTGGAAGACGGCTCCTTCGGTCGGGCTGCAGTTCCGTCCGGCGCCTCCACTGGCGCATTTGAAGCTGTTGAACGCCGCGATGGCGGTGAGCGTTACCTTGGCAAGGGTGTTGAGGACGCTGTAGAAGCTGTAAACGGTGAGATCTTTGATGCTGTCGGCGGTATGGACGCTGAAGACCAGATCAAAGTTGACCGTGCTATGATCGAACTTGATGGTACCGAAAACAAAGGCCGTCTTGGTGCAAACGCTATTTTGGGCGTTTCTCTTGCTGTTGCGAAAGCTGCTGCAGAAGCGGCTGCGATGCCACTTTATCGCTATGTGGGCGGTTTTGGTGCACGCACGCTGCCAGTTCCGATGATGAACATCATCAACGGTGGTGAGCATGCTGACAATCCAATCGATTTCCAGGAATTCATGATCATGCCAGTGGGCGCAAGCTCTCTGCGTGAATCTGTTCGCATGGGTTGTGAAATCTTCCATACGCTCAAAAAAGGTCTTTCCGCTGCTGGCCACAACACCAATGTGGGTGATGAAGGCGGTTTTGCTCCTGGTATCGGTTCTACTGATGAAGCGATCGGTTTCGTGCTGAACGCTATTGAGAAAGCTGGTTACACTCCTGGTGACGATGTGATGCTTGCATTTGATGCAGCTTCCACTGAGTTCTACAAGGATGGCAAGTATAACCTGAAGGGCGAAGGCAAGATCCTTGGTTCTGATGAAATGGTTCGCTACCTTGAAGATCTGGTGAGCAAGTACCCAGTATTCTCCATCGAAGACGGTATGGCTGAAGAAGATTGGGATGGCTGGAAGTCTTTGACCCAAGCGATCGGCAACAAGTGTCAGCTGGTAGGTGACGATCTGTTCGTGACCAACTCCGAGCGTCTTGCTCGCGGCATCAAAAACGACACTGCAAACTCCATCCTCGTGAAAGTGAACCAGATCGGTTCTCTGACTGAGACCATGGAAGCTGTCGATATGGCGCACCGTGCAAGCTACACTTCTGTCATGTCTCACCGTTCAGGTGAAACCGAAGACAACACCATTGCTGACCTGGCAGTTGCATTCAACTGTGGCCAGATCAAAACTGGTTCGTTGTCCCGTTCTGACCGTATGGCTAAGTACAATCAGCTTATCCGTATCGAAGAAGAACTGGGCCTCCAGGGCGTGTTTGCTGGTCGTTCTATCCTGCGCGGATAAGAAGATCTTCAGCATTTGCTTGAAATTAAGAAAGCCGGTCCATTTGGGCCGGCTTTTTTGCTTTCTACATCCTGATGAAAATGCCGTACAAAAAGGTTCCGACTTTGAATATGAACCACCCTGCAAATAGATAACCCCACATATACGGGACGGCTAGGAACCCCCATGCCGCCATCAGACCGAGATCATACAAAGAGTGCCCAATATCAATCCCATAAATGATGCAGGAGATTATACCTTTCGATGAAAATGAACAGTCAGTGCTCGAACTAATCACGAAGAGCGCTGCAATACTTGCAAGCCAAATGGCAATGGGAGTTAGTAGCAGCGCGATGAAAGTCCTAAGGCTCATGCATGCAAGGTTATACCTGCAAGCAAAACAGAGCCACTATTGAAATCCAGCAGTTGAATATGTGGCTTTGTTGTTGCGCTTGGAATTTATCTTCAGAAGTTCGTTGAGCGCATAAAGACGCGGCTACTTCTTTTAATCGCCAGTTTTTGTTTCCTCGGCGTGGCGGATTGCTGCTGCGAGTGTTTCGGGATTTTCTGCTCCTGCCACTGCAAAGCGGCCATCTATGATGAAGAAGGGAACGCCTGTTACGCCAATTTCATGAGCACGGACCACATCTGCTTCAACTTCTTTTACGTCCTGATCCGTGTTCAATAGATCAGAAACGAGCTTGCTGTTGAGGCCTGCGCGTTCGGCGGCGTTGGTCAGGACTTGTTTATCGGTCAGGTCAGCGCCTTCTGTGAAGTAAAGCTTGAACAGCTCTTCGACTATCGCGTCCTGCATGCCTTCAGAACGGGCCCAGCGGATCAACCGGTGGCTGTCGATTGTGTTGGGGGATTTCGTGATTGCCTCGAACTTGAAGTCAATTTCTTCTGCTGCACCGGCATTGCTTACCTGAGCGTAGATCTCTTTTGCCCGTTCAGCTCCGCCAAACTTGTCTTCCAGATAATTTTTGCGATCCTTGCCTTCTTTTGGGAGGGTCGCATCAAGTTGGTAGGGGTGCCATTGAACTTTTACGGTGCTGTCCGGCAGCATCATTAAGGCTTTCTCCAGTCGGCGTTTGCCGATGAAGCACCATGGGCACATGACATCGGAGATAACATCAATGACAATCGGGGCAGTAGTAGACATCAGTATTCTCAGTTATGGGTTTGTCGCGTTAGCTCTACAATCTATCAGGAATATCCGATAGTTTCCCATGAAAACTCTCACAGTTTCGTGAGGAGGTGGAAGAGCTTATCCGTTGCCCAAGCCTGTGGTGCGTACCATGACGAGCACGCGGTTGGAGAGCTGTTCCATGCCTTTTTTGCTGCGTAGAACGGCAACAGGTCCACGGCCTTCAATGTTAGCAACGAAGTCTTCATCACGGCAAACGGCCATTGCTATGGAAAGGACAGTTCCGCTCCAGTACATTTGATGCTGTGCAAATGCTTGAGGATTGCTGCCAGTGAAACGTTCTATGAGTTCAAGAAGATTGAGTTCGTAGATGGACTCACCACGCCGTTTTGTAGATTCTTCTAGAAGTTTCAGGTAGTTGAGATATTTTTGCTCGGAAAGGAAATCATCATTATCCTGACGTGCAAGCCATTGGCTGGAAACAGTCAGGATTGCATCGGTCAAACGCTGGCGTCTGCCCGCGCGCAAGGCGCTAATGATATGACCCGTGAGCGCTTTATCTGAGACCTCACCGAGCAGGACATCAGTTGCACCTGCTGAATAGAGGAGGTGTGCGGATTCTTCGTCAACGCTATGTGCAAGTATGGGCAGGTTGAAATAGCGCGGATCAGCTCGCAGGCGCTCAATCTCTTCGCAAGCTTGCCATGCGGGCATGTCGATCAAGACTGCTTCAAATCGGCGCGCTGTCAGATAATCCTCTGTCATATCGGAGGAAAAACCGCTGACGATTTCTACAGGCATATCCAACAGAGCTTGTGTGCGTCCAAAGTGCTTGCCAAACCCAGCAACGAGTAGTCCCGCAGATTTTAGCGGGCCGAATTCGATCTTATACTCTGGCAATGGGCCAAATAGGCCACGGCGCAGGCGCGCTTCCTCAGCTCTGTTGGCAAGACGTCTCAAACCGGCAATGCGTGGCAGCAGTACATCTGGTGGTATTGCATCACTCACACTTGCGCTTGGTTTTAAATCCAGCGGAACAGGCGCACTGCCACTTGTAATAATAAGAAGCGGAACTTCGACACCGGGGCCTTTTCGGAATTGCCTAATGGTTTGCGTGAGTTCATCAAGCTCAGGAGGATTATCTTCCTGCCAGGGCAAAAGAATGCATATGGGAAGAACGTTTGCACCCTGTAGCTCGTCGATGAGCTGCGCGCTGGTTCGAACTGCGACCAGACGATCGGATAGCACGGTCAAAGGCTCCAACATATCAAAGACATGATTTTGCACCGGTGCGATCAACAGGATTTTGCCCCAACTGGAATCGTGCGTTTCAGTCTCTAATGGTTGGCTATGATCGGCCATTCATCCTCTCAGGCAACCGCTTCCACCGATTTTGGCTGGGAGCGTCTGGTCAATTTCTGTCGGTCTACAGTGCCATCTTCTGTCATTGGTAATGCGCGGAGTGACAGAATTCTATGTGGCATCATTGTCAGGCTGACGCGTGATGCGTCGAGGTAGGCGTAAAAGGCTTCCACATCAACGAGAAGACCTTCTGACGGTACCACCGCGACCATAAGGCGTGCACCCATTAATTCATCTTCTACCAGAAAAGCAGCCGCTTCTTTTACCCCCGAGAATTCACTGTATATTTCGTCGAGGCGTTCCAGCTCCAGCAAACCGGGCGCTTTTTGACCGGGCGTTCCAAAGCCATGAATTGCTCCAGTAACGTCATGTACGCCAACAGGGATTTGAGTAATCAGCCCATGCTCATTTTGCTCGTTGCTGAAGAATGTCAGATGAGATTCGTTGGTCGGCCAATCTGCATCCGGGACCATCGCACCCTTGAGTTTGAGGTGGTATCCGGGCGCTGTTGTCGAAACTTCCTGTGAATATTCCTCATTTATTTCAACGGGATCAATATTAATAAGGCACGGGCCGTGGGTGGATGTGCTTGGGGCAAACTGGTTGCCCGGAATGAGCGGGACAGGCTCCTCAGAGGTTCCTCGCAAATGTGCCACCAGTGCATATTCATCCAACACATGGAGGTCTGTTACGATGCCTTTGGCTTTGTATTTGGCAGGCGTTGGAGAGGTGATTGCCCATGTGGCAACGGTGTTTGTTTTCCAGCCTTCCAAGGCCCCATCGATGTGAGAAGCAAGCGGTCCGGGGGTCAAAATATAATTTGCCTCAATGGAGCGTGCGTGATCCGTTAATGTGGATAAAGCATGTGGATGGTGGAGATGCAGCGTCCCTTCGCTCAGTAGCCACGGGACCAAACCGGCGCCAATTCCGGTAATTCCGCACAAAATATACGGCAGCAAAATCCGTGCACCAGGCTCTAGTCTTGTCTCAAGAAACGGCATGAGGCCTGTGGAGACCCAGTGGTTATGGCTGCGTGGGATTGGGCTGATTTCAGATCCAGAGTGAACCCAGGTGAGTGTGGCAACATGATTGGCAGGTGCGCCGTCCCGTTCTACCACCGGCTCCGGGAAGGAATCCCCACTTTCAGCCAGCATGGGTGCCATATCGATGAGGCCGTCGGGAATGTCGCTGCCGAGGCCAAAAACGAAACGCAGAGAGAAAAAGTCAGCGGCAGCGTCGCGCGCTTCTTCGCCGAGCATGCGGGTTTCAACGCGATCTGCTGTGATCAGTGCTTTGGCATCTACTGTGCTGAGTGCGCGTAAAATCTCAGAGTGGCGCCAGTGCAGCGGGAAGGGGGAAACAATCAGGCCAGCGCGCAGTGCTCCAAGAATGCAAAGAACATTATCGACTGTATTGGGAGATTGGAGGCCCAAAATGTGGTCGGGTTCCATCCCTACAGCTGCGAAGAAGCCAGCAATTCTGCTGATTTCCTGCTCTGCTTCGGCATAGGTCAGGTGGCGTGGCTTGCCGCCGGTCCATGTTTCTCTGTCGGGTGCATCGACCAATGCCAAGCGGTTTGGATGTTTTTGCGCAGCACGCCGGAACAGCATATCAAGAGTGATATTGCCCCAAACTCCAGTTGTGCTGTGGTTTGCAATGGCATCGGTATTTGACAGTATCATTTAAGGTAAGTCCGCTAAGCGACTGAGAAATTAGAGATTCGACAAATTGGTTAATAGACACTTTTGTTGAGTAGGCTGCCTTCATCAAGAACGCAGCCTAATTTTTATGTGTTTATCTACTCTTTAGGTGCATCCCACCAATTGTCGAACTGCATGCCGTAAAGCGGTGATTTGGCTGGATGCTCAACGGTTGTCCATCGTGCAACCCACTCAGCAGGGGCGTGATAGAGTGGAATTGCGTAAAAGCCCGAGATCAGAACACGGTCAAATGCGCGGACTGCGGCTACAAACTCCTCACGGGTACGGGCCGCGACCATGGCATCGATCAATGCATCGATTACAGGTTCTTTTGCGCCAACGATGTTTCTGGAGCTCTTGGTGTCTGCTGCCTGCGATGACCAGCGTGCATATTGCTCACCGCCGGGAGAAAGGGAAGCAAACCAAGTGTTGAAGAGGGCATCAAACCCAAAAGATGCGCGGCGTTCTTCGAACTGGGCGGCGTCGACGGTTCTTACTGAGATTTCGATACCCAGAAGTTTGGCTGTGCGCTGCAATGCAAGCGCGACTTTCTCTTCGTCCTGAACGCGAACAAGAATTTCAAAGCTGAGCTGCTCGCCGGATTTTGCGTTGATCAGTTTGCCTTGATCAAGTTTGTAGCCAGCCTGTTTGAAGAGGCTCAGTGCGTCGCGTAGTACCTTTCGGTCACGTCCTGACCCATCAGCCTCGGATGGACGCCATGTTCCTGCCAGAACCTCGTCTGTGACCACATTCGGGTATGGTTCAAGAAGATTCTTTTCCAACTCGTTCGCCGGGCGCCCAATGGAGGACAGTTCAGAGTTGTCCCAATATCCGTCTGTACGTTTGTACAGTCCGTTGAAGAGGGTTCTGTTGATCCATTGGAAGTCCAGCAGCATGCCAAGAGCTTGGCGGACGCGTTTGTCAGAGAACTGGGGGTGACGGGTGTTGAACGCAATGCCGGTCATGCTCGGTGGCGTGCCACGTTCAAATACGTCTTTGACAACCTTGCCTTCTTCAAATGCAGGAAAGTCACCCGCATTCTCCCAAAGGCTTGGATTGCCATAAATGAGCGCTTCTGTGTCACCTTTGCGGAATGCTTCCTGCAAGGCGTTATAATCGCGGAAATAATCAACGGTCACTTCATTGAAGTTATCGAAGCCGATTTTCTGTGGCAGATCTTTTGCCCAATAATCGTCGCGGCGTGTGTAGGTGGTGCGTCTACCGGGGTCGATTTCAGATAAAGTGTAAGGGCCGGTTCCGATTGGCGGTGTCAGCGTGGTGTTGCCGAACGTTTCGGGATCAGTTGTGCGGCTGTTGAAAATAGGGGCCAGAGCAATGAGCAGTGGAAGCTCGCGGTCGCTGCCATCTTTAAAATGCAGTTTTACGGAATGTGCCCCCGTCTTTTCGAACTTGACAACTTTACCATACCAACGCGCATAAGGCGGGCGGCCATGATCGCGGATGGTTTCAAGAGAAAAGATAATATCTTCAACGGTTAACGGGTCACCGTTTGAGAATTTTGCTGCAGGGTTCAGGCGAAATTCGATCCAGTTTCGCTCGTCCGGCATGCGCACAGCTTCAGCAAGGTGTGCATATAATGTGAATGCTTCGTCATTGGTGCGAAGAAGGAGGCTCTCCAGAATGAAGGAGCCCATCTGACGTTCCTTCATGCCGCGTGCGGATGTCCATGCCCCTTTGAGGGCAAAGGAATTGAGACTATCAAATGTACCTTGAACGCCGAGAGAAAGACGACCGCCTTTAGGAGCTTCCGGGTTTGCATAGGGCAGGTGAGTATAATCTGCTGGCAGCGCAGGTTTCCCATGCATTGCAATGCCATGGCTCCAAGGAACGGTATCCTGAGCCAGTGCAGTTGAACAAGCTAATGTTGCCATACCGGAAATGACAACAAGCCCTTTCGTAAAATTGTTTATTCCATTCACATAGGATCGGAATTTAGTCATTAGAATTTCTCCTAGGGCGTCCGCAGAAACTAGCAATAATACGATTCTGAGGAAATTTCAGCCTACGAGGCTTTGGAAAAGGACAGTAACCACCCCAATCTATAGGTGGAAAAATGGTTCCGAGGCGTTTAAAGAGTACATAAGTAGCATTTAACAGAAGCGTTGCCTTTTTTTCAGCTCTGTTCTGAGTATGCTTGGCGCCGAACAAGCAGTCAAAACACTGTTGAACTTAAAAAATGGTTGCTGCGTAATTGCCGGAGGCATCGTTTTGCACCGGATCAAACTTTGAGGAAATTTGGGATGGCCGTTAATTTTAAGGGCGTTCTGACTGGTGGGATTATTGCAGCAATGGCCGCTGTTGGCTTTGCAGGCACCAGTGTTGCACAGAATGCACAGGCAGACGATGCTTGGGTGAAAGTTTGTAACACTGATCCTAAATCCAAGAAAGAATTTTGCCTTATCACACAAGAACTGCGCACGGACACAGGCCAGTTTCTAGCTCAAGCTGTTGTGCGTGAAGTGACCGGCGAAAGCCGCAAGCTGCTGCATCTTGCTGTTCCTCCAGGAATGCTAATTCAGCCTGGTCTTCGTGTACAGGTTGATGGTGGCAAACAGTCTGAAGCTAAATATACAATTTGTTTTCCAAACGCTTGTATTGCCGAGATGGTTATTGATGACACCTTCATCGGTGGCCTGAAAAAAGGTGGCAAGCTGATCATTACTACGTTGAACCAGCAGGGTAAGGCACGTCCATTCGACCTTACTTTGAAAGGGTTCACCCGTATTTATGATGGTGAAGCTATTAAGCCTGAAGAACTCCAGGCAAAGCAGGAGCGCCTGCAGTCTGAACTTCAGAAACGTGCTGAAGCCGCTCGTCAGAAGCTGATTGAGCAGCAACGTCAAGCAAACCAGTAATTTGGTTTTCGCTTTAAGAATTAAAAAACCCGAAGGAATTTTCCTTCGGGTTTTTTATTGATCTGATGACTTTGAAAAGATGCGATTTCCATGAAGAGAATTCAGGAGCCGTCTTTAATGAATTTCCACATCCTTGACGATGTAGTCTCCATCGGTGGTCTCATCAAAAAACTCATCGACCTGCGGGTGTCTCACAGGTTCACCACTGTCGTCTTTTTCCAGATTCTGCTCCGAGACATAAGCAATGTATTCACTCTCAGCGTTTTCAGCGAGAAGGTGATAAAAAGGCTGGTCCTTGCTTGGGCGTGCATCTTCGGGAATTGACTCCCACCACTCTTCTGTATTGTCGAATGTGGGATCAACGTCGAAGACTATGCCACGGAACGGGTACAGGCGGTGACGTACGACCTGTCCAATTCTGAATTTCGCGGTTCTAATTGTCTCCATAATCCACCAAGCTTTCGAAGATACTGTATCTTGTCAGGGCGCCTTAAAGGTCATGCCATGCGCTTATTGTCAAGCTATATAGCGCAGCAAAGAGGCGAGAGGCAGCACAAACCGATCAAAATGTGACGTTTGGGGATGAATAGCTCCTCACATTTCATTGATATGCACATCCGCATGGTTGAAGAGTGGCGCCGACCACTCTTCAGGATTGATTATTGGAAAGATTCTGCCAAATCCGGGTCTTTTGAGATGACCAGATCAGCCAGATCACAGATCACCTTCGCCTGTTTCCAGGTCGCGTCATCCTGCATTTTCCCGTCCAACATGACTGCACCGGTTCCATCCGGCATTGCTTCCAGAATCCTGCGAGCAAATTTCACTTCATCTGGCTCTGGTGAGAAGACTGATTTTGCAATGCCAATCTGGCTTGGGTGCAATGTCCAGGTTCCAAGACAGCCCATGAGGAATGAGTTGCGGAACTGGGCTTCACATGCGGCTGGGTCGCTGAAATCTCCGAAAGGTCCGTAGAAGGGTTTAATGCCTGCAGCAAGGCATGCATCTACCATTTTGGCTACAGTGTAGTGCCATAAGTCTTGCTGGTAGCGTGTACGCGGTGCGTCGCCGTCGGCATCTGCGAGCACCTGATAGTCAGGATGGCCACCGCCAACGCGAGTTGTCTTCATACCGCGGGAGGCCGCGAGATCTGCTGGGCCGAGGCTTATGCCATGCATGCGCGGGCTGGCTGTGGCGATGGCTTCTACGTTGTTGACGCCTTCAGCCGTTTCCAAAATGGCGTGGATCTGGATCGGCTTTTTCACACCTGCCTTAGCTTCCAGTTGAGCGAGCAGCTGATCCAGATAGTGAATGTCCCATGGGCCGTTCACTTTTGGCAGCATAATCACATCAAGCTTGTCACCGCAGCGGGTCACGATTTCGGTAATATCATCTAGAATCCATGGGCTTTCCAACGAGTTGATACGCGTCCAGAGCTTTGTGGTGCCAAAGTCATTGTCATTGGCCATCTGGATGAAGCCTTCGCGGGCATTGAGCTTTTCGTCGGCTGGGATCGCATCTTCCAGATTGCCGAGAATTACGTCCACTTGAGAGATCATCTGCGGGATCTTTGCACGCATTTTTTCGATATGCGGGGGCACGAAGTGGATCATGCGCTCCAGTGCGACAGGCGGCTCAGCAAACGGTGTTGGGGCACCAATGGCCAGAGGCTTATAATAGGAACGATAGGTTTTCATCTGGCTAGCTCCCTCCCGAGCCGATATTGAAATTCAGAGGGGAGTATACAGAATATTGTGCGGTGCAAAATCAGCTCTTTGGGCTAAGTCCTGAAGCGGTCAGTCTTTAGTTAGAACTGACTGTAGGGCTTTAGCTTTTGCCTGAGTGTATCTTAAATCAAAACCAGCTCTGGCATTTGTGAGATACACCGTGGGGAGCTGGCTAAATCCACTTCTTCATGATCCACATCCACTGGGAGGGCTCTTCGCGGATCCATTCTTCGAACTGGTCGTGTACTGCCTGCGTTGTGGTGATCGCATCCTGTACACGGTCCTTGGTGCGAGCAACTGGGATTTCTTTGGCAATGATATCGAAGCGGGAGCCTTTTTTGCGGCGAGCTACTACAGCGATGAGGCGCTTGTTCATGGTGCGGGCAAGCGCGGCTGGAATGTGCGTTGCTGCTGACGGTTGCTTGAAGAACTCAACTTTGACACCGCGATGGTCGCGTACGTCTGCGACGAAGGCAACAGAACCCTTTTTACGCAGGATTGAAATGATCTTTGTGCCGGTGTCGTGGCCTTTGCAAAACAGGCCAAGCTTATAGAGGAAATTGCGTTTTTCGACCAAATACCCTTCAGAGTAAGGGTTTTTCAGTTTTTGATAGACACCAGCGAGCGGGAGACCAAGTTCCTCGGCTTTGTCGGAGACAACCTCCCAGTTGCCGGAGTGCATGGTTACAAGAACGGCGCCTTCACCAACCGAGGGTTCAAAGACCTCTGGATTTACGTAGGTGACGCGGCTCGGATCCTTGTGGATTTTGGAAAGTAAAACGGTTTCAGCAGAGACTCGACCAAGGTTTTCCCACATATCCCGGATAATTTTATCCGCTTCATTGAGCGTCATTTCCGGATAGGCGGCCATGATGTGCGCTTTGGCACGGGCATGCCTATGGGTCATGGGGGCGATCAGACGCCACATGTTTCCCATGAAAGCGGAGGACCAATCCAGCGGCATAGAGCGCAGAATTCCGCCGATAAATCTTAGAGCCAGGCATTCAGCTCGAAAGCTGAGCTTCTCGCGACGTGTCAGTGGGCGACGGGATTTTTTAGCTTTCATATTGGCCTTTGGGCGGATGGAGCTTTCCAGTTCCGTTTACTCGCATACTATAGTGTCGTAGTTGCCGGTATGCCAACCTCTGTAGAATGGCTATATACGCTCAACTCGGACATGGTGATTAGCCAATCAGCATTTCAAAAGCAACTCATTCTCCAGTTGGATGCGGAGAACACTAAAAAATTGCATGGGGAAATGGTTTAGATGCTCAATGTTGTTAATTTGGCAATGCCATTTTTCTTGCTCATCTTCCTGGGATTTGTTTCTGGTCGCGGTGCGAAACTCTCACGAGAGGGTTTGTCATGGATGAACTTTTTCGTGATCTATCTGGCTCTGCCTGCGCTGTTCTTTCAGTTGCTCTCTGAAACGCCGCTGGAAGAACTTGCCACTTTTGACTTTGTCGCAGCGACCACATTTTCCACCTTCGCCATGTTTGTGCTGGCTTATGCTTTTGCGCGCTTCATATTGCGCGGCAGTATCGGTGAGGCGACTGTGCAGGCACTGGTCGGTTCCTATTCCAACATTGGTTACATGGGACCGGGCGTTACGCTTGCTGTTCTTGGGGCAGGGGCGGCGGTGCCGACGGCTTTGATCCTGTGTTTTGATACAATCTTGTTGTTCATTCTCGTTCCCATGATGATGTCGATTGGCGGGGCGCGTAACATTAAGTTTGGGCCTTTGGCCTTTGAGATTTTCAAGAAGATCATCACTCACCCGTTTATTCTTGCGGTGTTTGCGGGAATTTTGGCTGCGGCGATTGAGTTCAAGCCACCTGTTGCACTCGACCAGACCATCTCGTTTTTGCGACAAGCTGCGGCACCTTGTGCATTGTTTGCTATGGGGGTGACGATTGCCTTGCAGCCAAGCCGGAGAACGGCGAAGGAACTGCCGATCCTCTTGCTTATCAAACTGGTGGTGCACCCAATCCTTGTATTTGTGCTGCTGGAGTGGATTGGAGGCTTTGACAGTCTGTGGGTCTCAACAGCTGTTTTGATGGCGGCATTGCCGCCGGCTGCGAATGTTTATGTGCTAGCTCAGCACTACTCGAGCTATGTCGAGCGTGCGTCTACAGCCGTGCTTTATGGAACGTTGGCCTCTGTTATTACGTTGCCAACGCTCATTTATCTCATTCAATCTGGAATACTGGTGCCTTAATCGTTTTGCGCGCGCATCAATGTTGGCAGGCTCCAGGATGGAGCGATGCCTTCACGCATCAGCAGACGACGTACGAGTGGGATTCTGGAGGCTGTGTAGAGCCCCAGAGAACGCAGCATCTGAACAGGTAAGGCATCCGTCAGTAAAGATCTGTTGAGCAGGTCTACGGCCGTTGTGCGGCTGATCACGTCTGCCTTGCGGCTGCGGTCATACTTCTGCAGCAACTCAGCAGACCCCATATCTGCCTTGGTGTGCTTTGCGTTGGCCAGCAGTTCTGTCGCAACGGCTACATCGCGCAGAGACAGATTGAGACCCTGGGCTCCGATTGGCGGAAAGGCGTGCGCTGCTTCGCCCATAAGCAGTGAGCGATTGCCACTCATGTGAACGGCTGTCAGGCCGGAGAGTGGGTAGACCTGCCTTGGGCTTGCCAGTTTGAGCGAGCCCAGAACGAACTTGCTGAGCTTTTCCAATTCGGCTTCGAGAGCTTCGTCCTTATAGTTGTTCAGCTCTTCGGCGCGTTCTGGTGTTTCTACATAAACAAGGGAAGAGGTTTTACCCGGCAGCGGGACCATGGTGAAGGGGCCGGTGTTGCGGTGGAACTCGGTAGAGATGTTGTAATGCGGCAGATCGTGTTTGAGATTGAGAACGAGTGCCGCTTGTGGGTACTTCCAGTTCTTTGTCTCAATGCCAGCGGAGCGGCGAACCACAGAATTTCGTCCATCTGCGCCGATGACGACATGGCAGCTGATGTCTGGCGTATTGCTTAGTTCAATGGTGGCTTTGTGGTCATTACTGGCGACATTTTTGATTGTGTCTTCGACAAGCTCAATGAGCTCATTGTTGTTCACAAGATCAAACAGCACCCGGTTCAAGTCCTTGTTGAGGATGTTGTAACCGAAGGCAGGCAGGTCCAGTTCTGAGGCGGAGAATGTGGTTTCAGGTGCGCGTAAAAGGCGATCAGTGCCGTCGATCAGGCGCATCTTTTCCAGCGGTGTAAACGCTGAACGTAAGTCTTTCCAGATGCCGATATTATCGAGAAACTGGCGGGAGGCATCCATCAGGGCGGTGGTGCGGGCGTCATTGAGGTTGACTGGTGGGCCGATCAGCACAGTTTCCAGTCCATTGCTGGCAAGGGCAAGGGCGGCGATCATGCCAACCGGGCCAGTGCCGATTACAGCGCAATCGTAGCTCTTTTCCTGCGACGGCGTGAGGTCGTTGTTTTTGCCTTTGGTGCTGTCTGCTGCAAGATTGGCTGCCATTTTTTCGTTCCGCATTTTGTTTGCGTTCTATTACCCAAGTATCTAGGGGATAAAACCTATCGGTTTCAAGGTGCCGCACGCGGATAGTCCCCTAGTGAAAGCGGAGAGGTCTCGTTGCGCCAGCTTCATCATGTCGCAGGTTCCAGTTTAGATTTGAACTAAATCAATGTCGCATTGGGACTATTACTGGTCTATTAGAGAAGCTGCATAAATTGCGCCGGTTCCGGAACCGCAGAGTTTCGGCCCGTCCTGATTGATTTTGAGGTTGGTTATGTCAGTTACCAGTCCGAAGACGGATTTACAGTTGTCCTATCGGCTCCCGTACATTGTGCTGGGTGGTGCCGTGGTGTTGGGCTGGGTTTATCTGGCGGCCATGGTTATTGACATGATCTCTCGCATGGATATGGGCGAGATGGGTCCAGGCATGGAGCTGTTCAATCAGTTCAACATGTTCCAGGGCCTGCCGGAACATGTGCGTGTTCAGCTTGCCTCGCTGTGTTTGCCATTAGCTCAGGAAGCGTTTGGGATGCCAGCGCTGGTGAATATGGGCCTTTACGACTATTTTCTGCTGTTTGTGATGTGGTTCATGATGGTGCTCGCCATGATGTTGCCGACGGCTATGCCGATGCTGCAGACCTATCATGAAGCGCGTGGTGGCAAGGCTATTTATGTGGTGGCTGGCGGGTATCTGGCTATCTGGGTTGCGTTTTCCGTTGTCGCGACCGTTGCTCAGGGCGTGCTGCATGAGCTGGGTGTGATGAGCCCGATGATGTTGCCGGTGTTTTCAACACTGACGATTACAACTGTCATTGCAGCCGCGATCTATCAATTTACGCCTGCCAAGCAGGCTTGTCTTGACCGGTGCCGGACGCCCAATGTTGCATTGGCCCTGCATTCCGGTGAGCAAAAGCAAAGTGCCTTCCAGTTTGGAATTGAGCAAGGTTTGTACTGTTTGGGGTGCTGTTGGGCACTCATGGTGCTTATGTTTGCAGTGGGAATCATGAATATTATTTGGATCGCGCTGCTTGGTCTCATAATGACACTTGAAAAAAAGAGCAAAACACCGTTTACAAGCTATGGAATAGGTATCGCACTTCTGCTATGGGGCGGTGCAAACATCTATTTCGCTCGGGCGGACTTACCTCTTATTGAAGTTTTGGGCGATAGATTGTTCTAAGTGGTACCTTCACTTAAAGAATAACAAAGGACCCAAAGTTGACCGGTCAGACCAACTCCCGGCTGTTCCTCATTCACATCCTCACCGCATTGGGGGCCCCCATTGCGTTGCTTGCGCTTGTCGCTGGAGCGAACGGCAATCTGCCTATGATGTTTTTCTGGCTCTGGGTGGCACTTGTTGTCGACGGGCTGGATGGTCCTTTAGCACGTAAATATGACATTCAGAATCGCTTGCCGCGCTGGAGCGGCGTTATTCTGGATTTAGTGATTGATTACGCGACCTACGTTTTCCTGCCTGCTTTCGCGCTATACCAAAGCGGCCTTCTCTCAGAGTTCTGGGGACTTTTGTCTGGTGCTGTCATTGTGTTTACCGGCGCGATCTACTTCGCTGACGGCAACATGAAGACTGAAAGCGGTGGCTTTCTTGGATTCCCTGGTGTCTGGAATATGGTGATTGTTGTGCTGGTTGCACTGCAGTCTCCACCATGGATCATCATTGGCATGGTGGTGCTGTGTTCTGTGCTGACGTTTGCTCCTGTCGAGTTCGTCCACCCGGTGCGCACCGTCAAGTGGCGGCCGCTGACCCTGGGCATTCTCATTGTGTGGAGTGCTGCACTTGCGGTTGCACTTTATCAGGATTTTATTATCGATAACTGGTTGTTTGCGCTGATCACGGCAACGAGCCTTTATCTGTTTTGCGTTGGGGCTGTTCATCAGCTGTTTCGTAAGATGTGATTCTCGATAAGTGAGTTTTTTAAAAGCCCGGCCAATTGGTCGGGCTTTTTGCTTTGATGCTTGCATTTCTCAGAGTGGAGCATGGTTTTCCCAAAGGTGCTTGCAAGTTAGCGGCATTCTGTCCAAACTCCGCCTCCAGCTTTTGTAAGGGAAAATCCATATGGTCTTTGCTGTTCGCGTTGAAAAAACTGGTGATCCGTCCGTTCTGACACACGTGGATGTGGACCTGCCTGATCCGGGGCATGGAGAAGTTCGGATCAGGCACACTGCGATCGGGCTCAACTTTATTGATACCTATTTTCGCTCTGGCCTTTATCCGGCACCAAATGGTGTCCCGTTTATTCCTGGCAATGAGGGGGCAGGGATTGTTGTTGCGCTTGGGCAAGGCGTGACCGGGCTCGCTCTTGGGGACCGTGTGGCATATGCAGGACCGCTGGGGGCTTACAGTGAAGAGCGTAATATTCCCGCCAGCGTGCTTGTGAAGATCCCCGAAGGTGTGAGTGATGAGCAAGCGGCGGCTTTAATGTTGAAAGGCATGACCGCACGCTACCTGCTGCGCGAGACCTACAACGTGGGAGCGGATACGACTTTGCTTTACCACGCAGCGGCAGGCGGTGTAGGGCTTATCGTTGGTCAATGGGCGTCGGCCCTTGGTGCAAGGGTGATCGGGACAGTCAGCTCGGAAGAAAAAGCGCGGCTGGCTCAGGCCAATGGTTATGAGTATGTGATCAATTACAAGAGTGAGGACTGGGTAGCGCGGGTGCGTCAGATCACTGATGGGCGTGGCTGTGATGTGGTTTATGACAGTGTGGGCAAGGATACTTATCCTGCATCGCTGGATTGCCTTCGTCCACGTGGGCTTTGGTGCTCTTTTGGACAATCGTCCGGGCCGCTCCCTGAGTTCAACATGGCCATCTTGTCTCAGAAAGGCTCATTGTTTGCGACGCGGCCGACGCTGTTCAATTACATTGCGGAGCGCTGGGAGCTGGAAGAGACGGCTGGGGACCTGTTTGCTGCTGTGGCTGACGGGACAATTAATATTCAGATCAACCAGCGTTACAGCCTGAAGGACATTGCGCAGGCGCACTGCGATCTGGAGGGGCGTAAAACCACCGGTGCAACAGTGATTATCCCCTAAATACGTTTGAGGGATTGGGAGGATTGATGGATCGGTCGCGGTATCTTTACGGCCCAGCGCTTCGCTATTTCGCAGCGGCTGCGGAAGAGAACTCCATTCGGGCGGCGGCGCGCAAACTCAATGTGGCGTCCTCTGCGGTGAACCGGCAAATTCTTACGCTGGAAAAGCAGCTTGGAATGGAGCTGTTTGAGCGCGTGGGGCGCACGATCCGTCTGTCTTCAGCAGGTGAAATTCTACTGGCACATATTCGGCGGACTCTGTCTGATCTGGAAGCGACCGGTGCGGAACTGGATGCGCTTAAGGGTCTTCGTCGTGGTGTGGTTTCCATTGCAACAGTTGAAAGTGTGACCGAGGCGCTGTTGCCTGAGGTGATTGCGCAGTTCCACAAGGATTACAGCGGCATTCATGTGGATGTGCAGGTGATGGGGGCTGAGCGGGTTGCGCAGGCCGTTGAGAAGGCTGAAGTGGATGTAGGGTTCACATTTGAACCACCGGATACCGATGCGCTTAACATCACCTACAAGAAGGCATTGGAGATTGGGGCGATCATGGCTCCGACGCATCCGCTTGCTGACGAAGAAAAGTTGAGCCTTGCACAGTGCTTTGAGTATCCGGTTGCCATGCCAGCGCGCGGGATCTCTATTCGTGCCCGGCTGGACGTGGCGCTCTCTCACAGTTCCATTGGTGGGCAAAGTAGTGTGGAAGCGAACTCTCTGCGGTTTATGAAGCACTTGGTGCGCTCAGGTGAAATGGTGGCGTTTCAGACGGTCATTGGGTTGGAGGAGGAGCTGGCGAGCAAGCGGCTGCTTTTCAAGCCCCTTATTGATGAGCAGCTGACACGCGGCCATTTTTGCGTCATCACCTCGTCTTTGCGTGGGCTTGCACTGGCGCCAGCAATATTTCTTGAGCAAGCGGAGGCAAGATTGGAGAAGATTCTGCCTAAAGTTGATGCCTAAATGGCATCATGTATGACACTTTTTTGTTCTTTTGTTATCATAAATAGTCGTGCACTCTGTAGTTTCACTTAGATTCTGGCATCTATTGCAGTTGCCATTTGAAAGACGAGGCAACTATGGGGCGATTGACCACCCACGTTTTGGACAGTGCTCAAGGAAAACCTGCAGCAGGGCTACGGGTTGAGCTGGTTCGTGTCGATGGGGACAGCTTCTCCAAAATCGGTGTATTCTCGACCAACAATGACGGGCGTGTGGATGGGCCGTTGCTGGAAGGTGAGAGCCTGACCGCAGGCACCTACGAACTGCAGTTCCATGCTGGTGACTATTTGCGAGCTGAGGGTATTTCTCTTCCAGAACCTGCGTTTCTTGATGTGGTGCCGATCCGCTTTGGTATTGCGGATGTGAGCAGCCACTATCATGTGCCGCTGCTGCTTTCTCCCTTTGGTTACACCACCTACAGGGGGAGCTGATTTGATGCGCACGGCAATCCGCTTCCTTCGTAAAGGCCAGATCGTCGAATTGGATCGTTTTGAGCCGACAACCACTTTGCTGGACTATCTGCGTCTGAGTGAACGCTCAACGGGCACCAAAGAAGGTTGTGGTGAAGGGGATTGCGGTGCCTGCACCATTGCGCTTGGGCGTTTGCGTGACGGTAAACTCATTTATGAGCCCGTGAACAGCTGTATTCTATTGCTCGGCCAGATTGATGGCTGTGAGCTTGTGACGGTTGAAGATCTGGAAGGGCCTGACGGATTACACCCTGTCCAAAAAGCGCTTGTAGAGCTTCATGGATCGCAATGCGGTTTCTGTACGCCCGGTTTCGTGATGAACCTGTTTACACTTTATCATGCGAATACGCCGGGTCTGACACGGCAGGATGTGAACACCTGGATAGCGGGCAATCTGTGCCGCTGTACCGGATACCGACCAATTGTTGACGCAGCTCTGGAAGCGTGTCGCGATGGCATGAATGACGTTTTTGCTGCGCGTGCAATGGAGACAGAGAGTAAACTCGCTGCTCTTCAGGATGCGCAGGATATTCATGTGGGCGATGACGAACGGTTCTTCTTTGCACCGAGCAGCTTTCAGCGCTTGCTGGAGACCTATGGTGAGCACCCGGACGCCACGCTTATTTCTGGCTCTACAGATGTTGGGCTTTGGGTCACTAAGCATCTGCGCGACCTGCCGAAGGTTATTTTTCTTGGGCGTGTGAATGGATTGAGCACTTGCTATGAGGATGAACAGGGTATCCGACTTGGGGCGGGTGCGTCTTATGCGGTTGCTGAGCAGTTCCTGAAGTCTATTGATCCTGATCTAGAGGTGGTGATCAGCCGGATTGGCTCAAAGCAGGTTCGGGCATCGGGGACCGTTGGCGGAAACATCGCAAACGGATCGCCTATCGGGGATATGCCGCCGATGCTGATTGCTCTTGGGGCGGAAATTGAGCTGCAGAGCAATCGTGGGCGGCGTACCTTGCCGCTTGAGAGTTTCTTCATTGACTATGGCAAGCAGGATATTGCTGAGAACGAAGTGCTGACGTCGATCAGTGTGCCGCGTTTGAGCGCAAATGAGCAATTCCGGGCCTACAAGATCACCAAGCGCTTTGATCAGGATATCTCTGCAGTGATGGCTGCGTTCTGTCTGAAGGTGAAAGACGGTGTTGTAGAGCGTGCATGCATGGCATTTGGTGGTGTTGCGGGCATTCCAAAACGTGCAAGTGGCGCTGAAGATGCCCTGGTTGGTGCGTCCTTGGAAGATCCAGGCAGTTGGCAGGATGCGTTGAATGCTATTGAGAGTGAATTCGTTCCACTGACTGACATGAGGGCCTCCAGCACCTATCGGCGTGATATTGTGCGAGGGCTTTTAGAAAAAGCCTTGCTGGAGATATCTGCTTCATCCTCGCAAAAAATGCGTGTCCACGGGCAACGTGAACTGGTTGAGGGAGGCGCTCATGTCAGCTGATCTTCTTGAAAAGACAGAGGCAAGCACCTCGACCTCTCAGGTCGTGGGAAAATCCTACAAACATGACAGTGCAGAAAAGCATGTGTCTGGAACTGCTACATATATCGATGACATGATTGAGCCGTACGGCACGCTTCATGTGGCGCCGGGGTATGCGCTTCATGAAGCGTGTGGCCGTCTGACGATAATCGATCTGAGTGCTGTCAGAGCAGCCCCCGGTGTTGTTGCGGTACTGGAAGCTGCGGATATTCCCGGTGTGAATGATTGCTCTCCTGCGATGGGAGATGATCCGGTCTTTGTATCAGATCGCATCGCATTTCATGGGCAGCTGGTGTTTCTTGTGGTGGCTGAGAGCCGTTTACAGGCGCGCAAGGCTGTTCAACTGGCACGAATTGAGGTTGAGGCTGAAACGCCGTTGGTGAGCGTCGCTGATGCTCTGAAGGCCGAGCAGAAGGTTTTGCCGGACTATGAGTTTCGCCGTGGGGCACCGGAAGCCACTATGGAACGGTCTGCGCACACGGTGAAGAGCAGTTTTGCGCTGGGTGGGCAGGAGCACTTCTATCTTGAAGGGCAGATGGCCTTTGCTGTTCCCGGTGAAGATGGCGATATGCTTGTGCATTCCTCCACGCAGCATCCAACTGAGGTTCAGCATACCGTTGCTAAAGTGCTGGGTGTTGATGAGGCGGCGGTGACCGTTGAAGTGCGTCGGATGGGTGGTGCATTTGGTGGTAAGGAATCTCAGGCCAACCAATGGGCCGCACTGGCGGCTTTGGCTGCAAACGCTACTGGTCGTCCATGCAAATGTCGGCTGGACCGTGATGACGATATGATCCTGACCGGGAAACGTCATGATTTTCTGGTTGATGTGGAAGCGGGATGTGATGCATCCGGCAAGATTGAAGCAGTTCAAATCAATCTGAATTCGCGCTGCGGACACTCTGCGGATCTGTCGCTTGGTATCAATGATCGCGCGATGTTCCATGCGGATAACAGTTATTTCTATCCAGATGTTCTCATAGCTTCCAAGAGGCTGAAAACAAATACGGTTTCTAATACAGCCTTCCGTGGTTTCGGTGGCCCGCAAGGGATGTTTGCGGCGGAGCGGTTGATGGATGCGATTGCGATCAAGATGGGGCAAGACCCACTTGATGTACGCAAGGCGAACTTCTATCGCGAGGGTGAGAATACCACGCCTTATGGGCAGTCGGTTGATGAACACGACGTGCTGGCCGCGCTGGTGGATGAGCTGGAGGAAAGCTCCGAGTATCGTGTGCGCCGTAAAGCTGTAGACGCGTTTAATGCTGAGAACACGATCCTGAAGAAAGGGATCGCGTTGACGCCGGTGAAGTTTGGTATTTCGTTCACGCTGACCCATCTCAACCAAGCGGGTGCACTGGTGCATCTTTATCGGGATGGTTCTGTGCACCTGAACCATGGCGGTACAGAAATGGGGCAGGGCCTCTATCAGAAGGTTGCGCAGATTGCAGCGACTGAGATGGGGGTTCGCCTTGAGAAGGTAAAGATTACCGCGACCAACACTTCCAAGGTGGCAAACACGTCGCCAACAGCCGCCTCGTCCGGTACGGATTTAAACGGTATGGCAGCGGCGATTGCTTGTCGTGAGATTGTTGGACGTCTGAAAACCTTTGTAGCGCAGCATTTCGAGGTGTCTGAGGAAGACATCGAGCTGGTTGATGACCAGATGTTGATCAGCGGGAAGCCGAAGCTTTCCATCAAGCAGTTGGCTCAACTTGCTTACGAACACCGCATTCATTTGTCTTCTTCAGGGTTTTACAAAACGCCGAAGATCATCTGGGATCGCGAGCAGGTAAAGGGACGTCCATTCCTTTATTTCTCCTATGGGGCCTCCTGTTCTGAAGTGGTGATTGATACATTGACCGGAGAGATGAAAGTTGAACGGGTTGATGTGCTTCATGATGTAGGCAAGTCGCTCAATCCAGCGTTGGATATCGGTCAGATCGAAGGTGGCTTTGTGCAGGGTATGGGTTGGTTGACCACGGAAGAGCTGTGGTTTGATGATGCGGGCCGACTGCGGACACATGCTCCGTCTACCTACAAGATTCCGACGGCCACGGATGTGCCTGAGATTTTTAATGTGGCGCTTTATGAGAGTGACGGGAACCCTGAGCCAACGATCTATCGTTCCAAGGCAGTTGGGGAACCGCCTTTGATGCTGCCGATCTCGGTTTTCTGCGCGATCAATGATGCGGTTGCGAGCCTGAACAAGGGTGTTTTGCCGACACTGGATGCACCTGCAACGCCTGAAGCGATTTTGAAAGCTGTTAAAGCGATCAAGGTCGGAGAGGAGGGCTGATGCGGGTTTGGGGTGAAGTTTTGTCTGCTCTTGATGCTGCTGGCCAATGCGTGCTGGTGAGCATTTTGGATGTTGCTGGATCATCCCCCCGCGAGGTCGGCGCACGCATGGTGGTGCGACCGGATATGTCGTTTAAGGGAACCATCGGTGGTGGCCGTCTTGAGTACGATGTTTTGCATGAAGCTGTTTCATTGATGGGAAATGGTGGGTCGGCCTTCCAGACGCGCTCATACGCGCTTGGTCCAGACCTTGGGCAGTGCTGCGGCGGGCGGGTTGAAATCGCATTTGAGCAATTTCACCTCAATTATCGCGGTCGTGCACAAGATTTTTCCACACAAGAAGGGGTGGGAATTTTTTCAACGACTGCAAATACTTGCAGCTCCGGCCCCCTTGAAAGGCACGTACTACCCCCTGCAATGTGCAGTGCAGATTCCGCAGAAATTGTTTTAAATCAAGGCAAACTGACCGAGAGGTTCGGGGAGGATAGGCCTCACCTGTATCTGTTTGGTGCAGGGCATGTTGGTAAGGCTTTGATGCTTGCGATGGCCCCTTTGGGCTTTCAGATCAATTGGATTGATGAACGGCGTGAAATTTTTCCTAAATATGTACCTTCCAATATCCGCTGCATTCATCTAAATGAGCCTCAAGTCGTCGTAAAGAACCTTGAGCCGGGAAACTATGTCATCGTAATGACCCATGATCACAAGCGTGATCATGCTATAGTAGATGCTGCTGTTCGTAGAACCGATCTGGCATTTATTGGATTGATAGGCAGTGCAACAAAACGCGCGCGAACACTTAAACGGTTCAAAGACTCCGGAATATCGGAGGCGCAAAGCAAACAGCTTGTTTGTCCGGTCGGAATTACTGAGATTAAAAGCAAAAAACCGTCTGATATTGCAATTTCCATTGCTGCTCAACTTCTAGTGGTGAAAGAGCAGCAAATGAGCAATGCTCAGGGAGGTTTTCGTTTTGCTTCTTAGGTTCAGGGAGAACATCTTGATCTAATTTTGCTTGGGGGAACGGGTAACACGATGGAAAACGAGCAGAGGTCTGACCCGGTGACAGGGGGCGAGGATCTCATAGAAGCCAAGGGTATTACCAAGCGATTTGGTGACATTCTAGCGAACGACAATGTCGATCTCGTCATTAAGCAGGGTGAAATTCATGCTTTGCTGGGCGAAAACGGAGCGGGTAAGTCCACGCTCGTAAAAATTCTCTACGGCGCTCTTGAACCGGGTGCGGGAGAGATCCTCTGGAAGGGAAAACGGGTTTCAATCTCGAACCCTGCGGCTGCCCGCAAACTGGGCGTTGGCATGGTGTTCCAGCACTTCTCCTTGTTTGAAGCGCTAAGTGTGGTTGAAAACATCGCGCTGGCCTTGCCTAAAGGCGAAAAAATAGAGGCACTTTCCAGACGTATTACTGAGGTTTCCCAAAAGTATGGCCTGCCTCTGGATCCTGCAGCACTGGTTGCGGATCTGCCGGTTGGCATCCGTCAGCGTATCGAAATCGTGCGTTGCCTTTTGCAGAACCCCAGTCTCATCATCATGGATGAGCCTACGTCTGTATTGACCCCGCAAGAAGCGGATCAGCTTTTCATCACCTTACAGCGCCTCGCCTCCGAAGGTTGTGCGATCCTTTACATCTCTCATCGTCTGGAAGAAGTGAAGAAGATCTGCCACAACGCCACGATCATGCGTCATGGCCGTGTGGTGGGTGGGTGTGACCCTGCTGAGGAAACACCGGCCAGCCTTGCCCGTATGATGGTCGGCGGCGATGTACATGATATCTCTGCTGGTGCGATTGAGGCTCAGCCGGGTGATGTGATGCTCAAGCTGCGCAATCTGTCTATTCCATCGGATGGTGCGTTTGGCATTGAGCTGAAGGACGTCAATCTGGACTTGCGCGGCGGCGAGATTGTTGCTGTTGCCGGGATTGCAGCGAACGGCCAGAGCGAGTTGTTTGATGCGATCTCTGGCGAGACGCAGGTCAAAGATGCTTATGCGGTTGAAATTTGCGGTGTGCCGGTTGGCAAGCGCAAGATCAATGACCGGCGTTTGCTGGGCTCTGCCTTTGTGCCTGAAGAGCGCTTGGGTCATGGTGCGGTGCCGGGCTTTGTGCTTTCTGACAATATTTTACTGACGCGCTATAAAACTGAGCCGTCATTGATCAAGCACGGCACGCTTAACCAGAAGCTTGCAACTGAAATGGAAAAGCGCATCACCGTTTCCTACGATGTGCGCATGTCTCATGATAATCCTGAGGCTCGTTCTCTTTCTGGCGGTAACCTGCAGAAGTTTGTGGTTGGCCGTGAGCTGGACCGTGTTCCGAAAGTGCTGGTGATTAATCAACCGACATGGGGTGTTGATGCAGGTGCTGCGGCTTTGATCCGTCAGGCGATCATTGATCTGGCCCGAGGTGGTTCTGCTGTTTTGGTGATTTCCCAGGATCTTGATGAGATCTACGAGCTTTCTGACCGGATTGCGGTGATCTCTCGTGGTGAGCTTTCTGTCGCCGAACCAGCTTCTGAAATGACGCGTGAGAAGATCGGTCTTTTGATGGCGGGTATGGGTGAGGGCAAGTCTGCTTCCCCTGCAGCAAAAGCGGGAGAGACCCATGCGCATTGAACTTGAAAAACGGGCTGAGCATTCTCAGCTGATGACTGTTGTTTCGCCGCTGATTGCGATTGGGCTTACGCTTGTGTGTGGCTCTATTTTGTTTGTCAGCATGGGTTACAACCCGATTGATGCGCTTTATGCCTATTTCATCGAGCCTCTGACAACCAGCTGGTCTATTGAAGAGCTGCTGGTGAAAGCAGGTCCGCTGGTGCTGATCGCGGTTGGGCTATCTGTCTGCTTCCTGTCCAACTCGTGGAACATTGGTGCCGAAGGTCAGTTCACCATGGGCGCGCTGGCTGGGTCTATCATTCCGGTACTGTTTTACGACTTTACCAGCCCGCTGGCCCTGCCATTGATGGTGCTGATGGGCATTTTGGGCGGTATGGCGTGGGCGTCTATTCCGGCGTTCCTGAAGGTGCGGTTTGGGACCAATGAGATTCTGACCAGCCTGATGCTGGTTTACATCGCGCAGTACATTCTTGATTTTCTTGTCCGTGGTCCATGGCGTGATCCGGAAGGTTTCAACTTCCCGGAAAGCCGGATTTTTGATGCGGCACACGTGCTGCCGAAAATCGGTGAAGGACGTCTGCATATTGGCATGATATTCGCCATTCTGGCCGTTCTGGTGGTTTGGTGGATGCTGTCTCGCACGCTCAAAGGTTTTGAGATCAAAGTGATGGGTGAGACACCGCGTGCTGGCCGTTTTGCTGGGTTTTCCAGCAATGGGGTTGTCTGGTTTGGTTTCCTCGTTTCCGGTGGTTTGGCTGGTCTGGCTGGTATGGCGGAAGTCTCCGGTTCTATTGAACAGCTGACGCCTGTTATTTCTCCTGGCTATGGGTTTACCGCGATTATCGTAGCGTTCCTTGGTCGTTTGAATCCTGTTGGAATTCTGTTTGCCGGGTTGTTGCTTGGGCTTTCCTACATCGGCGGCGAGTCTGCTCAGGTCAGCCTTGGTTTGACTGATAAGGTGACGCGTGTGTTTCAGGGCATGCTGCTGTTCTTTGTGCTCGCCTGTGACACGCTCATTCTTTACAGATTCAAGATTGCTTCCAGTGTGAAAAACATGAAGGAGGCAGGCAATGTCTGATCTTTCCATGATTGAGGCTGTACTTCTGACCATCATCACCGCGTCTACGCCGCTGTTGCTTGCTGCTATTGGTGAGCTTGTGGTGGAGCGTTCAGGTGTGCTCAACCTTGGTGTTGAGGGGATGATGATTGTCGGCGCTGTGATGGGTTTTGCAGCGACACAGGCGACTGGCTCTCCTTACATCGGCATTGTGGCGGCCATGTTCTCCGGCGTTGCCATGAGCCTGTTGTTTGGCTTCCTGACGCTTAATTTGATGGCTAATCAGGTGGCGACAGGCCTTGCACTGACTATACTGGGGCTTGGCCTTTCCGGTATGGTTGGAGAAGCTTTCATCGGTCAACCGGGTATCAGCCTGAAACCGATTGCTATTCCAGTGTTGTCGGGCATTCCATTTATTGGGCCGCTGCTCTTTAATCAGGACGTTCTGGTTTACGCTTCTTATGGTCTTGTGATTGCGGTTTACTTTGTGTTGTTCAGGTCCCGTACGGGGCTGATCATCCGTGCGGTTGGTGACAATCACGGCTCAGCGCATTCGCTTGGATACTCCGTCATTCAGGTGCGTTATCTGGCTGTGATGTTTGGCGGGGCGTGTTCTGGCCTTGCTGGCGCTTACCTGTCACTCATTTACACCCCGCAGTGGGTTGAGGGCATGACAGCGGGCCGCGGCTGGATCGCGCTGGCTCTGGTGGTGTTTGCAAGCTGGCGTCCAGCACGTGTGCTGATTGGGGCTTATCTGTTTGGCGCTGTTTCTATTTTGCAGTTCCATGCGCAGGCCGCAGGCATTGGCTTGCCGACGCAGTTGATGTCTGCGCTGCCGTATCTGGCAACCATCATTGTGCTGATTATGATCTCGCGTAATAAGACACTTGCCAAGGTGAATACACCTGCATGTCTTGGTAAGCCCTTTGTGCCTGATCGCTAATAAGAACCTGATTTGACCGACGCGCTCATAGTAGACGTTGGTCAAATTGTAAATATTTCGACCTTCGTATACATGGTGGGTCGGAGATATAGATAACAGAGATTTAAATCTCTGAGTGAATATGAACCTATTCACGGCTGCATGACTTGCGGATTTCTGCACGCGCACGAATAAACGATCGCAAATATTTGCGAGCGAAAACAAAGCAGAAAAACAACTTGTGGGCGCACAAATGCGCAGAACGGCCTTCGGGTTTGTTCCTATCGTGTTTGCTTGGCGCCGTCGTTCATCTGGTTCTCAATGGTGTGTTCCGCCGCGCTTATTAGGGTGTTGCGTGGCAGGAATGCAGGTTAACCTATAAAGGGGAGCGCACAATGCGCACTATCTTCAAGCTGGCAGCAACTGCTGCAGTTGCACTTGGTCTTTCCGCAGGGGCTTCAAATGCTGCTGATCCACTGAAAGTGGGTTTCATCTATGTTGGTCCAGTTTCTGACCATGGCTGGTCTTACCAGCACGATCAGGGCCGTCAGGCGATTGAAAAGCACTTTGGCGACAAAGTTGAAACCACTTACATTGAAAGCGTGCCAGAAGGTGCGGATGCTGAGCGCGCGATTGAGCGTCTGGCTCGCTCCGGTCACGAGCTGATCTTTACAACGTCCTTTGGTTACATGAACCCAACCTTGAAGGTTGCGCGTAAGTTTCCGAAAGTGAAGTTTGAGCATGCAACTGGCTACAAGCAGGCGAAGAACGTTTCTTCTTACGGCGCTCGCTTCTATGAAGGTCGTTATGTGCTTGGTCAGATCGCTGCAAAGGTCTCCAAATCCGGCACTGCTGGCTACATCGGTTCTTTCCCGATCCCAGAAGTTGTGCGTGGCATCAACTCCTTCATGCTGGGTGCACAGTCTGTGAACCCGGACTTCAAGATCAAGACCATCTGGGTGAACTCCTGGTACGATCCGGGCCGTGAAGCTGATGCTGCAAAAGCGCTGATCGATCAGGGCGTTGACATTATGGTTCAGCACACTGACTCCCCAGCGCCTCTGCAGGTTGCTGAAGAGCGTGGTATCATGGGCTTTGGTCAGGCATCTGACATGATTAAGTTTGCGCCTAAGGCACAAGCAACTGCGATCATCGACGACTGGTCCGCTTACTACATTGCCCGTGTACAGGCAGTGATGGACGGCAACTGGAAGGGCCAGGACACCTGGGGCGGTCTGGATGTCGACATGGTTCACATGGCGCCGTTCACCAACATCCCGCAGGATGTTGCAGAAGAAGCTGCCAAAACTCTTGCTGCGATCAAGTCTGGTGAACTGAAGCCATTTACCGGCCCAATCACCAAACAGGACGGCTCTGAGTTCCTGAAAGCTGGTGTAAGCGCTGAAGATGGCGCACTGCTTTCCATGAACTTCTACGTTAAAGGCATCGACGACCAGCTGCCTGAATAAGCTCCAAGCTTGTTTTCGGAGAGCGCCACATTTTTTCACGGTGCTCTCCGCTGATTTCAGCAGTGGGGGATTTCTCCCGCTGCCCACTCATTTCAATTGAACTTAAAAGAACAAGACAATGACAGCCACTTTCCTTAGTGAATGGCTCAATCTGCTTTTCCGCTGGTTTCACTTGATTGTGGGCGTGGGCTGGATTGGGACCTCTTTTTATTTCATCGCTCTCGACCTTTCCTTGCGCAAACGGGAAGGGCAGGCAGAGGGCATTTTTGGCAGCGCCTGGGAAGTCCACGGCGGCGGTTTCTACCATGTTGAGAAATTCATGGTGGCACCGAAAGAGTTGCCGAAAGACCTGATGTGGTACAAGTGGGATGCTTATCTCACCTGGGTATCCGGCTTTGCTCTTTTGAGCGTTCAGTACTACTTCAATGCAACAGTTTATCTCATTGACCCAGAGGTCATGAAGCTTTTGCCTGTTGAGGCTGTTGCGATTTCCATCGCGTCCCTTGGGCTGGGCTGGATCATCTATGATCGCCTGTGCCGCTCCGCCATTGGCAAGAACACACCTTTACTGGCTGCGTGCCTTCTGGTGATCATTCTGGGTGCGACCTATGGGTATTCGCAGGTCTTTTCAGGCCGTGGGGTTCTCATTCACGTTGGCGCGCTGATTGGCACGTTCATGGCCTTCAACGTGTTTATGGTGATTATCCCGAACCAGAAAAAGATTACCGCAGACCTGCTGGCGGGACGTAAACCTGATGCCGCGCTTGGCCTGATTGGCAAGCAGCGCTCGGTTCACAACAACTATCTGACATTGCCGGTTCTTTTGATGATGGTGTCCAACCACTATCCATTGCTGACGGGGCATAGCCAACCTGTGCTGGTTGTTGCGCTTATCCTGGTGATGGGTGGTATGGTGCGCCACTTCATCAATCGTCATGATGCGCATGACAACTTTGCCAATTTCTGGTGGGCCTTGCCTACGGCAGCCGTCAGTCTGTTTGTAGCTCTCATTGTGACACAGCCTGCCAAGATTGGTGGTGGACATGGTCCGATCCCAGACAGTGATGTGCTGGTGATTGCGCAGACCCATTGTGCGGCCTGCCATAGTGCGACGCCAACCAATGAGGCTTTTAGCGAAGCGCCTAAAAACATTGAGCTGGACAGCATTGCTGATCTGCAACGCTATGACAGCCTGATCATGGCGCAGGCGGTGCGGTCCTCTGCCATGCCACTTGGCAATGAGACAGGCATGACCAAAGAAGAGCGTGAAATTCTTGGCGCCTGGTTGCAGGGGCATTGAGGCCATGGTGACTTATTCTCTGGATGAGGTGAACCGGTTTTCGCTGGACACCTTTGTCGAGGTGTTTGGCGGGGTTGCGGAGCACACTTCCTGGGTTGCGGCTGTTGCCCAGCGAGATGCACCTTTTGCCTCTCGTGATGCGCTGATTGAGGCGTTTGCTAACGCTCTGCAACATGCGGATGAAGACGCGCAGCTGGCGTTAATCCGTGCACACCCTGACCTTGCAGGCAAAGCGGCGCGTGCCGGTGAAATGGCTGATGCCTCTGTGAATGAACAGTCCGGCGCTGGACTGGATCAGCTGAGTGATGCGGAATATGAGCAGTTCACCCAGCTTAACGGTGCTTACAAATCCAACTATGGCTTCCCCTTCATCTTTGCGGTGAAAGGGGCAACCAAGCATCAGATTCTGGAGGCTTTCCAGCTTCGTTTGCAGAATTCTGCAAAGGATGAGTTTGCGGAGGCATTGCGTCAAATCTGCCGGATCTTCAGCTTTCGGCTGGAGGATCTGGTGGCAGACGAACAGAGTGCTTGCAGTCCCTGACCCCTGCCGGAAAGTGCTTGCTACAGTTACGTAATGGGCAATAATCCACTGGAACATGGGGGGCTGCGTTATAAGATGCTTGCAACCATCACCGTTATCTATTGGATTACTGCTACTGTAAAATTCAAGGGGAGCATTCATGAAGGCCGCGATTGAAAACCGGTTTGCGGAGCAGGTCGACTTCCTGCGCGAATTGGTCAAGGTGCCAAGCGACAACCCGCCAGGGGATACAGAGCACCACGCGTTGCGGACTGCTGAGCTGCTTGAAGGCCTTGGCTTTACCGTTGAAAAGCACCCTGTTCCAGAACCATTTGTGCGCCAGAACGGCATGGTCTCTGTGACCAATTTGATCATTCGTGAAACGTTTGGCGACGGGTTTGGTCCAGTGATTGCTCTAAATGCACACGGTGATGTGGTGCCTCCGGGGGAAGGCTGGACTAAAGACCCTTATGGCGCCGAGATTGACGATGGTGCTTTGTATGGGCGCGGGGCTGCGGTTTCCAAAGGAGATTTTGCCACCTACGCTTTTGCGTTGCTGGCGCTGCGTGAGCACGCGGATGAGCTGGAAGGTTCCGTTGAGCTGCATCTGACCTATGATGAAGAAGCTGGTGGGTTTGTTGGGCCGAAGTGGTTGTTGGAACAAGAACTGACCAAGCCAGATTATGCGATCTCAGCAGGGTTTTCCTATGCTGCGACAACGTCTCACAACGGCTGTTTGCATATGGAAGTGATCTTCCGTGGCCGTCAGGCACATGCTGCGATGCCAGAAAGTGGTGCCGACGCCCTGCAAGCTGCAACGCCGGTTCTCACAGCGCTTTATGTGGAACGCGAAAGGCTTAAGTCTATTCAGAGTGAACAGGAAGGCATTGGATCACCTCAGATCACTGTGGGCCTGATCTCAGGTGGCATCAACACCAATGTGGTGCCAGAGCGTGTCTCACTGCGCGTTGACCGGCGTTTGATTCCCGAAGAAAACGGGGAACAGGTGGAAGAGCAGCTGATTGAGCTGATTGAAGCTTTGGTACCAGAAGATTGCGGTGTTGAGGTGGAGTGTCGGCGCATTATGATTGCTGAGCCGCTGCGCGAGTTGCCGGGTGCAAAAAAGCTGGTGGAAGCGTTGAAATGGCCTGCCAAAGAGGTTTTGGGCATTGAGCTAAAAAGCACGGGCGCTCCGCTTTACACCGATGCCCGCCATTATGCTGAGGCCGGTATTCCAACAGTGCTTTATGGTGCAGGACCGCGGTCCATTCTGGAAGCCAATGCCCATGGGGCGGATGAGCATCTGCAACTGTCGGACCTCAAGGCAGCTACGATTATCGTGGCGGATGCCTTGAAAACACTTCTTCGATAGATTGTGAAAAGCCCGGATCTTCCGGGCTTTTTTGTTAACTCACGCGGCCAGACAAGGCGGTGAAAATACCGGCGCCCAGAAGGCCAGTGCCGCCGACCTTATTGAGGCGCTTGAGTGTGCTTGGTCCGTTGACGACTTTGCGCAGTCCGCCCGCCATGGATACCCAGAACACTGTGTTTATGCCACCAAGCGTAACAAAAGTGAGGCCCAGAATGAAGAATTGGGTCAGCACGGGCTGGGTGTGGTCAACGAACTGAGGCAGGAATGCCACGAAAAATAGCATGCCCTTTGGGTTGAAGGTGGTGACCAGCAGGGTGTCTCTGAAGATCTGCAGTGCCGGAACCTGTGGCATCTCAACTTGTGTGGATGGGCCGGAATTGCTGCGCCACATCTTAATGCCAATGTAAATCAGATAGGCTGCGCCGATGTATTTCATGATCTGGAAAAGCATGGCGGAGGTTGCCAGCAGGGCTCCAAGGCCAGCAAGAGCTGCTGTAATTGCAAACAGGTCCCCCAACATCACCCCGGTGACAGAGGCAACTGCAGCGCGTTTGCCCTGACTAAGGCTGTAACTGACGACCATCAGGACGGTTGGGCCAGGTATGATCAACAGTAGGATACTTGCCGCGGCAAGCGCGATCCATGTTTAAAATGCCATGGTGTTCTCCGAAAAGGCCTGATCGATCATGAACAGGTGATGAGTTGAAAGGCTTTGAGCTGATATCTCAAAGTGTGCAGCAGATGAGAAGCTTACCCATGTAGATGCTGTTTGGGTAGAGGTCAGCCTTTGAGAAATACTGGTGAGACTTTGAGTTCTTGCCCCTGTCTATGAGTTTTATGGAAACTTTCCTGACAGCGCGATGAATAGCCCGGCACTCAGCAGACCGGTGCCTCCGATCCTGTTGAGACGTTTTGCGCATTTGCCTCCGGTGAGCATGGCACTGCAACTGCCTGCCATGGAGGTCCAGAACATGGTGTTGATGCCACCGAGGACCACGAAGGTTGTTCCCAGCAATATAAACTGCGGAATGACTGGAATCGTGTCCTCTACAAATTGCGGGAGAAAGGCGACGAAGAACAGCATGTCTTTGGGGTTGAAGGCTGAGACCAGAAACGTATCTCTGAATATTTGCAGGCGGGTCGTTGCCACAATCTCCATTTGGTCTTTGAGGACAGATTTCCTGCGCCACATGCTGACGCCCAGATAAATGAGGTAGGTCGCGCCCGCATACTGCAGGATGTCATAGAGCAGCGCGGAGGTTGAGATGACGGCGCCAAGTCCGGCCAATGCGACCGAGATCAGTAAGATACTCCCCAAACTAACGCCAAGGGCTGAGGCGACAACCGCCCGCAGGCCCTGGCTGATGCCATAACTGGAGACCATAAGGACCGTTGGTCCGGGGATGATGAGTAAGATGGTGCAGGCAAGGACGTAAGTCAGCCAAACCTCGATGGCCATGGCTTTTCTCCTGAAACGATGTGTTGCACAGGAGAGGTAGGGGCGAATTGTGACCAAAATTCTGCGGGTGTGATGACGAAATACAACAATGGAAACAATTATTTACGCCTCACATTTTGTTGCAGGAGGCAATGGTGTTTGATGAAAGTTTGAGCGATTGCATGCTGTTGCTCGCATGAGAGCTCAGCTTGGTGAGAATTGTTTGACCCAGACCGTCAGGTTTCCGGAAGTTTCAAAGCCCGTTTGTATGGCGCTGTGCAGAGTTTCACCTCGTGCATAGCCGACTATAGGTGCTGATGGTTGCCATGCCTGCAACAGGCACGCCATTTGCTGGAGGTCTTGTGGGGACAGTGTGCCTGCAAAGATGTTGGAAAGGCCGATTGAGCTGCCAGACCAGTTGCTGATGAAGCCCTTGGTGTACTTTCCCGCTTCAGCATAGCCCCAAAAGGCAATGTTGGGGATCGTGAGAAGTGCAGGTGGAAACATGTTGCGGTCTGTCTGATTGCCGCTTGTCTTCCATGCTGCCTGCCAGTGCTCCAGTTGCCGGGCCGTCTTTATCTGCTCCCAGACTGCCGTGTCTGCTTTGACGATTTCAGTCAGATAAAACCAGCTGGCATCGAACAGTTTTTTGAAACCAGATTGCTCCAGTGGAAGGTCGGCAAGACTGTCTTTGACATAAAAATCAAATGTTGCTGTGCGCGTGAGGTCATTGATGAGTTCAGGTTTTATTGCCGGGAGGCTGGTCACGATGCTGGAGTAAAACGGAAGGGGCGGCACAGTGATGTGAAACAGCTCCTTAGAGCGCTCATAGGGAATGCCATGGGCTTCAAACATATGCCCATATAGATCCGCATTGTTTTCAGCGGCTTCTAACTGCCATGCAGCTTTGCTCATGATCGCTGATTTCACGTGTCACCCATCTTCTACACAAGAGAGCATCATAGGAGAATGGGGTGTGGGATCAATAGCCAGCGGCTACATATGGACCGCCACCCTGACGATAGACGAGCAGGGTGCGGGTGTAGGAGAGGGCCTCGGTGCCGGTTTGATCATGGGCGACGGTTTTTACGGTCAAAATGCCTTGGTCTGGTCTGGAACGGCTTTCCCGCTTTGACAAGACTTCGCTTGCCACTTTAAAACGGTCATCTGCATAGAAATGACGAGACAATTTTGTATCGGTCCACCCCAGATTGGCAACCACACGCCCAAAGGTGGTTGTGGTGGCGGCGGTGACCAGCGAGAGGACGTGCAGTTCTGTTGCTGGCAGGCGGTCTCTGCCGTAGACCTCCCGCGCGAACTCATGATCACGGTAAAGTGGGTGCCATTGCATGGTCTGGACGGCGTGGCGGAGCATGGAGGAGGAGTGGAGTGTGATGTCCGGGCTGTGCTCGAAGACCTGACCTGCTGCGAACCCCTCAAAGTAGATGCCTGTTGTTTCCTGTAGGGACCCATCCTCACGTTGATAATAGGCCAAAAACCAAGGATTACTGCTGGAGTTGGGAAGGTTGCCCCAAACCGGATGCTTGCCTTTTTTGAAGATGCTAACGGTGTATATGAGGTTGGCGACCTCAACGCCTTCCTGGTTGGTGCAGGAGGCTTTTACGGTGACGTTGCCGGTTTTATCTTCGCTCTCATCCACTGCGATGATTTGGCTACAGCAGTAGAGCGTGTCGCCGCCGAAGATGGGCGCAGTCATGGAGATGTTCTTAAACGCTGTGATGCGGTCTTTTCTGGCAAAGGTCTTCCAGCTCATGCCGAAGATCTTTTGCAGTGTCAGCGTGGAGACGACGAGAGGTTTCCTGAACTCTGTCTGCGCTGCGTAATGGGCATCATAATGCAGCATTGCGGCATTGAAGGTGTCCAACGCTTCCTCTGCATTTTCCTGCTGAGAAACCGTCATGCCGGGACGATGGTGAAAGATCTGGCCCATGGAGAACTCTTCGAAGTTGAGGCCGTAAATCTCCAGAAAGCGATTTTCTGAAATTTGAGCATAGGCTGAATACATGATGGGCTCCTTTCAGCCTAGTAGATGGTCAGGTTTTTGGCTTCTTCGCGCAGCTCATCGCGAAATTGCGGGGCGGCGAGCTCAATGAGGGCGTGGGCGCGCTCTGAGGTGGACATGCCAAACAGGTTGGTGCAGCCGTACTCTGTAGCCACATAACTGACGTCATTGCGCGGGGTAGTGACGATGTTCTGCAGGCGCGGGACAATCTTGGAGATACTGCCGTTTTTAGCGGTGGAATGGGCAGCGAGCACGGCAATGCCTTCTTTGGAGCGGAATGCACCGCGGACGAAGTCCAGCTGCCCACCGCTGCCGGAAATCTGACGCCAGTTGATGGATTCTGAGGCGACTTGGCCGAACAGATCAATCTCCACGAAGGAGTTTACGGAGACCATCCGGTCATTTTGAGCAATGATGTGTGGATTGTTGACGTAGTGCGCTGGATGACAGGCCATGGTGGGGTTGTTGTCGAGATAGGCGTAGTAGTCGGGATTGGAGAACAGCGCGATGTTAAAAACGGTGTGCCCGACATTGAGCTGTTTATACCGGTTGGATACGTTACCGGCTTGTATCAACTCGAACAGCGTATCACCCAGCATTTCTGTGTGAATGCCAAGATCAGATTTTGTCTTCAGGCGTTTGCCAACTTCATTCGGGACGCCGCCAATACCGAGCTGAATGCAAGCGTGATCTGGTACAAGTTCAGCAACAAACTCACCAATCTTATGGTCCTCAAGACTTGTCGGTTTCTTCGGCAGGACCATGAGGTCGCTGTTGTGCTCAATAAGGGCTGAGACCTGAGAGATATGTACGAGCCCAGACCCAAAGGTGCGCGGCATATTTTGATTGACTTCAACGATAATCTGGCCAGCTTCAAACGCCAGGGGGATGGACATGCTACCATCTACACCAAAGCTGAAATAGCCGTGCTCGTCCATGGGAGAGACCTGAAACAAGTGCACATTGGGCTTGCCATGACGAGAGAAAACACCTTGGGCATACAGGCTAAAATGCTCTGGGAGATAATGCGGAATGATCAGATCCGGATGGGTCTGTCTTAACTCCTTGGCGTGATCAGCAAGTTGACGAAAACTTCCTCCTAAAAAGGGGCAGAGCAGCTTGATTTGTTTGAGTACTTCGACATTTGAAAACTGATCGACAATCTCTTTGCGCGAGCGGAGCAGGTAAACATCTGGTGTGCTGCTGAAGTATCCGGCAGCAGCAGCCTCGCAAAAGGCACGGGTAAGGCGAGGAGGGGTTCCGCAATAACACCCGAAGGTGATCAGCTTTGTATCTCTTGCAAGCGTTTTTATCGCCTCATCTGCGCTTATCAGTTTTTGTTGATACAGCTGATCAAAGTGGTCTGCAGGCATGCGGTTATGTCCGGGGTCCATCGTCAAAGAGATCAGCTTGATCCTATCCATTTTCAGGAAATTAATTGTTACTGATCTACATTCTGCCTCAACGGCATCAATGGATTAAGTTGGAGTTCCGGTGTGAAGAGCCTGTTATTCTTACCTGCAGATAAAGCCCATCTTTTCCTGAAGGCGACAGCATCGGGAGCAGGGTGTGTGGTGCTTGACCTTGAAGACGGTGTTTCTGAAAAGCAAAAGCCAGCCGCTAGAGATCTGCTGCGCGGCCTTCAAGATGAAATCCGCGAGCATGAGGCCTGTGAAATCGGTATTCGCATCTCATCGATGAGCACGCCGGATGGACTGGAAGATGTGCTGTGCCTGCTGGACCTGGCGCACCTGCCAGACTGGATATTTCTGCCCAAATGTGAAAGCCCGCGCGATCTGGAGCAACTGGACCATCTGCTGCAGGGACATCCTGGCAAGGAGATGGTGCGGGTGTGCGCGTTGTTGGAAACGCCAGCGGGACTGTCTAACGCAGAAGCGATTGCCTCAACTCATGCACCGCTTCATGCACTGGCCTTTGGGTATGCAGACTATACGGCAGAGACAGGCGGCACTATGGGCTGGAACAGTCTTGTGTGGCCACGCGGACAGCTGCTGAATGCAGCCGTTCAGAACCATCTTTGGGCGATTGATGGCGTGTATTTAGACTTCAATGACCCTGAAGGACTTGAAGATGAAGCCCGCAATGTGCGAGATATGGGATATAACGGCAAGTTCGCCATTCATCCTTCTCAAGTCAGCGTTGTCAATTCGTGCTTTGAACCAAGTGATGAGGAAGTTCAGTGGGCCTTGAATGTGCTTGAAAAGCAAAAGGATACAGCAGGACAAGGCGCGTTTGTTGTTGATGGCAAGATGGTCGATGTACCTGTGATCTTACGTGCAAGACGTTTGCTTGGCCTGAGTGATGGTGATGATCATCCATAGTATGAACTAGTTGTTAGATGCTTAAGTATTTAAATGATACAATACTTATAATTGCTATATTTAGATCGAATAATAGTAAGTAATTCCATAATCTACCTTATGCATACATTTGATTTATACTTGGTATTGTTAGGTGGAGGCAAGTGTTTTGTGGTGTTGCATGGAGTAGGGGGAGAGTGGCTAGTCTCCGCTCGACTCATGACGATGAAATGATCTCAGGTGAAATCGCCTAAAAGCTACGTAGTTAGCCTAAGTTGATGAATTTGTTTCACTTTACGGAAATGTATGTCCTTGAATACACCTGATTGTCGTCCGCGGGTTTTGTATTAAAGAACAAGCCTTTTTAACTTTGAGTGACTGGCGAGAAACGTTGTTAACCGCGCTTGCATCCTTGAAATATCATCTCTTTTATACTTGGCTGGAGGTTTGTTAGGCTCGGGTTGAATGCTGGTGCTGCATACCTGTATTTGCAAAATTTAGCTTTCCCTGTATGCATCTGGGCCGCTGCGGCCCGAACAGGTCAAGGAGCCCGTCATGTCTATGATGAGAGCGGCCGTTGTGCGCGAGTTTGGTGCACCGTTGGACGTGTGTGAAGTTGAAAAGCCTACAGTAAATGATGACAGTGTTCTGGTGAAAATTGAGGCCACTGGCGTGTGCCACACCGACCTTCACGCTGTTGAAGGTGACTGGCCAGTCAAGCCGACACCAGCCTTTATTCCGGGCCATGAAGGTGTGGGCATTGTGGTTGAGAAAGGCCGGAATGTCACTTCGGTGAAAGAGGGGGATCGCGTTGGAATTCCCTGGCTTCACACCGCTTGCCGCTGCTGTCGTCACTGTGTTGATGGCTGGGAAACTTTATGCGAAAGCCAGCAAAACACGGGTTACAGCGTCAATGGCAGCTTTGCAGAATATGCTTTGGCAGACCCGAATTTCGTCGCTCATTTGCCGAAGGAACTTGAATTTGCACCAGCAGCACCAATCCTGTGCGCAGGTGTAACCGTTTACAAGGGGCTGAAGGAAACGGAGACAAAACCGGGACAAACGGTTGTGATTTCCGGTATTGGCGGTTTGGGGCATCTGGCTGTTCAGTACGCCAAGGCTATGGGCTTGCATGTGATTGCGGTTGATATTGCAGAGGACAAACTGGAGCTTGCAAGATCACTTGGCGCGGATATGACGCTCAATGCCTTCAAGTGCGATCCGGTGGCTGAAGTGCAAGCTGGCGGCGGTGCTGAGGGCGTGTTGGTGACGGCAGTGGCTGGCAAGAGCTTCCAGCAAGGTGTTGGCATGCTGGCACGTGGCGGCACTATGAGCCTTGTTGGTTTGCCTCCTGAGGACTTTCCACTCAACATCTTTGATATGGTGCTCAACCGCAAAACATTACGTGGTTCCATTGTGGGTACGCGAAATGATCTGCGGGAGTCATTAGAGTTTGCTGGTGAAGGCCAGGTGGCTGCGCATTACACCACAGAGCCGCTCGACAACGTCAATGACATCTTCGATCGTATGCGTAACGGCAAGATTGATGGTCGTATTGTGATGGACTTTTAAGGTCTGAGAAGACGAATGAATGCCGCAGATGCCAAATCTGGTTCTGCGGCATTTGCTTGTCTAAGCGCATCTGATAAGAACGCTAGCTCCTCGCTCATAACAGGTCGGGATGCGCACCAAGCATCTCCAGCAGGCGGGTCATCTGGGCGCATTCTTCTTCAGAATACACTTTGCTCAAAAGCGGATAGGCGACGTTCGCCATGGCACTGAGAGCGGTTGCGAGTTTGCTTTCGCCTTCCTCTGTGATGTTGATCAGGATAACCCGTTTATCCTCTTGCGAGCGATGCCGCGTGACGAGGCCTTGCTTCTCCAGCCGGCCGATGATCTTTGTTGCGCCACCTTCGGTGAACATCAGAGCACTGGAAATATCACTCATCCGCACTTCACCTCCTGATTGCTGGACGCGTCCAAGAAGCTCTTTTTCTGACAAGGTCAGATCACACGCCTCAGTCACTGCCGTTTGTAGCTTCTGTCGAAGGCGAGCGGCTTGCTGCAACAGCAGATGCGCTGTCTGAATGGTTGCCTTTTGGGATTCTGGGGCGAAATCAAACTGAGTCATCACGTATCCGAGGTGTTACAGATAATACTTGACTAGATTATTAATCTAGTCAAGTATTATGGTCAATCAATCTTGACCGACTGTAAACAAGGATAAAAAAGTGTCCATAGACCTCACCCCATATAGGCCCTCCAAAACCTCTGTTTTGCGCCTTTTACGGTGTATGTTTCGTCAGGGGACGAGAACGCGTATGTGTCCTCCTGGACCACGACTTGACGGGAAAACTGCTCTGATAACAGGTGGATCAGCGGGTGTCGGCGAGTATGTTTCCCGCGGATTGATTGCACGAGGCGCCAAGGTTGTGTCTTTGTCCCGCGGCATCTCTCAGGGGAAGAGAGGGGGCTGTGACCTCCAGCAAGTTAAGTGTGATCTGTCATGCTTGCAGTCTGTGGCGGATGCAGTTGGTAAAGTGGGGGACCAGAAAATTGATATATTGATCTGCAACTCGGGTGTTATATTGAGTGATCACAAAATGGCTTCGGACGATATTGAAATGACCTTTGCAGTCAATGTCTTAGGTCATCATTTGTTGTATCGACTCCTGATGGAGCAAGGCAAGTTTGCGGAGGATGCACGTATTGTGATGACATCGGGAGACGCCTATATCATGGCCCAAACTTGTGATGTGAACCCGCTAAACTACTCAAGCAACAGGGTTTATGGTGGCAGCAAACTAGGTAATTTATGGCAGATGCGGGAGCTCGCGAAACGCTATCCGGCTCTCAAGAGCTATGCTGTTCATCCCGGGGTTATTTTGAGTGGTTTTGGTGGGTTTGCTGAGCAAGGCGGGCTTAGAAGCTGGTTGGCCAAAAGACTGCTGATATCGGAAGAACTCGGGGCGCAGGCTGCTCTTATTGCAGCTACGCAAGATGTTCCCAGCGGAACTTATTGGCACAACGTCTGGGGCCTTATGGATTTGCCTGATGGAGATGCCAGTATGGATTATCAAAAATCAGCGGCTCTTTGGGATCAACTCGAACAGCTCACTGAAGCTTACTTTTGATTGCCTAATGGTCATATGCCATGCCTGAGAACTGCATCATGACAATATCGCAGACATGGTGGGCTGACATTTTAGAGGTGCGAAGGATAAAGATACCTTCGCACGGGCCGTATATATAAAATACGCATAAGGTAGATTATGGAACTTAAACAGTAAAGGCTAGAGTGAAGCTAGTCTGCTGAGTTTATGTGGCTTTCTACGGCCGTCGCTATGCGCTGTGATGCATGGCCATCGCCGAACGGGTTTTGGCGGTCGATCTTTGTGTGTTTGCATTTCAAGATGTGCGCGGCTTCATCCGTGATGGTTTGCTCACATGTGCCGACAAGTTTTGCAAGACCGCTGGTCAATGCTTCTGGTCGCTCTGTGGTCTTGCGCAGGATCAGCAGCGGTGTTCCGAACTCCGGTGCTTCTTCCTGTATGCCACCGCTGTCGGTCAGGATCAGGTCGGCGTCACGTTCCAGTGCGATGAGTGCTTCATAAGACAATGGCGTGACCAGATGGATGCGCGGTATATTTTTGAGCTCGGACTCGATCATGTCTTTGACGACCGGATTTGGGTGGACAGGCAAAATGACTTGCAGGTCCTCATGGGCTTTTGTGATGCGTTTTATGGCCTGGCAGATGCGGCGCATGGGATCGCCCCAATTTTCGCGTCTATGTGTGGTCACCAGCACCAATCGCTTTTGCGGCCCCAGAACATCTTTCAGTTCGTCGAGCTCGCGTGCCGGTTTGATTTTCTGTGCCAGATGTCGAACGGCGTCGACCACCGTGTTTCCTGTGGTGAGGATTTTCTCGTTGCTCAGGCCTTCACGCAACAAGTTGTCTTTGGCGATGGATGTTGGAGCGAACAGCCTATGACACAGTTGGTCCGCCAATCGTCGGTTGGCTTCTTCGGGAAATGGATCCTGCAGCTCACCACTGCGCAGTCCGGCTTCCACGTGGCCGACTGGAATGGCGCTGTAAAAACTGGCCAGTGCGCCGACAAAGCCTGTTGTGGTGTCGCCGTGGACCAATGCGTATTTGGGATGATGCACAGCAATGTATGCGTTTATGCCTTTGAGCAGTTCGCCGGCCTGATCGGCCAGCCTGTGGCTGGTGCTGGATACGTCGAGCCAGTTGATCTGGTGAATGTCGAAGGATACAAGTGCATTGGATGCAATGTCGCGGTGCTGGCCTGTCATTAGAACATGGGCGTGTAGGTTTGGGCAGTTTGCGATTGCAGAGATGACCGGCGCCATTTTTATAGCTTCTGGACGGGTGCCTATGATGCACAGCACTTTGTTAGGGCCCGCTCCGATGATCTCTGGTTCTTTCATCTTTTGCGCTACGGTCCTTGTGATTATTCGGCAGCTTCTACATCAGCCAATGCGTTTGCAATGCAGACATGAGCGTTCTCAGTAAGAAACTCTTTGATCTCGCGACTGTGTTTGTTGTTGAACTTCAGGATATGACTGGACAACGAGAACAAGGCCAAAGGCTGCGTGGCCGAAAATCTTGCGTTCTTCAAACGGCTTTTCATGGTGCCGAGCGAGGTTGGGATTGTGCTGAAATCTGCTGTTCTTGGATCAATCTCGAAGATTTCCACCACTGGAATAACCGTATGATCTTGTGTGCTGAAGGCGGCGCTGATGGCGCGTTGCAGGTTGCGGCTGGAATAAGGTTCCATAAGCTTGGCCCCTAGCCCATCCTGCAGCAACAGAATGTCCATGGATGATTTTGCCATGAGCTTGTTCCATTGTGTGGCCAGTTTTCGCGGAATGGTCTTCAAATCGGTGTATCCAGAGATGGCAACAGGCCCCGGGAGGATGCGGTTCAAGATTGCGCGGGTTTGTGTGGTGTATCCGGTGACGAGCTTTCTGAGCTTGCTATCCAACAGCAGATTGCCATCAATTTCATCTGGTATATACCAGCCCGCAAAAACCTCAGTGGGATGAGCGGTGTAGCTGATCTGCGCCCTTATCGCGGTGGCGAGTTTTTCGGTTTCCGCTAAGCGATTGTCCAGATAGGCTTGGCCATCTTTTTGCAGCTTCTCCATGAATGTTGGATCATACCGCAGGCCGAACCAGAGTTTGGCTCCGGCCTCATCTGCGCCCATGATTGCAGCTTCGAGCCAGAGTGGTAGCTTGATTTCATCCTGAAGATCGCTGCCCCACATGGTCCACTGCAGGATGACCTCTTCAATGCCAAGTCTTTGATGTGAAAGGAGTTCGCTGCGCCATAATCTAGGGTTAGGAAAATATTCATCGCCCCAGGGTTGTATGAAGCTCATGCGTATAGGAATACATTCCTTAGCACCGGAATCTTGCCGCGCATAGGCTTTAAAGATCATCATGAATGCGATGAGAGCGAGGCAGAACACTCCAAGAACGAAGAGTTTAGAAGTTTGCTTGAAGTCCAAGAAGCACTCGGCTGGTCTCACTGTCATCTGTGTTTAATACTTCGTGTCCTACACGCCCGAACACTTCCAGCTGAAGCAGGTCACCATAGGCTTCGGTGTACCACCCTCTCCACTTCAAAGATGCTCCCAGCCCTGCTTCAATTGCCACAGCGCTGGTTTGGGAGTTCCAGTTTCCGCTCCCTATGGAATACGCAAAGGGCGACAAAATCAGGTTAGGATCGAGCCTAAAAGTGTAACCAAGTCGGCCATCTCCATAGAACAAAATGGTTTTTTCCTTTTCAAAGAAACGACCACCTTCCAGATAGAGGCTGATGTAGGGTTCTTTGTCGATAGGCTCACCGGAGTAAAAATCGTAGAGCGGGAGGAAGTCGTTTCCGCGGGTGAAGGACCAAAGCACCCTCCCCAGCCAGTTGTCTTCCGTGACGCTGCCACCTTTGAAGAACCGCTCCAGACCGATTTTCAGGTTTTGCGTCATAAACGGCTTGAAGCGCAGGCCGACGATGGTCTGGTATGTGTCAGGATCCGGGCGGAAGCTGTAGCGTTGGTTGAGCCACTGGGCACGGGCGATGATCTCGAAGACGCGGCCATTCTGGTAACCGATGACGGGCGGACGCCATGCCACTTCGAATGTACCGAACGGACTGCTGGACGGGATACCCAGGATCGCGCCTGTTATCTCTTCTTCATTCTGCCGTGAGGGGCTGATGCCGTCAAAGAACAGGAAGCTGATCGGGATTTCCAGAATGCGGAGCTGCCGTTGGAAGCGCTCCAGCTTGTCCTGTTCATAGATGTCGCGCTGATGCTGGTGCAGCACATCAATCCGCTTGCGAAACAGTTCAGCGGCCTTCTTGTTTTCAAAGGCTGCCAGATAGGTATAGGCCAGATCTTCCTGCAGGTTCGCCTGATCTGGTTTTTCCTCCAGCGAGGTTTCAAAGCGGGTGACTGCCAGATCATTGTCACCCTGAGCACGGGCAAGGTATCCTCCCAAAGCGAGTGTTGCCGGGTTTTTAAGGTCGGCTGGCGGCAGTTTTTCATATTCAGCCTCTGCTTCCTCTAGTTGATCCAACTGGAACAGAACCTGAACTACGGAAAAGCGAATGTCCGGTGTCGAGGCGATGGACCGTGCCTTGCGCAGGTCCACCAGAGCGCTTGCCAGCGCTTCGGGTGATTGATTGCCCTGATGGAGCGTGAGCTGGGCCCGGGCGGCGTAATAGCCGGCCATTTGCTCTTGAGAGAGCTTGGAGACATCCAGTTTGGCAAGGAGGTGTGCTGCCTCATCATAGTCCATCTGGCGCAGGTTGAGGTAGAGCAGTGCCATACCAGCGCTCTGATCGTCATGCTCTTCAAAAGATTCCAGAAACCAGTCCTCCGCGACCTCATACTCTCCCAGCTCCTGATAGAGGAAGCCGAGCTGGCTTGCTGTGGCGAGGTTTGGGCTGAGTTCATACGCTTGCTGTAGTTCCTCTCTGGCTTTCTCTTTGTCTCCCAGTCGCAGATAGAGGCTGGCCAGTGTCAGGTGCTTGTCGGCATTCATGGGCTGAGCCTGAAGCTCCTGTTGCGCGCATGTCAGGGCCTCAAGATTGCGGTCAAGCACGCGGTAGGCCTCGCACCTGATCGCCAAGATCGCATCTGTGTTTTTGGTCTGGTCCAGTTGTTGCAGCAACATCAGAGCTCTTTTGGGGTGATTGAGCTCCAGTGCAAGATAAGCAGCTTCCAAACGGGTTTCAGCGGTTGGGGCCAGTCGCAGTGACTGGCGGTACATTTTCACGGCTTCCTGAAGCTGCCCTTCTGTTTTCAAGAGGCGCGCCAGTGAGAGGAAAGCCATGGCAAACATGTCTTTGCTTTCCTCTGACAGGTTTGCCGTGTTGGTGTAGCTGAAAACGTAGTTCAGCCACATGCGTGCTGTGATACCTTCTGCGGTGCTTTCCTTGAGCATGAGATATGCTGGCAGAACCAGTGTCGGGTCCGGTTGCAGCTTCCAGTCCGCGATCAGATAGTCAAGCGTGCTGGTCCAGTCTTCATTGGTTGCAGAGACGGCTGCCAGATCAAACAGAAGACGTGCATAGGCTTTCTTGTCGTTTTCATTGAAGGCGCCGTCAGCACGGGCTCTTTGGGCTCGTGCAAGAGCATCCTGAAGAACAGCGGAGGCGATGCGGTGATGGTTGGAGAGCAGGGCGACCTGCCCTCTTTTTGCTGTGATGCGCCAGTTGGGCATCAACGTTTCAGCTTCTTTGAGAACCTGATTGGCGAGATCCAGATCCCCTGCCCGCCGCGCCAGATCTGAAAGGGTTTGCAACAGCTCTACCCAGGCTTCCGGAGATTTCTGCTGGTCTGTGAACTGGGTGATGGCGCGCAGTTCCACCAGCGCGTTGATGGCTTGTGTTTCCCAGCCATTGTTAAGAGCGAGCATGCTGAGTTGCAGGCCGTATTCCGGGCTGCGGGTAAGCTTGATCAGCAGTCGGCCTGCGGTGACCGCTCTGGTATCATCTCCTGCGCGAATGGCGATGTCTGCCAGTGCCAGATAATAGTTGGCGGCTTCTTCCGGACCGGAGGCTTTGGTGTCGAGGATCCTGCCATCCGCTGTCAGAAGCGCCATTTCTGCCTCGGCGCTGGAGCCTTTTTTCACCAGAGCGTAGGCCAGCTGAACGCGCGTGGACAGTCCCAGTTGATCAACGCGTCCGGGGTTGAGGAAGGTCAGCAACTCATCCAGATGACCAGAATTGAGCGCGCTGGCGGCCAGAGCTCTGGCGAATGTGCGCTGTTCCAGAGCGGAGGATTGGCGGCCCGTAAACAGTCCATTCATTTCACCGCGCAGCAGCAAGCGGTAGGCTTCTTCGTCTTTGCCTTGCGCAAGAAAGAGGAAGGCTTCGTTCAAAATTGCTGTACGCTGGGTTCTTGGTGCATTGTCCAGCTTGGAAAGCTCGTCCCATTCGCTACGGGCTTCTTCCAGCTGATTGAAGTTGCGCAAAAGATCCGCTCTGATGAGCCTTTGTCTTGGGGTGGCAGCGCCCAGCTCTCGCAAAATGTTCAGTGCATGGAGAGCTTCCTTGGTTTTGCCAAGCTTGATGGCTGCTTCTGCTGCGCCTGCAAGGGCTTCTTCCCGGTTGCTCGGCAGTAATTTGCCAGTCTCTATCGCCAGCCGGAAATCATCAAAGGCTTCCGCATACTCGCCCGTGAGCATTTGCAGGTGGCCGAGCGAAAGATAGCCGCGGCTGAAAGCGGGGGCTTGAGATTGGAGGATCTCTAATTGGTCAATTGCTGCGATCGGGCGATTGAGGCCGATGAGCAGCTGGATTTTTTGCCAGCGGGCCACAAGATGATCAGGGTCTTGTTTCAGCAGCTCATCCAGTTCTTTCAGCGCATCTTCACTTCGCCCCTCTGCCAGCAGGCGGTAGGCAAGGTCCAGCAAGGGATAGGAGCGGTAGCCGCGCCACGTGCTTTGCAATAGGGATTGGCTGTCCTGTCGGTCCTTCAGCAAGCTGATGTAGTACTCGTCTTTTTGCTGGAGAGTGTAAGGCGCAGGGCTGACTCTCTGTGAAGGCGGCGCTGGATTTTGCGATTGTGTTGGGATGGATAAGCCAAGCGCAAACATGATGACCCACAGCAGATAGAATGCCGAGTTTCGGTTGGCATCCGTACGTGTGTTGTGGGGCGTTTGGGGCCGGGTCATGTTTGTGCTTCCTGCTCTACAGGAATTGCAAGCTCCAGACTTTCTTCCTCCGGATAGTCATGAGCGGTCTTGTCCCAACCGATGACTTCGCCGGTGCCCAGATGCCGGATCCATGTTTTGATGGCACGCATCATGGCGATGTAGTTGATGATGATGGATACGAAGTAGCGCAAGGTCACGGGAGCCAATGCACGCAGACCATAATGGTAGCCTGTCCAGATATGGCGCTGGATAAGGCGGTGGGCGAGCAGGAGCACGTTGAACCAGATTACATACCAAAATGGGCTGTCTTCTGGCAGAAGTGGCGGCAAATGGTAGGCATCCGGTGCCAGATGCTCATAGAGGCGAAGGCCCCAGTAGAAGAAAAGCGAGATGTACCCGATGATGATGGCGTGGCTGAAGAACACCATCTTCCTGTCGCGCCAATAAAAGTATTTATCAGCGAGCCCTCCTTTCCATCCCAGCTGTGCCCAGCCCTGAAACGCGATGCCGATGGTCCAGCGGGTTTTCTGGCGTACGCTTTGCCAGAAGCCGGAGGGAAACAGCTCCTGCGTGACTGCAAAGTCCGTGTGATCGCTTTTCTTTGCCGGGTGGACCCAGAGCAGGTGGTGGGTGAGCCCCTTCCCTGTGAGCCGCATGGCGAGGTCGTAATCTTCCGTCAAGGAGCCGATGTTGAAGACTTCCGGTATGCCGTTCTCATCTGTGCCGGAAATGGATTTGGCTGTCTCGATGGTTTTCTTGGAGTAGCAGGTGCCAACACCAGCGCCCGGAACTGTTCCGGTCAAGAAGCCCCTGACGAGAACTTCCTTGGAATGGAACTCGGCAAACTCGTCCATGTAGTGGCCGGCTGTCAGGTTCCGGCGTCTACGGGGTAAGGAGAGGACGGGCAGTTGCACCACATCGGCAAGTTCAAGGCTGGCGTTGAAGACGTGCAGAGCGTTTGGGTTGAGGATGTCTTCTGCGTCCTGCATGACGATGCCGGCAAAGGAGATGTTCTGTTCCTGTTCGAACCTCTCTATTTCGGCAATGATGGTGTTGACGCAGTCGGCTTTGCAGGTTGGGCCGTCATTGTTGGTGGTAACGACGCGCAGATTGTCGTGTTCGGCTGCCAGACGATTTGCAGCCTTCTGCGTGGCTGCGTCATTGGGGTAGACGCCAATGAAGATCCAATAGGATGGATAGTCCAGTCTGCGCATGATGCCTGTAACGGCGGGATAGAGGATTGAGGCTTCATCCCATGCGGGTAGCATGATGGCCAGCGGTCTTGGCGGGACGTGCCCAGTTTCTTCAAACAAGCGTTCTTCGGTTCTGCCCGCTAATGGGCCGCGATACCAGGCGATAAAGGTGTAATAGAGGGTGTCAACGAACAGGTCATCTGCGCCAGATACAGCAAAGACGTATGAGGCGACGAGAAAGAGGCCCTGCGTAACAAGAAACAATAATACAAATGCATCTGTTACCAGCATACTCTGGTGCACTCCTTCGCAGTAACCTGATTAAAGTTACCCTAGGAGATTCGAGAGGATGTCCTCAGTCATGGGATGTGCTCAGAGGATTGGGCTGAGGCAGTTATGACGTGGGAGGGAGTGCTGAGGCCCCCTCCGTTTACAGTTTGTTTCGCATCGTTAATTGTCGCAGATTCAGGCCAAAGTTTTGCTCTTTTGCATATCAACGATATCCGCTTCAGAGAAACCAAGCTGCTGTAAAACCTGTGCAGTATCGTCTCCGGTTCTTCCTGCTGGTTCAGGTGTTTGCGGAACTGTGCGGCTGAAGCGCGGTGCGGGTGCTGCCTGGGTGACGCCGTTGAGGCGGATGCGGTTGCCGCGCTCGGTGTTGAGAGAGGCTGCGTTTGCCTCCTCAATGGAGAGCACAGGGGCAACGCAAGCGTCGGTTCCTGCAAAGACGCCGGTCCAGTGGTCCAGCGTATTCGCCTTGATGGCAGTGCCGATTTGTTCTTCCAGCTGAGGCCACTCTTTCATGTTCATCTGGATCTTGGAAAGCTCTTGCGGGAGGTCCAGCCCTTGTAGCAGCAAAGCGAAGAACTGGGGCTCCAGAGAACCGACGGACAGATAGCGCCCATCTGAAGTTTCATAGCAGCGATAGAACGGAGCGCCGCCATCCAACAGGTTCGTTTGGCGTTTGTCCTGCCAAAGCCCGCGGCCCAGCAAGGAGTAGATCAGACCCATCATGGCTGGCACGCCGTCGACCATGGCTGCATCGATCACCTGTCCTTTGCCGCTTCTAGTGCGCTCAAACAGCGCTGACAGCACACCCAGCAGCAGGAACATGGACCCGCCGCCGTAGTCCGCCGCCATGTTGAGCGGTGGGACTGGTGGGCGGCCTTCCTCGCCGATGGCGTTGAGCATGCCGGTCATAGCGAGGTAATTGAGGTCGTGGCCGGCGGCATGAGCCAGTGGCCCGTCCTGCCCCCAGCCGGTCATGCGGCCATAGATCAGGCCCGGGTTCTTGGCGAGGCATTCGTCCGGCCCAAGGCCAAGGCGCTCCATTACGCCGGGGCGGAAGCCTTCGATCAGGATGTCGGCTTTCTCAACGAGGGAGAAGAAGACTTTGACGGCCTCTTCGCTCTTCATGTTCAAAGCGATGGACTTCTTGCCTCTGCGGTTGACGTCCTTGTCGATCCGCTCGCCGGTGCGGCGGTCGACGACGATGACATCGGCTCCCAGATCTGCAAGCAATTGTCCGGCCATGGGCGCTGGGCCAAGGCCTGCCATCTCCACCACCTGAAGTCCTGAAAGTGGTCCCGCTTTTTCTGCTGTCACATATGCCTCCCCAGTCAGCCAAGTCCTGCGCATACGAGCATCTTGGAAAGTGCCCGTTTCCAGAGTTGATGCCTTACAGAGCTGGCTTGTCAGATGAGTGTACCTGCAAGCCGCGCTGGGCGGATAACTCCGGTTCGCGTTGTTGGGTCAACCTTAGAGCGGCTGATGGTAGTTCCACAACTCTCCATTTGGTGAATAGGCTATCCAATAGGTTAAGACGAATGGAGTGTGTGAGGAGGTTTTTCAGTCTGACGCGCTGGGCTGCTTCGGTTGCTGTGCCAGACACTTTCGGATGAAATGAATTCATCAACGCAGCCACATAGCAACTTAAAGTAACGCATGAATCACTTAAACCACGCAAAATTACACATAGGAACGCAAAGTTGCGTGGTTTTTATAATGTCTATATATTTCAGTATGTTATCGTTATGTATTCAACATAGTTGTGAGGAGGAGGCTGTTGGGCTGCTCCAGTGCCTCTACTACGGTAAAGTGGTTTTTGCCCGGATCCTCATAGGCGGTGATGTGTGTTTCGAAACCGCCCCACATTGCGCAGTGGGTTGCATTTTGCCGCCGAAACTCTGCCAGCTCCTCAGCGCCAACCCAGCCTGTAAAGCGAAGATTATCAAGAGGTTCGTGCAGCACCGGACTTTCTGCCAGCGCCTCGGCTTCGTCGATATGCAGGGTGTCGTTCATTGCTGTCCTGCGGATCGGGCGTAGATCGTAGACCCCACTGATGCCGAGGATGTGCTTGATCCGCCTAGTGATACTATCTGGTATCATTCGGTTTTTGCAGCCCAACCTCGCTACCAAGTGACCACCAGCAGAATGACCGGTCAAGTGAATCGATCCTTCAACTTGTTCAGCCGCAATTTCAAGAGATCGCTGTATCTGATTGGTAATACTGGTTATTTTCACTTTTGGGCAAAGGTCGTAAGAAGGCACGGCAACGGTGTACCCCATCTCGACGGCCCCCTTCGCCAAGTGGCTGAAGGCGGATTTATCGAAGGCCTTCCAGTACCCGCCATGAACGATCATGACGAGCCCTTTGGACGCCTCAGCGCCTTGCGGGAAGAACAGGTCGAGCTTCTCTCTCTCCCCGCTTCCGTAAGCTACGTCCAGTTGGTTTTTTGAGGTCTCGCGAAACGCTTTGGAGCGCTCAACCCATTGATTAAACAGCTCTTGTGCGTTTGGTACTGCACCGGAGTTATGATAGGCCGCGTCCCAATCCCGCATCACGTTATTCCGCTCTTGGCAGTACTGCCGTTGCTTCAATTTCCACTTTGGCCTGATCTTCCACCAAATCAGCCACCTGGATCATGGTCATGGATGGAAAATGACGGCCAAACACAGAGCGATACGCCTCGCCAACTTCGCGCAGGCGAGCGGTGTAGTCTTTCTTGTCGACCACATACCACGTCAGGCGCACCACATGCTCTGGCTTCGCGCCAGCTGTGGCTAGAATTTCGCGAATGTTCTCAAGCGTTTGCTTGATCTGGTCAATGAGATCATCGCTCTCGAAGACCTGCTGGCCGTTCCAGCCGATTTGACCTCCCAGAAAGATGGGTGTGCCTTCTGCCATAATGCCATTGGCGTATCCAGAAGCAGGCTTCCAACCTTCCGGCTGGAGAAATTTGAACAGTGCTTGTTGTGTTGTCATGAAGGTCCCTCTTCCTTCAGGAGAAATTCCATTTGTTTCTTAATGGCTTGCGGCCAACTCGCTGGCTTCTTGTCCTCGCCTTTGACGTAGACAATGACCGAGCGGCTTGTGAGACGAAGCTCGTCCTCGCATGTCACCGTAAACTCCAGATGGACGCTGGAGCGTCCCAGCTTTGTGACCTGGAGCGTGAATAAGAGTTCGTCACCAAGCTTGCTCGGCTTTTTGAACTCTGTTTCGATCTTGGCTGTGGGGACTGCATCCCCTTGATTTATATGAATTTCTACGAACGACGTGCCGAGCGATTGCTCGAACCACTCTTCGGTGACTTGATTGATCATCTCGAAGTAGCGGGGATAAAAGACAATTCCAGCTGGATCGCAGTGCTGGAAAATCACTTTGATCGTGCGTTCAAAGACCAAGGTATCTGTCCTTCATTTCCTCGGTGAGTGTATCCGGGCGGCCTGCCCAGACTGACTCGCCTTTTTCCAGAATGACGGCCTGATCAGCCAGCGGAAGGAGCTCCTTGAGCGTCTTGTCGACGATGAGAATGGACAGTCCTTCCTTCTTCAGCCTGGCGATCGCCTGCCAGATTTCCCCGCGCACCACAGGTGCCAGACCTTCCGTTGCTTCGTCAAGGATCAACAATTTCGGGTTTGTCATCAAGGCTCTGGAGATGGCGAGCATTTGCTGCTCTCCGCCAGACAGCGTGTTTGCGCTCTGGCTTTTCCTCTCCTGAAGGCGTGGAAACAAGTCATAGACACGGTTCAGCGTCCATGCGCCTTTGCGGGCGGCTGCGCTGAGATTTTCCAGAACAGATAGGTTCGGGAAACAGCGTCGACCTTCCGGGACCAGTCCCAGACCAAGGCGTGCGGCTTTGTGGCTGGACAGGCGGTTCAGGCTTTGACCGCGAAACTCAATGGTGCCTTTGGTTGGCGTAACCATCTGACAAATAGAGCTGATTGTGGTTGATTTGCCCATGCCATTGCGGCCAAGCATCGCGACCATTTCGCCTTCATTGACGGAGAGGTTCACACCGAAGAGCGCTTGTGCAGCGCCGTAATGGGCTTCCAAGCCTTTGACTTCTAAGAGCATCAGGCTTCCTCCCCAAGATAGGCTTCTCTGACAAGCGCACTGGCGCGGATATCATCGACCGAGCCTGACAGAATGGCTGCACCGCCCACCAGAACTGTGATGCGATCTGCCAGACGGAACACGGCATCCATGTCGTGCTCAATGAGCAGGATTGGGATTTCCGGGCGAATTTCCTCAAGGAATTCAGTGAGCTGAACAGAGCCTGTCGGGCCAAGGCCTGCCATGGGTTCGTCCAATAGCAGTGCTTTGGGCTTGAGAGCCAGAGCGCAGGCGACTTCCACCTGACGGCGCTCACCGTGAGAGAGTTCCGAGACCGCGATATCTTCGCGACCACCGAGACCGACTTTTCTGAGCCAGTTTCCAGCGGTTTCGCGCAGTTCTTCGTCGGACTTGGTTTGCTTCCAGAAGCGGAAGCTGGAGCCCTGACTGGCTTGTACGGAGAGCATGACATTGCGACGGGCGCTGACGTCCATGGCCAGCGAAGAGACCTGGAAACTGCGGCCCAGTCCCTCACGGGACCGGCTGGCGACTGTCTCTGAGGTCACGTCTTCGCCATCCAGAATGATGTTGCCGCTGTCGGGTGTGATCCAGCCCGCAATTTGACCGATGAGCGTTGATTTGCCAGCCCCGTTTGGTCCGATAAGAGCATGAATCTCATTAGGTTTCAGATCCAGAGATACGTTTTTTGTCGCCTGCAAAGCACCAAAGGATTTGTGCAAGCTTTTGACTTCAAGAACCGGTTTAGTCATGGCGTGCTCTCCCTGCAATCATGCCCATGACGCCACCTCGGGCGAACAGAACGACCCCGAGCAAGGCCAGACCAAGCAGCAGTTGCCAGTGCTCTGTCCATTCGCCGATATAGGTTTCGAGCAGTACGAACAGGGCGGCGCCGATAACAGGGCCATAGAGACGCCCGACGCCGCCAAGGATGACGAACACCATAATCTCTCCGGAACGGTGCCAGGAGAGCATTGAAGGGCCTACAAAGCCGTTTAGCTCGGCAAACAGCGCTCCTGCAAGGCCGGTGATCATCGCGGAGATAACAAAGCCTGTGAGCTTGATCGGGAATGGATCAATGCCAGAGGTTGCCAGCCGTGTCTCATTCATACGGGCGGTGCCAAGCGCTGCGCCAAAACGGGAGCCAGACAAGCGTGCTGAGACGAAGATGGAACCGAGCAGCAGGACAAAACAGACAAGGAAGAACGTCAGAGCGCTTTCTGCATCTACCATTGGAAGTTCGTTGCGCAGGTAAATTGAAAGGCCATCTTCACCGCCGTATGTCGGCCAGGAAATGGCGAAGTAGTAGATCATCTGGGCAAATGCCAGTGTGATCATGATGAAGTAGACGCCTTCGGTTCTCAGCGAGATTGCGCCAATTGCTAAGGCTGCGATGCCGCAAATGACCATTGCGACAATCCAGATAATAAGCATCTGGTTGGTGCCGGAGATCGCAAAAGGCATGGCCATGAAGAGGGTTTCTTCAAAACTGTGAAAGGCTGCAATACCAGTGGTGTAGCCGCCAATACCGAAGAAGGCTGCATGGCCGAAACTGACCATTCCGCCCTGTCCGATGGCAAAGTTGAGGCCAACGCCAGCAATGGCGAAGATGGTGATCAGGCTTGCCAGATTGACGTAGTAGTCTTCTCCGATAGAAGACGCCCAGAGCGGCAGAGCCAGCAGGATTGCCATAACTGCGATGTTGACGACGGTCTCGCGGCTCAGCTTTGGCATGTTGATGGATTTTGGAGCTGTATCAGTTCGTTGCATTGAAAAGCCCCTTTGGTTTGACTGCCAGAATGCCTGCCATCATCAGATAGATAAGCATGGATGACAGAGCTGCCCCGATGCTGTTTGCACTGGCATTTTCCATGAAGAACTTCAGGATAACGGGCAGGAAAATACGTCCCAGAGTATCTACGAGGCCAATCAGGATGGAGCCGATGAGAGCGCCTTTGATTGAGCCAATGCCGCCAATCACAATGACCACGAAGGCCAGAATGAGCACTGGTTCTCCCATGCCGACCTGTACGGAGCGCAATGCGCCGACCAGAGCACCCGACAGACCTGCGATCGCAGCGCCCAATGCGAAAACGATGGTGTAAAGCGTTTTGATATCAACACCTAAGGCAGCGATCATCTCGCGGTCACTTTCACCGGCGCGGATCCGCATGCCAAGGCGCGTTTTGGAAATAAGCAGGTAGAGAAGCAGGGCAACAGCCAGTGCTGCCAGAATGATAAACAGGCGATAGACCGGATAAGCTTCTACGCCGGGCAACGCCATGGTGCCCCCCAGAGCTGCCGGAATGTTGAGGTAAAGTGGCATGGAACCGAAGACCATGCGGGTGCCTTCAGAAAAGATCAGAATAAGAGCAAAGGTTGCCAGTACCTGATCAAGGTGATCGCGGTCATAAAGCCTGCGAATGACAAGCATTTCGATGAGTGCACCAGCTGCCGCCGCTCCAAGGACACCACCACCAAGACCAAGCCAGAAAGAGCCGGTCTGCTGAGTGATCCAAGCGCAACAAAAGGCACCGACCATGTAAAGCGAGCCATGAGCGAGGTTGATCAGACCCATAACGCCGAAGACCAGCGTGAGGCCAGCTGCCATCAGAAACAAAGTGAGACCGAATTGCAGCCCGTTCAATACCTGCTCAAAAATCAAAGCTGCCGTCATTTATGATATTCCCGAGGCTTCTTTTTCATTGTGACATCAGTATAGGGGATCAGCGGAGAAGGATTAGGGTTTCCCCGCTGATTAACTTTTTACTTCAATGCGTTGGCTTATTTCATCCGGCATTTGGATGCGTATGCATCCTGATGGCCTTTGATTGCGATACCGACGATTTTGTTGGTGATCTGGCCGTCTTCTTTCACCACTTCGCGAACATAAATGTCCTGAATTGGGTGGTTGTTGTTGCCAAATTTGAAGTCGCCGCGCACAGAAGCAAAATCAGCTTCTTTCAGTGCTGCACGGAAGTCGTCCTTGTTACTGACATCTGCCTTTTCCATTGCGGAAAGGATCAGATTTGCGGCGTCATAGCCCTGAGATGCGTACAGGGAAGGCAGGCGGCCATAAGCTTCTTTGAAGCCTTTGACGAACTTTGCGTTCACCTCGCTCTCAATGTCCTTACCCCACTGTGAGGAGTTTGCCACGCCGAGTGCAGCGTCACCAATCGCAGGCAGAATATCCTGTGAGAAGGAGAAGGCCGGACCCATGACAGGCACATCAACGCCGGACTGCGCGTACTGCTTCATGAACGCAATACCCATGCCACCTGGCAGGAAGAAGAACACGCTGTCAGCGCCAGAAGCACGGATTTGTGCGATTTCTGCAGCGTAGTCATCCTGACCGAGCTTGGTGAAGAGTTCACCTGTCAGCTCGCCTTGGTACATCCGCTTGAAGCCTTTCAGAGCGTCGGTACCAGCTGGGTAGTTTGGCGCCAGAATGAAGGTCTTCTTGTAGCCTGCTTTGTTGGCGTGAGATCCCATTGCCTCATGCAGGTTGTCGTTCTGCCAGGCCACGTTGAAGTAATTTTCGTGACAGGCTTTACCAGCCAGCGCAGATGGGCCTGCATTTGGGCTGATGTAGAGCGTGCCTTTGCGGGTTGCCGCAGGAACCACAGCCATTGCCAGGTTGGACCAGATGATACCTGTGAGGATATCAACCTTGTCTTTTTGAATGAATTTGTCTGCCAGTTTTTTAGCGACGTCCGGCTTGCGGGCGTCATCCTCAACCAGCAGCTTTACATCGGATGCGCCTGCCTGTTTGAGTGCGAGCTCAAAACCATCGCGGACGTCGATGCCGAGGGTGGAGCCACCGCCTGACAAGGTGGTGATCATACCAATTTTAACTTCGGCTTGCGCCACGCCAGCTGTACAACACAGAAGCGCGGCTACTCCGGCTGAAACGAGTTTTTTCATATAAGTTCCCCTGATTTATCCTCGACCAGCTGTTCCTTCAGGCGGAATCTTTGAATTTTACCGGTCGCGGTTTTTGGTAGAGAATCTACCAGTTTAAGTGAACGAGGGTATTTATAAGGTGCTATAGTAGATTTTACATAGTCCTGAAGACGTTTGATTACATCTGCATCTTGTGGGTGGTCCTCCACCAGCACCACATGAGCTTCAACAATCTGTCCCCGGTCCTCATCTGGCACGCCTATAACCGCACACTCGGACACTTCCGGACTGCTTAGCAGAGCAGCCTCAACTTCAGGCCCGGCGACGTTGTAGCCGGACGTGATGATCATATCGTCTGCACGGGCTGCGAAGTGGAAATACCCTTTTTCATCCTGATAAAAGGCATCACCTGTCAAATTCCAGCCGTCACGAACATATTTCTGCTGCCGGTCATCTTGCATATACCGACAACCGGTTGGTCCTCTTACGGCAAGTTTGCCAACTGTGCCGCGTGGAACCTCCTGCATGTTTTCATCAACCACTTTTGCGGAGTATCCTTTGATCTCCCGGCCAGTGGTTGCTGGCATGGCATCTTCCAAATGGTTGGAAATAAAGATGTGCAACATTTCCGTTGCGCCAATCCCATCCAGCATCGGAATCCCGGTTTTTGCTTTCCATTGCTCAAACACTGGTGCTGGCAATGTTTCTCCCGCTGAGACTGCAATGCGCAGTGAGGACAGGTCTGCCCCCTCTTCCATTGCCGCCATCATGGCACGGTAAGCCGTTGGTGCTGTGAATGAGATCGTTGCCTTGTAAGTCTCAATGATCTCAATAAGCTGCTTGGGTCCTGCCGTTTCCAGCAGAGTAGCGGTTGCGCCGAAACGAAGCGGGAAAATTGCCAAGCCGCCGAGGCCAAATGTAAAGGCCAGTGGCGGACTGCCAACAAACACGTCCGATGGCTGGATGTTGAGCACTTCCTTTGCATAGGCATCTGCGATGATCAGCAGATCGCGGTGGAAGTGCATGGTTGCCTTCGGCTGTCCGGTGGTGCCAGATGTGAAACCCAGCAGGCAGACATCATCTCTGCCCGTTTGAACGGCTTCAAACTGGACGGGCTTTGACAGTGCGACCTTATCCATCTCACCGGCAAAGTTGGCCGTGCCATCGAAGCTCACGATTTTGCTCAGATGATCGTTCTGCTCAAGGCAACGCTCCATCTCTTCCATGAGGCGAAGATCGCACATGGCCAGTTTGATTTCGGCCTTGTCGACAATCTGGCTTAACTCGCCAGCCCGCAGCATTGGCATGGTGTTGACCACCACAGCACCTGCTTTTGTAGCAGCCAGCCAGCAGGCGACCATAGCCGGGTTGTTTGCTGAGCGGATAAGAATGCGGTCGCCCGGTTCTACTCCGTAATCCTCCTGCAGAGCTCGAGCGATGCGGTTCGTCCAGTCCGCAAGCTCCTTGTAAGTGCGTTTTCTGCCATTGCCGATGAGAGCAATGTTGTCACCAAAACCGCGTTCAACCATCTTGTCGGTCAACTCTACTGCGGCGTTGATGTAATCTGGGTACTCAAACCCCTCCAGCTGGAAAACTGGCTGCTGATCAATTGGTGGCAGCCTGTCCCTTGTGAAGGTGTCCTTGTGCGCGCTTGGTCCCAGCATTTCTCCCCTCCTGAGAAAGCAATTGCCTTGCTACTATTATTTTCTGAACATCGGATGCGCCTTCGTAGATGCGAAGAGCTCTGATTTCACGGTAAAGTTTTTCGACAGTATTGCCTGAACGGACGCCCTCACCCCCGTGGATTTGTACCGCCTTATCAATGATTTGTTGGGCCTGATCGGTTGCGAATTGCTTTGCCATGGCAGCCTCGCGAGATACTCGTGCTGCCCCCATGTCTTTCGTCCATGCAGCGCGGTAGATCAGGAGTGCAGAGGCATCAATGTCGATTGCCATTTCCGCCAGATGGCCCTGCACCATCTGCATATCGGCCAGCACGCCATCCCCCAGTTTGCGGGTTGTTGCGCGTACTACGGCTTCTTCCAATGCACGGCGGGCAAAGCCTAAAGCAGCAGCACCGACGGTGCAGCGGAAGACATCCAGAACCGACATTGAGATCTTGAAGCCTTCTCCGGCTCCCCCAATGCGATTTGCTGCTGGAATGCGCAGTTGTTTAAAACCCAACCGTGCCAGAGGATGAGGTGCCATCACATCCAGCCGTTCTTCAACGGTTAAGCCCGGTGTATCCGCCGGTACTATGAAGGCGCTGATGCCTTTGGCACCCGGTGCTTCGCCCGTCCTTGCGAAGACAACGTAAAGGCCTGCAATGCCGCCGTTGGAGATCCAGGTCTTTTCGCCATTGAGCACATAGTCATCGCCGTCGCGGATAGCGGAAAGTTCTATATTTGCGACATCTGAACCGGAGTCTGGTTCTGTTAGCGCAAACGCAGAGAGTGTCTGGCCTGCTCTGGTTTTATTGAGCCACAGCTGTTGTTCTGGCGTGCCAAACAGGCTGATGGCGCCTGTTCCCAGACCCTGCATGGCGAAGGCGAAGTCCCCCAGACCGTCGTGACGGGCCAGTGTTTCGCGCATGATGCACAGGCTTCGGACATCCAGCGGTTTGGGATCAGCCGGATCAACAGCAGTGAGCTTCAGGAAACCAGCAGAACCAAGATCATTAACGAGCTTGATACAGGCAGCATCCGTGTCAGAGTGGTCAGCTGGAAGGTTTTCGCAGCACCAGTTTTCTATGGCTTCGGCCAGCTCTCGGTGTTTTTCTTCAAAGAACGGCCATGTGAGGAAGGTGGTGTCAGCCATTTATGCCCCCTCAAAGACCGGTTTTTCTTTTGCAACAAAAGCTTTGTAGGCGGTTTCGAAGTCTTTGGTCTGCATGCAAATGGCCTGCGCCTGTGCTTCAGCTTCAATCGCCTGATCCAGACCCATGTTCCATTCCTGATTGAGCTGGGTCTTGGTGATGCCGTGCGCGAAATTTGGCCCTGCCGTGATGCGCTGCGCCATGCGAATAGCATCGGCCTCTAGTGCTTCTGTGGTGGACATGGAGTTGAAGTAGCCCCAAGTGTAGCCCTCTTCAGCGCTCATGGACCGACCTGTGTAGAGCAGCTCTGCAGCACGTCCCTGGCCGATAATGCGCGGAAGAATGGCACACGCGCCCATGTCACAGCCTGCAAGACCGACGCGGGTGAACAGGAAGGCTGTTTTGGCGTCTGGTGTACCAATGCGCAGGTCTGATGCCATGGCCATGATTGCCCCAGCACCAACGCTGATACCGTCTACAGCTGAAATGATCGGCTTGGTGCAGTTGATCATGGCTTTGACCAGATCACCCGTCATACGCGTGAACTTCAGCAGGTCTTTCATGTCCATTGCAACTAGCGGACCGATGATGTCGTGGACGTCTCCACCTGAACAGTAGTTGCCTTCATTGGAGGCGATTACAACGCCATTAACGTCGTCTGCATAGACGAGATCACGGAATGTATCGCGCAGCTCGGCATAGCTTTCAAAGGTCAGCGGGTTCTTACGGTCCGGGCGGTCCAGTTGGATGACTGCGACATCACCTTCCATGCGCCAAATGAAGTGCTTTGGCTGCAAATTCGCCATTTTGTAGGTTGTCAGCATTATCGGGCCTCCCCCTCCCAATCGCTTGCAAATACCTTCAGTGTTTCAGCAAGGGTTTCTGCTTCATCGGGAGAAAAGTGAGAGAGCAACTCATTGATCCACTCGCGGTGGCTTGCTGCCATTTGCTCAAAATTCTCGCGGCCTTCTTTGGTGAGCAGAACCACAGAGGTTCTCCGGTCTCCGTCTCTCAAGGTGCGATGAACCAGTCCGTCCGTGGTCAGGCGATCAATGAGGCCGGTGACGTTGCCGTTGGATACCATCAGGTATTTGGAGAGCTGGGACATGAGCATGCCCTCTGGCTCCCGGTAAAGTGCCGCCATCACGTCAAAGCGTGGCAAGGTCACATTGTAGGTTGTCCGCAGCCGCTCTCTCAGTTCGCCTTCAATCGCACGAGAGGCGCGGAGCAATCTCAACCAGAGGCGAACGCGGGACTTGTCGTCGGTTGCTCTGTCAGCCTTGAGCATTTCCTGTGAGGCAGTCATTGGGTTTCGCCTCCTGATACTGAAATAGCTTGCCCTGTCACTGAGCGAGCGCCATCTCCGATGAGCCATGCCACTGTGGCGGCGACTTCGTCCGGCTGGATGAAGCGTTGCTGTGGGTTGTCCTTGTAAAGAGCGGCCCGTGCCTGCTCTTCGTTCATTCCGGTTTTTTGCATGATGTTTTCGATCGAGCGTTGCAGCATTGGGGTCTCTGTGAATCCTGGACACACAGCATTGACCGTAAATGGCTTGCTGGCAAGTTCGAGTGCCAGTGATCTAACCATGCCGATGACACCATGTTTGGCTGCAGCGTAGTGTGAGACATAGGAATAGCCGCGCAAACCTGCTGTAGATGCAATTGCGATCAAACGCCCATACTCTTGCCCTTTCAGGCAATCCAGTCCTTTTTGGAAGGTCAGGAATGTACCTGTCAGGTTGATGTCGAGCATGCGCTGGAAGTCTTCCCGTTCGATCTTTCCAAAAGGTGCCGATTCTGCGGCACCTGCATTGGCAATCACGATGTTGACTGGTCCGCTTGCTTCAGCCGCCTTTTCAAACATCTGCCCAACGGACACTTCATCGGTAATGTCTGCTGTCACAGCGCTGATGCGGCTGTTGGCGCTTGCGACTAGGTCAAGCGGCTCGCGTCTGCGCCCTGCAATGGTGACGTTGATGCCAGCCCCCGCGAGGTGGCGGGCTATTTCAGCCCCAACGCCTGTCCCGCCACCTGTTATGAGTGCATGCTTTTCCAAACCGTTCTTCCTCACACGCGAACTTTCATGGTCTCGGCGCGCTCTGCCAGACGGTACAGCTGGTCACGGCCCGCATGGTATGGCTCTGGCCAGTACACACCTTTGTCGCCCAGTTCAGCAGCTGCGTGCAGTGTCCAGTACGGATCAGACAGATGCGGACGAGCAAGACATACAAGATCTGCGCGACCAGCCATCAAAATGGAGTTTACGTGATCAGGCTCGTAGATGTTGCCAACGGCCATGGTTTTCATACCGGCGTCGTTGCGGATACGGTCTGAGAACGGCACCTGGAACATACGGCCATAAACCGGTTGCGCGCGAGTGCTGGTCTGACCTGCGGAGACATCGCAGATATCAACGTCAGCTGCGTCCAGCATGCGAGCGATCTCAACGGCTTCTTCTGGCGTGAGGCCCTTGTCTTCCACCCAGTCCGTTGCTGAGATACGCACGGACATTGGTTTGTCCTGGGGCCATGCTTCGCGTACTGCTTTGATGACTTCCAGCGGGTATCTCATGCGGTTTTCAAGGGATCCACCATACTCGTCTTCACGCTTGTTGGTGAGTGGAGAGATGAAGGAGGACAGAAGATAACCGTGGGCGCAGTGGACTTCGACCATGTCAAAACCAGATGCGTCTGCCATCTTGGCTGCATTCACGAACTCTGCCTTGACGCGGTCCATGTCTGCCCGGTCCATTTGCTTTGGCGTCTGGTTGCGTTCAGACCAAGCGATTGGAGAAGCGGCAAGAAGCGACCAATTGCCGTCGTTCAACGGCGCGTCCATCTCTTCCCAGCCAAGCTGCGTTGAGCCTTTTGGACCGGCATGGCCAAGCTGGCAGCAGATCTTTGCGTTGCTGTGTTCATGTACAAAATTAGTGATGCGCTTCCATGCCGTTTGATGTTCTGGTGCGTAAAGACCCGGGCAGCCTGGTGTGATGCGGCCATCTGCGCTGACACAGGTCATCTCAACAACAACCATCCCTGCTCCACCTTTGGCGCGTTCGCCATAGTGGGCCAGATGCCAGTCGGAGACTGTTCCATCTTCTGCTTTGTACTGGGCCATAGGAGAGACAACCACGCGGTTGTTCAGCTCCATCTCGCGAAGTTTGAACGGTGCGAACATTGGCGGGCGTGGAGCATTGTCGGTGTCCGACACTCCGGCTTGATTTTGGAACCAGCCTTCTGCAGTTCCCAGCCACTCAGCATCGCGCTCACGCAGGTTCTCATGGGAGATGCGCTGGGAGCGTGTCAGGAGTGAATAATTGAACTGAACTGGATCGAGATGCAGGTAGCGCTCGACATTCTCAAACCATTCCAGTGAGTTACGGGCAGCGGACTGGAGCTTCAGAACTTCCAAACGGCGCTCGTCCTCATATTTCTGGAAGGCGCTTTGAATGGAGTTTTCGCTGTGCAGGTAATCTGCCAGTGCAATGGCGCTTTCCATGGCAAGTTTGGAGCCTGATCCGATAGAAAAGTGTGCGGTTGCAGAGGCATCGCCCATGAGAACGAGGTTTTCGTGGGACCATTTCTCGCAGAGCACGCGTGGGAAGTTGATCCATGCAGAACCACGGACGTGGTTTGCGTTGGTCATCAGCTCATTGCCGCCAAGATGCTTTGCGAAGATCTTCTCACAAGTCCGGCAAGACTCGGCCTGGCTCATATCGCCAAAGCCAAATGCTTCGTATGTCTCTTCCGTACATTCCACGATGAAAGTCGCGGTGTCATCATCGAACTGGTAAGCGTGCGCCCAGATCCAGCCATGCTCTGTTTCTTCGAATATGAAGGTGAAGGCGTCATCGAATTTCTGGTGGGTACCGAGCCAGACGAACTTGCATTTGCGGGTGTCGATGTCTGGCTTGAAATACTCGGCAAACTCGGTGCGGCTGGTGGAGTTCAGGCCATCTGCAGCAACAACGAGGTCGTAATCACCCATGAACTCTTTAGCGCTGGTGTAATTGCGCTCAAATTCCATGTTTACGCCAAGCTCTTTAGCCCGGTCTTGTAGCAGCAGAAGCAACTGCTTGCGGCCAATACCGCAGAAGCCGTGACCGCTGGAGACGTGGCAGGTATCTCGGTAGTGAACCGCGATGTCATCCCAGTAAGCAAAATGCGCGCGGATGGCTTCAGCGCTTTTCTCGTCGTTGACCTTGAAATTGTCCAGTGTCTCATCTGAAAGAACAACACCCCAACCGAAGGTGTCGTCAAACTTATTTCGCTCGATGACCGTGACCTCATGCTGAGGATCTCGCAGCTTCATGCTGATTGCGAAATAAAGACCTGCCGGGCCGCCTCCAAGACATGCGACTTTCATTGCTCTCTCCCCCTTAGGCTGCAAGTGCCTAATTCCAACTTGAGATAAGCGTGACAGGTTTTTTAAATTATTTCAAACATAAAATATCTAAGTATAAAATATACAAAAAGCGTCCTATTATCAGTCTAACATGCTGTATTTTATATACTTATTTTTGGTTTGTAGCGAGCTGCCTTATATCGGCAGGGAAATATATTTATCTCGCACGCGTCACTGATATATCTATATCAGCATGAAACGTGGAGGTCTGGCAAGCAATGATTCTGTGTAGGTATCATAAAAAATGCGACGGCTTCAGACCGTCGCATGTGCTGGAAATTTGATTTCCTGACCATCAAAGGCAGGTGAAACACCCTCTGGAAGGTCTGTCCGCAAGCGCTGATAATCCAGATCGCAATGCAAATTGGTGAGGATGCTCTTGGCAGGTTTCATCCTCTCAATCCACGCCAATGCATCATTTACGCAGAAGTGGCTTTGATGTGGCTTCTGACGCAGTGCGTCCACAATCCATGTATCCAGCCCCTTCAATGCATGAAAGCTGCTTTGCGGGATGTCGTTGACGTCTGGCGTGTATGCCAGATCTTGAAAGCGAAAGCCCAGTGCATCAATGTCGCCATGATGGACAAGAAATGGTAGCGCAGTGATCGGTCCCCCTGCACCATCGATGGTGACCGGAGTGCCATTCGTCAGGCGGTTTTCGCTCAGGATTGGCGGATAGCCGGAACCTGGCGGCGTAACAAAGCAGTAGTCGAAGGCAGACCGGACGCGCTTTGAGGTGAACTCATCCATGAAAACGGGCACTTTGGCACGCTGCATGAGTGCGAAGAAGCGCAAGTCGTCTATGCCATGCAAGTGATCTGCGTGGGCATGGGTATAAAGTACTGCGTCCACATGTGTGACACCGGCTGCCAACATCTGCTCACGCAAGTCCGGGCCGGTATCCACAATTATGGTCGTCGTGCCATTTTCAGAGAACCGCTGAACCAGCAGAGCACATCTACGGCGGCGGTTTTTAGGTTCATTGGGATCACATTCGCCCCAATCTCCGCCAATCCTTGGTACGCCGGTAGATGAGCCGCAGCCCAGAATAGTGACCTTAAAATTGCTGGTCATCGGTCCTCTCAAAATACAATGGCAACACGATCCGCGTCAGTTTAGTCAATCAAGCAGGCTGTGGCACCTTGGAAAACAAGCGCAGAAAATTCTGTGTGGTGGCCTTGGCCATTACATCTTCTGAGACGCCCAGTGCTTCAGCTAGAACTTTGTTGGTGTGCGCTACATAGGCAGGCTCGTTGCGCTTGCCTCGCCATGGCTGCGGCGCAAGATACGGGGCATCTGTTTCAACAAGAAGGCGATCCATTGGAAGTTCTGCTGCGATCTCGCGCAGTTCGGTGGAGCGTTTAAAGGTCAAAATGCCGGAGAAGGAGATATAAAGGCCGAGTTCCAAACCCTTCATTGCCAACTCTTTGCCAGAGGAAAAGCAATGAAGAAGTGCTGGGAAGCAGCCAGCCTTCATCTCTTCTTCCAAAATGCGCATCATGTCTTCATCGGCATCGCGGCTATGTATCACCAGCGGCAGCTGGGTTTCGCGCGCTGCTGCAATATGCGTGCGCAGGACTTTTTCCTGATCTTCTGGAGATGCATTGTCGTAAAAATAATCTAGTCCTGCTTCTCCGATTGCCACCACTTTGGGATGCTTAGCAATCTCCACCAGTTCTTCCGTGGTGACGTCGGTTTCCTCACCCGCTTGGTGCGGATGGGTTCCGACGGAGCAATATACGCTGTCATAGGCCTCAGCGATTTCTTTAATCTGCTCGAACTTGCGGACGCGAGTACAGATGGTGACCATCAGCTTGACGCCAGACTCGTGGGCGCGCTCGATGATCTGGTCGCGTTCTTCTGCGAAATCCGGAAAATCCAGATGACAATGACTATCAACTAACATGGTCACAGCAAAAGCGCCTCCAGCGCGATTCTGTCAATAGGTCCGGTAGACCTCTTGTTTTATCTCAGCAGAAAATGCGAGTGCATTTCCCTCATAAAAAAGGGAGGCATACGCGCCTCCCCTTTAAGCTACATAATCTCTTGCGCTTTATTCTGCAGTTTCCGGCTCAACATAGCGTGGGAACACGCCTTGTGGCTTCGGCAGATCACGACCACCTTGCAAGCGACCAGCTTCACCTAGCAGTGCGAAGGAGCGCTCGTCTTCATTCAGCACCAGTAGGTCCAGCAGTTTAGATGCAGAGCCTGGCATCACTGGTTGTGCGAGAATGCCAACCTGACGGATGATCTCTGCGGTGGTATAAAGAACTGTGCTCATGCGCTCGGGGTCTGTCTTCTTCAACGCCCAAGGCTCCTGAGAGGCAAAGTAGCGGTTTGCTTCACCAACGGTTGACCAGATGCACGCCAGTGCATGGTGGATTTCCTGCTTTGCCATGAAGCCGCGGCATTTTTCCAGCATCTCATCAGCTTGTTGCAAGATCGCCTTGTCGTCAGCAGAGAATTCGCCTGGAACCGGCAGTTTGCCTTCGCAGTTCTTGAAGATCATGGAGAGCGAGCGCTGAGCCAGGTTGCCGATGTCATTGGCAAGGTCAGCGTTGATGCGGTTTACCATTGCTTCGTGGTTGTAGTTGCCATCCTGACCGAATGGCACTTCACGCAGGAAGAAGTAGCGAATTTGGTCGAGGCCGTAGGTTTCTACCAGATCACGCGGAGCGATAACGTTGCCCAGAGACTTGGACATCTTCTCACCAGAGTTGAACAGGAAACCATGGGCAAACACGCGCTCTGGCAGTGGAACACCAGCGGACATGAGGAATGCAGGCCAGTACACCGCGTGGAAGCGGATGATGTCTTTGCCGATGATATGTGCGTTGGCAGGCCAGAACTTGGCCATGTCGCCGTCCATATCAGGATAACCAAGCGCAGTGATGTAGTTGGTCAGAGCGTCGACCCAAACGTACATAACGTGCTTTTCATCGCCCGGGACCGGGATGCCCCAGTCAAAGGTGGTGCGGGAGATGGACAGGTCTTTCAGGCCACCCTTTACGAAGCTCATGACTTCGTTACGGCGTGCATTTGGACCAATAAAGTCAGGGTTCTTCTCATACAGCTCGATCAGCTTGTCTTCATAAGCTGAGAGACGGAAGAAGTAGCTTTCTTCTTCGACCCACTCGACAGGCGTGCCTTGAGGACCATAACGAACACCGTCTTCGCGAACTTCGGTCTCGCCTTCCTGATAGTAGGCTTCGTCGCGTACAGAGTACCAACCGGCGTAGCTGTCTTTGTAGATATCGCCAGCATCTGCCATTTTCTGCCAGATTGCCTGACAGGATTTATAGTGACGCTCTTCGTTGGTCTGAATGAAATCGTCATTAGAGCAGCCCAGCATCTCCACCATTTCGCGGAAAAGCTTGGAGTTCTTATCTGCAAGATCTGAAGGTGACATGCCTTCCTTGACGGCGGTCTGAAGCATCTTCTGACCGTGTACGTCGGTACCCGTCAGGAAGTGTACTTCTCGGCCATCCAGTTTCTGGAAGCGGGCCAGCACGTCAGTTGCAATTGCCTCGTAGGCATGGCCGATATGCGGCTCACCATTTGGGTAGGAAATTGCTGTTGTAATATAGAAAGGCGATTTTTCTGTCATATCCTAAAGCGATCTTTTGATCCGGGATCTAAATCTGGAAAGTTCTTTGGGTTTGTGGCCCAAAAAGACGTAGGTCAGCTCGTGCTTGCTTTCCGCAGGTCAACGAGGAAAGACAACACAACTTGCTTGCGATCAAGGTTTAAAGCTTCTGCTGTTGAGGCAGCGCGGCCCACCTTTTCCCACAAGTCAGCCCACCTGACAAGCGCATCCGGCTTTGTGCTTGCATCTTTACGCAGTTGATTGCTCAAGAACGTGCGGGTCAGCTCCAAAAATGTGTTCCACGCGTCTTCTGCACCACGTCCCGAAACTTTATCTGCAAAGCTGTGCGCACGGATCATATCCAGATTGGCGATTGTCTCAACCAAGCCGGTAAACTCCTGCGCGATTTGCAACGCTCCGCCGTTTGCTGCCAATGCGGCCTGACGCAGGCTGCCATCAGCGAGTGTGTGCAGAGCCTGTGTGTTGCCGGATGGAGCGCAGCCCATGTCAGTCAGCGCTTGCTCAATCGTCTGCTCTTCCAGTTTGCGCATGGACAGTTTGCGGCATCTGGAGCGAATTGTTGGCAAAAGACGTCCGGGATTGTGTGAAAGCAGGATAAAGAGCGACTGCTTTGGTGGTTCTTCAAGAATCTTAAGCAGAGCGTTGGCTGCGGACTGGTTCATGTCGTCAGCAGAATCAACAAGGCATATGCGCCAGTTTCCGCCTGCGGCCGTTGATCCAAAGAAGCCTGTGGTCTTACGAACTTCATCAACAGGAAGGTCCCGCTTGAAACGCTTTCCTTTCAAGTCCCATGGGCGCCGCAGATGCAGGAGGTCTGCATGAGAACCTGCGGCAATCATTTGAGAGCTATGGCTTTCTGGTGGAACGTATAGGCTGTTTGCAGCCATCACCGGCGTAGAAAAGCGGTCCGGGTGCTCCAGTATGAAGCGTGCGAAACGAAATGCCAGTGTGGCTTTGCCGATGCCTTTCGGACCGCCAAGGATCCATGCATGATGAAACCGCTGCGATCTGTAGGCATCAAGCAGTTCGGTTTCTGCAAGTTCGTGGCCGTATAGGTTGGATTGCTCGCGTGGAAGCGGAAGGCCTTCGACCTCGTCGAACTCAGGGACTTCTTCGATTATGGAAGCTTTCGCCATACTCACTTTTCCCTGATTGCTTACGGACGGGCCGTATCTTGTTTGATCTGCTCTTCAAAACGGCTTTGGACAGCTTGCCAGATATCTTCAGTCACTTTGTCCTGAGACTGGTCACCATCAATCACAGTGATGCGGTCCGGCTCTTTTCGGGCCATCTCCAGAAACATTTCTTGTCTGCGACGGTGCGTTTCCAAGGTATCTGTTTCAAAGCGATCCGGGCCATCAAATTCGACAGGAGCGGTACGCTTTGAGACGCGGGCCAAGCCGACTTCAGGCGTCACGTTGATCAGCAAGGTCATGTCTGGATTATGACCTGCGATTGCGACCTGTTGCAAGGCTTCTACGGTTTGCGGAGGAACACCGGATTCGCCCTGATAGACGCGTGAGGAATCGGCAAACCGGTCGCACAGGACCCATTTATCGTCATCTAATGCCGGTTTGATCAGTGTGTCGATATGGTCTGCTCGGGCAGCTGCAAAAAGAACTGCCTCAGCCGTTACACCATAATCTTTTGCAGCGCCGGACAGCAGGACTTCGCGAACGAGTTCAGCGCCTTGAGAGCCGCCCGGTTCACGTGTGGTGATTGCTTCAATGCCTCTGGCCGCGAGTTTGTCGCGTAAGCGCTGAATTTGAGTAGACTTACCGGCGCCTTCGCCGCCCTCAAAACTGATAAAAATACCCGACAACGTCGAACAGGCCTCCAAGACCTACGGAGTTCAATAGTTCTGAAATCCGGTGCTAGAACAACTGGTAGAAGAACTCGCCTAGCGCGTCCCAAGCACGGCCTTGCAGGTCTCCCATGGCTACATCCTCTCCTGTAACCAGTGTTGCCCGATAAATCACGTCATTTTTGGAAAGAACCTGCAGTTCTCCAACTTCCATTCCCTCTTTAATCGGTGCGGGTATGGGGCCATTGTAAACAACGCGCAGTTGGTATTTGTCTTTTTCGTTGGGATTGATAAGCGTTGCGACGGCATCATTTGTCTTCAGGGAGACTGTTGTTCTTTTGCCGCCATACACTTGTGCATCGCTGACAAGATCGCCTTTGCGGTAAAACTGTTCGAGCTTAAGGCCGGAAAAAGATGGCAGCAATAGAGTTTTCATGTCCTGAACACGGTCTTGCATTGTCGGTGAGGCTGCAATAGCGGCTACATAGCGACGACCGTTGCTGTCGAGTGTTCCAAGTGCTGCAAAACCTTCTCTCTCAGAGAAGCCAGCTCCGAACCCGTCCAGTCCTTCAATATCCCGAATGAGGGGGTTTTTATTGCGCTGTGTGATCTTGTTCCACGTAAAGCGGTCCATGGAAAACACAGAATGTAGTTCAGGCTCATGTTCCAAGACATACGCCGCTAAGATTGTCAGGTCTTCCAGTGTCGTTTTGTGGCTCTCCTCAGGGAAGCCGGTCGGATTGGTGAAATTAGAATTTTCCATTCCAATGGACTTGGCGAGCTTGTTCATCTCCCGCGCAAAGTTGGCTTCACTGCCGGCCAGGCCTTCTGCCAGAATGATTGCGGCATCGTTCGCGCTTTGAACGATGAGGCCATACATTAGATCATTCACGGGGACAGAGGAGTTCAGGCGTGCAAACATGGTGGTAACGCGTGCGGGTGCTCCGCCTGTCCGCCATGCATGTTCACTGACCTTGAATGTGGTTTGCGGTGTGATGTCACCGGCATGCAGTGCCTGCTGCACTGTTACAGCGGTCATGAGCTTGGTCAGGTTAGCTGGCGCAAGCAGAACCTGAGAGTTTTTAGAGAAGATCAATGACTTGTTGGAGAAGTCGTAAAGCGTCGCAGCTTTGGCTTTTATCTCAACAGCATGAGCTGTTGGAGATGCGACTAGAGCGCAGAGCACCATTGCCGCTATCGCTGAAAATCTCCAGCAATCAGGAGATAGCCAGCGCTTAAAGTTGCTTCGAGATTTATGCTGTTTGCACTTCTGCCACCCAACCTGCACGCCTGCGTCTCCCTGAATGTTTTTAGAGAGGCTATGCTACGCCCCATCCCCTAAAACAAACACTAACGCAGGTCAGCAGACTGGGTAAAGCCGTTTAAAACTAAATGACTTAGTGTTTTTGGCCAGTACGAGATTGCAGTAAGTTCTTCAAACCAGTTCCACCTGAAAATGATTTAAATGCTTCATGCGCACTGTTGAGCCTTTGCTGTGACGTATAGGAGGAAACTGCATTTCCGCTCTGGAACGTTGGCGCACTGCCACTTGTTGGTGTTTTGTAAACACCTGAACTTGGTGGTGGAAGGAGTGAGCTGCCAAAGGACGTTGAAACTGGCTGTGCGGCAATCGCAGGTTTGGGCGCATTCGGGTTTGCGTTTGTCGCAAGGGCGCTGTTGATGCGGTTCTTGAAGCTGGATATGGATGCGACTTGTGTCGTGCTCAAGTTACGTTCGTAGACCACAGCAGGATCGAGCTGGCTGGAATTGAACGCCAACACATTTTGTGCCGCATAAATTGGAGTGTCGTATGGCCTGCTTTTTGGCATTGGAGCCGGGCCGGAAATGCGTTTCACAGGATTTGCAAAGGCAAACATGGTCTGAGGTGCAGAGTTCCCGCCGTTCCAGTTTCCGCCATTGCCAGAATAAGATGCCAGTAGCTTCTTCTCATCCTGTCCGTGAAGAGGTGCGCGGCTAACGTATTCAACACGAACCTTTGCAACGCCGCTGGATTTGGTGCCCAACATTCCAGCAACGCGCTCAGACAGATCAATCACGCGATTATCGTGGAATGGTCCACGGTCATTCACGCGCACAATCATGGAGCGACCATTTTGCAGGTTTGTCACCTTAGCATAGCTTGGTAGAGGCATTGTTGGATGCGCTGCTGTCAGTGCATTACGATCAAAGATTTCGCCGTTTGCTGTTTTGCGACCATGGAAGGTTGGACCATACCATGATGCCTTACCGGTTTTCTTGTAGTTATCGTCCCTTTTGGGATAATACCACTTGCCAGCCACTTTATACGGTTTGCCGACAACAGCGCGCCCGCCTCCTTTAGGAACTGGCTTAGTGCCTTTCACCACACGAGGACTTGCAGCCACGCCGTACTTCTTTTCACTGAACTTCACTTTGTCTGTGCCGCCGCCACAGGCTGCAATACCTGCGCACAAGGCAACTACAGATATGCTAGTCGCTACACGTTTGATCGTTTCGGGAGCTGGTGCTTTCACCGAATAGCCCCAATTCAGTAAAGAAGTCATACCGTTGTTACTCACTACATGTTCGGCACTGACGGATTTCAGTCTGGTTGAGCAAAAACACCCGAGCTCACTACAAACTGAACCAATATTAAAAAGATAGCCGATAAACCTTAACTGAATCCGATCAAAATGTCTCCACAAGAAAGAGAGATTCTTACCAAGGCTAACTTCCTTAGGGGAAATAGCGGTTTTGGTGGGACTGTTTGATTCCGCTGTGAAAAAAGTAAATTCAGGCTGTGGAACAAGTTTTTCGCCGGCTTGACTTTGGAGGCCGCATGAACCAAATAGAGCCCACACCACACAGCCGGAGAGGTGGCAGAGTGGTTGAATGCACTGGTCTTGAAAACCAGCGGGCGTGGAAGCGTCTCGTGGGTTCGAATCCCACCCTCTCCGCCATCTATCTTTATGATAGATAAGCAAAAAGAGCCCATCTTTATGGTGGGTTTTTTGTTGTCCGGAATCTGAAAATTAACTTCCAGATTAGACTGTTTCCCATAAAACCTGCCTGATTTCACGCTCCATACGGCCTGTTGCAGGTTGCGCTTACATTCTGAATGGCTAAAGAACACCTCCGCGAGATCTGCTGAATGGACAGCTGAATACAGCGACGCCAGACTGTTATTTTCTCTATGGGGATTTTTACATGAAGCGATTGATTTTAGCTGGTGCCTTCACCTGCTTGTTTGTGTTGCCTGTTGCTGCGCAGACGGCTGAGGAGAGGATCAAAGAAATTTTTCTCGTCGATACTATGGATAATTTTTGTGATATCGGCATCAATCACCAGCGGACACTGGATTACATTCGAGACAATAAGCTCAAAGCGACACCGCATTATATTGTGCTGGTTCAGGAAAGTATTCGACTTGCTGGAGAAGTGCAGCACACTCTGGAAGATGCAGAGGAAGATGCGAACGGGGTTGTATGTATCCAACTGAGTGAGCGAGCAAAAGAGCTGGGCCTGGTGGCCAAGTGATCTGGAACCCCCATGTATAATTTCATAAAAAAAGAGCTGCAATTTTGTAATCGCAGCTCTTTGTGTATTTTGAGTAAGCTGTATTTTTAGCCCTGGTGGATCAAGGCTGCAGCCATCAAGCGATAGGTGATCTGAGCTGCTGTGAAGTCCCATGCAGCATTTCCATCTGGTGCCAGCTCAACCACGTCAAGGCCAACGCATTTTCGGCCCTTTAGTGCATGCTCTACCAGATGCAGGGATTGGTAATATCCAAGACCTCCGGGCACGGGCGTGCCTGTTGCTGGCATCTGGGAGGGGTCGAGACCGTCCACATCGAAGGAGATGTAGATGTGCTCTGGAAAATCCTCAGGTAGATCGACGGCATGCAATCCTTTGGTGACCAACTCTTCCGCATCAACAAAGAAAACTTTGTTGTCTTTCCGGCTGTCTATTTCTTGCTGGCAGAGTGCGCGTACGCCGAATTGTGCGAGGGAATTCCCCTCTTCTACCAGGAGGTTCATGACAGAAGCGTGGGAGTGTTTTTCGCCTTGATAGGCGATGCGCAGGTCTGCGTGAGCGTCCACCTGCACAATGCCAACCGGTTTGCCGAGCGCACGGGCAACGCCTGAGACCGCGCCGTAAGACAGCGAGTGTTCGCCGCCCAGTGTGACTGGAATTTTACCGGCTTTGACGGCGTCTTCCGTACGCTGAGCGAGGCGCTCCATGACGTCTGGCAGAGGTCCATCGCAGTCGACTGATGCTTGCGTTGCAATGCCGGAGGCGCATGGCTCAACGCCATTACAGCCACGTTCCAATTCATTACTTGCCTCAATGATAGCTTCGGGGCCTTTGATAGTACCTGAGCCGTAAGAGACGGTGCGTTCCAGTGGGGCCGGAATAATTGTAAAGAGAGCGTCTTCTGCTTTGCGTTCTGCTTCAGTCAGCTCACTGTCAAGAAAAACAGACATTTCGTACCTTTAGGAAAGACGGTTCAGGAAGTCGTTGTAGGAGAACTCGCGAATGATTTTAAGATCATCGCTTTCAGAGTTCCAGAGCGCGATTGCTGGCAGGGGAACACCGTTGAAGGTGTTGGTTTTCACCATGGAATAGTGAGCCTGATCGAGGAATGCAAAGCGATCACCAATATTCAGCGGCGCTGTTCGGGTGTAATCGCCGATCACGTCACCTGCGAGGCAGGATGGGCCGCCAAGGCGGTATGTGTGCCCCTCCTCCACTTCATCCAGCATGGCCGGGCGATAGGGAGCTTCAATCACATCCGGCATATGGCAGGTTGCTGAAATGTCGACAATTGCCAGATTCATGGTGTTCTGGGGCAGATCCAGCACTTCACCCACCAGAATGCCAGCATCCAGAGCAACTGCTTCGCCCGGTTCCAGATAAACTTCCAGCCCGGTTGTTGCCCGCACATCCTTAACGAAGGCAATCAGCGCTTCGCGGTCGTAGTCTTCACGGGTGATGTGGTGACCACCGCCGAAGTTGATCCACTTCAGCTGATTAAAATATGGCGCAAGCTTGTCTTTTACTGCTTCCCATGTGCGCTGGAGTGGCTCAAACTCCTGTTCACACAGCGTGTGCATGTGAATGCCATCGACGCCGTCCAATACCTCTGCATTTAACTGCGAGATGGGAAAGCCCAGGCGAGAGCATGGGGCGCATGGGTCGTATTTTGCAACCTCGCCTTCAGAGTGCTCAGGATTGATGCGCAGACCCACATCGACTTTGTGTCTGGCAGCGCGGACGTTTGGCAGAAAACGGTCTTTTTGAGCAGGAGAGTTGAAGATCATATGGTCGGTGTAGCCAATGATTTCATCAATCTCGCTTGCTTTATAACCAGCGCAAAATGTTGCAACTTCTCCGCCGTATTGTTCGCGGGCAAGGCGTGCTTCATAAAGGCCTGAGGCGCAGGTGCCTTCCAGATATTCGCGCACCACAGGGGCCAGTGCGAACATGGAAAAGGCCTTCAGCGCGGAAAGAACGTGCGCGCCAGAGCGATCAGCCACGTCTTTAAGCACAGAAAGGTTGCGGCGGACCGCAACCTCATCAACGACGAAACAGGGACTTGGGACCCGGGAGAGATCAAATGTCCTGAACGCTCCCGCATCGCCAGCCTGCGTCTGCATCATGTCAGCCATCAGCTTAGAACTGAACCGGGCCGTCGAGCTCATGCACCTGCCAGGGCAGGCCGTGCTCGTTCAGCATGTCCATGAAGTTATCCGGATCCAGCTGCTCCATGTTCCAAACACCCGGCTCGTTCCAGTTCCCTTTCAGGATCTGTGCTGCACCAATCATTGCCGGAACACCAGTGGTGTAGGAAACAGCCTGCGAGCCAACCTCTGCATAACACTCTTCGTGGTCACAGATGTTGTAGATGTAATAGGTTTTCTCGCCGGAGCCGTCTTTCGCCTGACCGGTTGCAATGTCGCCAATGCAGGTTTTGCCTTTTGTCAGCTCGCCCAGATCGCTTGGGTCCGGCAGAACTGATTTCAGGAATTGCAGCGGGATAATTTCCTTGCCGTCATGCATGACTGGCTCAATTGAGGTCATGCCAATGCCTTCAAGCACGCGGACGTGGTTGATGTAAGCATCGCCGAACGTCATCCAGAAACGCGCCCGTTCAATCTCGGAAAAGTGCGTTTTCATGCTTTCCAGTTCCTCATGGTACATGAGGTACATGTTTTTCTCGCCAACACCCGGGAAGTCGAAAGCAACTTTGTGGGTCATCGCAGGTGAACTGACCCAGTCGCCTTGTTCCCAATGGCGTGCATCTGCTGTTACTTCACGGATGTTGATTTCCGGGTTGAAGTTGGTTGCAAATGCCTTGCCGTTGTCGCCGCCGTTACAATCAAGAACGTCAATCTGGCGGATGGTGTCAAGCTTGTGCTTTTTCAGCCATGTTGCAAAAACGGAAGTAACCCCCGGATCGAAACCAGAGCCGAGGATCGCAGTTAGGCCAGCCTCTTTGAAGCGCTCCAGATAGGCCCACTGCCAGTGGTATTCGAACTTTGCTTCGTCTTCCGGCTCGTAGTTTGCGGTGTCCAGATAGTTGATGCCAGCTTCCAGACAGGCATCCATCAGCTTCAGGTCCTGATACGGCAGTGCCAGGTTCACCAGCAGCTCTGCGCCGCTCTCTTTGATGAGGGCAACAACTGCTGCAACGTCCATCGCGTCAACTTCAGCTGTCTTGATGGTAACGCCGGTCTTTGCCTTCACGCTTGTTGCAATGTCATCGCATTTAAACTTGCGACGAGATGCCAGCGTGACCTCAGAAAAGATATCCGAATTCATTGCCATTTTGTGTACGGCTGCGGAGGAAACACCGCCTGCGCCGATTACCAGAGTCTTACTCATGCCTATTCCCCGGTCCTTGGATTATTCGTAGTAAGTGTAGCCGTTGATGCTGTCGCGGTAAGCGGCAACCAACGTGCGTCGATCAGCGTTCTTCAGTGTGCCAGCGGAGACCGCCTCATCGATAAGCTTGCGGAAAGCGTCTACGCAATCGCGTGGATCATATTCCACATAGGAAAGAACCTGCGAGATTGTATCACCTTCAACTTCCTGAAGCAGATCAAATCCGCCATCAGCGCGCAGGTCAATGGTTGCCACATTGGTATCGCCAAACAGGTTGTGCAGATCACCCAGCGTTTCCTGATAAGCACCAACAAAGAAAACGCCAAGATAGTATGGCTTGCCTTCTTCGAGCGTATGGACCGGCAAAGATGGTGAGATGCCGTCCGCCAAAATGAACTTGTCTACTTTACCATCACTGTCACAGGTGATGTCAGAAAGAACAGCACGGCGATCCGGTGCTTCATTCAGGCGTTGTAGTGGCACAATCGGATGAAGCTGATCGATGGCCCAAACGTCTGGCAGGGACTGGAACAAAGAGAAGTTGCAGTGGTAGATATCCGCCACCTTCTCAAGCTGCTCGTCGATCTCGGGAGCAACGCCTGTCGGCGGCGCCAGCTCTTTAATCTTGGACATCAAATGCAGGTAAATGCGCTCGGAACGACCCATCTGGCGCAGGTCGATATACCCCCGGCGGAAGAGCGCACGCAGCTCATTGCGGTAGAATGAGGCGTCGTTCAAACATTCCTGAAGCCGTTCTGCGCTAAGATACCCCTCAACAGCTGCAAGATCAGCAACCATGTGGTGATCGTCTTTTTTAGGCTCAGGTGCAGTAGGCGCATCAAACAGCGTTGCTTCAAGGACATTGAAGAGCAGCATTGAAGAGGTCGCGACAACGGCACGACCACTTTCAGTGATCAATGTGGGGTGCGTGAGTTCTGCCTCATCCATTGCATAAGCAACGGTCTCCACCACATTGGCGCAGTATTCCTCAACCGAGTAGTTGGTCGAGTTTTCAATCGCCTTCTTCTCACCGGTGTAATCAACCCCAAGGCCACCACCGAGATCAAGATGGGTGAGCTCGGCCCCTTCCCTTGTCAGCTCGACAAAGTAACGACAGGCTTCACCAACTGCACGGCGTACGTCATTAACATCAGGAACCTGCGAGCCAAGATGAGAGTGCTGCAACTTCAGGCAGTGCAAGAGTTTCGCATCGCGCAGTTTGTCAATCACTGAGACCAGCTGATCAGTGTTCATGCCAAATGTGGAGCGATCGCCAGAGCTTTCTTCCCACTTGCCGCCAATCTGGTTCGTCAGTTTAACGCGCACACCGAGCAAAGGCTCCTCACCCAGCTCCTCAACCACACTGATAACGGTATCGAGTTCTTTCGGGCTTTCCAGCACGATGATAGTGTTGAAACCCAGTTTGCGGGAAAGAATTGCAAGACGAATGAACTCTTCGTCTTTAACACCGTTACAAACAATGAGAGCTTCTTTAGGCAAGCGGTGCGCAAGCGCAATAACAAGCTCAGGCTTGGAGCCTGCTTCAAGACCGTAGGAGTATGGACGGCCAAATTCAACGATACGATCGATAACCTGCGCCTGCTGGTTGACCTTGATCGGGAAAACACCGCGATATTTGCCTTTATAGCCGACGCGATTGATTGCATCTGCCATGGAATTGTTGATGTGAGCGATTTCGTTTTGCAGGAACGAACTTACGCGCAGCAAAAGTGGAGAATGGATACCACGTTGTTCAAGGTCGTGAACGATCTCCGGCAGACTCACCTTGGGAGCGTCCGGCATCAAAGGATTACTAAGTGCTATATCGCCGTTTGGCAGCACAGAGAGAAGATCTTTACCCCAGCGTCCCATACCATAGACGGCATGGGCAGTACCTTGATTATTTGGCAACCATTTATCCCCTTCCAGAATTAATTTCGCCCCATTTACTCATGGTCTACCCATCTGACAAGCCCAATATTGGTGTTCTAAACATCAGAGGTGGGAGAACAGGTGCACAAGTCACTTTTTGCTGAAACTAAAACTACAATCTAAAATTTTGGTGGGAGTGCTGTTTCAGCAATTTTAAAGAGGAGGAAGATTGGCTAAAGACAATGCAGTAGGCAGCTCCCCTAATTTCTTGCGGATATCTCATTTGCTTATTTATTTGCGACCAATCTAGTCATAGATTAATTGCACTAACTGGAATACTTCTCCACGGGACTATGTTTTTAGCGACTGCAGAGCAACCATGACTTGGCAACAGCGGCTTCAAAAACTAAGAAAACAGAATGATCTGACGGTCAAAGATTTAGCTCGACGTGCAAACGTTGGTTATGACAATCTTTATAAGATCGAAAAAGGTTTAATAGATAATCCGCGTGGTGATACTCTGGGGAAATTGGCACTAGCACTCGGTGTCAACGAACAGTTTCTTCGTTTCGGAATTCACGGTGTTAATGATGTCGACTTTATAGAAGACACTGAGATTCTAAGTGAGATGGAAGGGCATGTGAAGCAGACTGATCTGGATTTAATCGATCAGGCGTGGACCCAGGCATTAGAAATCGAAGCACAGGTGTATGGCTCGGGTAGCAAAGGACCTATGAATTTCGTTTCCATGATGTTTGCTCGTATTTATCACGAGATGCTGAAACGAAATGAGCAATAAGACGCATTTACTTGCGGCCTTGCCGACACTTTGGCGCTGTTGTTAGAAGTTCAAAGTCTTTTTCCAAACAACTTGTTATATCACGCTCTAAATTGAATATCGTGTCAATCTCTTTTCGACAATGTCGTTTCGAGTTCACTTCCTTCAGTTTAATCTTCTCAGTGAATGTGAGTGCTTCACAGTTATTGTTGGGGGAATTTACCTAATTTCTATCTGCCGACATGAAGTTATTCTATCCAATTTTTGACCTAGTGAATTTGACTTAATAATTGTGCATACGTCATGAATGTGTCTTTTCGATCTCATGTATTATTTAATTAAAGTGTTGTATCTTAAAGGTTAAATTGCTTTTTTTTCGTACCTCTGTTTTTCGTCTTTTTAATGTGCATTGCTCAGGTTATTTAAAACTTGAGTTTATTTACCTTTCCAGCTGTTGAAATCTACGATATGGATTTATTATCCAATTCAACTCTAATTTGTGCTCCTTTCCTGATTATGTGAAAGGCGCATAAGGATTGGACATAATCAGATGTTTGTCTGAACTGGTATTTTTACATTTGCTTTTAGTTCTCTAGTTGAAAGAACTCTTATGCCCATCGACTTAAATCGCGCTGAACATTCAAACGAAGTAGATAGTCAACATTCGACTGCGCGGCATGATATTTTTGAGGATCTCTTGAAAACGGCGAGTAAGCATGCTGCAGATGGGAATCCTGAAGTTGATTTTTTGAACTTGCTGACTGCGGATATGTCTTTTGGGGAGCCTGAACTTGGTTCAATCGTTAAGCATAGAAGCACTGAAGAAGTTGGGTTTATTTGCGGTGAAACCACACTCATTTGCGGGCATCGTGCACTCAAATTCAGACCTTTTGACAGCTCCCCAACGGAAAGTGTGACGTGTGATCCTGATGAGCTGATTGTGGTTGGAGATCCGGATCTGAGGGTTGGCTATCCGCAGCGTTGCAAGTACTGAAACAACTTGCCATTCAGTGAAACTGGTTTAGACGCAAAAAACGCTCCATTTCTGGAGCGTTTTGTATTTTCAGATTTTATAGTCTGGGCTAGTTGCTCGACGCATCACTGAGTTCGAACTCAACTGGTTTGAGCACGTACTCATCAGGAATTTCTGTCAGCTTCACAACCTTACCGCCGTTTTCAGAGGAAAACTTCTCAGCACCTGCTTGTGTGCCAAATGGAATTGCCTCTGGTGCCCCCATGCCACCGTTCTGCGTGCTTTCTATAACGAAGTATGCTGCATCGGCATCAACCCAGTTGTTGTTGCCTGGTTGCTCCCAGCTAACTGCGTTGTCCATATCGTTCACATAGATCGCGACGTAATCTTTGGACTCTTCAGGCAACCGTGTGAAGGCGACTGCATCGCGTACCTGCGAGAACCACAGTGGAAACGGGCTACCTGCCAAGTGAATTTGAGCTTTTGGTCCTTCGTGATCCAAAACAGTCATCTGGCAGTAGAAGCCCGCAGCTTCGACGCTAAGTTCCATGGCGACTGGCTTGATGACTTCTTCTTTCTCCTGACACGCTGCCAGAAGCAATGTGACACCAACGACTGCGAACAGTTTCTTCATCATGGGGAAACCCTCTTAAGCAGCAGGATTGCACCAGACATTGCAGCACCTGCAAACACAAAGATGGATGCAAGAGCAACGACTGGCGGGAATGGAAGGCTTTCAGCGACACCTGCCATACCGCCGACCATAGCGTTGGCATCAAGTGCTGAAAGGTTGAACAAGCGGAAGGCATCCGCTGGATTTGCCAGCAGAGCAAATGGGAACACACTGGAAGCAAAGAAGCCTTCGCTATCAGCGACCAGTGCACCTAACAATGCCAGATCGTAAAGCACGATCAGTACCAGCCAAATTCCGATCGCCATTGCAGCTGCTGTCGTCACCTGGCGCACGAGTGCACTAACGATGTACCCGAGAGACAGGAATGCAAAGCCGAGGATGGCTGAGGTTGCGATCAGTCGCGCAAAGTCAATGAAACCACTGGTGTCGCCGCCGCCGGTTGCTGCCAGCATCAATGCGGTTGATCCGTAGCCGAGTGTGAGAGCCAGCATTAGAACGCAGATATGTCCAACAGCCTTGCCAATGAGGAACTCGCTTCGCGTCATTGGTGAAGAGAAGATCAGCAGCAAGGTCCCGCGTTCGATTTCACCTGCAACAGCATCAAAAGCGAGCAGCAGTGCGATCAGCGGAACCAGATAGACTGACAGGCTGGACAGAGAAGCTACAGTGATAGTCATGCGGCTTACATCAAGCGTGCCCGCAGGAGCTGAGCCGAGCAAGGCCAGTGCCATGGAGAACGCGCTCAGGATAACAACAGAAAGTAGGATCCAGCGATTTCGTAAGCCGATCCGGAATTCTTGATGAGCTACAGTGAGGATACGTTGTAACATACCTTTATGCCTCCCCTGCACTATCTTCGAGATCTGCTTTTTCAGAGAAGTGCTTATACACATCATCCAGAGTTGGCAGATGGACATCGATGTCTTCAATCATTGCGCCAAGGCTGGTGACCGCAGCAATTCTTGCGATCTTGTCTTCGTGCGCGCACATGATTTCTACTGAGCGACAATTAACCGGAGTACCACCCAAGCGGTTTGCCAGTTGCTCTGCCGGCTCTTCTTTCGACTTCACCTTGAGGCGGATCGGTAATCTTGCTGCAGTCCGCAAATGGTCGAGCGTATCGTTTGCTACCAATTTGCCTTTGGACATGATCAAGATGCGATCAGTACGTGCTTCCATTTCCGTCAGGGCGTGAGACGACAGCAGTACTGTTGCTCCATTTCCTGAAATCTCAGTCACCAGATCGTAAAAGTTCTGCCGAGAAATAGGGTCAAGGCCACTTGTTGGCTCGTCAAGCAGGACAAGCTTTGGTGTCCCGATCAATGCTTGTGCCAGACCCAAGCGTTGACGCATGCCTTTTGAGTATGTCCCAACGCGGCGGCGTCCTGCTTCTGCAAGACCAACCCGTTCGAGCAAACCAATGGCTTTCTTTGCATTTTCGCCTTTTAGTTTTGCGTAATATTTGAGAACTTCGACACCTGTCAATGTTCTTTGAAAGGCAACAGATTCAGGCAGGAACGCAGTGGATGCGCGTGCTTTGTCACTGCCGGGCTCTGCACCCAAAACTTCAATCCGTCCATCCGTTGGGGTTAGAAAACCAAGTGACATCTTAAAGAATGTCGTTTTTCCTGCCCCATTGTGTCCGAGGAGCGCAACCCTCTCTGCGCTTCCCAGTTCAAAGGAAAGATCTTTTACAGCATCCCGTCCATCGAAGGTCATGCGGACGTTTTCAGCTCGAAGAACTGTATTATTCATCTTCTTGCTCCTACCTTCGGCTTTGCTAACTCTGGTGCATGCATCAGTGGTTTTGTGTCCACGATTCCACCTGGCAAAAGCGCCGGGAACTGAGACTGCGTCCAACTGAGGAGTTGAACCGCAGGACTTCCGGTAAGCAGTTTTGCCGCGGGTTGCGTCCAGAGGATTTGATCGACCATGTCGTTTGGCCGGTAGGCGGTGTCGGCTACTCCGTCTCCGTTCATGTCAAAGGCTGAATGATCGCTCCAGAAGTTTCCACGACCTTCATAGGTCCACTCAAGATGACGTGTGCCCACATATTTGACCTGAGTTTTATTTCCGATGAAAGCATTGTTGGAAAACTTGTTTTTAGCGGAACCTGCCGTGAAATGAACTCCAATCTCACAACGCTCGAACGTGTTCCCGTCGACTTTGTTTTTATTGGCGTTGTACATAAACAAACATTTCTCAGGCGATGCTTTCACATGATTTCCGGTGATTACGGCATTGTTTGCATAGTTCAGCATCAAGCCGTGGTCGCGGTCCCCATCAGAGATGTTGTTTGTGATGGTGAGCTTGTCGGAAAACATAAGAGCGTAGCCAATGTGATTGTCTACTGAGACGTTGTTGGAGATAGTCCCTTTGTTGCCATACATATAATGCACAGCAAAGCGTGTGTTTTCGAAATAATTATTTCTCAGAGTATCGTTTGGACTGGTGTTTACGAAAATACCGTCACGGCCATATTTGATGGTGTTGAACTCCACGACAAGTCGTGGTGAGTTCCAGACATATATGCCGTTTCCGCGCTCGTTGGGGCGCAGATCGCGACGTCCTTCAATCAGGTTATCGGCAACGTAAGCATCATCTGGGCCGTGCGCATCCACACCCACCAGATTGTTGAGGAACTTATTGCCTGTAATTCGGGCACGATCTGCTTTTTTTGTCAGCTTCACGCCTGAATCGATTGTTTGGTTGGAAAGACCTGAACCGGTAATGACCAGTCCATCGACGACCACATCTGGTGCTTCGACAGTTATTACTGAGCCTTTGCCATTGCCTTTAAGCTCTGCGCCTGGCTCTCCTTTAAGCACCAAAGACCGATCGATGATGATCGGTCCCTGATGAATTCCAGCAGAAAGGCGCAAAACGTCTCCGTCCTGCGCCTTATCTAAGGCGCGGGCTAAGGCATCAGGCTGTGCAGGAACAGTGATTTCAGCGGCGTGAGCAGAAACGCTCACGCCAACCAAAGCCGTCGCTCCCAGCAATGTTTGCCAGAACAACCTTTTCATGCCCGCTGCTCCCTTATGCGTCGCGAGGCTCAACGAACATACGGCCGCGCATTTCCATGTGCAGTGCATGACAGAACCACTGGCAGTAGAACCAGTGAACACCTGGACGCTCAGCAATGAAGGTCACAGAAGCTGTTGCCTGAGGAGCAACTTCCATTGCTACACCGTAATTGGAAATACAGAAGCCATGTGTCAGATCGTCAATGTCATCAATGTTGGTGACGTAAACAGTGACTTCATCGCCCTGCTTCACGGTGAACTTCTCAAGAGAGAAGGTTGGAGCTGCAGAGTGCATGTAAACGCGAACTTTGTTGCCATCGCGAATTACGTGTTCTGCTTCTTCCAGATCAACACCGTCTGCTTTTGCCTGTGCAACTGCATCAGCGAATGTTGGGTCGTTACGATCCCAAACAGAAGCTGGATTCACGAGAGAACGGTGAACGATGATGACGTCATGTGGCTCAGCGAATGTTGGGCCGTCATGAACGATCTTCATTTCGTCGCCAGAAATATCGATCAGCTGCTCGTTTTCAGGCTTCAAAGGACCAACGTTCAAGAAGCGGTCTTTGGAGAACTTGTTCAGGGAAACAAGCCACTTACCGTCCGCGTCCAGAGTTTCACCCATGGAAGTGTGGTTGTGGCCTGGTTGATAAGCGACATCAATCTTGGAATGGATTGGGTCGATATCTTCACCAGCGTACTGACGGATCGCTTTGTCGATGTCCCACTTCACCATCTGGCTGTCGAGGAACAGTGTGGTGTATGCGAAACCGCGGTTATCGAATGCTGTGTGGAGAGGGCCAAGACCCAGCTCAGGTTCTGCAACAACTGCGGAACGTGGATCTGCACCGTCAAACACTGCATCCAGCTTGTCCACGTCGATAACGGAAACTGTTGGAGACAGTTTACCAGCGATCATAACGTGTTTTTTGTCTGGGCAAGTGTTGCAGCCGTGTGGGCTGTTCGGCACTGGAACGTATGCGGTGTACTTGGAGCCTTTACGGCCATCAAGAACAGGCACACCATTCAGCATTTCGTAGTCGCCGTTTTTGACGCCTTCTTCAATGCGCTTGATGTTGAAGACAACGCAGTGGTCCATTTCGGACGCAGTCATCTCGGCCAGATTGGTACCCATTTCTGAGTTGTAGCTGGTTGAGAATGCATATTTACCCTGATAGTCCGCATCGCAGTTATCAAGGTTACCGGATACAATCACCTGCCATGCCACTTCCATGGTATCGCCGTCAATCGCGGTAAAGATGCAGGTATATTCTTCAGGCTTATCAAGGATCTTACCATCGTTTACGAGTGGAGCTTCGTGCTCACCGTTTGCGAAGACATAACCTGTACGAGGCCATTTTTGAGGGCGTAGACCATGGATGTCGTGCGCGTTTGGCACTTCGATGATCTTGTCTGCTTTCATCACGTCAAGACGAATACGTGCAACACGAGTATTTGCTTTATCGTTCATGAACAGGTAGCGGCCATCATATTTGCCGTCAGTGAAGGACATATGTGGGTGGTGAAGGTCACCGTTGTCATATGTGTCCATATTATGAGCTGCAAGGAACTCTTTGGTTTCTGGCAGCAGGTTTTCTGTCAGAATTTTTTTGGATTCGTTGGTCTGGCCCCAACCGGTTGCGGAACAACGGTTGAACACAGGAACGCGCATCAGTTCACGCATGGATGGGATGCCCAGAATGCGCAGCTCGCCTGCCTGACCAGAAGACCAGAAGCCGTAGTATTCGTCCAGGTCGCCCGGAGCAACGTGGAAATCGTTACCTTCAGCTGCCTGTGCAGCAGTGATGCCACCAGTAGCGCCAGCAACTGCCACTGCGCCCAGACCCGCAACAGCGGCTGTTTTAGCAGTACCACCGAGCAATGCGCGGCGTGACAGACCTGTCTCTTTTCTATCAGTCATGAAAGTCTCCCTTGATACTTTCTAGTAGATTTGGCCTAAGCCGGTTGTTTGACGGAAGTGCCCTTTTCCGTCTTTGAAATACCCGTCTGCGCTTCGAACTTCTTGCGCTTGGCAAGCTTCTTGATGCAGACCGGACATTTGTCGTCGCTCTGATACAGAACCTGACAGTGCAGGCAGTTCAGGCATTCGTTTGGATTGATGTTGCCCTCTGGGTGGATCGCTCCAACCATGCAGTCCTTCTCGCAACGTGCGCATGGATTGCCGCACTCTTTGTAGCGCTTCAGCCAGTCGAACATGCGTAGGCGTGCTGGAATGGCGAGCGCTGCACCAAGTGGACAGAGGTAACGGCAGTAGAACCGCTCGATAAACAGACCCGCGGTCAAGAGTGCCACAGCGAACAGGACAAACGGCCATCCGCGCTGGAACTTCAAAATGATTGCGGTCTTGAATGGTTCAACCTCTGCATAATGCTCAGCAACTGCCAAGGAGTAGAGTGACAAGCCAAACAGAGCGAGGAAGATCATATACTTCACGGCCCAGAGGCGTTCATGCAATCCCCAAGGCAGTGAAATTTGAGGAACTTTGAAGAACTTAGCGATCCGATTGGTTAGCTCCTGAAGCGCGCCAAACGGGCAGAGCCAGCCGCAATATGCACCACGACCCCAGAAGATGAGTGCTGCTGCAACAGCAAACCACAGCAGGAACACAAGTGGATCCATCAGGAACGCAGTCCAGCTGAATTCTGTCGTCAGCGCTGAGAAGAGTGCCAGAACGTTCACAACAGAGAGCTGCGCATTTTCCATCCAGCCCAACCAGACCAAAACGAAGGTTAGGAAGCCAATACGGAACCAGAAGGTAAATTTCTCTGATTTAGCAACCTGCATCTGGAAGAAGAAAACGCCTGTCAGGATTGTAAGGGCAATGCCTAGTATTGCGATATCAACCTGACGATCATTCCAAATGCGCTGCCAAAGCTCTACGCGGCCTTCTTCTGCAGGAGCGGCAACTACGCCTTCTCTATTTCCTGCATCTGCTGCAGCAACCGGTGCATTCTCTACCTTCTTCAAGTATTGCTGCGGCAACTGATAGCCCAGATCAAATGTCAGGAAGGTTTTCTCAATCGCACCAATTGTACGGTGTACGAGAAGCTGCAGTCGGAATGGTTTACTTGGATCGAAACCGGAGTCTGCAGGAATGGTGAACATGTCCAGTTCTTTAAACGTTGGCGCAGCATCTGCAGCCACAACGCCGAGACGTTTGTGTTGACGGTCTCTGAAGCGGACTGAAATGTCATCCTGGATCAGCTGAATACGATCAAAGATGCCACCACGTACGTAGCCTGTGCCTTTGAAAGAATAACGACCACGACCAAGGACCACGATTGCGTGTTCACCTTCTTTAAGGCGATTTTTCAGATTGGCATACTCTGCGTCTCCCAGGATCGTACGACCTACAGTTGGGACGTCAGCAAGCGCCATAAACATATCGACGTAAGAGTCGGTTTCTGGTCCCTTCTCTGGACGTTTGATGGCTTTAGGATTGCCCTGCTCTACAAATGCGGCGTTGACTTGGCCCACATCCAGCGTCAGACGACGGATAGAACCATCACCAGTCATTGTCATCCAGTCAGAGACTTCTGCTTTGTCTAGATCTATGACAAATTTTGGACCAGTGTCAGCAGCAGCACCTTTCAGGCCACCAAGTCCGAGGGTGCGCGCCACTTTCAGGCTTGCTCTCACGACGGAGTCATCAATCACCATAATGGTGACGGTCGCGCCGGAGATGATATCCAGCTCGTGAGCAGACCCGCCCTGCTCTGCTTCTTTCTTGATATCGAGACCAGCATAATTCTCGGTGATCTTTTTGATCTCGCTATCAGGGATACCAATCAGAACGATTGGTTCTGCGTGCTTTACCAGCTGAACGCTCGTGAGCATCCCTTCAGGATTGATACCAACCAACGTATCAATAGGCTTGCCAGAATATCCTGTTGTGGAAACGAGATCGGTGGTTAGGAAGATCCAACCTAAAACGTCATCTCCGGCCATTGCTGGCAACACTGCGATGTCCTCGTGCAGCGCGCCATACCTGTCGGCCTTAGGAAAGAACTTTGTGACCTCAACTTTTTTGGCAAAGTCGAGAACACGGTTTGAAGAGTCCGACGCAGCTATCGCGTAGTTCGACGCACTGAGAAAGAACGTAAGTATTAGAAGGAAGACAGTGCGCAACCTGAGAGCTCGCATTTCCGAGAAACCTTATCTCGCATGAAAAATATACATTAAGTAGGTGCGCTTATTCGGAGGTGAGTTCTTTGCGGCAGATCAAAAAGCAAACTCCGCTAATCGATCAAAACACGCATCTCCACAGTATTTAGATATTTCACAACTTTTGATTGATTTTGCGCGTTGGCGCTCTGGGTTGCGGGATTTTTTATTGTCGTAACTTATTGCTTTTGTACGCATTTAATTGAATAGTCAGCATCGGTGGTGGACACTTAAAACTCATGAATTGGCGTGGAAATACGTAGTCTAATGAGCTTTAGGTTGTAGCTTTACGGAGAAAGCGAGACAATTTGCCCTATGAGGGAAAGTCTGATGATAACTCCCACTCTTAACTTTGAGCGCTCGTACGCGTGAGGCGCATTCTTTGCTGAAGGCACTTAAGTGTAGCCACCTTCTCCTCATGATTGTGAGAGGCGCAAGATGCACACTTGATTCAAATTCAATGCACTGTGTGGAAAATAAAAAAAAAGCGCTTGCGCTAAGCCCCTGCAATCCTTAGAAGACCCCTCACAGGCAGCGACCTAGCGGTCA
>NZ_LMCI01000031.1:6329-10862 GCF_001623145.1 Pseudovibrio sp. W64 | reverse complement strand
GTTCGAACCCGTGCGGGCTCACCATTTAACCTCATGGTATATAAAGAGGTTTAGCAAAGTTCCCTTCCGGGAGCTTTTTGCATTTAGGCCTCGTGTCAGCACTATGTAAGCAAATGAGAGCGTTTGAAATCGCGAATTTGCCTCTCTTGGTTCCTGCAAAGACCCTTTCAAATTAATTCTGGAAAATCTGTTAATGTCGTCACTGGTCGTCAGTACACAGGCTTTCATTGAGGTTTTAACTCTTGAGAGTTGTCGGAAGGTCGTCAACGCCCGTCAGGGCGCAACTTTAATGCTTCTTGATAAAGGGCATGCCCGCTTCAAGCGATCAACAAAAAGGGCCTGAGAAGCATCACGCTTCCCAAGCCAGAATATCCCGTGAGAGGCAAAACCCCTCTTCATTCCGTATTTTTAGTCTTTGGAGACTTCCAGTGCGCAAGGTTCAAACAGCTCTGATATTTTCTCGCTACTTCCCTGCACATCTTCAAAGTGATTGCGCACAGTATCAAATAGCGTCAGCAACGCTTCATATTTCTGTGTGTGCTCCATGCGTTCGCTCAGAACCACACTCATGGAATAAACTAGATTTTTGAGGTGGTTGGCTGTGAGGTGAAGCTGGTCCACTTCATTGCGAAGGGACGTATGGGCACATTTCTCTTTTCCAGTATCAGTCATCTAAAAACCCTCTTCGTTGGCTTGGTGAACAAACCACTCGACAGAGAGCTTTCGACAACCCACTGGCGAGCGGGAGGTTCGAAACCTGACGAAGACAGGCGGGTTTATTCCCCCGCAAAGGGTATTTTATTCACCGCCCTCCCGCCCATAAGCGAGAGTTTGCGTTTGGAGAGCTAACTCCAGACACAAAAAAACCGCCAATAAACGGATGCGGTAACCGCTTCGTAGAGGTTTCGACGCCTCAAGGTGACCATGCGATGATTGGGACAAGGTGTCAATGCAAGGAAACTGAATTCCTCCACAAGCCCATAGGATTAGCGGGGCCAAAATGTGAGAACAACAACATGAACATAAACATCAAGCCCTTGCGAAAACCACATAGCCGCTTGCGCCGTGGTCCCGAACTACCCGCAGGCAAGCAAAGGCCTGGGAAGGACCCGTGAAATCTTGAAGAAGAAGAGATTGGATCATATCCAGCCTAACGAGCATTTGCCGCTCTTTAGGATAGCTAAAGTCAATGCCTGTTTTTACTGAAAAGGCCTAACAGCTTCATGAAGTAAAGAAGTTATGAGCCCTGCAATTCAGAATGAGCTAAAATTCGACCATCGGACGTTCCCATTATGAGTTGAATCGCGCTCGCCTGTAGGCTTTTACAATAGCCCTTATGGGCGATCTGCAATTACTCATGACCATTTGCGGACACTCACGCTACCTTAAGACAGCACTAGCTGCAGCAAGACATCAATTTAAGATTGCTCCCACTCACCTTGTCTCTATGGGCGGTGGTCTCAACAGGTGGATGCAACACTTTAATCTTTGAATAAAGATGGAGTGTTCGACATGACGTATCGCCGCCATTACCGGACATTCACACAGATCAATCAATAGTTGAGGCAGCCTAGATGGCAGAAGGCCGTGTTCTGGGCGAGGATAAATTAGCGGGATTGGTGCATATGGATTTTCGACAGGTGGAGAGCATTTGCCCGCCACTTAAGTTTTCAGGTGGCGGGCAGGTTTATGTTGGGTAGGTGGCCTTACGCAGGCAGGAGAGCCATCAGAATTTCAGAGCAATGTTTGCTTTGAGCCCCTGATCGGTGAAGCCGGAACCAAAGCGGCCATCGTAGGCCAGACCCAAGGTCGTGTTACGTCCCAGATCCACCGATGCTCCCAGATTCAGAAAAAGAGCATCTTTGGCAATCGGGATACCGACAACGGAGAAGTCATCGCCTCCGGCAAAGGCATGATTGACAACAGGTGTTACATCGCCAAACGCATGCTGCCAGGCAGCTTGAGCTGATAGCTTCGCGGTGAGTTGACCAAGGTTTGCCCGCGTCTCTGCACGCAGCCCAATACTGGCGAAGGTGCTGTCCATTGTCTGGCGACCAGCCTTTAGCGCAGCAAATCCACTGGTTTCAGAGTACCCATCGCTGGACAACTGGATGTAGGATATATTGGCAAAAGGCTCCAGACTGGTCGCAGCATAATCAAAACGATACCCCGCTTCACCAAAGATCTGCGCAGTTCGCGCTGTGTAGGATCCTGACAGGTTCTCAGTAAAGCCAGAGAAGGCAACCGAACGGGTTGTGTCGATATCATGCCATGCATAGCTACCACCTGCGCGCACCCCCAAAGGCCCAAATTCTGTGCCACCATAAGCACCAAGATGCAGCGTGTCTGCCGTCGCAGAGGACGTTCTGCCATTCACTTCGAAACTGCTGTTGTCGTAGCCACCGAAAAAGCCAAAGCGGGAGCTTTCTCCAATCTGGGTATCTCCACCCAGAAGGAAACCGCCGATTGACCGATCAAGCCCTGCGGCATTGCTGTTTCCATTCCAACGTCCCCAGGACCCAAAACCTTGCCCCCAGAACGCGAGGCTCTCGCCAACGCGCTTTTCCACTTGCTTTTGTCCATCCGCAGCAACGGAATCCATTGCAACGCGCACACGACTGAGGGCAGCCTCGCGGGCAAAGCGGCTATCTTCAATCAGCGCTGTTTTTATTGAGGCGTCGGCTTCGCCTGAAAGCTGATCGAGTGCTCCTGGTGCATCTGAGTTGGACAGGTTCAAGACTGAATTGAACAAGTCTCCGCTGCCAAGTGAGAACGCACCTTCACCTGTAGCGCACTGATTAGCACTCATCCCGGAAATGCAGAACGTGCTGGATGCCATTTGGGAACCGAGATAAACATTGTTGGCATCATATGACAGAGCAAAATCAAGGAACGCGAAGTCATCTGTTGGGGTGGATGAATCAAACGTTCCGGAGACGCCGCCTACAGCGCTCATAATCGTATAGACCGTATTTGCAACGTAAGTTGAACCATCGTCGGTTCCGTTTTCTGGCTTAACATACACCGTTCCGCCATTGATCATCACGGTACCGCTGGCGGCCAGCAGATCGTTGTTGATGCCTGCCGCGTTGCCCCGATCGTTCAACTCAACCTCAAAGGTTGAACCACTATTGAAAACAAGAGAAGTCGCATTCAGAGTCCCGATGGAGTTTCCCGGAGCGATTACGGCACCTGAATGGAAAGCAACAGCCCCTACAGTCCCCGAACCACCAAGGCTACCGCCATTGACTGTAACATCGCCAATGGTGCCATCAACAACCAGCTTGCCTCCTGAAACGGTAGTGCCACCGGTATAGGTGTTGGCACCAGTCAGGGTCGTGGTGCCCGATAGCTGGTTAACCCCGCCGTCTCCTATGATTTTTGGAGCGAACACGTAAGCGGTATCCGTGTGGTTAAAGTTGATCACCCCGGTACCCTCGCCAAATATCACTGCCTCTGTATCAAGGGTGCCTGCCTTCACAGCCGTCTCACCTGCCGCAGCGCCGATATTGAGTGTGCCTTGTGAAACGGCATCGTAGGCCAGCTTGACTTCACCATCTACATCCACGGTGGCGCCATCCGCGATCGTCAGCGTCCCGGGCGCACTATCTCCGATGATAATACGATCGCGACTCTCCCAAACGGAGCCTTCGCCCGTCACTGTAACAATACCCGAACTGGTCCCACTGAAGCTGGTACTGTCAAAGCCAATGTTGGCGAGACCAGAAGTGACCTTGCCGCCATTCTCTATTTTTAGGGAGCCGGCACCATACTGGCCGACCCAAAGAGAGCCTGCCTCCCAGATGGATCCGTCATCCGTCACAGTCACGGCACCTGTGGCATTAGGTCCACCTATGACGCTGGCCCGACCACTGGTAGCCCTGCCACCATCGGAAATGGTCAGCGTTCCGGTCCCATACAAGCCAATTATAGAGTTAGTAGCAACATTTAACGAAGATCCTGAACCCGTCACAGTCACGCTGCCCGACACACGGCCAATATTTAGATATCCACTGTTGACCTCACTGCCCTCTGCAATGGTTAATGCGCCGGTGCCGGCATAGCCGACCCTCAGCGCTGCAGTATCGGTCAAAACACTCCCGCCGCGCAACTCCAGCGTACCGCCAGACACTATCGTTTCGCCGGTGTAGGTGTTGGTGCCGGTCAGGATCGTAGTACCGGAAAGCTGATTGACACTGCCATTCCCGCTGATATCCGCGGAAAAGGTGTAGTCACTCTCCGTATGGTTGAAGTTGATTACCCCAGTGCCGTCTCCGAACTCAATCGTTGAGGTATCAAGCGTACCGGCCGTAGCAGCCGCATCACCGCTTCCCGCCCCGATGTTCAAAACGCCAGAACCCGTTGAATTAGAACCCAGCCGGGTCACCCCGGACACACTCACTGTTGCATCGTTGGAAATCGTCAAAGTACCATCGCCTTCGCCGCCAACATATAGATTCTCTGAATTGTCCCAGGTTGACGCGGTGCCGGTCACCTCAACAATGCCGGTTGAGTCTTTGTAACGGCCGATAA
>NZ_LMCI01000031.1:0-6319 GCF_001623145.1 Pseudovibrio sp. W64 | reverse complement strand
AGACACCGTCAGAGAGCCCCCCCCATCGCGGCCGACACTCAGATTGCCCGAATTGCCCCAAGTTGACCCGGTGCCGGTCACCTCAACGGCGCCAGTTGAACCTCTTTTATAGCCGATATAGCCGTAGTTACTATTCACCGTACCGCCATCAGATACCGTCAGAGTGCCCTTGCCAGATCCTCCGACAGCTAGTATGCCCGAATTGACCCAGGTTGATCCGGTACCGGTCACTTCAACACTGCCGGTTGAACCGTTGCTATAACCGATGTGGCCGTAGTCACTATTCACCATGCCGCCATCGGACACCGTCAGAGTACCATCGCCATCGCTGCCGACATATAGATCCACCGAGTTGTCCCAGGTTGACCCGATGCCGGTCACCTCAACGGCGCCAGTTGATCCTCTGTTATGTCCAATATAGCCGTACTTACTATTCACCACGCCGCCATCGGATACCGTCAGAGTTCCTTCGCCGTTGTAGCCCACACTCAGATTATTTGCCTTTGCCGTTCCGTTGGTGGTTTTATCCGTTACAATGGTCGGATTGGGTGCTGTGGTATCAACGGTAACATAATGTGTACTATTCGGGATAATATCACTAGACCAGTTATCCTCAGTAAACCAGTCGGTCGAGTGGTTACCTTCCCATGTCTGCCCAAGGGCGTCCGTTGCTCCGGACAACATCAAAGGCCCTGATGCAATTAACGTAGCTGCAACATAGGGCGCTCGACTTGCTGTAACACCGGCCACTTTGGTTATGCGCCCACCGTGCCGCAGATGGTCCAGAAAGTGCTCGAAATATGTTCTTGAAGGGGGCGTAGTCATATGGTTATCGGAACTCTTGGTTCAAAATCTTTGATGTACCCATCTCACTTCAAAACCTGATCGTTTTGACGTGAAATGACGCGGAATTTATCGGTGACCTGCTCAGGAGCGCTCGTCAGTTAAATGTCCCCTAAGCAAAGCCGTTACAGATCCCTCTTCCCAGTCATTCGCCAGACGGCACGCCGATACCAGTGGCAGCGGTCAAAATGCTGACAACTGAATATCAATGGGATGAAAATACAGAGGGATTGTACGTAGCCAGCCGCGCAAAGAATGCTAAGAACTTAGCAATCTGGCTGTTTACTCAGATTTGTGCACACCGGATGGGCGGTCAGACCTCAGAGAGATAAATGCTCGGCTCTGGTGGCATCAATCCAATCTGACAGGGCTTGCTCGTCCGGAACGGCAATTGCGCCATATTTCAGCACGATCAGGCCACTTTTTTCCAGCTGTTTGAGCGCTTTACCCATAGAGACACGCGAGGTGCCCACAGCGATAGCCAACTCAGACTGGTTCCAGTTGAGCATCCCTGGCACTTCTGAAGCTTCGAGCATGTTCTGCAAAAACACCGCTGTATACGCAGGCAAAGGTAGCAAACGCAGATCGTCAAGCATGTTCAGCGCCACATTCAAACGGCTCAACGTCGCTGGCAAAGCTGCGCGGGCGATTTCGGGATGAGCGTCCATTAGCGTCAGAAAATCAACTTTGTGAACATAACCAATTGTCGTTTTACCAACTGCAACAGCATTTTGCGTTCGCTTGCGACCGGTCAGCACGCCTATGATGCCAATGAAGTGGCCCTCACCAAGCACAGCAAGAATTGTTTCTCGGCCACTAGGGCTGAAACGTCCCATTCTAACTGCCCCTGAACGCACAATGAGCAGGCGATCACCATCATCACCGGTCGAGAAGATCGTGCGGCCGTCCTGATAGGTATGGCGATGCTCGACAGCTGCAAAAGCGGCCTCGACCTTTGGACTAAGCAGGTCAAGGAACTTGAGGCTCCCGTGATCCAGCAATCCTGTCATGGCCAAGGTTCCTTAAAATGCGTTGAGGGCGTACACTTCATCACCTATCCTGAACATCGCCCTTGTTGTCAACACACCATACTGTTAGTTGCAGAGTTTCAGTTGTGGCCGCAGTCAGCGATAGCCACGAATATCTACAATTGGTCATGCTGACAACTGAAGAGTACGGAGCTGCTCCCTACCAGCTCCTTGATTGCTAAATGTCGATTTTCTCTGACAACGAAAGTGCATCTTCAAGGTCTATACCTAAGTATCTGACAGTACTGTCCATCTTTGTGTGGCCAAGAAGAAGCTGCACCGCTCGAAGATTACCTGTCTTCTTGTAGATCTGCGCATTGAGTGTGTGCCGTAAGAACTTGGTTCGAGCCTGATTAATAAAACCCACTCTTTCAGCATTCGACCATACTGTTGCGTCGAAATGTGCGGCCTGTCATGAAACCGACCAAGCCATAGATACTCAGACCCGATCATTTCTGGACTGTCTATCCATTTTGACAAGGCTGATCTGGTTCCTTCCATAAGTTCAAACTGAACAGGCTTACCGGTCTTATTCTGAATTATTGAAGTGCGCTCTTTCACTCGCCCTGCAGTAAAAACATCGACAATCTTAAGACGTACAAGCTCACACCCTCTGAGTTTGTTATCGATTGCTGTATTGAACAAAGCTAGCTCACGTACTTTGCCTGCAAGCTCAAGGCGAACACGAATGACCCAAACATGTTTTGGTAGCAAAGGGCGCTTTTGCCCGACAATCCTGCCACGATTCCAGGCTGGTTTTACTGATCTGATCATAGGAAGATTTGATATGGTCATGACAACCCCTCCAAACCACCCTCAACCACCACATCGAGCTAATCTTACAGCAGGTAGAAGACAGTATTGAGGTTCAGCTTGGTAAGAACAACAAACTACTTGTTTGCTTGCCAAGCGTTGCTCAGAGGACCGAAATATGTGCAGTATAGTTTTCGGCAAAGCTTCTTGATGAGTGATATCGCTTTGATATCGGGCCATTTGGAGACATTGGAGCATTTCCATCGGGGATTGAAGTAGCCCCAACCTAAGGCGTTTACGGTAGCCTTCATGCATATCCCGCCAAGGGTAACCTATCCCCAAGACAGACAAAATACCATTGATGAAGAGCCAGTTCTCTTATACTGGACAGCACCTCCGCCACGCTCACTGGGCTCCAGCCTCTCTATGACCATTCCTGATCATACAAATCGTCACGTATACACAAAACTCCCCGTCACTACGGGGAGTTTGAAGTACGCTGTGCTTTGCAAGGGAAGAGCTTAGTCAGCGGGGTCCAGATCCGGCAAACCAATTTTGTAGTATAGCTTATTGCTGTCATCGCCACCTTCCGAATGCCTGTGCACTTCTATAAGGTGGCCATTATTATCCATGGTTACAGCAAGATTAGAGCCATGGTCGTATTTCTTACTTTCACTCCAGTCTATCTTTTTTTTCTCAAATTGTATTTTTCCAGTACGGTAGTATAGGTCAACGCTGCTACCGCGACCTCGATGAACCTCCACACAATTACCACTATTGTCCATCGCTACTGAGTGATCTGAGCCTGAATCGTATTGGATACTATCACCCCAAATTATGGTCTTCTTGCTGAAGTCTATTCTGCCAACGCGGTAGTAAAGTTTATCGTCGTTACCAGAAGCCGGGTTGCCTCTATGTGTCTCTACACAATTACCATGATCATCCATTGCGATGGCAATGTCAGCGCCCGTGTCATACTTGTCGCTATCTCCCCAATGTATTGTCTTTGCAGTGGAGTTAACGATCCCAACCATGTAGTAGAGATTGTTTTTGTCGTCGCCGTTACCGGTGTGTAGCTCAACGCAGTTACCATGATTATCCATGGCGACTGCGACCTTGGTCCCGGTGGTGTAATTGTTATTATTGCCCCAATTGACCGTCCTGGCACCTATATCCGCAAGTCCAACGGCATAATATAGTTTATTGCCACTCCCACTTTCCCTATGCACACAGATACAGTGGTCTTTATTGTCCATAGATACGGCAAAGTCGGAGCTGCTTGTAAGATATATGCCGTTTCCAAAGTCGATACGATTGCCGGAGAAATGCGCCCTTCCTACGCGGTAGTAAAGTTTGTTGCTATTTCCACCAGAGCCACGGTTCATTTCCAGGCAGCCTGAGTTGTAATCTGTAGCGATCGCCACCGAGGAGCCTGTAGTGTAATAAATGCTAGGCCACCAGACAGCGTCAATAGCTGTATACGCCTTCCAAGTCGCGATTGAAAACGTTCCAGCTAGCGCACTCCTAGAGGTTGCAAAAATCTCAATACTGGTAGGTGACGTTATCTGAAGACCTTTCCCCCATCGAAAATTGGCGCCCAGGTCAGACGGTGACATCATATCCACACCTGGCATATAGTTCGCTTTGAGACCAGCTAAGCTGATAGCACCTGACATATCGTCGTATCTTGCTTCCGTGTCGGCTGATGAGGAGGGGCCAGTTTCCAATAGTATTGGAGCACGAACTTGCGTTACAGTTGCGCTATGATCTCCTTCAATCTGGAGCCGATATAAACCAAAACTTCTATCGGTGCCGTGCATTGTGAAAATAAAAAGCTGTCCATCTTCCTGTGTCGCGAGGGCGAAACCACCCTCCGGACTAAATGTGTCAGGGAGATCTTTCTTTGAAATCAACTGAATGAGATCAAACTGGTCGGGTTGTGTACTAATTTCAGCTGTTTTGGATCGATAGACACTTAGCCCCGGGCTATCCCCTGCAATGACAATGTATTTCCCTTCTTCTTCACCTACTGACTTTTCTTTCGTCATCCCTGCGCCATTTACCCCGCTATCGTCCCTCGGGATCGTGGTCAGAAATTTCATCGGTTTGTTTTTTGCCGTGGGGCGCACATCGTATATTTGTACTTCCGAGCAGGTGTTATGTTTGTCACTTTTCTCGAGTGTAAGTGCCATATAGCTACCGCAGACTTGAACACCTCCTGGATGACCCCAAGCGGGATCATGTTCGGTGTTATAAGTTGCTTGAATTATGTCACTGCCTCCATATTTTTTTGGAATTTTATTTCCAATCATGTATATGCCTTGCTGGTCGTCAGTCATCACGTTTGTGTGCGTGAAGATTAACTTTGAGCCAAAAGCACCAACTCCTTTAAAATGTGAGTAGATCGAAGGGTGGATGGTAAAATAGTAACCAGTCCCACCAGAGTTTGCATTGACACTGTCAAAAGTTGCTGCGGCATTTACCATCTGCGGGTTCTCCGGAATAATTTCCGTCGTATCACCGCTTTCAATCACAAATCTAGCGTCGTTGGTTTTTCCATCTGTACTGGATGCATCCACCGTCCAATAGTGCTCCTCGGAACCTTCGGTTGGAAAAACTCTCTGCACGGGCAGGAACTGAGAAGTCATGGTTTCGTATATCTGATCGCTTGTGCCGGCATCAATTTTGTTCACGTTCCCAATCGGATTGGCGAACGAGAAATAGATACTGATAGGGTTTTCAGGCGAGGAAGATTTATATTTTACCCAGCCTGCGCATCCTGCGATAGACATTTCTGCCTCATCGCATTCGACGGTTGCGCGACCACCATCGGCAGCTATTTCTTTTGGCCACTCGCTGTCATCTGCGAGTTGACCATATTCTAAGTGAGCTTGCTCAAAAGTGAAAACGGATGAGCTGTTATTGGTGAATTCTAAGCGAATGCGATGGTCTTTTTGCATAGGCTCTCTCCCTAATGTTAAAACGCCGCCATCGAAATAATGTCGTTAATTGGCTATGGGCCGTGACACGTTGCTATCATCGGTTACGATAACAGGTGCCGTACTCGAGGCTTTGGTCCGCGGGAGTGTATTTTTGTTGGAAGGTAGTACAACCCAAGATTGTTTTATCGCCTATATGTTTTCGCTATAGGTCGGTGTTTCCGCTTTAGGTTCATCGCCTTACAGATTGATCAAGGAGACTGAAAACTCTAGGCCCTGTTGACAAAGCCCTTCCTGTGCAGAGCACAGGACACTGCGCAAAGGTCAGGCTGGTGCCTTCAACTTCTCGAAGGATGTTCTGGGTGAAGCCCGCCTCATTGAGCAGGCCTTTGGAATTTGCCCCAGTGCTCGATCTGAAGCCATGACTATGCTCGAAAACCATCTTCAGAGTGATAAAATAGCCCTGAAGGGTATCCTTAGCGTACTACTCTACCCCTAACCTCAAACGATCCCTGGATAGGTGCCGAGTGGCACCAAAAGACACTCAGAAAGAACATCCAGTAGTTGATGTTCAAGATTGAAGGTATGAAAGTGACCTGTAGTTGAACACTGGCCAAAGTTTGGACGGGCTTTAAGCCATGTGAACGGCAGCTATTGGTGGTGGTCTCAACAGGTGGATGCAACACTCTAATCTTTAAATAGAGATGGAGTGTTCGACATGACGTATCGCCGCCGTATTTACTATTCTGCCGCACA